>NZ_JBAYPG010000004.1:0-148347 GCF_041677825.1 Castellaniella sp.
ATGGATAGCCCGTGGACAACGCCTACGGCGTTGCCCACCGTCTACCCACAGGTCGGCGGCTGCACACATCAACACAGGCTGCCAGCTACCAAGTTCAGACTCATCTACGGATTGGAATCGACTGCTGAACCCGCCACAAACCCGTCACAAAAGTCGCCCATGAGCGACAAGCATGCCATGGCGCCTTATAATACGCCCAGTCTGGCAATGCAAGGCAATTCTGGCGCACATGTCTCTCGATGTACTCACCTTCGGCCTGAACCACGTCTCGGCACCGGTGGCGGTGCGCGAGCGCGTGTCGTTCCCGCTCGAACTGGTCAAGCCGGCGCTGGCGGCGCTGCGCACGGCCTTTGGGGCATCGGTGCGCGAAGCGGCGATCCTGTCCACCTGCAATCGCACAGAAATCTACTGCGCGGCCGAACCGGCCGTGGGCGAGCAGCTGCCCGCGTGGCTGGCCGAATTCAACCGGGTCGAAGCCGGCGAACTGGTGCCCCACCTGTACCAATACCAAAGAAATGACGCCGTGCGCCATGCCTTCCGGGTGGCCAGCGGGCTTGACTCCATGGTGCTGGGCGAGCCGCAGATCCTCGGGCAGATGAAATCGGCGGTGCGCGCAGCAGAGCAGGCGGGTGCATTGGGCACCCTGCTGCACCAGTTGTTCCAGCGCACGTTCTCGGTGGCCAAGGAAGTGCGTTCGCAAACGGCCATCGGGGCCCATTCCGTGTCCATGGCGGCGGCGGCCGTGCGCCTGGCCGAGCGCGTACTGGGGGATCTCTCGCAGTCGCGCGTGCTGTTCATCGGTGCCGGCGAAATGGTCCAGTTGTGTGCCACGCACTTTGCGGCGGCACGGCCGCTGCAACTGGCAGTGGCCAACCGTACGCTCGAGCGGGCCGAGCAACTGGCCGGGCAGTTCGATGCCCGCACGCTCAAGCTGTCGTCCCTGCCCGAGCATCTGGCCGAGTTCGACGTCGTCGTCTCATGCACGGCGTCCTCGCTGCCCATCCTGGGGCTGGGCCTGGTCGAGCGCGCAGCACGCATCCGGCGCCATCGGCCCATGGTCATGGTGGATCTGGCCGTGCCGCGCGACATGGAACCCGAAATCGGCCGGCTGGCCGATATCTACCTGTACACGGTAGATGATCTCGGCCGCCTGGTGCAATCAGGCAACGATGCCCGTCGGGCGGCCGTGGTGCAGGCCGAGGCGATCATCGAAGCGCGCGTGCAGCATTTCATGCACTGGCTCAGCAACCGCGAGATCGTGCCCGCCATCGTGCACTACCAGCACAATGCCGAGGCCCTGCGCCAGGCCGAGCTCGAACGGGCACGGCGCTTGCTGGCACGCGGCGATGATCCCGAGGCCGTGCTCGAATACCTCGCGCACAGCCTCACCAACAAGCACCTGCATGGTCCGCTGGCGGCGCTCAACCGTAGCGAAGGGGTCGAGCGCAACCAGCTGCTGTCCCTGTTGCCGCGCCTCTTGCCCGAACCGGGTGCGCGCCGGCATTAGCGTCTTTCACGCCCACGCCCACGCCCACGCCCACGCCAGCGTCATGCCGGCCGGTCCCATGTCCGGGGTCGGGGCCCTGAATATTCCGATTCGCTCTTGATCGCCAAACCTCATGAAAGCTTCTGTGCACCAACGGCTTGAACAGCTCGATTTGCGGCTGGTCGAAATCGATGCGCTGCTCGCCGAACCCGATAGCGCGGCCGATCTCGATCGCCTGCGCCGGCTCACGCGTGAGCGTGCCGAGATCGAGCCGGTGGTGCGCGTGTTTGCTGCCTGGCGGCAGGCACAGGATGACCGCGACACCGCACGCGAGTGGTTGTCCGAACCGGACATGCGCGCCCTGGCCGAAGAAGAATTGCGCGACGCGGCCGAGCGGCTCGAACAGTACGAGGCCGATCTCCAGGTTCTGCTGCTGCCCAGGGATCCCGACGACGATCGGGGCGTGTTTCTCGAAATCCGGGCCGGTACCGGGGGTGATGAAAGTGCCCTGTTCGCAGGTGATCTGCTGCGCATGTACAGCCGTTACGCCGAGCTGCAGGGCTGGCGCGTCGAGCTGGTGTCGGCCAGTGAAGCCGAACTGGGCGGCTACAAGGAAGTGATCGCACACTTGACAGGGCAGGGGGTGTATGGTCGGCTCAAGTTCGAATCGGGTGCGCATCGCGTGCAGCGCGTCCCCGAAACCGAATCCCAGGGCCGTGTGCACACATCGGCCTGCACCGTGGCGATCATGCCCGAGGCCGACGAACAGGCCGACATCCGCATCGATCCCCAGGACCTGCGCATCGACACGTTCAGGGCCAGTGGCGCGGGGGGGCAGCACGTCAACAAGACGGATTCCGCGGTACGCATCACGCACCTGCCCACGGGGCTGGTCGTCGAATGCCAGGACGACCGCTCGCAGCATCGCAACCGCGATCGCGCCATGCAGGTGCTGGCGGCCCGTCTGAAGGACCGCCAGCAGCAAGAGGCCCAACAGCGTGAAGCGGCGCAGCGCAAGAGCCTGGTGGGTTCGGGTGACCGCTCCGAGCGCATCCGGACCTACAATTTCCCGCAGGGCCGCGTCACCGACCACCGCATCAACCTCACCCTCTACAAGCTGGGCCAGATCATGGACGGCGAACTGGACGAGCTCACGTCGGCGTTGCTGGCCGAGCACCAGGCTGCCCAACTCGCCGAGCTGGCGCACGATTGAACCATGGATGTCTCGGATACGATCTCTCTGCGCGCCGCACTGATGGCCAGCCGGCTGCCGCGACTCGAGACCCATCTGCTGTGGCAGACGGTTCTGGGGGTGACGCGAGCCTGGCTGATCGCCCACGATCTGGACCCGGTCACGGCCGCGCAGGTGGCGCAATTCGAGGCCCTGCAGGCGCGCCGGCTGGCAGGCGAGCCCATGGCCTACTTGCTGGGCGTGCGCGAATTCTACGGGCGGGATTTTGCTGTCGGGCCGGCGGTGCTCATCCCGCGCCCCGAAACCGAAGGATTGGTCGAGTGCGCCCTGCAGATCGTACAACGGGTTCACCAGCCCCGCATTCTTGACCTGGGTACCGGCAGTGGCGCCGTGGCGGTGACTCTGGCGCTCGAGCGTCCGGATGCCGATGTGCTCGCCACGGACTGCAGCCACGAGGCCTTGGCCGTGGCGCACGGCAATGCAGACCGACTGGGTGCACAATTGGGGTTTTTGCAGGGAAATTGGTACGATGTCGAGTTGGGTTCGAGATGCTTTGATCTGATCGTATCGAACCCGCCGTACATACCGGCCCGGGATGCGCACTTGCACCAGGGCGATCTGCGCTTCGAGCCGGGCCCGGCCCTGACTGACGGGGCCGATGGCCTGCAGGCCCTGCAGGTCATCGTGCGCGGTGCCGGTGCATATTTGTGCGCGCAAGGGGCATTGTGCGTCGAGCACGGCTGGGATCAGGCCGCCGCCGTGCGCGCCATGATGGCCGCTGCCGGTTTCACAGGGGTTGCCAGCCAGCGTGATCTGGCAGGCATCGAACGCATTACACAGGGCCGGTGGCCGGCCTGATTCATCACAGAGCAACCAGAGAGCACCATGAGCGATACAGTACAGTCCGAAGTCCACAACTTCATCCGCGAAACCGTCACCGAGCATCCGCTGGTGCTCTTCATGAAGGGTACGGCGCAATTTCCGCAATGCGGCTTTTCGGCGCGTGCCATACAGATTCTGAAAGAAGAAGGTGTCACCCAGCTGGTCACGGTGAACGTGCTCGATGACGCCGAAGTGCGCCAGGGCATCAAGGACTACTCGAACTGGCCCACCATCCCGCAGCTGTATGTCAAGGGCGAGTTCGTCGGTGGTACCGACATTCTGGGCGAGATGCATCAGAACGGTGAACTGGCACCGATGCTGAAAGAAGCGGGCGCCATCGCCTGATCCGATGCGGCGGGGCCCTGCTCCGTATTACTACCGATTGTGAGAAAACCCTTCAAAGGTGCACCATGCGCATGCTCGCGCGCGTTTGCAAGGTGCGCATTCTGGTTTACCAACCACCCATAGGGGCTCTCTCTCATGCAACGTCGATCCTTCCTGAAGAAGGCAGCCCTTGGTGCGGCTGCCGGCAGCGCTACCCTCGCTGCCCCCGCATTCGCCCAGGACTCACCTGTCATCCAGTGGCGTCTGGCATCCAGTTTTCCGCGCAGCGCCGATGCCATCTATTCCGGCGGCGAGCACGTCGCCAAATACATTTCCGAAGCCACCGATGGCAAATTCCAGATCCGGGTCTTTCCGGGCGGTGAACTGCTGCCTGCGCTGGGGGTGCTCGATGGCGTGCAGAACGGCACGGTCGAGTGCGGCCATACCGCGTCGTACTACTACTACGGCAAAAATCCGACCCTGTGTTTCGATGGCGCCGTGCCCTTTGGCATGAATACGCGCCAGATGAACGCCTGGGTGTTGCAGGGCGGCGGGCTCGATCTGTTGCGCGAAGTGTTCAACCAGTACAACATTGTCAATTTTCCCTGCGGGTTCACGGGCTGCCAGATGGGCGGGTGGTTTCGCAAGGAAGTCAAGACGGTGCAGGATCTCGAGGGCCTGAAATTCCGTACGGCGGCCTTCGCCGGGGCGGTGCTCATGAAACTGGGGGTGGTGCCGCAGCAGATCGCAGGCGGCGACATCTACCCGTCGCTCGAAAAAGGCACCATCGATGCAGCCGAATGGATCGGCCCCTACGATGACGAAAAACTCGGCTTTCACCGGGTCGCGCCCTACTACTATTTTCCGGGCTGGTGGGAAGGCACGCTGCAGGTCTCGCTGTACGTCAACAAAAACAAGTTCGAGGGCCTGCCCAAGCACTACCAGGATATTGTCACAGATGCCGCGGCACGTGCCACCAGCGTGATGCTGGCCACGTATGACGCCGAAAACCCCAAGTCGCTCAAGCGCCTGGTGGCCGAAGGCGCCAAGCTGCGGGTCTTCCCCAAACCGGTCATGGATGCCTGCTTCAAGGCCTCCGAAGAAACCTATGCCGAACTCTCGGCAAAGGATCCCGGCTTCAAGAAGGTGTACGACCACTACAAGGCATTCCTCGATCAGGAAATCCCCTGGTTCCGCATCGCCGAAGGCAGTTTCGACCAATACATGGCTTCGATGATCAAGTAACACCAGGTAACGTGGTGTCTGGGCCCGCTCTCGGGCTGCTGATCGCACAGGCACCTGGCCCGCGTCGGGCTCAGATGCCCGTGCGGGTGTCTGGTTTCTTTTTTTCCGGGTCGTCATGAACGCTCTCCTTGCCCTGGCACGGCTGATCGACACGATCAATCGTCGTGTCGGTCAGGCCGTGACCTGGCTGGTTCTGCTTGCCGTGGTCATCAGCGCCACCAATGCCACGGTGCGCAAGATCTTCAATGTCAGTTCGAACGCCTGGCTCGAGCTGCAGTGGTATCTGTTCGGTGCCATCTTCCTGCTGGCGGCCGGATACACGCTGCTCAAGAATGAGCACGTCCGTGTGGACGTGCTTGCAGCCCACCTGTCCCGCCGCAGTCAGTTGTGGATCGAAATTTTCGGCGTGCTGTTCTTCATGTTTCCGGCCTGCGGGCTCATCATGTGGCTGGGCTGGCCCTTCTTCATGGATGCCTTCGTCAATGCCGAACAATCGTCGAACGCCGGGGGGCTGATCCGCTGGCCGGCCAAGCTGCTGATTCCCATCGGTTTTGCGCTGCTGATCCTGGCCGGGCTCTCGCATCTCATCAAGTGTATCGGCGCGCTCATGGGGCGTTGTCCCGATCCCCGTGAGGTGCATGCGGGCAAGTCGGCCGAAGAAGAACTCGCCGACGAGATCGCCCGTCAGGCGGCCCAGCGCGAGGCCGCCTCGCAACAGAGGCACTGACCATGGACGCCCTCCTGATTGCCTACATGGCGCCCATCATGTTCGGCACGCTGGTCGTACTCCTGCTGCTGGGCTTTCCAGTCGCCTTTTCGCTGGCGGCCAACGGCATTCTGTTCGGCTTGATCGGTGTCGACCTGGGCCTGCTGTCACCGGCCCTGTTCCAGGCCTTGCCGCAGCGTGTCTTCGGGGTCATGTCCAACGAGGCCCTGCTGGCCATCCCGTTCTTCACCTTCATGGGCCTGATTCTCGAGCGCTCGGGCATGGCCGAAGACCTGCTCGAGACCATCGGGCAACTGTTCGGCCCCATGCGTGGCGGGCTGGCCATCGCGGTGGTCATCGTGGGTGCCATGCTGGCCGCCACGACAGGGGTGGTCTCGGCGTCGGTGATTTCCATGGGTCTGATCTCCCTGCCCATCATGTTGCGCTATGGCTACGATCGCCGCCTGGCCACCGGGGTGATCGCGGCCTCGGGTACGCTGTCGCAGATCATCCCGCCCTCACTGGTGCTCATCGTGCTGGCCGATCAATTGGGTCGTTCGATCGGCGACATGTACAAGGGGGCGTTCCTGCCCGGGTTTGCCCTCACCGGCCTGTACATCGTGTATGTGCTCACCGTGGCTTTTTTCCGGCCCAGGGCAGCGCCCGCCATCCCCATCGAGGCGCGCACCTTCATCGAACCCAATGGCAGCCACGGCATCCCCTCGCTGCTCGTCCTCATGGCCCTGTCGGTCGGCGTGTCGCTGCTCGGGGTCGAATTCCTGCTCGAAGACGGCGGCCACGTCGACGAACTGATCGTCACCAGCATCCTCATCTGGGGGGTGGCGGCCTTCATCATGGCCACGCTCAACAAGGTGCTGCGCCTGGGGCTGCTGTCACAGATCGCCGAACGGGTCACCTTCGTGATGATCCCGCCACTGGCCCTGATCTTCCTGGTGCTGGGCACCATCTTCATCGGCGTCGCCACGCCCACCGAGGGTGGCGCCATGGGGGCCGTGGGCGCGCTCGTCATGGCGCTGATCAAGCGGCGCCTGAACCTGCAGTTGCTGCGCCAGGCGATGGACACCACCACCACGCTCACCTGCTTCGTGGTGTTCATCCTCATCGGTTCGTCGGTGTTCAGCCTGACCTTCCGCGGGGTGGACGGCGATCTGTGGGTCGAGCACCTGCTCACCAGCCTGGCGGGCGGCGACATGGGTTTTCTCATCGTCGTCAGCATCCTGACCTTCTGCCTGGCGTTCTTCCTTGATTTTTTCGAACTGGCCTTCATCATCGTGCCGCTGATCGGGCCCGTGGCCGACAAAATGGGCATCGACCTGATCTGGCTGGGCATTCTGCTGGCGGTGAACATGCAGACCTCGTTCATGCACCCGCCGTTTGGCTTTGCGCTGTTCTATCTGCGCTCGGTCGCCCCCAAGGACGACTACACCGACAAGCTCACCGGCCAGAAGATCGCCCGGGTGACCACCGGCCAGATCTACTGGGGCTCGGTGCCCTTCATTCTGATCCAGATCGTCATGGTGGTGATCGTGCTGCTCTACCCGCAGATGGTCACGCACTACAAGGCCGACCGCCCGGACGTCAATCTCGACGAGATCAGCATCGACATCGGCGATGACGGCAACTACGGTGGCGGGGGATATGGCGATGCGTTTGGCGCCTACGGGTCCGGTTATGAAGATGCCGATGGCACCGACGCGTCAGGCACGACCCCTTCAGGCGCCGCCGAAGGCGATTCGGGTGCCGCTGGCGGGCCGGCCGGCAGCGGTGATTCCGGCGCCAATGGTGCGCCGGCCACCACCAGTGGCACAGCCGGTGAGGCTCGCAAGAATGCATCGGATGATGACCAATACACCAATATGTTCAGGTAGGCGGCGTACAATTTCAGGGTGTTGATCTTCGATCCAGGCCCGAATCTCCCATGTCCAGCCGTTTTCTTGATGATGTGCAGGCCCGTCTCGCCCAGTTGCGCACCGACGGATATTACAAATCCGAGCGCGTGATCGCCGGCCCCCAGTCGGCCCGCGTGCACCTGGCCGATGGCTCGTCCGTACTCAATTTCTGTGCCAACAACTATCTGGGCCTGGCCAATGACCCGCGCCTCATCCGGGCTGCGGTCCGGGGCCTGGAGCAGGATGGCTTCGGCCTGGCCTCGGTGCGTTTCATTTGCGGCACGCAGGCCGGGCACAAGGCGCTCGAGGCCGAACTGGCCCAATGGCTGGGCATGGGTGATGCCATCCTGTATTCCAGCTGTTTCGATGCCAATGGCGGCCTGTTCGAGGCCCTGCTCGATGAGCAGGATGCCGTCATCAGCGACGCCCTCAACCATGCCAGCATCATCGACGGCATTCGGCTCAGCAAGGCACGCCGGTACCGCTATGCCAACAATGACATGGCCGATCTGCGCAGCCAGCTGCAGGCGGCCCGCGACGGCGGTGCGCGCCACATCCTGGTGGCAACCGATGGCGTGTTCTCCATGGATGGCATCGTGGCCAACCTGGGTGCGATCTGTGATCTGGCTGACGAATTCGATGCATTGGTCATGGTCGATGACTCCCATGCGGTGGGCTTCATGGGGGCCGAAGGCCGGGGCACGCCCGAGCACTGTGGCGTACAGGGCCGCGTGCACCTGCTCACGGGCACCCTGGGGAAAGCGCTGGGGGGCGCATCGGGCGGCTATGTGGCCGCCGATGCGCGGGTGGTCGACCTGCTGCGTCAGCGCTCCAGGCCCTACCTGTTCTCGAACACCCTGGCCCCTGCCATCGTCGCGGCATCGCGTCAGGTGCTCACATTGTTGCGCGGCTCCGAAGGGGCCCGGCTGCGTGAACGCGTGCAGCACAATGGCCGGCTTTTTCGCCGGCAGATGCAGGCGCTGGGCTTTCATCTGGTGCCCGGCGAGCATCCCATCATTCCGGTCATGCTGGGCGAGGCCGCCCTGGCCGCCCGCATGGCCGATGCGCTGCTCGAACAGGGCATTTACGTCATCGGCTTCTCGTACCCGGTCGTCCCCAAGGGGCAGGCGCGCATTCGCACCCAGATGAGCGCGGCGCATACCCCGGAAGACATCGAACACGCGGTGCAGGCCTTTGCACAGGTTGGCCGTGCGATGGGGGTCATCCAATGAAAGCGCTGGTCAAGACCCGGCCTGGCGTCGGGCTCGAACTGGTCGAGGTGGAGCGCCCCGTCGTGGGTCACAATGATCTGCTCATCCGCATCCACAAGACGGCCATCTGCGGCACCGACATCCACATCTGGAACTGGGACGACTGGGCGGCGCGCACCATTCCGGTGCCCATGCACGTGGGCCACGAATACATGGGCGAAGTGGTCGAGGTCGGCCAGGAGGTGCGTGGCTTTTCGGTGGGCGATCGCGTCTCCGGAGAAGGCCACATCACCTGCGGGCACTGCCGCAATTGCCGGGCCGGGCGGCGCCATCTGTGCCGCAATACGCAGGGGGTGGGCGTGAACCGCCCGGGGGCTTTTGCCGAGTATCTGGCCATCCCGGCCTTCAATGCCTTCCGCATCCCCGATGATGTGTCCGACGATCTGGCGGCGATCTTCGATCCGTTCGGCAATGCCGTGCACACGGCGCTGGCCTGGGATCTGTCCGGTGAGGACGTGCTCATCACCGGCGCCGGGCCCATCGGCGCCATGGCGGCCGCCATTGCCCGTCACGTCGGTGCCCGGCATGTGGTCATCACCGATGTGAACGACTATCGCTTGCAACTGGCGGCACGCATGGGGGCCAGCCGGGTGGTCAACGTGGCCCGCGAAGATCTGGCAGAGGTGATGCGCGAACTGGGCATGGTCGAAGGCTTCGATGTCGGGCTCGAGATGTCGGGCGTGCCTGATGCGCTTGCGGCCCTGCTGGCGCAGATGAATCACGGCGGCAAGGTCTCGCTGCTGGGCATCCTGCCCGACGGCGTGGGCATCGCATGGAGCCAGGTGATCTTCAAGGGGCTTGAAATCAAGGGCATCTACGGCCGCCAGATGTTCGATACCTGGTACAAGATGGCCGCCATGCTGCAAAGCGGCCTGGACATTTCGCCCGTCATCACCCACCACTACCCGGTGGCCGATTACCGCCGCGCCTTCGAGACCATGCGCTCGGGCGCCAGCGGCAAGGTGATCCTCGACTGGCGCCCCCGCGCGTAGCTCAGGGGTAGAGCCCGCGCACGTGGTGGGCTTCCAGGATGCGGGTGCAGGCCACGATGAACGCGGCGGTGCGCAATGACACGCCGTGCTGGCGTGCCACCGACGACATGGCGGCATAGGCGGCGCGCATCATGGCTTCGAGCCGGTGGTTGATTTCCTGCTCGGTCCAGAAGAAGCTCGAGAAATCCTGCACCCACTCGAAGTAGCTGACGGTCACCCCGCCGGCATTGGCCACCACGTCGGGCACAATGACGGTCCCCTTGGCCGAGATGATGTCGTCTGCTTCGGGTGTCGTGGGGCCATTGGCCCCTTCGACCAGAATGCGGGTGTGGATCAGGTCGGCATTGTGTTCGGTGATCTGCCCTTCGAGCGCCGCCGGGATCAGGATGTCGGTCGGCAGCGACCAGAATTCTTGTGCGCTGAGCGTTTCGGTGCCAGCGGCGCCGGCCACGCCACCGGTCTTCTGGACATGATCGAGCAGGGCGGGGATGTTCAGGCCCCGCTCGGCATGGACAATGCCGGTGTGATCGTAGATGGCCACGACGTGCGCGCCGGCATCATGGAACAGGCGTGCGGCTGTGCCCCCCACGTTGCCGAAGCCCTGGATGGCGATGCGCGCCCCCTTGATTTCGATGCCCGATTCGCGCGCAGCTTCGCAGGCAATCACATAGACGCCGCGACCCGTGGCCTGGATGCGCCCCAGGCTGCCACCCAGCGATACGGGCTTGCCGGTGACCACCCCGGTATTGGTACCGCCTTCGTTCATCGAATAGGTGTCCATCATCCAGGCCATGATCTGGGCATTGGTGTTGACGTCGGGCGCAGGGATGTCCTTGTGCGGGCCGATGATGTCGTGGATTTCGCTGGTGTAGCGGCGGGTGATGCGTTCGATCTCGGCCTGCGAATACTGGTGCGGGTCAAAGCGTATGCCCCCCTTGGCGCCCCCGAAGGGCAGGTTGACCGCGGCCGACTTGATCGACATCCAGGCCGACAGCGCCATGACTTCCGACAGCGTGACGTCCTGGTGGAAGCGCACCCCGCCCTTGCCGGGGCCGCGCGACAGGCTGTGCTGCACGCGATAGCCCTCGAAATGCGCCATGGTGCCGTCATCGAGCCGGATGGGCACATCGACCACCAGAATCCGCTTGGGTCGCTTCAGGATGCCAACCAGCGGGGCCAGTGACCCGAGGTAGGGGGCGACCCGGTCGACCTGCTGCAGATAGATGGCCCAGGGGCCGGGATCATGGGGATTCAGGTAAGAAGGAAGATCGGAGACTGAAGATGCAGACATGAAGGGACCTGGTCAGAGAATAAGTGCGAAAACCCCCGAGGCGCCGTGCATCAGAGGGAAATCTTGGATGTGGTCCCTATTTTAGTGCGCAACGCAGAGTTCTTCAGAGCCCGTAGAGACGCAGGCCTTCGAGGTCGAGCACCTCGACACCCCCGTATGTCGCTTTGAGCAGCTCTGCAGCCTCGAGGGCGCGCAGGGCCTGGTTGGTACGCTGGCGCGAGATCCGCGCCAGGTAGCCGATTTCTTCCTGGGTGATGTCCAGGCGCATCGAGTTGCCCGGATACAGCAGCGGGTTGAAGAGTTCGGCCAGGCAGCGCGCCACCCGTGCATCCGGCGCGAGCAGGCGGTCGTATTCGGCCTTGCCGATGAACTGGGCCACGCGTTCGTTGAGCTGGTGCAGCAGGTAGCGGTTGAACGGGATGCTGGCATCGAGCAGCCAGTAGAAGGTGTCATTGCGCAGGCGGGCGATGGTGCTCTGGCGCAGCGCGATGATGTCGTACTTGCGGGCTTCGCGCTTGAGCAGCGAGCCTTCGCCGATCCAGCCCCCCGCAGGCACGCCGGTGAGCGAGGCCATCTTGCCATCGGCGGTGCCCACCGACACCTTGATCAGGCCCGCGAACACACCGATCCACGCGCTGGCCAACCCGCCCTTGTGTTCGATGATGGTGCCTGCGTCGACCTGTGCCACGGCCGTATCACGCACCACCCTGGCCTGCTGCGCATCATCGAGCAGGTCGAACCATGCGGCATGCCGGTGCAAGGCCTGAATCACATTCATCAGGAATTACCCTAGTTCAATCTTGAATGTCATACAAGGGACAGTTGGAACCCGAAGGGGGCGGTATCTTGAATGACAACAGCATCCATAGAGATGCACCACGGATGGCATGTCACATGCATCGACACCACGGAGACATCATGGTACAGGAAACCCATCGGGCTGCGAGCCCTTCTGTCGATCCGGCCAATGACATCCTGCTGTCGGTCGAGGGCCTGCACTTGGCATTCGGCGGCATCAAGGCCCTGCAGGGCATCGATCTGGCCGTGCGTCCGGGCGAGATCTATTCCATCATCGGCCCCAACGGCGCTGGCAAGACATCGCTGCTCAACTGTATCTCCGGGCGCTACCGTCCGCAGCAGGGCCGCATGGTCTTCAACGGCACCGACATCACCGGGCTCAAGCCCAATCAGCGCTGCAGGCTGGGGCTGGGGCGGACCTTCCAGAACCTGGCCCTGTTTGGCCACATGACCGTGCTCGACAACATTCTGGTGGGTCGGCATCATCTGATGCGCAACAATTTCCTCAGCGGATCGCTGTACTGGCTTTCAGGGGCGCGTCGCGAAGAACTCGAACACCGCCGGCATGTCGAAAACATCATCGATTTTCTCGAAATCGCGCATATTCGCCACAGCATTGCCGGCACGCTGTCATACGGCCTGTGCAAGCGTGTCGAACTGGCCCGGGCCGTGGCCCTGAACCCCAGGCTGCTGCTGCTCGACGAGCCCATGGCCGGCATGAACTTCGAAGAAAAGGAAGACATCGCCCGCTACATCATCGACCTCAACGAAGAGTGGGGCATCACCATTGTCATGATCGAGCACGACATGGGCGTCGTGGTCGATATTTCCGATCACGTCACCGTGCTCAACTTCGGCCAGCCCATCGCTTCGGGCCTGCCCGATGATGTCATGGCCGATCCCTTCGTGCGGCAGGCCTATCTGGGCGAAGAATCCCTGCTCGAGGAGTCGGCATGAATTCCGCCAGCGCCTGGCCCGACCTGCAGCAGCACGATACCTATCCGAAACTGCTGGCCCACAATGCCCGTCACTGGCCCGACGACATCGCCCTGCGCGAGAAAGAATTCGGCATCTGGAACGAAGTCACCTGGCGCGACTACGAGCAGGCCGTCGAACTATTCGCGCTCGGCCTGCTCGAGCTGGGTGTGCAGCCTGGCGATATCGTCGGCATCGTGGGCGACAACCGGCCCGAATGGGTGCAGTGCGAAATCGCCGTCCATGCCGTGGGGGCCATGAGCCTTGGCATCTACCAGGATTCAATGGGCGAAGAAGTCCAATACCTGCTCGACTATGGCCGGGTGCAGGTCATCATGTGCGAAGACGAAGAGCAGGTCGACAAGATCCTGCAGATCGCCGATGACTGCCCTGCAATCCGGCACATCATTTACCATGATCCCCGCGGCATGCGCAAGTACCCGGACCCGCGCCTGATCAGTCAGCACGAACTCTTCGAACGGGCTGGCGCCGCACGCCAGCGCGAGCCCGGGCGCTATCGCCAATTGGTCGAATCAGGCCCGGGCGAACGCCCTTCGATGCTGATCACCACCTCGGGGACCACGTCCCGGCCGAAACTGGTGATGTTCCAGTCCCGTTCCTTTCTCGATCACACCGCGGCCTATCTGCGGGCCGACCCCAAATATGCGGGCGACAACTACGTATCCGTGCTGCCGCTGCCCTGGATCATGGAGCAGGTCTACGCGCTGGCCCAGTCGCTGATCACTCGCATGACGGTCAATTTCGTCGAAGAATCCGAAACCATGATGCAGGATCTGCGCGAGATCGGCCCCAATTTCGTGCTGCTCGCGCCGCGCGTCTGGGAATCCATCGCCGCCGACGTCAAGGCGCGCATGATGGAAGCCTCGCGCATCAAGCAGTGGATGTACGCCCTGGGCATGAAAATCGGCATGCCGCAGCTCGAGCGTCACGGCCGGCCGTCGCGGCTGGCCCATGTCCTGCTGTTTCGCGCCCTGCGCGATCGCCTGGGCTTCAGTCACCTGCATTCGGCGGCCACTGGCGGCGCGGCTCTGGGGCCGGATACCTTCAAGTTTTTCCTCGCCATGGGGGTGCCCCTGCGCCAGATCTATGGCCAGACCGAAATGGCCGGGGTCTATACGGGCCACCAGCCCGACGACCTGGATTTCGACAGCGTGGGGGTGCCGTTCGACAATACCCGCCTGCGTATAGACCAGCCCGATGAAAACGGCGTGGGCGAGGTTCTGGTGCGCAGCAGCGGCATGTTCATGGGCTACTACAAGAACGAGCAGGCCACGACCGAAGCCGTGCACGATGGCTGGCTGCATACGGGTGATGCCGGCTACATGAAAGAAAACGGCCATCTGGTGGTGATCGACCGTCTGTCCGATCTGGCAGTCACCTCGCTGGGTCACCGCTTTTCGCCCATGTATGTCGAAAACAAGCTGAAGTTTTCGCCATTCATCGCCGAAGCCGTCATCCTCGGGCATGAACGCCCGTGGTTGGCTGCCATGATCTGCATCCGCTACGGCATATTGTCGAAATGGGCCGAGCATCGGGGCATCGCCTTCACCAACTACACCAATCTGTCGGCCCAGCCCCAGGTCTACGACATGATCCGGCGCGAGATCGAGCAGGTCAATGCCGGGCTGCCGGCGTGGCAGCGGGTGCGCAAGTTCCTGCTGCTCTACAAGGAACTCGATCCCGATGACGGTGAACTCACCCGTACGCGCAAGATCCGCCGCAAGGTGGTGCAGGAAAAATACGCCGACATCATCGATGCCATCTACGACGGGCGCGAGTCCGTGCACGTCGATACCGTGATCACATTCCAGGACGGCACCCGTTCACAGGTCATCACCGACCTGCGGGTCGTCGACCTGTCCTGAGGAGAAACCACCATGGACTGGAGCCTGCTGCTGGCATTCGCGGTCAACGGGATACTCGTGGGGGCCCTGTATGGGGTGGTGGCCATGTGCTTCGTGCTCATCTACAAGGCCACGCAGATCCTGAATTTCGCCCAGGGCGAATTCCTCCTGATCGGCGCCTGGATCTGCTGGGCAACCATCGTACAGTTCGGATTGCCATTCTGGCTGGGCTTCCTGGTCACCCTGGCCTTCATGTTTCTCTTTGGCGTCCTGCTGCAGATGGTGGTGCTGCGCCCCATGATAGGCGAACCCATCATTTCGGTGATCATGCTCACCATCGGGCTGTCCATCGTGTTCCGTTCGGCCATGAACTGGATCTTCGGCTCGCATGTGCGCTCCTTTCCGGCCGTGTTCGACACGGATCACGTCGAGATCCTCGGTCTGAACGTGCAGATGCCCTACGTGCTCAGCTTCGTGCTGGCCATTCTGGTCGTGCTCGGTTTCTTCCTGTTCTTCAAGTATTCACGCATGGGCCTGGCCATGCGTGCCACCGCCTTCGACCAGCAGGTGGCGCAGAGCCTCGGGGTTTCGGTCGAGCGGGTGTTCGCGCTGTCGTGGGCCATCTCGGCCATGGCCTCGGCCCTGGCCGGCGTGGTCATCGGCATGGTCAACGGGGTGTCATCCTCGCTCGCCTTCTATGGCATCAAGGTCTTTCCGGCGGTCATCGTGGGTGGGCTCGATTCCATCGTGGGTGGCATGGTGGGCGGGCTCATCGTGGGCGTGATCGAGAATCTGGCCGCATTTGCCGATACCCAATACCTGCATTGGGGCAACCTGCTCGAAGTGGTGCCGTTCTATGTGCTGATCATCATCCTGATGGTCAAGCCCTACGGCCTGTTCGGTACCGAAGACATCGAACGCATCTAAGGAGACCCGGGCCATGGCATTGGGCGCAGACAGCATGCGGTGTGGTGAATTCCACACCAGTTATCGCACCGACATTCGTATCTTCCCGACCGCCTTTTCACGCAACATGGCCTTGCTGGGTCTGGCGCTACTGGCTCTGGGGCCTCTGTACCTGAACGCGTACTGGCTCAGTCTGCTGATCCAGATCGGCTATTTCAGCATTGCGGCGCTCGGGCTGAACATCCTCACGGGCTACTCGGGGCAGATCTCGCTGGGGCATGCGGCGTTCTTCGGGGTGGGGGCCTTCACCTCGGCCTGGCTGAACAACAGCTTCGGCATCCCGGTGCTGTTGTGCATCCCGCTGGCTGGCCTGTTCACCACCCTGGTGGGGCTGATCTTCGGCTTGCCTGCAGGGCGCCTCAAAGGCATGTACCTGGTCATCGCCACCCTCGCGGCGCAATACATCATCGAAGATTTCTTCAACCGGGCCGACTGGTTCACCGGCGGCACGGCCGGTACCATGGCCGGGTCGGTCGAACTCTTCGGGTTTGCCTTCGATACCGACGGGCGCTACTTCTATGTGGTGCTGGCCTTTCTGGTCCTGACCCTGCTGCTCGTCACCAACCTGATGCGCAGTCGCGACGGCCGGGCCTTCGTGGCCTTGCGCGACCATTACCTGTCGGCCGAGATCATGGGTATCAATCTCAACAAGTACCGCATCCTGGCCTTCGGCATCTCGTCGTTCTATGCCGGTATCGGCGGGGCGCTGTATGCGCACTATATGGGTTATGTGTCGGTCGAGGCCTTCGGCCTGCTGCTCTCCGTCCAGTTCATCGGCATGATCATCATCGGTGGCCTGGGCTCGGTCATGGGGACCCTGCTGGGGGTGATCTTCATGGTCATGCTGCCGCAGGTCGTCACCTGGGGCGCAGGCGCGCTCAAGCATCTGGCGCCTCAATTGGGCTCCAACGTGTCCTACATGCAGGAAATCGCCGTGGGCATGGCCATCGTCCTGTTCCTGATTTTCGAGCCCGAAGGCCTGATTCATCGCTGGAAGATGACCAAGGCCTGGTGGAAGCTGTACCCGTTCTCGTATTGACGCTCTCGCATTCGATGTGAACCGGCCTGTCCTGGCCGACATTCAAGCAGCAAGCATGCAAACCTTGAGGAGGGATCTGACATGTCAAGCAAACTGACTCCGTTACTGGCTGCCGCCGCAGTCATGGGCCTGGGGCTCGCAGGCCCGGCGCAGGCCGCCGACAGCATACCCGTGGGGCATCTGTCGGCGTTCACCGGGCCCACGTCCGACGTGGGGGTGCCTTATGGCAATGCCATCGATGATGCGGTGGCCTACATCAATGCCCATGGCGGCATCAACGGCAAGAAAATCGATATGCCGTCCGAAGACTACGGTTATGAAATTCCGCGTTCGGTGGCCCACTACAAGCGCTGGCAATCCAGCCTCAAGCCGGTGCTGATCCAGGGTTGGGGCACCTCCGATACCGAGGCGCTGACGCCGTTCGTCACCAAGGACGGGATCGTGTTCTTCTCGGCGTCGTATTCCGGCCACCTGACCGATCCCACCGGCAAGGCACCGCGCAGCAAGGCGGCCACGCCTTACAATTTCTTCGTGGGCGCCACGTATTCCGATGCCTGTCGCGCCCAGGCCTCATGGGCCATGAAAGACTGGAAGGCATCGGGCAAGGAAGGCAAGCCCAAATGGGTCCACATGGGTGCCAACCACCCCTATCCAAATGCGCCCAAAGAGGCCTGTACCGAATGGGCCGAAGAAATCGGCTTCGATGTCCTGCCCCCCATCGTCTACCCTCTGGCCCCGGCCGACTTCAAGTCCCAGTGCCTGGCGCTCAAGGATGCGGGCGTCAACTATGCCTATCTGGGCAATACGGCCGCCAGCAACGTCTCCATGATCAAGTCCTGCAAGACGGTGGGCACCGATGTGCAGTTCGTGACCAACTACTGGGGCTTTGACGAGCCCTCGGCCGAAGCCGCTGGCGCAGATGGCGATGGTATCGTGGTACCGGCCATGGCCGCCTGGACGTCCGATGCCCCGGGCATGAAGACCGTGCATGAAGTCTCGAAGATGTCCGATCCCGAGGGCAAGAAGGCGCGTGCCTTGCCCTACATCCGCGGCGTCTGCTCTGCGTTCGTGATGCGTGACGCGATGCTCCTGGCGGACAAGTCCGGCGAAGTCACCAGCCAGAGCATCAAGGCTGCTCTCGAGACCATGACCGAGCACGTACCCGCCGAACTCCAGGGGGTCTGCCCGCCCGTGACCTGGACGCCGACCGATCACCGCGCCACCACGCAGGTCACCATGTACCGCAACAACTGGAACAACGGCAATCCGCAGTTCGAGATGCTGGATATCGAGCAGTTGCCGCGCGGCGAAGAGTATCTGGGCTGGTAAGGCCCAGGCCCGGGGCGGCAGCGCGCCCCGGGCTCCACACGGAGATCATCATGGCACAACAGGCCCGGGCCCCCGATACGGCCGAGATCATGCTCTCGGTCAACAACATCGAGGTGGTCTACGACGAAGTCATTCTGGTGTTGCGCGGGGTCAGCCTCGATGTGCCGCGCGGGCAGATCGTCACCTTGCTGGGTGCCAATGGGGCAGGCAAGTCCACCACCCTGAAGGCCATTTCCGGCCTGCTCAAGACCGAAGATGGTGAAGTCACGCGCGGCAGCATCACGTTCCAGGGGCAGACCATCAGCAACCAGACGCCTCAGGCGATCGTCGAGCAGGGTATTTTCCAGGTCATGGAGGGCCGCCGTGTCATCGAGGACATGACAGTACTCGAAAACCTGCGCCTGGGGGCTTTCACGCGCAAGGACAAGCAGAACATCCGGCGTGACATGGATATGGTGTTCGGCTATTTCCCGCGCCTGCTCGAACGGGCAGGGGGTCTGGCCGGCTATCTGTCGGGGGGCGAGCAGCAGATGCTGGCCATTGGTCGCGCGCTCATGGCCAGGCCCCAGCTCCTGCTGCTCGACGAGCCTTCCATGGGCCTGTCGCCCCTGCTGGCCAAAGAGGTCTTCGGCATCATAGAGACCATCAATCGCGAACAGGGGCTCACGATGCTGCTGGTCGAGCAGAACGCCAACTGGGCCCTGCGTCTGGCCAGCTATGGCTACATCATGGAAAACGGCAAGGTGGTGCTCGATGGCACACGGGCCGAACTGGTTGGCAACGAAGACGTGAAGGCCTCCTATCTCGGTGGGGGCGAAGAGCGCCGTTCGTACAAGAACATCAAGAGCTACAAGCGTCGCAAGCGCTGGCTGTAACTGGGGAACCCATGCACGATCATTACGACACTCGCGAGACGCAGCCGCCAGAAGAGCGTGAACGGCAACTCTTCGAGCGCTTGCCTGCTGCCCTGGAACAGGCTCGCGCAGCCGCGCCCGCCATCGCGCACCAACTGCGGGGTCTTGACCCGGCGCAGATCGACAGCCGTGCCGCACTCGTCGAGATACCGGTGCTGCGCAAGTCCGAACTCCTCGAAGCCCAGCACGCCGCCCGCATCGCCGCGCAGCGTGTGGGTCGAAACGACCGCAAGCGTGTCTTCGGCGGCTTCTCGGCGATTGGCTGGGGGCAGGCACGGCGCGTGTTTGCATCACCAGGGCCCATCTACGAGCCGGAAGGCGCACGGGCCGATTACTGGGGTTTTGCGCGCGCCCTGCATGCAGCCGGGGTCCGTCCGGGCATGCTGGTGCACAACTGCTTCTCGTACCATTTCACCCCTGCGGGCTCGATGATGGAAACCGCCGCCCATGCCCTGGGGTGTACGGTGTTTCCGGGTGGCGTGGGGCAGACTGAACAGCAGGTCCGGGTCATGGCCGACCTGGCGCCCGACGTATACGTGGGCACGCCCAGCTTCCTGCGCATCATCCTCGAAAAGGCCGATCAAATGGGGGTGGCCTTGCCTTCACTGCAATGCGCCGTGGTATCCGGGGAAGCCTTTCCCGCAGCCTTGCAGGTCTGGCTGAGGGCGCATGGGATCACGGGTTTCCAGGCCTATGGCAGTGCGGATCTGGGTATGGTGGCCTACGAAACCGAGGCCCGTGATGGTCTGGTGCTCAACGAAAACCTGATTGTCGAGATCGTGCGCCCGGGTACTGGCCAGCCGCTGCCCGAGGGTGAGGTCGGTGAACTCGTGGTGACCACGCTGCAACCCGATTATCCATTGCTGCGCTTCGGTACCGGCGATCTCTCGGCCTTCCTGCCGGGGCAGTCGCCCTGCGGGCGCACCAATGCCCGTATACGCGGCTGGCTGGGGCGCGCCGATCAGACCACCAAGGTGCGTGGCATGTTCGTGCATCCCGAGCAGGTGGCCCGGGTGCTGGCCCGTCACCCACGGATCCGCCGCGCCCGTCTGCTGGTATCGGGCAATGACGGGCACGACACCATGATGCTGCAGGTCGAGTCCGACAGCGCGCTCGAGATCGATTCCATTGTGCAGACGGTGCGCGAAGAAACCAAGTTGCGTGCGTCGGTCCAGCAGGTGGACATGGGCAGTCTGCCCAATGACGGCAAGGTGATCGAGGACAGGCGCCGATTGGCCTAGTTGCGGGTTCGTCCGGGCAGGCGCCGACGATCCTGTGGCTTGCATGTGCAGCGTTCTGCCAGGTGTGCGGCGCAGATGGCGCGCAGCCGGTGCGCTTGCGGTACCATCGGGTATTGGAAGTCCGTATCGCACAACAGGAGCAAGAAGCTATGCAAGAACTGTACAAATATGCGGCCGCCATCATCGCCTGTGCGGCCGCGCTGCCTCTGGCACACGCCGGCACCCTCGACACCGTCAAGGATCATGGGGCGCTGCGCTGTGGGGTCACCACGGGTTTTGCCGGGTTTTCAGCACCCGATGCCAAGGGCCATTGGACCGGGCTGGATGTCGATATGTGTCGTGCCGTGGCTGCGGCCGTGCTGGGCGATGCCGGCAAGGTCGAGATCGTGCCGCTCAACGCCCAGCAGCGTTTCACGGCGCTGCAATCCGGCGAGGTCGATCTGCTGGCGCGCAACACATCGGTGACCCAGTCGCGGGACACCTCGCTGGGCGTGATTCATGCCGCCATCAATTTCTACGATGGCCAGGGGTTCATGGTGCCCAAGTCGCTGGGCATCACGTCGGCCAGGGATCTGAACGGCGCCACCGTATGCATGCAGACCGGCACCTCCAATGAACAGAATATGGCCGACTGGGCGCGCGCGCATCAGGTGCAGTACAAGCCAGTCGTGATCGAGCAGTTCAACGAGGTCGTCAACGCCTTTGCCGCGAACCGCTGCGATGTCTTTACCACCGATGCCTCCGGGCTGGCCTCGATCCGGGTGGCCAAGATGGCCGATCCCGATCAGTACGTGATCCTGCCGGAGATCATTTCCAAAGAACCCCTCGGCCCCTTTGTACGCCAGGGTGACGATGCCTGGCTCAATGTCGTGGCCTGGTCATTTCAGGCCATGACCGGTGCCGAAGAACTGGGCGTCACATCCGCCAATGTGGATCAGCAGCTCGACAGCCCGAACCCCAACGTACAGCGTCTGCTCGGGGTCACCGGCAGCGCCGGCAAGAACATGGGGCTCGATGAGCAATGGGCCTACCGGATCATCAAGCAGGTGGGCAACTACGGCGAATCCTTCGAGCGCAATGTGGGCATGGGCAGCCCCCTGCAGATCCGTCGCGGCCTGAATGCCCTCTGGACGGATGGCGGGCTGATGTACCCCTTGCCCATTCACTGAGGCCATGACCCGTGTATCGATTGTTCCCCTGTGTCCATTGATTCCTGCATGCTCATGACTACAGCACTGATACTGGTTGATATCCAGAACGATTATTTCTATGGCGGGGCCTTGCCCTGTGTGGGGATGGCGCAGGCCGCACAGCGGGCCGCCGCGCTGCTGGCACGCTTTCGTGAGCGCGCTGCACCCGTTGTCCATGTGCGGCATCTGGCACAGCGCGAAGGTGCTGGTTTTCTGGTGCCCGGCACCCGGGGGGCCGAGATTCACCATTCCGTCGCGCCGCTGGATGCTGAACCCGTGATACTCAAGCATTTTCCCAACAGTTTTCGTCAGACTGATCTGCACGAGCGCTTGCAGGCTGCCGGCATCGATACGCTGGTCTTCTGCGGTGCCATGAGCCACATGTGCATCGATGCCAGCGTACGGGCCGCTTTTGATCTCGGGTATCGCTGCATTGTGGTGGACAAGGCCTGTGCCACGCGCGATCTCACCCTGGGCGGCCGGACGGTGGCGGCTGCGGATGTGCACACTGCATTCATGGCGGCACTCGCCCAACCCTATGCCCAGGTCGTGACCGATCCAGACTGGGTCGGGCCGTGGCCGGCAGACCCGTCCGGGTCAGTCGGCTGAATCACGCACGGGCACCTTCGGGCTGGCCTGCCCCGCAGCGCCCGGTCGGGGCGATCCTGCCGGTCAGGGCCGCCTGCGATACACCAGGCTGATGCGGGCAAAAGCGGCCTGCAGTTCAGGGGTGCCGGCCTGAAACACCACGGGGCGCCCCTTGGGCACGAAGCAGACCAGTTTCTTGGTAGCCACCAGCGGGATGAACTTCGTCGATTGGATCTCGCCCCAGGTCACTTCGCGCCGCGAGATCCAGCTCTGGCGGATGCCGTGCTCTGAAATTTCAGTGACCGAGGTCCACATGTGGGCGCTCATCCAGAGCAGCGCCCCCAGGCACACCAGGATGCTGGCAATCACCAGCATGGGCAGCGCCCGAGGGCCTGCCAGCTGCAGCACCATCACCAGACGCCAGACGATCAGCGCCATGATCAGCCAGGCGATGGCGGCAATCCAGCGTGGCCATGCCTGACCGCGCAAGGGCAGGGGGCCGATCTGTTCGAGCAGCCGGGCCTGCTCTTGCGGTGTGGGGCGCGCGGACACCAAGGCAGGCGTTACCCGGCTTTCTTCAGGGCCAGGGCCTTGCCGGCGCGGCTGGCGTTGTCGCGGCCCAGCTGGGCGGAGATCCAGGTGCCGGTATCGACCACGGCATCCAGATCGACCCCGGTGTGCAAGCCAAGGCCGTGCATGAGGTAGAGCACGTCTTCGGAGGCGACATTGCCCGTGGCGCCCTTGGCGTAGGGGCAACCACCCAGGCCGGCGACCGAGCTGTGGAAGATGCGCACACCGCATTCGAGCGCTGCCAGAATATTCGCCAGGGCCTGGCCGTAGGTGTCGTGAAAGTGCCCCGACACCTGTGTGCCCAGATCGGCGATCTGGCCCACCGCCTGCATGACTTCTTTTGTGCGCCCGGCCGTGCCCACGCCTATCGTGTCGGCCACGTCGATTTCGTCGCAGCCCAGCCGCAGCATGCGCTCGGCCAGGTCGACCACGGCGGCGACCGGGGTTTCGCCCTGGTAAGGGCAGCCCAGCGCACAGCTGAGGCTGCCGCGCAGGCGCAGGCCGGCCTGTTTCGCTGCCTCGGCCACCGGCTGGAAACGATCCATGGATTCGGCAATCGAGCAGTTGATGTTGCGTTGCGAAAAGGCTTCGCTGGCCGCCCCGAAAATGACCACTTCGTCGACCTGTGCCGCGAGGGCGCCCTGCAACCCCCGCATATTGGGTACCAGGGCGGAGTACAGGGTGCCCGTGCGGCGCCGGATGCCCGCCATGACCTGCCCGCCATCGGCCATTTGGGGTACCCATTTGGGCGATACGAAGGATACGGCTTCGATGTTCTCGAAGCCCGCAGCGCTCAGGCGATCGACCAGTTCGATCTTGGCCTCGGTGGCGACAAATTGCTTTTCATTCTGCAGGCCGTCGCGTGGCCCGACCTCGATGATCTTGACGTGTGTATTCATGGCGGTTTTCTACTGGGTATGACGGGAATCTGGCCTGCCAGCTGGCGCCCGCGTGATGCATGTGCGCGCGTGCAGGTGTTGATGGGTCATCATAGCCTGCCCGGCCGCCGCTGTACGCGGCCATCGTCGGTGCGCACCAGATGGCCGGCCAGCTCGAGCCGCGTCAGCTGGCTTTGCAGCCGATCGAGCGGCCAGCCCAGGCGGGCCTGCAGGAAATCGACATCACGGGGCTGGTGGGCCAGCGCATAGAGTACGGCGGCGGCATCGTCATCCAGCCCTGCCGGCAGCCCTTCCTGCAGCGCGTCTGTTTCCTGCTCGCCGATGTCGGGGGTGGTGATGCCGTCATCGGGCCGCGCCCGTACACCCGCAGTGTGCAGTGCGGCACGCTGCGCGGCCCCTGGCGGGTCTGCATCATGTGCGCCGGCCCGCGCGGCGCGTTCTGGCGCCTGCGCCGCATGCTCGGGCCATTCTTCGAGAATGTCCAGGGCCGACTCGACCAGCTTGGCGCCCTGGCGGATCAGCGCGTGGCAGCCATGAGACAGGGGTGAATGGATGGAGCCCGGTATTGCAAACACTTCGTGGTTCAGTTCGGCTGCGGCGCGTGCAGTGATCAATGAACCGCTGTGTTCGGCGGCTTCGACCACCAGGACGCCGCGCGCCAGGGCGGCCACCACGTGGTTGCGCTGCGGAAAATGGTGTCGCAGGCCGCGTGCCCCCAACGGAAACTGCGACAGCAGCAGGCCTTCATGGGCGATCCGGTGGGCCAGTTCGCGGTGGCTGGCCGGGTAGACGCGGTCGATGCCGGTGCCCAGTATGGCCAAAGTACCGCCGCCGCCCGCCTGCAGGGCGCCGCGGTGGGCAGCCCCGTCGATCCCGCGGGCCAGACCGCTGACGATGCACCAGCCCTGTGCCGCCAGGTACTCGGCAAAGGCGTGGGCGTTGTATTCACCTTCTGCGGTTGGATGGCGGGCACCCACGATGGCCAGCATGGGTCGCTGCAGGCAGGCCAGATCGCCGCTGGCATACAGCAGGGGTGGCGCGACCGATGTCTTGAGCAGGGCGCTTGGATATTCGGCGTCGGCCCAGGTGAGCAGGTGGTGTCCAGGCTGCGCCTGCCACGCCTGCGTGCGCTCGAACAGGGCATCGAGCCCTGCATCTGGCGGCTGGCGCAGCTGCAGGGCCAGGTCGGCCCCCACGAGTGCCGCGAGCTGGCTGAGCGATGCCGTGAAGACGGCCTCTGGCGTGTGCAGGGCTTTCAGCAGTTTGTGGATGGTGGCAGGCCCCACGCCGGGGATGGCGCCCAGGCGCAACCAGGCGCGCAGTTCATCTGGAAGAATGGCGGAAGTATGCATGGTGGGGATTTGAAGGGGTCAACCGGGATTCTTGCGGTTCCAATGGGGCGGCATGCGATATCATTGGAGATTATTCATGATTGATTCCAGTTTGCAATATGGCATTGCTACCCATACTCCAATACCCTGATCCCCGTCTGCATACGGTTGCAGCCCCTGTGCGGGCGGTCGATGCCCGTATCCGTCAGCTGGTGCACGACATGGCCGAAACCATGTACGCCGCGCCGGGTGTGGGTCTGGCCGCCACGCAGGTCGATGTGCACGAGCGCGTGGTGGTCATCGATGTGTCCGAAGAAGGCAACGAACTGCATGTGCTCATCAACCCGGACATCACCTGGAAAAGCGACGAGCAGCAGACGTACGAAGAAGGCTGCCTGTCCGTGCCCGGGGTGTACGATGAAGTGCAGCGGGCTGCACGTATCCATGTGCGCGCCCTGAACGAGCAGGGCGAACCCTTCGAGTTCGACGCTGAAGGCCTGCTGGCCGTGTGTGTGCAACACGAGCTCGATCATCTCCAGGGCAAGGTGTTTGTCGAATACCTCTCCATGCTCAAGCAGAACCGCATCCGCACCCGCCTGCGCAAGCAGCAGCGCGAAGCCCAGCGCGAGGCGGTCAAGGTCTGATCTGCATGCGCATTGCATTTGCCGGAACCCCTGATTTCGCTGCCCGGGCGCTGCAGGCCGTGCTGGATGCGGGGCACGTGGTGTCACTCGTGCTCAGCCAGCCGGATCGTCCGTCGGGGCGCGGTCTGAAGCTGACTGCAAGCCCTGTCAAGCAGCTGGCCATGGCCCATGGGCTGCCCATCATGCAGCCTCGCAGCCTGCGCCTCGATGGCCGTCACCCTGAAGACGCGCATCAGGCTCGGGATGCCCTGCTGGCCGCCCGGCCCGCCGTGCTCGTGGTGGCCGCCTATGGTCTGATCCTGCCGCAATGGGTGCTCGATCTGCCGCAGCATGGCTGCCTGAACATCCATGCCAGCCTGCTGCCGCGCTGGCGTGGTGCAGCCCCCATCCAGCGAGCCATCGAGGCGGGTGACGCACAGACCGGCATCACCATCATGCAAATGGATGCCGGCCTGGATACTGGAGACATGCTGTACCATACCGCGCGGCCTTTGTCGGCTGATGAAACCGCAGCCAGCCTGCATGATGCCCTGGCGCAGGATGGCGCCACCGCCATCGTGCACGTGCTGGCGCAGCTCGAAGCGGGCAGGTCGCTGCCGCGGGTGCCACAGCCGGCCACCGGCATCACCTACGCGGCCAAATTGCTCAAATCCGAGGCTGCGCTCGATTTCAACCAGCCCGCCGTAGTGCTGGCGCGGCGCATCCGGGCGTTCGATCCGTTTCCAGGGTGCTCGATCCAGTTCCCCGGCCTGGGCGCCATCAAGGTCTGGGCGGCCGAGGCCTTGCCATCGCCGGCCACGGCCGGGTCTGTGCCGGGCAGCATCCTGCCGGGCGGGCATTTCGATGTGGTGACAGCAGAGGGTACCCTGCGCCTGAAGGTCGTACAGAAGCCGGGCGGGCGGCGTCAGCCCGCCGAAGCCTTTTTGCGCGACGTGTCGATGCCCAGTTGCTTGAGCTTGCGGTAAAGATGGGTGCGCTCGAGCCCGGTGCGCTCGGAGACCCGCGTCATGCTGTGGTTTTCTCGTTGCAGGTGATATTCGAAATACTGGCGTTCGAATTCATCGCGGGCATCACGCAGCGGCTGGTCAAACGAAATACTGTTCACGCGACCTTCATGGCTGGGTAGTGTCGCCCCGGGGCGCCCGATGTATCCGGCTGGGGCGGACGATTCACTGTATGCCGGCTGTGTTTCGGTGGCCGGTGGATACAGGGGCCGTTCGGTACGCTGGCGCATGGCAGGCGGGATCACCGAGCGCGCCAGCCCCACGGTGACGGCCTTGAGCAGCTTCTGCAGCGTGATGGGCTTTTCGAGGAAATCGATGGCCCCGATGCGGGTGGCCTCGACCGCCGTATCGACCGTGGCATGACCGCTCATCATGATGACCGGCATGTTCAGCAGGCCCTGCGCGGACCACTCTTTCAGCAAGCTGACGCCATCGATATCCGGCATCCAGATGTCCAGCAGGACCAGATCCGGGCGCTGACGCAGCCGGTACTCACGGGCCTGTGCTGCGCTTTCTGCCAGTTCTACCGTATGGCCTTCGTCGTACAGAATTTCGGACAGCAATTCGCGAATGCCGATTTCGTCATCTACCACCAGAATCCTGGCCATATCACCTCGCTTGATGTTCCGTGTATTATCCTGTGCCTGATCGGGATCGTCCAGTTGCGTGATCTTCGGGCACGTTGAAGAGGATCGACACGCGGGCGCCGCCATCCGCCCGGTTCGAAATGTCGATCTCGGCGCCGTGCTCCTCGACAATTTTCTTCACGATGGCCAGCCCCAGGCCTGTACCCATGGGCTTGGTCGTTACATAAGGCTCGAAGACACGGTTCAGCAGCTCAGGCGCAAACCCCGGCCCGTTGTCCGATACGGTCAGGCGCACGCGTACGGGTCCGTTGTCATCTTCAGGCGCAATGAGGCGGGTCTGCACACGGACCTCGGCTTGCGTGTTGCCCGGGGTCTGTGCGCTGGCATCGCGTGCATTGGCAAGCAGGTTGTGGATCACCTGGCGCCATTGCGCGGGGTCGCCCAGGATGGCTGGCAAACCCTCTGCAAGGCGGGCATGAAAATGAACCGCATGGCTGTCGTTGACCGGCCCCTGCGTATCGGCTGGATCCCAGCCGTACAGCGTGAGCACTTCGGCGAGCAGGGCATTCAGATCGATGGCCTGCATGCGTGCCTTGGGGGTACGGGCATAGTCGCGAAAATCATCCACCATGCGCTTGAGCGAGGCCACCTGATTGACGATGGTCTGGGTCGAGCGCAGCAGCATCTCGGCCTGGTCGGCGGGCAGCCTGTCGCCCAGCTTCATGGCCAGGCGCTCGGCCGACAGCTGTATGGGGGTGAGCGGATTCTTGATCTCATGGGCCAGCCGGCGGGCGACCTCGCCCCAGGCCACCGTGCGGCTTGCGGAAATGACCTCGCTGATGTCATCGAAGACGACGACGAAACCGTCTTCCCGGCCATCGAGCAGCAGGCGGGTGCCCCGTGCGAGCAGCGTGACCACGTGCTTCTTGCGTTCGTTGTCCGGCGCGTCCTGCAGCTCGATCTCGAACTGCTGCTGCCAGTAGGGACGGGTGGATTCGACCGCATCGTGGGTTGCAAAGGCCTGGCGGATCAGGCGCGCCATGGGCAGGGCGCCCTCGACCACCTCGAGCGGGCGACCCTGGTGGGTGCGCAGATCGACGTGCAGGATGTTCTGGGCCCCCTGATTGAACAGGGTCAGGCAAAATGCGCGATCGAACACCAGCACCCCGGATGAGAGATTGCCGAGTATGGATTCGAGGTACAGATTGCTCTGTTCCAGCTGGCGCCGGTGACGGTCCACCATGCGGCGTGCTTCATCTAGCTGGCGCGTCATGGCATTGAATGAGCGCGTCAGTTGGCCGACCTCGTCGCGTGCCGGTGGCTCGGGCAGCGGCCGGAAGTCGCCCACGCTGACCGCCTGGGTGCCTGAAGCCAGCCTGAGCAGCGGACGTACCAGGCGCCTCGAAACGGCCAGGGCGGCCACCAGGGCTGCGAATACGGCCAGGATCAGGGCCAGGGTCAGGGTGATGCCATACAGCTTGCGCAGGCCCAGGCGCGACAGGGCCAGTTCCTGATAATCCTGGAAACCCCGCTGGACCTGGCTCGCATTCTGGGCGATGCGCTCGGGCACTGCCTGGATCACCTGCAGCCAGCGCGAGTCGCTGCCCAGTCCCATGGGGGTTCCGAGGCGCTCTGAACTGGCCTCGATCGGGACGATGACACGCAGATGCAGGCCCTGATGGGTTGGGCCATCGACTTCGGGGTGGTCTTCTTCGGCGGCGCCATAGCCTTGCGACACGCGCAGTTGGTTCAAGACGCTGCTGGGGGGCAGATCGGGCAGCAGCTGGCTGAAATCCGTCGATGAAAAAGCGATCAGCCGGCCGGTACCGCTGAACACCATGGCCTCGTCGATTTCGTTGGTGGCGCGCAGGGTGGTGATGAGCAGGGCGATTTCTGCGTCACTGGCATTGTTCAGCCGCACTGCGATGCCGCGTGCCCGGGCATCGAGTTCGGCCAGCTGTGTATCCAGCGCCGCACGCCCCAGGTTCAGGCCGGCTTCCAGCGCGGTGTCCACCCTGACGTTGAACCAGGATTCGATGGATCTGGACATGAACTGCACGGACAGGACATAGATCAGCAGCCCGGGCAGGACC
Source organism: Castellaniella sp. (assembly GCF_041677825.1). Lineage (GTDB taxonomy): Bacteria > Pseudomonadota > Gammaproteobacteria > Burkholderiales > Burkholderiaceae_B > Castellaniella. The sequence goes on from NZ_JBAYPG010000004.1 coordinate 29,333, forward strand.
CCGATCAGTGTGAAATACAGTGTGAATCGGGCGGTCAGGCGCGCCCCGAACTGGTGACGGCGGATCTGGCGCAGCAGCCGCGAGGCGAGGATCACGACCCAGCTCATCAGGGCGACGGCCAGAATGCCGTTGAGCAGCAGCAGGGTGTCGTATTGCTGGGCGTAGCGCGACGCATTCCCGGTGGACCAGACCAGCAGCGCCAGCAAGGCTGCGGCGCTGATCACCGCGACCCCCAGGGCCAGGCGCAAGGCCCAGCGCGTCATTCGGGGTGCGTGTCGGCGGAAGTCGAAAATTCGAAATATTTCCATGGTGTCGTCAGGGCCCAGGCGGTGCTGTTCAGCCCATCGACCTGCAGCGGACGGGCCAGGCGCGCCGTATCCAGGCGCAGGCGCAGGCGCCCGCGCCAGGTCTGGTCGGCCGCGAAACGTTCCGTGGGCCCGATGGCCCAGTGGCGGATATGGCGCAGTTGATCCAGCGCCTCATCCAGGTTGGGGGTGGGCAGCGAGAGATCGCCCGTGCCGGTGCGCCACTGGCGTGTCAGGGGGTTGTACTGGATGCGCCAGGTTCGCTGTTCGTCTACCACGGTTTCATCGAACCACCACCAGCGTGGCCGTTCGATCTGCAGATCGACCGTGAAATACAGGGGTACGCCTTTGTGCGCGGCCTCATCGAGTTCGTCTCCGAGGTGTATGTCGATATCGGCATCGAGCATCCACTGGCCGCCTGTCTGCTGCAATGAAACATGGGTGACCTCACCGCCGTTGGCCAGCGCCAGACCGGTTTGCAGCAAGGCAACGAGTACGATGAGCACATACAGGAGGCGGCGGGACATTGCGAGTGCAGGTGCATGAACGGATCGAAACCCCTGAAGTATTGATGAGACGCCGTGTGGACGCAAGCCCTGGCCCGGTCTGGTGCGCCGCCGGCCTGTTCTGGCTGCTGCCGGCGCCATGGCGCCAGGGGTGCACAGGGTGCCAGGGCTGCAATCAGGGTGCCTTCTGCAGCAATGCATAGAAGAAACCATCACCATCGTCCGCGCCGCCCGGCAGCAGATGGCCAGGCGCTGCCAGGCGCCGCGCCTGCGGGCCGTGTTGCAGGAAATCCTGGATCTGCTGTTCGCCTTCCTGGGGGAAGATCGAGCAGGTCACGTAGAGCAGATGGCCGCCTGGCCTGAGCACGGGCCACAGGGCCCGCAGGATCTCGGCCTGCAAACGGGCCGTGCGCGCCAGATCGCTGGCGCGGCGCAGCCAGCGGATATCCGGATGCCGGCGGACCACACCGGATGCCGTACATGGAACGTCGGCCAGAATCGCGTCGTAGGCCTCGCCGTCCCACCATTGTTCCGGCGTGCGTGCGTCGCCCTGACATATCCGGATGCTGTCGGTGAACAGGCCCAGGCGCTTCAGGTTGTCGGCGATCCTGTCGAGGCGGACTGCATCCTGATCGAGCGCCGTCAGGTCCAGATCGTAGTGCTCGAGCAGGTGGGCCGTCTTGCCGCCGGGTGCGGCACAGGCATCCAGCACCCGCGCGCCTGGCCGCAGTGGCAGCAGCGCGGCGGCACGCTGTGCAGAGGCGTCCTGGACCGACCACAGGCCTTGCGCATGCCCGGGAATCTCGTGCACGGGCCTGGGCGACTCCAGAATCAGGCCATCCTGCAGTACGGGGCGTGCGGCCAGGCCCTGCTGCTGCAATTGGGCGCGCAGCGCGTCGCGGCCGATCCGCCGGCGGTTGGCCCGCAATGTCATGGGTGGCATCTGGTTCGCTGCGTGCAGCAGGGCCTGCCAGTCATCGGGCCAGGCCTGGCGCAGCGCATCGATCCACCATTGGGGATGATTCCAGCGTGCCTCCGGCTGGTCGGCAACGGTGGCCTGCAGCGCCTTGCGCTCGCGCCCGTAGCGCCTGAGTATGGCGTTGATCAGGTTGCCGGCCGGGCGTGTGCGGCGCTCACTGGCTGCCGCGGCGACCATCTGGTGGACGACCGTGTGGGCCGCGTAGCGTGGCGCCCCAGGCGGCAACGGCTCGCCGGCTGCCGCCTGCAGGCTGGTTTCGAGCAGGCTCAGGCCCAGCAGGAGCAGCGCGTCGACCAGCATGCAGCCGGGTGTTTTGGGCACCATCAGGGCGCGCAGTGCGCGCGCCAGACCCAGGTGGCGCATGGCATGGAACGACAGCGCCTGTGCCGCAGGCCGCAACGGCTTCGGGGTGTGCTCGAGTGCAGCGGACAATGACTGCCCGCGCAGCACCGCCTCGATGGCGATGCCAGCCGCCATCAGTTGCTGGTGCAGGCCGGGTTGCGTGACACGGGCATCAAGTGCGCGGGTCATGGCCTGGTCCCGGTGTCGGATGAACGGTGTGCATGGAAGGCCGCATGGAATGACCGGGCGGCACTTCAGCTGTCTGCGTCCGGCTTGCGTGGTACCACCCGGGGCGGCGGCTTGCCGGCCTCGAGGGGCCGGGCCCGTTTGAAGGTCGCCACCGGGAGTTCGCCGAACACGCCGCGTCGGGCGGCCACCCGCCAGGCGTGCCCATAGGCCACTTCGAGGCTCAGGTGGATCGTGCCGTCGTCATGACGGCGCTGTTCGAGGGTCTGCAGCAGGCGATTGCGCCAGTTGCGCCCACTCAGGCTGCGCCTGCGGCCACGGGACGGATTGCCGCCCAGAATGCGGACGTCATCCAGCAGTTTCTCGGCGCTGCGATAGGTGAGGGTGATGATTTCCTGATCCATGACCGGATCGGCAAAGCCCACTTGCAGCATGAGATCGCCAAAATCGTGCATATCCACGAACTCCATCGGCTGTGTATCCAGATCCGCGTCTGCGACGGCCTCACGCAGTTCGCGCAGCGACCCGGGGCCCAGGCTGGAGTACATGGCCAGGGCATCATTGCGCAGGATGCGGCGCCATTCCTGGAGCACCATATGGGGCTCGGGGTGCCAATGCAGGGCCAGATTGGACCAGACCAGATCCAGGCTCTGGTCGGGCAGGCCTGTTTCGGCGAGATCCGCCTGGCTGAAGCCAGGCCTGGGCGTCGGCTTGTTGCGCAGCCGGTGCCAGAAACCGGGCGTGGTCGCGTAGCGCTGGCGCGCCACCTCGAGCAGGGGTTCGCAGGCATCCTGACCAAGATAATTGAGGTTCGGGTAGCGCGCGCGCAGCGGATCCAGCGCATGGGCGGCCCCGCAGCCGGCATCCAGGATGTCCTGGGGCGCGATGCGGATGTACGCCAGGCGACGCAGCATGCGTTGCGCTATTTCGCCATACAGGAACTGGGCGGCATCCAGTGGTGCGCGCCGGGCAAACTGCCGGCGCACGGCGGTGGGATCGATGGGCAGGCGTGGAAGCTGGGACATAAATGATGCGTTGGGCTGATGTGTGGTCTGGCGGATTCCTATACTGGGCCCTGATCCTTGAACCCGTCATTGCTGATCCCCGAACCCATCATTATGCTGCATCTGTTTCGTGCGCGCTGGCGTGACCTGATCCCGGCCGAATGCCCCGGCTGTGCCCGGCGGGTGTCGGGGCAGGGCTTGTGCCCGGCCTGCCGCGGGGCGCTCGGGCGCTGCCCCTCGGTGCCCCGCTGTGCGTGGTGCCAGCATCCGCTCGTGCAGGGGCGGTGCCCGGACTGCAGCCGAGCGGCGCCCGCCTGTGACCGTATCGTAAGCGCCTTTGACTACCTCGGGGTGGGCCAGCGCCTGATTCAGGCCTACAAGCTGCAGGGCCAGCTCTCATTGGCCAGCCTGCTGGTCCAAGAGCTCGAAACGGCGATTCTCGCCGCTGGCTGGGCGGCAGCGGGGCCGCCCCAGTGTATCGTGCCGGTGCCGGCGCGCGCGGCCGCACTGCGTCAGCGGGGGTTCAGCCCGCCTGCCGAGGTGGCCCGTCAACTGGCCCGTCGCCTGGGCATCCCTTACCGGCTCGGTGCGCTGCGCCGCCTGCACGAAGGGCCACGTCAGGCGGCCCTGCCTCGGTCTGCCCGCCTGACCTCACAGCAGGGGCTGCTGGCCAGCGCAAGCCCCGTGGACGGCTTGCGTGTGGCGGTGGTCGATGACGTGATGACGACGGGTGCCACCTTGATGGCCTGCCGCGCAGTGCTGGTCGAGGCCGGGGCCGTGCAGGTCGAGGCCTGGGTGCTTGCACGGGCACTACAATTCGGGCCATGTTCCATATCATCCTCGTCGAACCCGAAATCCCGCCCAACACCGGCAATGTGATCCGGCTGGTGGCGAACACCGGCTGTCAGCTGCATCTGGTACGTCCGCTGGGCTTCGTGCTCGATGATGCCCGCCTGCGCCGCGCAGGCCTGGATTACCACGAATGGGCCGATCTGCGCGTGCATGACAGCCTGGCACTGGCCCTGCAGGCTGTGGGCCGCCCGGTCGACCGCTGCTTTGCCTTCACGACCCATGCCGCGCGCCTGCTCGGTGCCCAGACGTTTCAGGCTGGCGATGCGTTCATCTTCGGGCGTGAGACGGCCGGCCTGTCGGCTGCGCATCTGGCCCTGCTGCCCGAATCACAGCGCGTGCGTCTGCCCATGCGCCCGGCGCAGCGCAGCCTGAATCTGTCGAATGCGGTGGCCGTGGTCGTTTTCGAGGCCTGGCGCCAGGCCGGGTTTGCCGGTGGTGTCTGAGCCCGGGCCTCATTCGGGGCGTGGCTCGCGTTCGAGCAGGGTAGCGACGGCCTGCCGGGGTGTCAGGCCCTCGAAGAGCACCTGACAGACCACGTCGGTGATCGGCATGTCCAGATCCAGCTGCTCGCCCAGCGCTCTGGCCGCCTGTGCGCAGCGCGCGCCTTCGACCGTGATGCCGCGCGCCAGCAGGCGGTGTGGGGCCTCGCCCTGGCCGATGGCGACGCCCGCCTGCCGGTTGCGTGAAAGATCACCGGTGGCGGTGAGCACCAGATCCCCCAGACCGGTCAGGCCATTGAATGTGTCGGCCTGCGCGCCCAGGGCAACGCCCAGACGGCGGATTTCGGCCAGGCCGCGGGTGATCAGGGCCGCCCGCGCATTGGTACCCAGCCGCAGGCCATCCGAGATGCCGCAGGCGATGGCCACGATGTTCTTCATGGCCCCACCCACCTGCACCCCCATGATATCGCCCGAGGTATAGATGCGCGCCTGATTGCCATGGAAGGCCCGCTGTGCAAGATGGCCGGTGGCGGTGTGACGGCTTGCGACGGTCAAGGCAACCGGCAGGCCCAGGGCGACTTCGCGCGCAAATGACGGCCCTGACAATACCCCGGCGTGAGCCTCGGCACGCCCGGCGAACGCGCGTGCCACGATCTCGTGCGGCCATTCGCGGCTATCTGCCTGGATGCCCTTGCAGGTCCAGAGGACGTGCAGTGCCGGGGATTGCGGGGGCCACTGCCTGGCCAGTTCGGCACAGGTTTCGGCCAGGCCCGCCATCGGCACCCCCAGCACGATGAGCCCGGCGGCATCGCCCGGCCCGCCCAGCGCGTGCGCCACCGCCGTGGAGAAGTCATGGGTGGCCAGCAGATTTTCGGGCAGCGGGATGTCGGGCAGATAGCGTGGATTGCGGTGTTGCTGGCCCAGGACCTGTGCCGTGGCGGGATCGCGGGCCCAGAGCATGACCTCGGCCCGTGGACAGGCCAGCGCAGCCAGGGCGGTGCCCCAGCTGCCGGCCCCCAGCACGGTGACGCGCAGCCTGGACATGTGCGGATGGCTCAGTTGCGGGCCCCGGGCGGCAGGATCAGGCCGGAGTCTGCCTGATCGCCCTCGGCCGCCTGTTGCTTCTGCTGCGCCAGACGCTGTTCGTACAGGGCCTGGAAGTTCATTTCGCTCAGGTGCAGGGGCGGCATCGAGGTGCGCGTGATGGCATCGGCGACATTGGCGCGCAGATAGGGGTACAGCATCGTCGGGCAGACGATGCCGATGAGTGGGTCGAGCTGCTCGGCGGGAATGTTGGCGGCTTCGAAGATGCCGGCCTGGGCGAGTTCGACCAGATACAGGACCTTGTCGCCGATGCGCGTGGTGACCGTGGCGGTCACCACGGACTCATAGACGCTTTCGGCCAGGCGCTGACCGGAAACCTGAATGGACACTTCGACGGCCGGGCCTTCTTTTTCGAGGAAAATCTCGGGGGCGTTGGGCATCTCGATGGACAGGTCTTTGACGTAGGTGCGCTGCAGGCCGAAGCTGGGGGCCTGGCCATTCTGCTTCTGGTTTTCTTCAGACATGAGGGTTCCGGAAAAAGGGTGGGTGGAATCAGGCCTGCAGCAGAGGCAGCAGGCCCTGGGCGCGGTCCAGGGCGGACAGATCATCGTAACCGCCAATGTGACGGTCATCGATGTAGATTTGCGGCACGGTGCGTCGGCCCGTACGTTCCATCATGATGACACGTTGCCGAGGATCGCGGTCGATGAAGATTTTATGGATCTCGGTCACGCCGCGCTGCTTCAGCAGCATTTCGGCGCGCACGCAATAGGGGCACACCTGGGTGCAGTACATGGTGACTTGGGACATTGGGAGATTCTCAGGATTTTTTCAGGGGCAGACCGCCATCGATCCAGGCATTGAGCCCGCCTTCCAGGCTGAAGACCTGCTCCAGCCCATGCTTGCGAAGCTGGGTTACGGCCTTGCCGGCCTCTTGGCCACGCGTGTCGACGACCACGATCGGGCGATCCTTGGGCAGGCTGCCCGCATGCGCCTCGAGCGTGTCGATGGGAATATTGCGCGCCTGCGGGATGCTGCCGGCCTTGAATTGCGTCTCGGGGCGGATATCGACGAACAGGCCGTTTTCCCGGTTGATCCGGCCGACCGCATCGGCCAGGGCAATGCGTGCGGTGGCACGCCCGCCGCCGATCAGATTGGGCCAGAGCAAAAGGGCGCCGGAGGCCAGTGCGATGAGCAGGATCCAGAGATTGTTCTGGCTGAGCAAGAAGTCCACGAAAGTTCCTGTGAGGCTGTCGATGAGAGGGGTTGGGGACACGAGACCGGCGGTTTGTCGGGATCCCGTACGCACCTGCCGGGCAGGTCTGCAGCGGTGATTATAAAATGGTTGTCGGTTTTGAACTTTTTTCAGGATTGCGATGCACAAGCTCGTTCTCATGCGCCATGGCGAAAGCCAGTGGAATCTCGAAAACCGTTTCACGGGCTGGACGGATGTAGACCTCACCGAGACGGGCCATGCGCAAGCCTGGGCGGCAGGCGAACTTCTACGCGCAGAAGGCTTTGTGTTCGACCTGGCCTGGACCTCGGTACTCAAGCGCGCCATTCGTACCTTGTGGATCACGCTCGATGCGCTCGATGCGATGCATACCCCCATCACGCTCGACTGGCGCCTGAACGAGCGCCATTATGGTGCCCTGCAGGGTCTGAACAAGGCCGAGACCGCTGCCCGTTATGGTGATGCCCAGGTGCTTCAGTGGCGTCGTGCCTATGCGATCGCACCCGAGCCCCTGGCCGCCGACGACCCGCGCCATCCGCGTTTCGATTCGCGCTACCGCGGCCTTGCTGACGCGCTGCTGCCGGCCACGGAATGCCTGCGTGATACCGTGGCACGCGTGGTGCCCTGCTGGGAAGACGCCATTGTCCCCGCCCTGCGCGCCGGCCAGCGCATACTGATCTCGGCGCATGGCAACAGCCTGCGCGCCTTGATCAAGCATCTGGATGGGGTGTCCGATGAAGACATCGTCCACATGAATATCCCTACCGGCCAGCCGCTGGTCTACGAGCTCGACAGCGACCTGCGCCCCCTGAAGCATTATTACCTGGGTGATGCCGACCAGATCCAGGCCGCCATGCAGGCAGTGGCCAATCAGGGCAAGGCCCGCAAGGCATAGGCATGCGCCGGGCGCTGTGCCTGCTGTGTGTGTTGGTCATGTCGTCTGTCGCGGGTGCGGCGGCAGCACCCACGGAAGTGGCGCCTCTGCAGGCGCGCCAGCAGCAGGCACAGAAAGAACGCGGGGCCTTGCGCCGGCAGATTGATGCGCTGCAGAAACGCATAGACGCCAGCGAAGCCAGCCAGGCCGACACCAGCCGCGTCCTGAAGGCCTCCGAGCAGGCCATCTCGGACATGACGCGCAGCCTGCTGGAACTCGATGAGCGGCAGCAGGGTTTGCAGGCCGTGCTGGCCCAACTGTCTCGCGAGCAGGAACAGCAGCAGGCTGCGCTGCGGGTGCAGCAGCAGGCGCTCGCCAGCCAGTTGCGCGCGCGCCATGCCAGTGGCCTTTCACCTTGGTCCGTGCTGCTTTCGGGGCGTGATCCCCAGAAACTGGGGCGTGAACTGGGCTGGCTCAGCTATGTGGCCAGGGCGCGTACGCAGACCCTGGCGGCGCTGCAGGGCACCCTGGCCGAATTGGCTCGGCTGCAGGCACAGACCGATGCCAGTCTGGCGGAGCTCGCGGCGCTGCAGGGCGACATGCAGGCGCGTCAGCAGGCCTTGCAGGCACAAGAGCAGGCGCATCGCCAGGCGTATGACCGGGTGGCCGCACAATTGGTGGCCGAGCGATCAAAGGCACAGGGCTTGCAGGGGCGCGAGCAGCAACTGGGTGCGTTGCTCGAGGCGCTCAAAAAAGAAATTGCCGCTGCAGAGGCGCGTCGCCGGGCTGCAGAACAGGCGGCGCGCGAACAGGCCGCTCGGGAACAGGCCGCTCGGGAACAAGCCGTTCAGGAACAGGCCGCTCAGGAACAGGTTGCGGAGGGGCAAACTGCTCAAGAGCAGGTCACACAAGCGCAGGCCGCCCCGGAAAATACGCCCCGTACCGTGCCCGAAGGTGGGTTTTCAGGGCTGAAAAAAGGCTTGCCGCTGCCGGTCGCCGGAGAAATGCAGGGCCGTTTCGGCGCACAGCGCCCCGATGGCGGGCTGTGGCGCGGGGTCGTGCTGCGCGCACCCGAGGATACGCCGGTGCATGCGGTGGCAGCCGGCCGGGTCGTGTATGCCGGCTGGCTGGCCGGATTTGGCAATTTGATGATCATCGACCACGGCCAGCAGTACCTGAGCGTTTATGCCTATAACCGCAGCCTGCTGCGCGAGGTGGGTGACGTCGTGGCAGCGGGCGATGTGCTCGCGCGGGTCGGCGCCACCGGCGGACAGGTCGAGCCGGGTCTGTATTTCGAACTGCGTCACGAAGGGGCGCCGATCAACCCGCAACTGTGGCTGCGGCCATGATGGCGGTACGGTACTATTCAATATTTGTTCGACACTTCGGGCCAGGGGCCTTTCAATGAACCTGAACAACAAGCGATCCTGGGGCTGGATACTCGTGGGCTTTCTGGGTGGTATCCTGGTCAGCCTGGGGATTGCTGCCGCTGCGCAGAAAGGCGAGCCGCTGCCGCTCAAGGGCCTGCAGCAGTTTGCCAACGTGTATGGCGCCATCAAGTCCAGCTATGTCGAACCGGTCACCGATCAGACCCTGATCGATGAGGCCATCAAGGGCCTGTTCGCGGATCTTGACCCGCACTCGCTGTATCTCGATGCCGAGGCGTACAAGCAGATGCAGGACATCACGCGTGGCGGGTTTGGGGGGCTGGGCATCGAAATCGGCACCCAGGACGGCATGCCCAAGGTGATTGCACCGATCGAAGATACGCCCGCCGCGCGCGCGGGCATCCTGACAGGCGATCTCATCACGAAGATCGACGGCGAACCCACCAAAGGGCTGACGCTCAACGAGGCCGTCAAGAAGATGCGCGGCGAGCCGGGCACGCCCATCGACCTCACCATACAGCGCGCCGGCAGCAGCAAGCCCCTGAAATTCCATATCGTGCGCGAAATGATCAAGACGCGCAGCGTGCGTGGCAAGATGCTGGCTGATGACATCGCTTATGTCAGGGTGACGCAGTTCCAGGATCGTACTACGGCCGATCTCATCCGCATGCTGGCCGAGCTTTCGCCCGACAGGGCCCCCAGGGGGCTGGTGCTCGATCTGCGCAATGACCCCGGCGGCCTGCTCGATGGCGCCATCGGCGTGTCATCCGCCTTTCTCGAGCCGGGTGCACTCGTGGTCTCCACAAAGGGGCGCATCCCGTCATCGAACGAAGCATTCTATGCCCGGCACCTCGACCGCGAAGGGGCGGGCATTGCGCTGCCCGCCTGGACACGCACCGTGCCCATGGTCGTGCTGATCAACATCGGGTCGGCCTCGGCTTCCGAGATCGTGGCGGGTGCATTGCAGGACTACAAGCGGGCCAGAATCGTCGGTAACCGCAGCTTTGGCAAAGGCTCGGTGCAGTCGGTCCTGCAACTCGACGATGACACGGGCATCAAGTTGACCACGGCACGCTATTACACGCCCAAGGGGCGCAGCATACAGAACACGGGGGTGGATCCCGACCACGAGGTGGCCGACAGCGCCGCAGGCAACCTGTTTCGCATGCAGCGCGAAGTGGATCTGCGCCATCACCTGAAGACGCAGGACATTCCCGAACCAACGCTCCGGGAAGACAACGATGAGGATTTCGTCCAGGGTGAAATCCATATGTTCGAGTTTGGCGGGGCAGACGACTGGCAGCTCGAACAGGGGCTGAATGCCCTGCTGGGGCGGCCGGTGCTCAAGACCGATCCCGCGCAGGTCAAGCGCGAGCGTGACCGGGCCGGCAGCGCGGGCGATGGCAAGAAATCCGCCAGCGAAACGGCCGGGCCGACAGGTGAAAAAAAAACCCTGAATGATTCAGGTCCGGTTGGTACGGACCCCATCGAAATCCTGCGCTATCGCATCACCCCCGAGGGGATGATCAAGGTGCCCTGATGCCATCCGATCATCCGGTGCCAGAAGACCATCTGGACGATGCCCGGCTCCTGCGGTATGCGCGCCACATCCTGCTCGACGAACTGGGTATCGAGGGGCAGGAGCGCCTGCTGGCTGCACGGGTACTGATCGTCGGCGCGGGCGGCCTGGGGTCGCCGGCGGCACTGTATCTTGCGGCGGCCGGGGTCGGGCAGATCACGCTGGTTGATGATGATGTGGTCGAACTCAGCAATCTGCAGCGTCAGATCCTGCACAATACGGCCAGCCTGGGGCGCCCCAAGGCAGAATCCGGGCGCGATGCCCTGTACGCCCTGAATCCCGATGTGCGCGTACAGGCCGTGGTCGAGCGGCTGGATGACGCCCGTCTGCTCGAACTCGCGGCACGGGCCGACCTGATGCTTGATTGCTGTGATAATTTCGCCACTCGGCATGCCATCAACCGGGCCTGCGTGGCAACCGGCACGCCGCTGGTCTCAGGGGCGGCCATCCGGTTTTCGGGGCAGGTCAGCGTATACGATCTGCGTGATCCGGCCGCGCCATGCTACCACTGCCTGTTTCCCGAGGCGGATTCTGCCGAAGAACTGCGCTGCGCCACTACGGGTGTGCTGGGGCCTCTGGTGGGCATGGTGGGCAGCGTGCAGGCCGCCGAGGCCATCAAGCTGCTGGTGGGCATGGGCGAACCCCTGACGGGGCGCCTGTTGTCCGTGGATGCCCTGCGCATGCAGTGGCAGACGATCCGGTTTCGCCAGGACCCCGGCTGCCCCGTGTGCAGCAGGCGTGCGCGCCCCGCGGTGGCGCGCTCAGTGCGCGCTGATCAGGGTGCCCACGCCACGATCGGTCAGGATTTCGAGCAACAGGCAGTGGGGCACCCGGCCGTCGATGACATGCACCGAATTGACCCCGAAACGGGCCGCATCGAGCGCTGAGGAAATCTTGGGCAGCATGCCGCCCGAGAGCGTGCCGTCGTGGAAGAGCTCGTCTATGGTCTGCGCCGACAGCCTGCGCAGCAACTGGCCGTTCTTGTCGAGTACCCCCGGGGTGTTGGTGAGCATGACCAGCTTTTCTGCGCCCAGCACTTCGGCGATCTTGCCGGCCACGACATCCGCGTTGATGTTGTAGGCCTGGCCGTCGTCGGTGCTGTAGCCAATGGACGAGATCACCGGGATGAACTGATCGTCCTGCAGGGCCTTGACCACCGCCGGCTCGATGCGTTCGATGTCGCCCACGAAGCCGATGTCGAGCATCTGGCCGGGGTTCTGTTCGTCGGGCATGCGTTTTTTGCGCGCCTGGATCAGGCAGCCATCCTTGCCGGTCAGGCCGACCGCCTTGCCACCGGCCTGATTGATCATCATCACGATGTCCTGCTGCACCTGGCCACCCAGCACCCATTCGACGACTTCCATGGTTTCGGCATCCGTCACCCGCATGCCCTGCACGAATACCCCTTTCTTGCCCAGCCGCTCGAGCGCGCTGTTGATCTGCGGCCCGCCACCGTGCACCACGACCGGATTGAGACCGACCAGCTTGAGCAGCACCACGTCGTGGGCGAAACCGCGCTGCAGGGCTTCGTCGGTCATGGCGTTGCCGCCGTACTTGATCACCACCGTCTTGCCGTGAAAACGCCGGATGTATGGCAGGGCCTCGGAGAGGACTTCGGCCTTGACGGCATCGGGCAGGGACGGCATCGGGTTCTCGGGATTCATCTCGGGGATCGGAGTCGGTGTGTCGGAGTCGGTGAGTATCAGGAGGACGCCAGGGCTTTTTCGACGGTGGCCATGAAGGCCTGTTCGTCGTAGTTGCCGAGATAGCGCTTGATGATGTGGCCCTGCCGGTCGATCAGGATGGCAGTGGGTGTCAGGCGGATGTCGCCAAAGGCTTGCGCCAGCGTCCCATCGGCATCGAGCACGACCGGAAAGGGCAGCGCGCGCGTGGTCGCGAAGTTCTTGACGTAGCGGGGCGGGTCATAGGCCATGGCCACGGCGATGGTGTCGAAGCCGCGCGCCTTGAGATCCTGATAATGCCGGATGGTATCGGGCATCTGTGCGACACAGGTGGTGCAGCTGGTCGCCCAGAACTTGACCAGCACCACTTTGCCGCGCAGGTCGTGGGTGGTGACCTGCTGGCCATCGAGCGCGGTGAACGTGACCTGTGGCGCGGCCTGCGCAGCGCCCTGGAATTGCCAGATGGCCGTGGCGCCCAGGGCGGCCACGACCACCAGCCCAATCAGCAGTTTTTTCATTTCACGGGCAGTGCCTGGGTTTCGGGGTCACCCGCGGCCTGCGAGCCAGACCCGGCGGCTGCAGGTTCTGCCGCGGTGGGCGAATCGGAATATTCTTCCCTCAGGGCCTCGGGGGTGACGACATCAAACAATTTTATGACTTTATTGACCCCCGCGACAGTCGCGGCGGCCTTGGCTGCACGCTCGCCCTCTGGGGCCGTGACCTTGCCCATGAGGTATACGGTGCCGCGTTCGGTCATGACCTTGATGGTACGAAATGGCACATCCTTGGTGGCGATCAACTGGCTCTTCACCTTCGAAGTGATCCAGGTGTCGTTCGAGCGCACACTGAAGGGCGTGATGTTGCCCACGCGCAGGAAATTGTCGACGGATTTGACGCGGAAGATGCCACGCACGATGTCCGTCGCCTTTTGCCTGTCGGCTTCGGAGGGGACATCGCCGATCAGCAGGACCCGCCCCGCATAGGACATGACGCTGATGCGCGCCTGGTCGCCGAAGGCCTGTTCGAGTTCGCTGTCGGCACGCAGTTCGATGGTCTGGTCGTCGACCTGCTCGCCTGTGGAGCGCCGGTCGGAGGCCACCAGCGCCGTCGTGGTGGCACCGCCCACGACCACTGCGGCGCAGCCGGCCAGCAGGCTCAGGGCCAGCAGGGTGGACACGATGCGCAGGGCGTGCAGGATGGCTTGGGGCATCAGGCTGAATCTCCGAGGAGCAGGGCGTCGATCCCGTCGCACAGGGCATGCAGGAGCAGGATGTGGACTTCCTGGATACGCATGGTACGGTCGTGTGCCACGCAGAGATGGACGTCGGTGGCCTGCAGGAGCTCGCCCACCCTGCCGCCGCCCTTGCCGGTGAGGGCGATGACGGACATTTCACGATCGTGGGCGGCTTCGATGGCCCGCAGCACGTTGGGAGAATTGCCACTGGTGGACAGGGCCACCAGCACATCGCCCGGCTGCCCCAGGGCATTGACCTGACGCTCGAACACGGCCTCGAAGCCGTAGTCGTTGCCGACCGCCGTCAGGATGGCGGTGTCGCTGTTGAGCGCCAGACCGGCCAGCGGCAGGCGCTCGCGTTCGAAGCGGCCCACGAGTTCCGCCACGAAGTGCTGGGCGTCGGTGGCCGAGCCGCCGTTGCCACAGGCCAGGATACGGGCATTTCCGGTAATGGCCGAGAACAGCAGATCCACCCCCGAGGCGAGCATGGGGGTCAGGGTGCCGGCGTTGGCCTGCAGGGTCTGGATGGCCGCGTCGAAATGCGCCGCCATGCGCTGTGGTATGTCCATGGGGTCATTATCGCATGAGTGAAATGCTGTCAAGGTAACAGATTCCAAACGGATCCCGGCCCGGTTTCAGGCCTCGAAGGCCTGGCGGATCCAGCATACGTGGCCGCCCTGGAAGGTGAGGACATCAAAGCGGCAAGCCGGCGCGTGCCCGGTGATGGGCATGTCCAGCCGCCTACCCAGCCGGGCCAGAAGGTACTGCGCCGTGCGAACCAGGCGCAACTGCTTGCGGCGGTTTACACTGGCAGCGGCGCTGCCGTGGGTAAGGGCATTGCGTTCGCGTACCTCAACGAACACCAGCACCTGGTCATCGAGCGCCAGCAGGTCGATTTCACCCCAGCGGCAGCGCAGGTTGCTGGCAATGATCCGCAGGCCCTGCCGTGTCAGGTAGTCGCGGGCCCGCTGCTCGGCCGCGTGGCCCTGGCGCTGGGTGGCTGAACCGCTGGCCAGGGACAACTGTCGCCGTGGCGGCTGGCGGCCCTGCAGGGCGCGGCGGCGCGAGACCTGCCGCAGGGCCTTTTCCTGGGCCAGTCGGGCAATTTCGTAAGGGCATGCGGGCGGGTGGGGCACGATTCAGGAACACAGGGAATGCACAAGGCCAGTATGACGAACAATCACGACGGGCAGGGCACGCCGGCATGGGAATATCACGCCCGGCTGGTCGCCGGGCAATCCTGGCCCGAGGCCTGCCTGTATGTGGTGGCCACGCCGATCGGAAACCTGGCCGATCTGAGCCTGCGCGCACTGGAAGCCCTGCGCCAGTGCGATGTGGTCGCGGCGGAAGACACCCGCACCACCCGCAGCCTGCTGCAGGCCTGGGGGCTGGACGTGCCCCTGCTGGCCGCACATCGGCATAACGAACAGTCCGTGGCCGGCCGCATCCTCGAGCGTCTGCGGGCCGGGGCGCGGGTTGCACTGGTGTCCGATGCGGGGGCGCCGGCCGTCAGCGATCCAGGCGCACGCATCGTGCGGCAGGTGCGTCTGGCCGGGTTTCGGGTGGTACCGATTCCCGGGCCCAGCGCCGTGATCACCGTGCTCATGGCCTGTGGGGCCACGACGGATGAGAGCCCGGGTTTTGCCTTTGCGGGGTTCATGCCGGCCAGGGCAGCGGCCCGGCGCGCATGGCTGCCCGACTGGCTGGCGCTGCCCATCCCGGTGGTCTTTTTCGAGGCACCGCACCGGGTGCAACGGGCATTGGCGGATCTGCTCGAACTGGCTGGGCCGTTGCGAAATATCACAATTGGACGCGAATTGACCAAACGGCACGAAGAGATCGTGACCTTGCCTCTGGAGCACGTGATGGCCTGGTTCGCAGCCGATGCGCACCGGCGCCAGGGTGAATTCGTGCTGGTCGTGCACACGCCGCCGGTGCCGCCTGCTGCTTCTGTCGGGCTTGCAGAAGCAGACCAGCACCTCATGCAGGTCTTGCTGGATGAACTGTCGGTACGCGATGCCGTGCGCATCGGCGCGCGGCTGACCGGGCTTTCGCGCGACAGTCTGTACACGTGGGCACTGGCACATCGGGGGGCCTGCGATTCCGCGTCCTGATCGGGGGGTGTCGTTCTTGCACTCTGCTTGCGCGCGTGACTCAGAAGCCGTGTGACTCAGAAGCCGCGTGGCTCAGAAGCCCTGATCCAGGGCAATCACCGGCTGCAAGCCCAGGGTTTCGAGCAGCAGGCCAGCATCCTGTGCGGCCTGATCACGTGACGGATAGGGCCCCGAGCGCACCTTGTACAGGGCTGCCTGGCGGCTGACCGACACCGGGATGCCCAGGCCCTCGAGCCTGGTATTGACCCGTGTGGCCAGTGCCTGCGCATTGTCAGCCGAGGAAAACGCACCATACTGCAGGTATATGCCGCCCCCGGCCGGCTCGTGCCGGACGTGCGCCAGGCCTTCGGGGTCGACAGGGGTCGCGGCCGGATCGGCCGCCTCACCGGGCGCCACGGGTGGCGAGGCTGTCGCGACTGGCGTCGTGAAGCCTGTGGGTGCACGCGCAATGGCCGTCGCCGTATCGGGCGATCCCCCCGGATAGTGCCCGGCCAGGATGTCCGAGTTGGTGATCGCCTTGACCACCACGGTGCCGCTGCCTGGCCCGATCAGACCCAGCTTGGCGGCAGCCACCCACGAAAGATCGATGATGCGGCCCGAGTGGAACGGCCCGCGGTCATTGATGCGCACGATGATGCTGCGGCCGTTGGCCGGCCGTGTCACGATCGCATAGCTGGGCAGTGGCAGGGTCGGGTGGGCCGCGGTCATGGTGTACATGTCGTAGATTTCGCCATTGGCCGTACGTGCGCCGTGGAATTTGCGGCCATACCAGGATGCAGTGCCCGTTTGTTCGTAAGGCTGGTTCTCGGCCAGGGGCTGGTAGCGCACGCCGAAGACTTCGTAGGGGCGAAAATTTGCCGGGGCATGCTGTTCGACGCGTGGCACGGCGTTCGGGATGGCGGCGACATCAGCGGGTATCCGGGCCCCGGGCCCGTCGTCTTTGTAATAGCCGCCCGGGCGCGAGGCACAGGCACCCAGGATCGCGCTGCAGGCCAGAGCCAGCAGCAGCCGGCCGGCCCGTTGCAGGGTGGGCGACAGGTCGTCGGGCACGCGGCCTGCCGGAGGGATCCGGACGGGCGGGTTCATGGGTCTGTATCCTGCAGCAGGGGGTTGCGATGGCGCACCAGCAGGGGGGTGTGGTCACTGAACCGCCGGGCCAGCTGCTCGGTGACATAGACCGAGCGATGCTGACCGCCGGTACAGCCGATGGCGATGGTGAGATAGTTGCGCGTATCCTGCATGTAGAGCGGCAGCCATTTGCGAATGAACCCGGCGATGTCGTCCACCATCGCGGGTACGGCCTCGAATGCCTCGAGCCACGCGGCCACTGCCGGATCACGCCCGGTCTGCGGGCGCAGGGTGCGGTCGTAGTAGGGGTTGGGCAGGCAGCGCACATCGAAGACCAGGTCTGCATCGTTGGGCACACCCCGCTTGTAGGCAAATGACTCGAAAGTCAGGATGATCGCCCGATGGTTGGCGCGCACCAGGTCGCGTATCCAGGCGCGCAATTGCCCGGGGGTGAGATCGGATGTGTCAATCACGTGTTCCTGGTTGCGCAGCGGGGCCAGCATGTCGCGCTCGCGCGCGATGCAGTCCTTCAATGAGGCGTCCAGCCCCTCGCGCTGCAGGCGATCGGTGAGGGGGTGACGCCGTCGCGACTCTGAGTAGCGCTGGATCAGTGTTTCATCGCTGGCCTCGAGAAACACCACGTGCAGGGCCCGACCCATGGCGCGCAGGCTCGTCAGGACGCCTGGCAGTTCATCCAGATCACCGGGGGTGCGCACATCGATGGCCACGGCCACCTGCTGCAGGCCAGTGTCCTGTGTGCTGGCGATGAATTCATGCAGGAAGCGCACCGGCAGGTTGTCTATGCAGGTATAGCCCGTGTCTTCGAGCATGCGCAGGGCCACGGACTTGCCCGAACCCGAAATGCCGGTGATGAGCACGATGTTCAGCATGGCCGGCCCCCGGCTTCAGCGCGCCCCTGGCTTGTCGGCCAGAGCGTCGCGGCTGCTTTGCATGATCGCCAGGGCCTGGCGCTCGATGAAGTCACCCATGGTGTCGATCCCGCGCAGTTGCAGGATGGTATTGCGCACGGCGGCTTCGACCAGCACGGCGAGGTTGCGTCCGGCAGCCACTTGCAGCATCACCCTGCGGATGGGGATGCCAAGGACATCCTGATGCTCATCCTGTGTGGGCAGGCGCTCGAAGTGCTCGGCGTTCAGACGCACCAGATGGACGATCAGCTTGATCTTCATCTTGCGGCGCACCGAGGTTTCACCAAATATGGTGCGGATGTCGAGCAGGCCCAGACCACGAACTTCAAGCAGATTCTGCAGCAGTGGCGGGCATTGACCCTCGACGAAATGGGGCGCCGTGCGTGACAGCTCGACCGCGTCGTCGGCCACCAGCCCGTGGCCGCGTGAAATCAGCTCGAGGGCCAGTTCGCTCTTGCCCAGGCCCGATTCGCCCGTGATCAGGACACCGAGCCCCAGTACGTCCATGAAGACGCCATGCACCGTCATTTTCGGTGCCATGCGCTTGCCCAGGTAAATGCGCAGCAGGTCGATCAGCAGAGCGGCCTCGAAGGGCGTGGCGAGCAGGGGGATCTGCTGCTCGCGACAGTAGTTCAGCAGGTCATCGGGCGCTTCGGTGCCGGCGGCAAGAATGATGGCAGGCACTTTGCCCGCACGCAGGTCTTCGAGCAGGTTGTGTCGCCGATGCAGGTTCAGGCGCCTGAAGTAGGCCATTTCTTCGGCGCCGAACACCTGGATGCGGCCGGGATGGATGAGATTGAGGTGGCCGATCAGATCGGCCCCCGAGCCGTGGGCATCCGGGATCACCCGCTGGTCGGCGGTGTCCTGGCCGGCCACCCACGAGAAGGGGATCTTCTCGTGGTTGTCATGGATCAGCTCTGGGATGCTCAGCATGTTCGATGTGCGGCTCATTGCCGCCCGAGAGAATCAGCTGATGCACTTCGGCCACGTCGTTCGAATGCGCCAGGGTGTGCCGGATTTCGGCATCCGACATGAGCCGGGCAATGCAGGCGAGCAGGTCGAGGTGCATCTGGGTGGCGGTTTCGGGCATCAGCAGAAAGAACAGCAGGCGTGCAGTACGCCCATCATTTGCATCGAAGCGGACCGGCTCGGACAGCCGGATGAACGCCGCATGCGGTTCGCGCAAATCCTTCAGGCGCCCGTGCGGGATGGCCACGTCGTGGCCAAGTGCCGTGGAACCCAGCCGTTCACGTGCCAGCAGGCTGTGGAAGACCGACATGCGTGCCACGCCCTGATGGTTCTCGAACAGCAGCCCGGCATGTTCGAAAGCCCGCTTCTTGCTGGTGGCTGCCAGATCGAGAACAATGTTCTCGGGTGGCAGGATACGGGGGGTGAGATTCATGGCGCACATTATAGTGCGAGTACCCCGAAGCGGGCCTGTTGCCCGCCCCGGGGAACCGGACCCGTTTCAGGTCGTGATTTCCTGACGCTTGATCGCTTCATTGCCGTGGTCCTGCGCCTTGGACTTGTGCTTGATCACCAGGCGGTCGGCCTTGTCGACCAGAAGGTCGATGGCTGCGTACAGGTTCTGGTCGGACGCCTCGCAATGCAGATCCTTGCCACGCAGGCGCAGGGTGATTTCAGCCGTATGCTTGAGCGGCTCGATCGACAGGGTGACCTGACTGTCTATGACCTGATCGAAGTGGCGCAATACGCGCGCGGTCTTGGTGTTGACGTACTCACGGATGGCGGGGGTGATTTCCAGATTGCGGCCAGTAATGGTCAGGCTCATGGTGCGGACTCCTTGCGCAGTGAAAGTGCCACTCCAGTGTACCCAAAGCGGGGCCTGCAGCAAGCCCCGTGCGCCGTTGTATGCTATAGGGATATACGGCGTCGGGGGCGCCTGCAGCGGTCCGTCGCCTATCGGGCTCGGGCGCCCTGCGGTGGCCTGTTGCATATCGGGTCCAGCGCCCTGCGGCGGCCCGCCACATGCCGGGCCAGGGCCTGCAGGCACCGTGCCGTGTGCCAGGCCTACATGCGGAAGTTCTTGCCCAGGTACACCTGGCGCACGGCTTCGTTGTCGACGATTTCTTCGGGGTGGCCGCTGGTCAGCACCCGGCCTTCGCTGATGATATAGGCGCGGTCGCAGATCCCCAGGGTTTCACGCACGTTGTGATCGGTGATCAGTACGCCGATGTTGCGGCTCTTGAGAAACTGCACGATGCGCTGGATTTCGATCACCGCGATCGGATCCACCCCGGCGAAGGGTTCGTCCAGCAGGATGAAGCGGGGGTGAGTGGCCAAAGCCCGGGCAATCTCGACGCGGCGCCGCTCGCCACCGGACAGTGACAGCGCCATGTTGCTGCGGATATGGCCGATCTGGAGTTCATCGATCAGTGACTCGAGCCGTGCCTCGAGGGCTGCGGGTGAAAGCGCCCGGCCCTCGCCATCGCGCTGCAGCTCGAGCACGGCCCTGATGTTCTGTTCGACCGTCAGGCGACGAAACACGGATGCATCCTGAGGCAGATAGGACAGGCCCAGGCGTGCCCTGCGGTGCATGGGCAGCCCCGAGACCTCGTGATCGTCGATCAGGATGCGACCGGTATCCGCCGGAATCAGGCCGACGATCATGTAGAAACTGGTGGTCTTCCCGGCCCCGTTGGGCCCCAGCAGGCCGACCACCTCGCCGCTGTCGACCTTCAGTGAGACATCCTGGACCACCGTGCGTCGCCCGAAGGTCTTGCCCAGGCCGATCGCCTGCAGGCTGCCGTGGGTACGCTGCAGGTCCGCATCGCCGGTGCGTGCAAGAGTGGCATTTTCGGGCATGGAGCAGGGACGTTCAGGGTTTGGCGCCGGCCGCCTTGCAGCGCGCGGTGGCCTGATCGATGCGTGACTGGGGCTGGGCCAGAGAGCGCACGCGCCCACCGGAGGCCGCCGAGTCCTTCCCGCCGAAGGCTTCGTATGTACCTGATTTCTGATGATAGATGATGCGTGCGCCGCGAACGTTGTCGAGGGTTTCACCGCAGATCTGGCGCGTGACGGTCGCCTGGCCGGTGAGGATCACGTCGCCGCTGCGGCCGTCGTAGTCGGCCTGCAGCCCGGTGGCGATCAGGGTTTCGTATTTTTCGGGGTTTTCCTGACGGATGGTGACCATCTTGCCGGGCGCCGGTGTGGCCGTGCCGAACTGATTGCCCTGGTCATCTTCGCGGGTGACCAGCTTTTCGCCGTGCAGCGTCATGTTGCCGCGC
The DNA here is from genome assembly GCF_041677825.1 of Castellaniella sp. Classification (GTDB taxonomy): domain Bacteria; phylum Pseudomonadota; class Gammaproteobacteria; order Burkholderiales; family Burkholderiaceae_B; genus Castellaniella. The sequence continues at coordinate 50,341 of NZ_JBAYPG010000004.1, forward strand.
GTCAGGATGACGTTGCCGGTGAATGTGCTCACCTTGCTGATGTCATCGTAGTGCAGGGTGTCGGCAAGAATGACGGTCTCGGGCTCGGGTTCACTGGTCTGGGCCATGGTGGCGGATGTGCCGAACAGGATCAGGAAGGCGATGGTCGCGCCGGACAGCAGGGTCGATCGCAATGATTTCATGGCTGTGGGTCCTTTTGGCCAGAGGTTCGGGCAGCCTGGTCTTCGCCCGAAATCTTGACATTGCTGCCTGCCGTGACAGTCAGCTGGCGGGTACGGTTATCGTAGCGCATGCCGGTGCCCCGCAGGGTGGATGTGCCGTGGATGACCACGGCAGGTTGGTCGGTGTGCACGAGGTCGTGCTCCGGTTCGATCACGAGCTTTTCGCTGCGCACATCGAGCAGCTTGCTCTCGGGGGTGGCCAGGCGCTGCAGGTGGGCATCGCCCGTGAGCACGATGCGCTCGCCTTTCTGGTCGAGTTCGCCGTGCAAGGCCGTGCCGACTGTGACCGGGGAATCCGGCTGGTGCCCGACCGCGCGAGGATGGTCGATTTCGTAGCTGTCGGTGTCGGGGAAGTGCTCCATGGCGGTGCCTTCGAGGCGGTTGACGGCCTGGCCGCGGGCATCGCTGCGCACCATGACGAAGGCGCCCGACCAGGAATCACGCTCGTGAGTCAGGCGCCGCGGTGGATCGATCTGGATCGACTGCAGGGCGTAATCCGAGGCCCACCAGGTGCCCAGCACCAACAGGCCCAGCAGCAGGATGGCCACCAGGCCCGGCATGCGTTCTTTCACTGGATCGCCCCGCCGAGGGTGGACAGGCGGGTCGTGAAACAGGCGCTCAGGCGCCCCTGGGCGGCCAGGATCAGGTCGCAGCATTCGCGCACGGCGCCGCGGCCACCGCCGAGTTCCGTGACCCAGTGCGCCGCCTGCCGGATGTAGAACGGCGCATTGGGCACACTGACCGCAAAGCCACAGGCGCGCAATGCCGGCAGATCGATGATGTCGTCGCCCATGTAGCCTGTATCCTGCAGGTTCAGCCCCGCTTCACGGGCCAGCTGCTCGAGGGTGCCGATCTTGTCGTGCACACCCTGCAGGGCGGGTGAAATGCCCAGCTCGGCCGCTCGTCGGGCCGTGATCTCGCTCTTGCGCCCGCTGACCCAGGCCACCCGGATGCCCTGCTCGCGCAGCAGTCGCAGGCCGTGGCCATCGAGCGCATTGAAGGCCTTGACGGCCTCGCCCTGGTGGCCGTACCAGAGGCTGCCGTCGGTCAGGATGCCATCCACATCGAACACCATCAGGCGCACACTGCGTGCACGGCCCAGGATCTCGGCCGGGATGCGGGCGAGGATCTGGGCTTCGGCAGGGTGCGAGAAACCAGGCAGCTCGTTCATCAGATCACCTTGGCAGCGAGCAGGTCGTGCATGTGCAATGCCCCCAATAATAGCCCGTCGGCATCGACCACCAGGATCTGGCTGAGCTTGTGGGCATCCATGATCGTGGCGGCCTCGATGGCCAATGCCTGCGGCGCGATGCTGCGCGGGTGCGGGCTCATGCCGTCCGCGACCGTCATCTGGCGGATGTCGCCCAGGCGCGTGAGCAGGCGGCGCAGGTCGCCGTCGGTGAAGATCCCCACGGGCGTGCGCCCGCGCAGAACGATCGTCATGCCCATGCCCTTGGCGGACATTTCGGCCAGCGCATCGGGAATCAGTGTGTCCGGGTGTACGCAGGGCAACGCCGCGCCGTGGCGCATGATATCGCCCGCCGTGGTGAGCAGGCGGCGACCCAGCGCGCCCCCCGGGTGCGAGCGGGCAAAGTCCTCGCGGTTGAACCCGCGTGCTTCGAGACAGGCGACCGCCAGTGCGTCGCCCAGGACCAGTGCGACCGTGGTGCTGGCCGTAGGGGCGAGGTTCAGCGGACAGGCCTCGTGTTCGACGGCGGCATCGAGCACGAAATCGGCATTCTGTGCGAGTTCCGAGCCTGGATGGCCGGTGAGGGCGATGATTTGCGTGCCCAGGCGCTTGGCCACCGAGAGGATGGTGATGAGTTCCTGGGCCGAGCCCGAATAGGACAGCGCCAGCAGGATGTCCTGGCCCGTGAGCATGCCCAGGTCGCCGTGGATGGCTTCGGCCGCATGCATGAAGAATGCCGGCGTACCGGTGGACGCCAGTGTGGCTGCAATCTTGCGCGCGACATGCCCGGATTTGCCGATGCCCGTGACGACGACGCGCCCCGAACAGGCCAGGATGGCCGTGACGGCGTGTTCGAAGGCCGGCCCCAGCCGGGCCTGCACGGCCTGCAGGGCCTGGATTTCGGTCTGGAAGGTGCGTTGGGCACTGGCGCGCATGGCGTCCGGGCGCAGTTCGGGGCATGGGTGCATGCGCGCATTTTACCCGGCTGCGGCCGGCCCATGCAGGGGCGCGGCTTGTTACACTGGGCGCGAATCATTTTCCCTTCAGGGTGTTGCCATGCAAACCGATCCGGCCCAGTACGTGCGTGACACGATACGCACGGTACCCGACTGGCCGCAGCCTGGCGTGATGTTCCGCGACATCACGCCGGTATTTCAGGATCCACGTTCGTTCAGGGTGTTGATCGACCTGTTCGTCTATCGCTACATGCGCCAACGCCTCGATCTCGTGGCAGGCATCGATGCGCGTGGTTTCATCGTGGGTTCGGTGCTGGCCTATGAGCTCAATCTGGGGTTCGTCCCGGTGCGCAAGCAGGGCAAGCTGCCGTTTCGTACGGTAGCCGAGCAGTATTCGCTCGAATACGGCAATGCAGCGGTCGAGATGCATACGGATGCCGTACGCCCTGGCCAGCGGGTGCTGCTCATCGATGACCTGATTGCGACCGGGGGCACCATGCTGGCTGCGGCACGGCTCTTGCAGCGCCTGGGTGCCAACGTGGCCGAGGCGGCGGCCATCATCGATCTGCCCGATCTCGGGGGTTCGCGTGCGGTGCGGGATTCGGGCTTGCCCGTGTATACCGTGTGTGCGTTTGGTTCCGACACGGGCGACTGAACCGGGCTGGCTTCGGCGCGGCGATTGCGGCAAGCCGCGATCACAGCCAGCCCGACAGCCAGGGCCAGCTGTGCAGCAGGGCGGCCGTCATGATGATGTAGCGCAGGCATTTGCCTATGGCCATGTACAGGATGCTGCGCCAGAAGGGCAGGCGCAGCCAGCCGGCCACTGCGCACAACGGGTCGCCGACGATGGGCAGCCAGGACAGCAGCAGGGCCGGCGGGCCCAGGCGCTGGAACCAGTTGGTGCCCAGCCGATGCCAGCGCCCTCCGGCCTGGTCGGGTGAGTGCCTGGCAGGGGTAGCGCCGCTCGTGGATATGTCGCTCGGGGGGTACGCTGCCGGTGTCTGGCGTGGCGCGCCGCGCCATTGGTGCCAGAGGGTTTCCGCGCCGGCGCCCATGACATAGGTGACGGCCCCGCCCAGCGTATTGCCGATGGTGGCCACGGCCACCGCGGGCCAGAACATGTGCGGCGCCAGCTGCACGAACGCAAAGACGGCGGGTTCGGAGCCCAGAGGCAACAGGGTGGCCGAGATCAGGCTCACGAAGAAAATCGCAGGCAGGCCCACGCTGGGCAGGGCCAGGGCCGCCAGCAAGGCCTGAATCGAGGAATGCAGCCAGAGTTCCATAAGACGGGTGTTGCAGCACGAGCGGCCACTCTACGATCTGGCAGGCGATTTGTCGAGCTGTGATATTCTTTTTTGCTTTCGCCCCCTTGTCAGTGTGCCCACGTCTTTCGTGCCCGCACACGGCGTGACCCAGGTTGTCGGCCATCCGGGCCGCATGCGCGCAGTGGGGCTGCACCCCTGATAGTCCTGCCATGTCCGTCGATTACCTGAAACGCATCCTGACCTCGAAAGTGTACGACGTCGCCCACGAAACCGCGCTTGAACCGGCCACGCGCATCTCGCGGCGCATCGGCAACACGGTGCTGCTCAAGCGTGAAGACACCCAGCCCGTGTTCAGCTTCAAATTGCGCGGCGCGTACAACAAGATGGCCAATCTCCCTGTCGAGACGCTCAGGCGGGGCGTGATCGCCGCATCGGCCGGCAATCATGCACAGGGGGTGGCGCTTGCCGCCAGTCGCCTCAAGTGTCGGGCCGTGATCGTCATGCCGGTGACCACGCCGCAGGTCAAGATCGACGCCGTGAAGGCATTGGGCGGTGAGGTCGTGCTGCATGGCGACAGCTTCACGGATGCGGCTGAGCATGCCGCCGAACTGCAGACCCGCGAGGGCCTGGCCTTCGTGCATCCGTTCGATGACCCGGACGTGATTTCAGGCCAGGGCACGATCGGCATGGAAATCCTGCGCCAGCATCCCGGCCCGATCGATGCCGTGTTCGTGGCCATCGGGGGGGGCGGGCTGATCTCGGGGGTGGCTGCATACATCAAGCAGCTGCGCCCCGAGATCCAGGTGATTGGCGTGCAGACCGACGACTCGAATGCCATGATACGCAGCGTGCAGGCCGGCAGGCGCCTGAAGCTGGCCGATGTCGGGCTGTTCTCGGATGGCACTGCAGTCAAGCAGGTGGGCCAGGAGACCTTTCGGCTGGTGCGCGAATACGTGGATGATTTCATTACGGTCGATACCGATGCGATCTGCGCAGGCATCAAGGACGTGTTCCAGGATACCCGCAGCGTGCTCGAGCCCGCGGGGGCGCTGGCCGTTGCCGGGCTCAAGCGCTACGTGGCGCAGCACAAGTGGAAGGGCAAGACGCTGGTGGCCATCACGTGCGGGGCAAACATGAATTTCGATCGGTTGCGTTTCGTGGCCGAACGGGCCGACGTGGGTGAGGCCCGCGAGGCGCTGTTTGCCATCACCCTGCCCGAGCAGCGCGGCAGTTTTCTGCGCCTGTGTGAAGCCGTGGGGCAGCGCGCGGTGACCGAGTTCAACTATCGCATTTCGGACTCCGAAAAGGCGCATGTGTATGTGGGCCTGCAGATCCGTTCGGAAGCCGAAATCGAGAAGCTGGCAGCGCACTTTCGCAAGCAGGGGTTCCCCACGCTGGACCTGACGGGCAACGAAATGGCCAAGACCCATCTGCGCTACATGGTGGGCGGGCACTCGGAACTGGCCAGCCACGAAGTCCTGTATCGCTTCGAGTTCCCCGAGCGTCCGGGGGCCCTGATGAAATTTCTGGGTGCCATGAACCCCGAATGGAACATCAGCCTGTTCCATTACCGTAACCAGGGCGACGACTATGGCCGTATTCTGGTGGGTATCCAGGTACCGCCATCGGACAAAAAGGCATTCAGGGCGTTCCTCACGACGCTGGGCTACCCGCACTGGAACGAGTCCGACAACCCGGCCTATCAGCTGTTTCTCTGAACCGGCTCGGGCGTCGCTTGCGCAGGTTGCGGCTCGGGCTCGGGTGCTGATTGCGCAGGTTGCGGCTCGGGCTCGAGTGTCGCTTGCGCAGGCCGTGGATCCGGCTCGGGTACGGCTCGTGCTGGCTGCGGATCCGGCGCGTCATGCTGCGTGGTGGCCGTCAGTACCCGGGCCGGCGGCAGGATGACTGAAAACGTGCTGCCTTGCCCCAGTGTGCTCTCGATCTGCAGTTCGGCATCATGGCGCATGGCGACGTGGCGTGCAATGGCCAGCCCCAGGCCCGTGCCGCCCGTGGCCCTCGAGCGCCCCCGGTCGGCGCGGAAGAAGCGCTCGGTCAGCCGCGGGAGGTCGGCCGATGCGATACCGATGCCGGTATCGGCCACCCGGCAGGCCGCGGCACCCGAGGTGGTCTGCTCCCAGGTGACGGTGATCGAGCCGCCGGGCGGGGTGTAGCGCACCGCATTGGTGAGCAGGTTGCCGATCGCGGACGCCAGTTCGCCTGCCTGTCCACAGATCTGCAGATGCGCGTCCAGCCGTGCTTCGAACTGGTGTTGCCCCTGGGACAGCGCCCGCGCCTGATCCAGCGCGGCATGAATCAGTGCCGCCATATCGACCGGCACCCCCGTTTGCTGCGTCGTGGACTCGAGAGCCGACAGGGTGAGCAGGTCATCGACCAGGGCCTGCATGCAGCGGGCCTGTTCAGCCATCAGCGCCAGGTAGTGGCGCTGCGTGTCCGGAGTCTGTTCTTCCGGGGGCGTGTCGAGCAGGGTCTCGATGAAACCCGACAGTACGGTGAGCGGCGTGCGCATCTCGTGGGAGACATTGGCCACGAAGTCCTTGCGGGTGGTCTCCAGGCGTTCGATCTGGGTGATATCGCGCGTGACCATCAGGTATTGGCCCACGCCATAAGGCGCCAGGTGCAGGGACAGGGTACGTTGATGGGCGCCGTAGCCGCGCTGCAGGATCAGGGGCCTGTCCCAGTGCGACTGGCTGGCGTAGCGGCCAAACCGGGGGTCGCGCAGGATGTTCAGGATGCTGTGGCCTCGGTCGCGTTCCAGATCCAGGCCGAGATGCCTGGCTGCGGTCTGGTTGCACCAGATCAGGCTCTGATCGGGCGCCAGGGTCAGCGCGCCGTCTGGCAGGGCCTCGGCAGCGAGCAGGGCACGGTTGAAATTCCGCGTTCGTTCGTTCAGGTCCAGACGGTTCTGCTTGAGCTTGCGGTAGATGGGCGCCAGGATTTCATCCCAGGGGCCGACGGACGGGGGCGGTGGATCGTCGATCTGACGCACCCATCGTGCAATGCGTGAAAGTTGCACGCCACTGACCAGGGTCATCAGCAGCAAGCCGGCGGCAAACAGGGCCCAGCCCGTGGCGGCGCCCAGCCAGGTGCCCAGCAGCCACCCGCCCAGGGCCCATAGCGCAATCGAAACAAGGGTTTTGTTCATGGTGTCCTACAGCCTGGCGGGCAGCACGAAACGATAGCCTGCGCCGCGTATGGTCTGGATGGTGTCCTGCAGCCCGGCAGGCGCCAGAGCCTTGCGCAGGCGGCGCACATGCACGTCGACCGTGCGCTCCTCGACCGTCGTGTGTTCCCCCCAGACCTGGTCCAGCAACTGGGCGCGATTGTAGACGCGTCCTGCATGCGTGGCCAGAAAGTGCAGCAGGCGGAATTCCGTGGGGCCCAGGGGCAGCACCTGCCCATGGCTGCTGGCGCTGAGGATCTGGGGATCGAGCCGCAGGGGGCCCGCCTGTGTGATGTCCTGGCTCAGCTGCGGCATACGCCGACGCAGCAGCGAGCGGACCCGGGCCAGCAGTTCGCGCACTGAAAACGGCTTGCCGACATAGTCGTCCGCGCCGGCCTCGAGGCCGGCCACGATATCCTGTTCGCTGCTGCGCGCCGTCAGCATGATCAGGGGGATGTCCCGTGTGCGTGCTTGCGACCGCAATTGCCGGGCCAGGCGCAGTCCGGAGCCATCGGGCAGCATCCAGTCCAGCAGAATCAGATCAGGGCGCGCGTGCCCGATGCTGGCCTGTGCCTGCCTGAGCGATGCAGCACAGTGCACCTGATAGCCTGCCCGTTGGAGGTTCAGCGACAGCAGGGCCTGAATCGCGGGTTCGTCTTCGATGACCAGGATGGTGGCAGTCATGCGCGTTCGGAGAAATGAAAGGCCATGCCGTCATTATTTCATTCCTGCGAGCCCATGCCGTGAATGCGGTACGATACGCCTACCATGCACAAGTCCGTACAAGACGCTGGCTCCGGGCCGCACACGCATTTTGGCTATCAGTCCGTACCCGAATCCGAGAAGGCGCGGCGGGTGGCCGATGTCTTTCATTCGGTGGCGTCCCGCTACGATCTGATGAACGACCTGATGTCCGGCGGCCTGCACCGGCTCTGGAAGCGTTTCACCATGGCCCGGGCACAGGTGCGGGCGGGCATGAAAGTGCTCGACATTGCCGGTGGCACGGGGGATCTCGCACGCGCTTTTGCGCAGCGTGCGGGTGCGCAGGGCGAGGTCTGGCTCACCGACATCAACGAATCCATGCTCCGGGTGGGGCGTGACCGCCTGCTCGATGCCGGTTTCGTGGTGCCGGCGGTCGTCTGCGATGCCGAGCATCTGCCCTTTCCGGATGCCTGGTTCGATCGCGTCAGCGTGGCCTTTGGCCTGCGCAACATGACCCACAAAGAGCGCGCACTGGCCGAGATGCGGCGGGTGCTCAAGCCGGGCGGCAAGCTGCTGGTGCTTGAATTCTCGCGGGTGAATCCGGTGCTGGCGCCGGCATACGACTGGTATTCCTTCAACGTCCTGCCAAGGCTGGGCCGTTGCGTGGCGGGTGATGAAGCCAGCTACCGCTATCTGGCCGAATCCATCCGCATGCATCCCGATCAAGAGACGCTGGCAGCCATGCTGCGCGCCGCGGGCCTCGAGCGCGTGCAGTATTTCAATCTCACTGCCGGCGTGGTCGCCCTGCACGAAGGCGTTCGCCTGAACTGAATTCTGTGGTACCTTTCCATCTCGTTCAGCTTTTTGTCAGCTTGATGCCTGACGTGACGGAGAAACCATGAATCAATCCCTTGCCCGCCTGCTCCCTGGCCTGCTGCTCATGCTTGCAGCCCTGGCCATGCTGACCGTCACGCACGATGCCGAGGCGCGCCGCCTTGGTGGCGGCCTGAGCTTCGGCCGCCAGTCCACCAATATCATGAAGCAGCGCCAGGCCGTGACACCGCCTGCTGCGCGCAGCACACCTCAGAGCGCGGCACCCGTTGCCGGTGCGGCGGGCGCCCGGGCAGCCGGGGCGAGCGCGCGCTCGGGCATGTCGCGCTGGCTGGGGCCCATTGCCGGTATCGCGGCCGGGCTGGGCATTGCGGCCCTGCTGTCCAGCCTGGGCCTGTCCGGCGCGCTGCTCGAGTTCCTGTCCAGCGCCCTGCTGATCGGGTTGGTGATCTTTGCGGTCATGTTCCTGGTGCGGCGCCTGCGTGCCAGCCAGCAACCCATGGCCACGGCGCGCGCAGGTGGCCACGCGGGCGCTGCGTCGCAAAGCTACCGGCAGGCGCATGATGTCTCCAGTCCAGGGCCGTCTGCCGGGGCAGCGCCCGTCATCGAGGCCGTTGCATCGACCACGGCGCATGATGCCAGCTGGTTCATTCCGGCCGATTTCGATGTGCCGGTCTTCCTCGAGCAGGCCAAGCAGCAGTTCATCCGGATCCAGACCTTGTGGGATGCGGGGGATCGCGATCAACTGGGCGAATTGCTCACCGATGACATGCTGGTCGAAATCACCCCGAGCCTGCCGCACCCCGACGAAGGCAACCACACCGAAGTGGTGCTGCTCAACGCCGAACTGATGGGTATCGAGGCCGTGGCGGGCGGCCATCTGGCCAGCGTGCGCTATTCAGGCATGCTGCGCGAAAGCGCCGGGGCCGAGGCGTCGCGCTTCGAAGAAGTCTGGAACCTGTACAAGGCACAGGGTGCCGGCTGGCTTCTGGCCGGCATACAGCAGATCGAACCCCGCTGATCGCGGTCGCTTGCGCTTCTGCGTGCGCGGTCCGGGCGTAGTCGCGTTGCAAAACCGGTAAACTGGAGCCTTTGCTGGCCCTGCTGCGTCAGGGGCCGATTCGCCCGCGCGGCCAGGCCCCTGTGTGCATCAGTGTCGGGTCTGGTTCCGGTGCACCTTCATGCGTATCCCGTCATTTCTGCCCACACCCTCCACGTACCTGATACGGGGCATCAACCACGTACTCCAGCAGCACACTCAGGCTGCCGCGCAATTGGCTGCACATGCGGGAAAATCCCTGCGCCTGACGGCAGGCCGGCCGTTGCACTGGCAGGCCAGCATCACGCCCGAGGGGCGCCTGCAGGCGGGCCTTGTCGATACCGAGCCCGATGTCGTGCTGTCCATTCCGGTGGCCCGGCGCGCCGAAATTCTGCCTGCATGGCAGCAGCGAGGCCTCGCGGGGGTGGTCGATCTGGCCCGTATCGAAGGGGATGCCGCCCTGGCCCAGGTGCTGTCCGGCCTGGCCGCCACCCTGCGCTGGGATTTCGAAGACGATCTCGCCCGCGTGGTCGGTGACTGGCCCGCCGTGCGGCTGGTGCAAGGGGGGCATGCCATGGGGCGGGGGCTGCAGCGCGCAGGGCAGGGCCTGCAGGGCCTGCTGGCCGGGTACCTGCGCGAAGAATCCGGTCTGCTGGCCGGGCATGCGGATCTGCAGGCGCTTCAGGCGCGCCAAAGCGCCCTGCGCGGCGCGCTGGATGGCTTGCAGACCCGATTGCGCAAGTTCGAGCGTGGCATGCCATGACCGTGTTCCGTCTCATCTACATCCTCTGGATCGGCCTGCGCTATCGTCTCGACGATCTGGTGCTGTCCAGTCTGCAGCATCCCTGTGCCCATACGCTATTGCGTATCGTACGCCTGGGCATGCGCCCGCGCCGTGCGCGCGGCGAGCGCCTGCGCGTGGCCCTGGAAACGCTCGGGCCGATCTATGTCAAATTCGGGCAGGTGCTCTCCACCCGCCGCGACCTGGTGCCGCCCGATATTGCCGATGAACTGGCCCTGCTCCAGGACCGCGTCCCGCCTTTTCCATCCGATGTGGCTGCAGCGATCATTCACGAGGCCCTGGGTGATGCGCCTGAAAACCTGTTTGCACATTTCGAGCGCGATCCGGTGGCATCGGCCTCCATCGCTCAGGTGCATTTTGCGGTGCTGCACGATGGCCGTGAAGTGGCCGTCAAGGTCCTGCGGCCCGGCATGCGCGATGCCATAGAACGCGATCTGTCCCTCATGCGGTCCCTGGCGGCGCTGGTCGAACGGCTGGCACCTGATGGCCGCCGGCTCAAGCCCCGCGAAGTGGTGGCCGAATTCGACAAGTACCTGCACGATGAACTCGATCTGGTGCGCGAGGCGGCCAATTGCAGCCAGTTGCGGCGCAATTTCGGGCCGGGTACCGGGCGCGAGCATTTGCTGCTGGTGCCCGAAGTGGTCTGGGAATACTGTGCCACGCCCGTGTTCACGATGCAGCGCATGCGTGGTGTACCGGTCAGCCAGGTGGCGCGCCTGCAGGCGCTCGGGGTGGACATCCCCAGGCTGGCCCGGCAGGGGGTCGAGATCTTTTTCATGCAGGTGTTCACCGACGGTTTCTTCCACGCCGACATGCATCCCGGCAACATCTATGTGTCCGACGAGCCCGACACCCTGGGCCAGTACATTGCGCTCGACTTCGGCATCGTGGGGTCGCTGTCCGAATTCGACAAGAACTATCTGGCGCAGAATTTCCTGGCCTTCTTCAGGCGCGACTACCGGCGTGTCGCCCAGTTGCACATCGAGTCCGGCTGGGTGCCGGCCACAACGCGCGAAGAAGAGCTCGAAGGGGCGGTACGGGCGGTCTGCGAGCCCTATTTCGATCGGCCACTGGCAGAAATCTCGCTCGGCCAGGTGCTGTTGCGCCTGTTCCAGACCTCGCGCCGATTCCATGTCGAGATCCAGCCCCAGCTGGTCCTGCTGCAGAAAACCCTGCTCAATGTCGAGGGCATGGGCCGCGAACTGGATCCCGACCTGGATCTTTGGCAGACCGCCAAGCCCTTTCTCGAGCGCTGGATGCACGAGCGCATCGGCTGGCGCGGGTTGCGCCAGCGGCTCGATCAAGAGGCGGGCCAGTGGTCGCAATTGCTGCCGCAGATTCCGCGTCTGGTCTACATGCAGCTGAACCGGCCGGATCAGGGCGCCGCGCTGCACGCCGAATTGCAGGCGCTGACCCGCGGCCGTGAACGCACCAATCGCCTTCTGCTGGCCACATGCGTGATCCTGGCCACCGGGCTGGGTCTGGCGGTCTGGGTGTTGATGCATTCTGGCGGGGGGCTGTCCTGATGCCGCCGCCCCGTTTCGAGGCCAAGATCCTCAGCCGCGAGGCCTGCCTGCAGGCGCTGCGCGAAAACCGCTGGCCCCGGCCCCTGGTGTTCACCAATGGCGTGTTCGACGTGTTGCATCGCGGGCATGTCACGTACCTTGACCGGGCGGCGCAACTTGGGGCCACCCTGATCGTGGCCGTGAATACGGATGCGTCGGTACGCCGCCTGGGCAAGGGCGCCGACCGGCCCCTGAACGGCGAGGCCGATCGCGCTGCGGTTCTGGCGGCGGTCGGCTGCGTCTCGATTGTCACATGGTTCGATGAAGACACGCCTTTGCAGTTGATCGAGGCCTTGCGCCCGGATCTGATTGTCAAGGGGGGTGATTACGATATGGAGGCCCTGCCGGAAACGGCTGCGGTGCGCCGCTGGGGCGGGCAGGCCGTGGCCATTGCCTTCGAGCACCAGCGCTCGACGACCGCCCTGGTGCAGAAGATCAGAGCGACGGGCGCCCCACATGCAGGCCGCAGGTGTTCAGGTTCAGAGCATTCAGGCTCAGAGCGCTCAGGTTCAGAATCTGAACCGTGACCGGCATGTGCCGCGCAGCGGTTTGGCCCAGGTATCGAACAACTGGACGATCTCGAAATTGGCTGCGCTGGTGCGGGTGATTCGACAGGCGGTCATGATGGGGTTGCGCCCCACGATGGCCACCAGCCGCCCGCCGATTGCAAGCTGGTACTTCAGGGTATCGGGCACGGTGGGTACCGAGCCGGTGATCAGGATGGCGTCGTATTCGGCCGACCCCCAACCGGCATGGGCATCGCCGGTTTCCAGCGTGACATTGCCAACCCCGGCGCGGGTCAGGTTGGCGCGCGCGAAGTGGGTCAGGCAGTGTTCGATTTCTATGCTGGTAACCTGCTGGCACAGGCGTGACAGCAGGGCAGTATGGTAGCCGGACCCCGTACCGATCTCGAGAACGCAATCGGTGGGCTGCAATTGCAGTGCTTCAGCCAGCCGCGCCTCGACCTTGGGTGAGAGCATGGTTTCGCGGGTATCCAGGCCATCGATGATCAGCGGCAGTTCGGTGTCGGCAAAGGCCAGTGCACGCAGGTGCCGGGGCACGAATTGCTCGCGCGGCATGTCGAAGATGGCCTGCAGGACGTGCTCGTCTTGCACGTTCCATGGGCGGATCTGCTGCTCGACCATGTTGAAACGGGCACGGTCGGCCTCGGCAATGTCATTGACGTTCATGTCGCAACCCGGAATTTCATGTGGCTCCGATTATAGGCCAGGCTGCGCCATGCCTGGCCACCAGGCATGGAAATGCTGCACGGGGCCATGCCCCGAGCCCACCTGAAGCTGGTCCGAGGCCCGGATGGCGCCTTCCAGATATGCCTTGGCCTGGCGCGCCGCTTCCGGAACCGGGCTGACGCGGGGCAGCAGCGCGGCCAGGGCCGCAGACAGCGTGCAGCCTGTTCCGTGCGTGTTGCGGGTATGGATGCGCCGGCCCGGCAGTTCAAAGAGCCGGTCGCCATCGTGCAGCATGTCGATGGTATCGTCGCCCGGCAAATGCCCCCCCTTGAGGAGTACCCAGCGGTGGCCGTCATCGGCCATCAGGCGCCGCAGGCGTTCGGCCACCCGGCGCATGGCCTTGGGGGTGTCCACCGCGGTTTCCTCGAGGAGCACGCCGGCTTCCGGCAGATTGGGCGTGATGATGGTGGCCAGGGGGATCAGGGCCTCGCGCAGCGCATGGACCGCACTGCGTTCGAGCAGATGATCGCCGCTTTTGGCGATCATGACCGGGTCGAGCACCACGTGGGCGGGTTGCCAGTGCTGCAGGCGTTCGGCGACGACATGCGTGACCCCGGCCTGCCCCAGCATGCCGATCTTCACCGCGTCGACCCGTACATCGCTGAACAGGGTGTCGATCTGGGCGGCCACGAAATCGGGCGGTACCGGTGCAATATGCGTGACGGCCTGTGTATTCTGGGCTGTCAGCGCGGCAACGACGGCCATGCCGTAAGCCCCCAGGGCGCTCATGGCCTTGACATCGGCCAGAATGCCGGCGCCCCCGGAGGGGTCGACACCGGCAATGGACAGAGTGTTGGGTATGGACATGCTCGAACGACCTTGAAAAGGACTGAAAACGGGCGTGCGCTCAGGCGGCGTGGGTGGATGGCAGCAGCCCTTCACTGGGAGAACTGGGGTCTGCATCGTAATATTTTCGCCGCACGCGCCCGGCCAGAAACGCTTCGCGCCCGGCGCAGACGGCCATGCGCATGGCATGGGCCATGCGGATCGGCTCTCGAGCCCCCGCGATGGCTGTGTTCATGAGGATGGCATCGCAGCCGAGTTCCATGGCGATGGCGGCATCCGAGGCCGTGCCGACCCCTGCATCGACCAGCACCGGCACGCGCGCCTGATCGATGATCAGGCGCAGGTTCCAGGGGTTGAGGATGCCCATGCCGGAACCAATCAGCGAGGCCAGCGGCATGACGGCCGCCACCCCGATGTCTTCGAGCATGCGGCACTGGATGGGGTCGTCGCTGCAGTAGACCATGACCTCGAAACCGTCGGCCACGAGCGTACGGGCTGCAGCCAGGGTTTCGGGCATGTTGGGAAACAGGTTGCCCGCGTCTCCAAGGACCTCGAGTTTGACCAGCGCATGGCCATCGAGCAGTTCACGGGCCAGGCGCAGGGTGCGCACGGCATCGTCTGCCGTATAACAACCCGCTGTATTGGGCAGCAGCGTGTATTTTTCGGGGGACAGGAAATCCAGCAGATTGGGCTCGCCCGGCGTCTGCCCGATGTTGGTTCGGCGGATGGCAACCGTGACGATTTCGGCACCACTGGCTTCGATGGCCAGGCGGGTTTCTTCGAAATCACGGTATTTTCCGGTACCTACGAGCAGGCGGGAATGAAAGGTGCGTTGGGCAATGGTGAGGGTATCGGAGGCAGTCATGATCAGCGTGGGCATGCAGTACGGAAGACGGGGCGGATGCGGAAAGCAGGCGCCATATACAAGGATAATCCATCTGGCTGGTGTTCACGACCGGTTTCCGGCGCGGGTGCCCTGATCGGGTTCAGGGCATGAGCGCGCACAGCGCTTCGGCCGCATCCACCAGCCGTGGGCCAGGCCGGTACAGCCAGTCTGCGGCAATGGCGTGAACACGCCCGGCCAGGGCGGCCGGCAGCCCATAGCCGGCCCACCAGGCCTGGCGGCGCGCCAGCCCCTCGGGCGTGTCGGATGACACGATCACCATGTCCGGATTCTGCTGAAGCACGGATTCGACGCTGGTCTGTGGCGCGGCGATGGCTCGATCGGCATACGGATTGCGCCCGCCGCAGCGGCGGATCAGATCGTTGACGAGCGGGTCGTTGCCCAGGGTGTAGAGCGGCGCATGGCCGACCTCGATGAAGACGGTGACGGGGGCTGCGTGGCGCGTGCCCAATGCATCGATGCGGGCTTCCAGGGTGGCCGCACTGCGATCGGCCTGCGCCTCGGTCCCCAGTTGCTGGCCCAACTGGCGGATCAGCCGCGGAATGTCGTCGAGATTCCTGGGTTCGACATACTCCAGAGGGACGTTCAGGGCGGCCAGGCGCCTGCCCAGTGCCCTGGCCGCTGGCGTATCCTGCCAGCCCAGCACGAGCGTGGGCTGCAGGGCCAGGACGGCTTCTTCGTTGAACAGCAGGCCGTCGCCGATGCGCGGCAGATGCGCGGCCTGCGGCGGGTAATCGCTGCTGAGCACGGTGCCGACGATCCGGTCACCGGCCCCCGCGGCAAACACCAGTTCGGTGACGCTGGGCGCCAGCGTGATCACTCGTGGGGTGCCGGCGCCCTGGGTCTGGCTGGCTGCCGCACCCGGCGACAGGGCCAGCAGGCTGGCCACAAGGCCGGCTGCAAGCCTGTTCAGCAGACTGGCCAGGCAGGGCATGCCCCACTGCGACATCAGGGCGTTTTCCAGGACAGGTTCACGAACACATTGGATCCCGGCGTGTTGTAACCATTGACCAGGGTGTAGTGTTTGTCGAGGATGTTGTTCCAGCGTATCTGCATCCCCAGGGATTTGGTGAAGGCATACTCCGCCGTGAGGTTGACCAGCGAATACCCGCCCAGGCGGGTACGGTTGTACAGGTCGTCGTACCGGTTGCCGGTGTATTGGTACTCTGCACCGAGATTCCAGCCATGAATCCGGTGGGTCACCCCCAGGTTGAACACCTGGCGCGCGCGGCGCGGCAGTTGGGCGCCTTCGGCGGGCAGACCAGCTGCAGCATCCGCCGGTGCCGGGTTGTCATTGCGCGGGTTGAGCAGATCGAGGCTGGCGTGCACGGTCGTCTGCCCCAGGCGCTTTCTGCCCGCCAGTGTGAGGCCCTCGAGCGTGGCGCGATTCACGTTGTCCATGGTCCCCTCGAACGTGACGGGGTTCGAGACGTAGGTGATCATGTCGCGGATCTGGTTCCGGTACAGCGTCAGGCTGGCCCAGGTGGTGTCATCCTCATAGCTCAGATGGACTTCGAAGTTGCGCGAGGACTCGGGCTTGAGGTTGGGGTTGCCGTGATACCAGGCTTCCGGAAGGTCCTGGTAGAGGTCCGAGAAGCTTGGCATGCGAAAGCCTGTGTTGGCGGCCACACCGACTTGCCAGTGATCTGTCAGATCATAGTCGAGCGCCAGGCTGCCAGTGGGTTTGTTGCCGTGACCCGTGTAGTTGTCGTTGCGCAGGCTGGCCTGGGTGCGCAAGTCGCCCAGTTGTGCCTTGTAGATCAAGGCCAGGGCGTTGGTCTGACGATGCGTGTGTTCAAAGGCGGATGTGGCACGAATCCGTTCGGTGCCGTGTTCGGCCAGCAGTGAGAGACGCTGGTTCGGCAGGAACTGCCAGTTGTTCTGCCACGACAGGGTCTGGCGTGTGCTGGCCGTCAGGTTGTTCGACATCGGCGTGCGCGATTCATTGGATTCCCGCGCCCACGTCCAGCGCAACACGCTGTCCCAGGTGTCCGTGATCCGATCCTCGGAACTCAGCGCATAGACCTGCTGGCGGTAGTGGCTGGTTACGTTGTCCAGCCCCGGATACAGCATGAAGGTATCGGCGTCGTAATGGGACGAATCGAAATCGGCGCGGCTGTAACTGTTGAATGCCGTCAGGCCCAGGCGGTGTCCGGGCGACCAGGTTCGGCCAAGCGTGGCGTTCCAGGCGTGGCCACGATAGCCGTCGCGATCCTCGTAGTGCTCGGTGTTGGGGCTGCCATCGGCATAATGGCTGCGCGTGGCGTCGAAACCGCGGCTCTGGCTGGTGCTGCCCGAGAGGCTGTAGTCCCAGCCTGCAGCCGCACCCGAGAGCCCCAGGCTGGTGCGGGCCGTCCCATGGCTGCCGTAGCCGGCGTTGGCCCAGAGACTCAGGGGGGTGTCGCCATGGCTCTTGCGGGTGATGATGTTCACCACGCCACCCAGGGCGTCCGAGCCGTACAGGCTGCTGGCGGTGCCGCGCAGGACCTCGATGCGCTCGATCTGCGCCGGATCCAGGACCGGGAACAGCGACAGGCCGGTGATCGAACTGTTGATGCGGACCCCATCGACGAGGATGAGCGACTGGCTCGGGCCCGCCCCGCGGATGAACACACTGGTGGCCGTCTGTGGCCCGCCGTAGTCGGTGAACTGGACCCCGGGGGTACGGCCGAGGATCTCGGCGACGCTGTCGTCGCCGGCATTCTGCAGCGTGGCCCGATCGATCAGTGTCACGTCACCCACCGCATCGGCCAGTGGTTCGGCGCTTCGGCTGGCTGTCACCACGATGTCCTGCAGTACGGGCACGGGGTCGGCGTTGGATTGGGCGTTCGCCCAGGACGGACAGGCAAGAAAAAGCGGCACGAGCATCAGCCCGGGCCGGATGGAAGAGGAGGTAGACATCAGGAGAGGTCCTCGCAAGGTGCGCGTCCCCGCACACCGGATCCAAAGGCCCCTGCGCCGGCTGCCCGGGCACCAGTGTGCGCGGGATGCTTCATGCCATGGCGTCTGGCCAGGCCGTCGAGGGGGGTTCAGGTGGCGACGCAGTTCGGTATCGGGCTGGCAAGTGCCATGTCGGGCACTTGCACACCGTTGCGGGGGCAGCACAGTCTGGTTCCGGGAGAGGACCCTCTTGTTTCCCGATGTGCAGGCCACGCCCTGGGCGACGGCCTGCCTGCATCGTGGCCAGATTCTAGCATGGCGGCCCCCCGCCCCGCGTGGGTGGCGCCCGGCCCTGAATCCGACAGGAGAACCGCTCGACACAGCAGCGCCCGAACCCGAAACGATACAATGCTCGTTTGACATTCTGCCTGCGTACCCTGCCGTGACCTATCCCGCCTTGCCCCATCCTGTCGACACCTATACCCGGGGGCGCGAGTTCGTGCATCTGCTCGGGCAGCGCATCGTGGTGCTCGATGGCGCAATGGGGACCATGATCCAGCAGCACAGGCTCAGCGAGGCTGATTTCCGTGGCACACGGTTCGCCGATCATGCCCAGGATCTGAAGGGCAACAACGAACTGCTCTCGCTCACGCGCCCCGATATCATCGCCGGGATCCACCAGGCCTATCTCGAAGCGGGTGCCGATGTCATCGAAACCAATACCTTTGGCGCCACGCGCGTGGCGCAGGGCGATTACGGCCTGACGGACATCGCCTACGAGCTGAATCTGGTCTCGGCACGCCTGGCGCGGGCCGCCTGCGATGCGGTGGCCACGCCAGGGCATCCGCGTTTCGTGGCCGGGGCGCTGGGCCCCCAGCCCAAGACGGCCTCGCTGTCGCCCGATGTGAACGATCCCGGTGCGCGCAACATCACCTTCGAAGCATTGCGGGTGGCCTATGCAGAACAGCTTGCCGGGCTGATCGATGGCGGGGTCGATATTCTGCTCGTCGAAACCATCTTCGACACGCTCAATGCCAAGGCGGCCATCTTTGCCATTGAAACGCTCTTCGAAGAACGCGGGATCCGCCTGCCGGTCATGATCTCGGGTACCGTCACCGATGCCTCGGGGCGCATCCTGTCGGGCCAGACGGTAGAGGCCTTCTGGAATTCGGTACGTCATGCCCGGCCGGTCACCATTGGTCTGAACTGCGCCCTGGGGGCCGCCCTGATGCGTCCGTATGTGGCCGAACTGGCTCGCATCGCCGATACCTGGGTCTGCGTCTATCCCAATGCGGGTCTGCCCAATCCCATGGCGGACACCGGTTTCGATGAAACGCCTGCAGACACATCCAGCCTGCTCGAGGGCTTCGCACGCGATGGCCTGGTCAATGTGGTCGGCGGATGCTGCGGCACGACGCCCGAGCACATACGCCAGATCGTGCACAAGGTGCGGGGCCTGCCCATGCGCCAGCCCCCCGTCGTTCCGGTCAAGACCCGCCTGTCGGGCCTGGAGCCGCTCAATTTCGACCATGAGAGCCTGTTCATCAATGTGGGTGAACGCACCAACGTCACGGGCAGCAAGCAGTTTCTGCGCCTGATTCGCGAAGAACGGTTCGATGAGGCCCTGGCGGTGGCGCGCCAGCAGGTCGAGAACGGGGCCCAGATCATCGATGTCAACATGGACGAGGGCATGCTGGATGCCCTGGCCATCATGCCGCGCTTTCTCAATCTGCTGGCCTCCGAGCCGGATATTTCGCGTGTGCCGGTGATGATAGACAGCTCGAAATGGTCAGTGATCGAAGCGGGCCTGCGCTGCGTGCAGGGCAAGTGCGTGGTCAATTCGATCTCCATGAAAGAGGGCGAGGCCCCGTTCATCGAACAGGCTCGCCTGTGCCGCAAATATGGTGCCGCGGTGGTCGTCATGGCCTTCGATACCGAGGGCCAGGCCGACACGCTCGCACGGCGCCAGGTGATCTGCGCCCGTGCCTATGACATTCTCGTCAATCAGGTGGGGTTTCCGCCCGAGGACATCATCTTCGACCCCAATGTGTTCGCCATCGCCACGGGTATCGAAGAACACAACCACTATGGCATGGATTTCATCGATGCCACCGGATGGATCGTCGAGCACCTGCCGCATGCGCGCGTCTCGGGCGGCATCTCCAATGTGAGCTTTTCGTTTCGCGGCAACGAAGCCATGCGTGAAGCCATCCACACGGTGGTGCTGTATCACGCCATCCAGAATGGCCTGACCATGGGCATCGTGAATGCCGGTCAATTGGGCGTCTATTCCGATCTGGATCCCAGGGTTCGCGATCTGGTGGAAGACGTGGTGCTCGACCGCGCCGAGCCGCTGGGGCGCAGCGGGCCCGATGACGAGCGTACCGCCACCGAGCGCCTGGTCGAACTGGCCGAAACCCTGCGGGGCTCGAGCGCCAGGAAAGAAGAAGACCTCACCTGGCGCGAGGGCACGGTGCGCGAACGCCTCACCCACTCGCTCGTGCATGGCATCACCAGCCATATCGTCGAAGACACCGAAGAAGTGCGGCTCGAGATCGAGGCGGCCGGCGGGCGGCCGATCGAGGTGATCGAAGGCCCGCTCATGGATGGCATGAACGTGGTGGGCGATCTGTTCGGCTCGGGCAAGATGTTCCTGCCGCAGGTGGTCAAATCGGCCCGGGTGATGAAGCAGGCCGTGGCCCATCTGCTGCCGTTCATCGAAGAAGAAAAGCGCCTCATGGCCGAGGCGGGGGGCGATGTCAGTTCCAAGGGCAAGGTGGTCATCGCCACCGTCAAAGGCGATGTGCACGACATCGGCAAGAATATCGTGACTGTGGTGTTGCAATGCAATAATTTCGAGGTCATCAACATGGGGGTGATGGTGCCCTGCACCAAGATCCTCGACAAGGCCAAGGAAGTGGGGGCCGACATGGTCGGGCTGTCGGGCCTGATCACCCCGAGCCTAGAAGAAATGGCCTATGTGGCCACCGAAATGCAGCGCGACGCGTATTTTCTCGAACGCAATATCCCGCTGCTGGTCGGCGGGGCCACCACCAGCCGCGTGCACACCGCCGTCAAGATCGCGCCGCACTACGAGGGGCCGGTGATCTATGTGCCCGATGCCAGCCGTTCCGTGGGGGTGGCGACCAGCCTGATGTCGCAGAACAAGAGCAGCTATCTGCAGGATGTGGCTGATGAATATGCGCTGGTGCGCGAGCGCCATGCGAAGCGCAAGTCCAATCCCATGCTCACGCTGGCCGAGGCCCGCGCGGCCAGGCCGCAGATCGACTGGGCGGGCTACACGCCGCCGCGCCCCAAATACATTGGACGGCGCACGTTCCAGCATTATGACCTGAACGAAATCCTGCAATTTCTCGACTGGACGCCCTTTTTCCAGTCGTGGGGCCTGATGGCCCAGTATCCGGCCATACTCGATGACAAGGTGGTCGGCGAACAGGCGCGCAAGCTGCATGCCGATGGCCTGGCAATGATGAAGCGCATCATCGAGGGGCGCTGGCTCACGGCCAGCGGCATCGTGGCCTTCTATCCCGCCAACAGCATCCATGATGACGATATCGAGATCTATCGCGACGAAACCCGCGACGAGGTTCTGCTGACCTGGCGCGGGGTGCGCCAGCAGACTGAAAAGCGTGCAGGTGTGGACAACAAGTGCCTGGCCGACTTCATCGCCCCCAAAGAGACCGGCATCACCGATTACATCGGCCTGTTTGCCGTCACGGGCGGGTTGGGCATGGAAAAATACGAGCAGCAGTTCCAGGCGCAGGGCGATGATTATTCGGTCATCATGCTCAAGGCACTGGGCGATCGTCTGGCCGAGGGCTTTGCCGAGACCCTGCATGCCCGGGTGCGGCGCGACCTGTGGGGCTATGCGCCCGATGAGGCCCTGAGCAACGAAGAGATCATCGCCGAGAAATATCGCGGCATTCGGCCCGCGCCAGGCTACCCGGCCTGTCCCGAGCACGTCGTCAAGCGTGACATGTTCCGCCTGCTGGATTGCGCCGAGATCGGCATGCAGCTCACCGAAGGCTATGCGATGATCCCGGCCTCCAGCGTCTGCGGCTTCTATTTCAGCCATCCGCAGTCCCGGTATTTCAATGTGGGCAACATAGGCGCCGACCAGGTGGCCGATTACGTCCGTCGCTCGGGGCGCGACGAAGACGACGTACGGCGCACCCTGGCCAGCACGCTGCGCTAGCAGGCGACATCGTGGCGGCCGATGCCAAACGGCGCAAGGTCCTGGGGGCGTTTCTGCGCAGTGCGCGGGCCCGTCTGCAGCCAGCCGATCACGGCCTGCCGGCTGGTGTGCGCCGCCGTACACCGGGGTTGCGCCGCGAAGAACTGGCCCAGCTGTGCGGTATCAGCGTCACCTGGTATACCTGGATCGAGCAGGGGCGCCCCGTATCCGTATCCGCAGAGGTCTGGTGCCGGCTGGCCGACGTGCTGTCGCTGTCGCCGGCCGAGCGTCATTACCTGTTCAACCTGGCCGCGGTGGCGGACCCGCGCGCGCGCAGCAGCCACCCGGGCGCCTTGCCCGAGGGGCTGGATGATTGCGTACGCTGCATCACCTCACCGGCCTATATCCTGGATCAATCCTGGAATGTCCTTGCAGCCAACGCAGCGCTGCGCGATGTCTTCCATGGCTGGCCGGGCCAAGGATCGGCCAATTTGCTGCGCTACATCTTTCTCGACCCTGCGGCACCCGATCGGGTGGTCAATTGGGAAACCCGTGCACGACGTGTCGTGGCCGAGTTCCGGGCAGATGTGGCCAGCGTGCTGGACGCCCCTGAGATCCAGGCTCTGGTCGCCGAGCTGCAGGCCGCCAGCCTCGTATTTGCCCGGTTCTGGAACGGCCAGGCGGTGACCGAGCGCGAAGGGGGCTGGCGCGCCTTCGAACATCCCGTACGCGGCCGGCTGATGTTGCGCCAGTTCACGTTCCGGCTCGCGGTGCGCCCGGACTGCAAGCTGGTCATTCTGCTCGATGGGCCCAACGCGGGCGCCGAGTGCAGTACACTGGGGCCCATTTGATCCACCCCGATTCATGAGCACGCCATGGCCCGTCATTACGAATCCCCGCTCACCGAATACCTGAAACAGTACAAGGCACAGAACCCCGATACCGAGGTGCGGCAGCGCGCCGGGCGCGGCCGTCTGTGGGATGTCGAGCTCGATCCCGAGCAGCAGGAAGGGTTCCGTGCGGCCTATGTGCCACAGGATCCTTACGTGTACTACCAGAACGACTGATGATCGACGGCGTGCCCACGCAAGAGGCCCTGCCGATTCCCCACGGGTTCGTCAAGAACGATGGCGCCGGCCAGGGGGGGCGTGCCGCGCTGGCGCACCTGTATGGTGAACCCCTGTTCGACCTCCCGCGCGACCTGTACATCCCGCCGGAAGCGCTCGAAATTTTCCTCGAATCCTTTGAAGGGCCGCTCGATCTGCTGCTCTATCTGATTCGCAGGCAGAACTTCAATGTGCTGGACATCCCGATGGCGCTGCTGACCGAGCAGTATCTGGCCTACGTGGACCAGATTCAGCAGCACAATCTTGAATTGGCGGCCGAATACCTCCTGATGGCGGCCCTGCTGATCGAAATCAAATCGCGCATGCTGCTGCCTCGCCGGGCCGATGAGGCGGGCGAGGCCGCCGATGAGGATCCTCGGGCCGAACTGGTGCGCCGCCTGCTCGAATATGAACGCATCCAGCACGCGGCCCGATCCCTGGATGCCCTGCCGCGGCTGGGGCGCGACTTCGACGTACCCGGCGTGCATGCCGGCCTGGCACCAGCCGTCGTCCAGCCCACCGTGCAGGCACTCGAATTGCATGCGGCCTGGCTGGGTCTGCTGCAACGTGTGCAGTGGCAGGCCAGCCATCGCATTACGCGCGAACAGCTGTCGGTACGGGATCACATGAGCCATATCCTGCGCCGCCTGTCGGGTGCGCGCTTCGTCGAGTTTTCCGAGCTGCTCCAGGAACGCATCCACACGGGCCTGCCCGCCGCGGTACTGGTCGTTCATTTCCTGGCCCTGCTCGAACTGGTCCGTGAGTCCTTGCTGGATATCACCCAGGCCGAGCCGTACGCTCCGATCTATATCCGTGCGGCCCATGTGGCCGCTGCCTGAAATCAGGAGATCTGCTTGAAAGTCGTCCATTCCATCGAAGATCTGCGTGATCAACTGCGCGGCCAGCTGCGGGTGGCCTTTGTGGCCACCATGGGCAATCTGCATGCGGCCCATCTGTCACTCATGCGCCTGGCGCGCCAGCACGGGGATCCCGTAGTGGCCAGTATTTTTGTCAACCGCCTGCAGTTTGCCCCCAACGAGGATTTCGATCAGTATCCACGCACATTGGCACAGGACATCGAAAAACTCGAGGCCGAGCGGGATGTCTACGTGCTGTTTGCGCCCGACGAAAGCGTGCTGTATCCAGAGCCCCAGAATTTCCGCGTACAGCCTGGCAATACCCTGGGGGGCATCCTCGAGGGCGAGTTCCGGCCCGATTTTTTCATGGGGGTCTGCACGGTGGTGCTCAAGCTGTTTTCCTGCGTACAGCCCACGGTGGCTGTCTTTGGCAAGAAAGACTACCAGCAGCTCATGGTGGTGCGCGCCATGTGCAGGCAATTCCAACTGCCGGTTGAAATCATTGCCCACGAAACCGTGCGCGACGATGATGGCCTGGCCCTGTCGTCGCGCAATCGCTACCTTACCCCCGAAGAACGTGCCGAGGCGCCCCGGCTCTATGCCTTGCTGCAGCGGGTGCGCGAACAGCTGGCGGCTGTGCCTGATGAGCGTGTCCGGGTCGAGGCCGAGGCACTGCAGCACCTGCGTGAGCGCGGCTGGGCGCCGGATTATCTATCGGTCCGCAGGCAGCGTGATCTGCTCGAACCCACCGCAGATGAATTACACGCCGGCGAGCCCCTGGTCGTACTGGCGGCGGCCCGGCTGGGCCATACCCGACTGATCGACAATCTCGAATTCCAGATTTAGTCAAGCTGTCAGTTATCGCAGTAGTGGGCTGGATCCTTGCGTGCCAGAATGCCTGAAAACACACCCTATCAGCATTCACCGGAGCAAAGTCATGCACGCTACAGGGCCATCCCCCAAGAAGCACCTCACAGTATTGCCACAAAGCGCCAAAGATCTGGCAGACCTTCCCAGTTCGTTTTTTCCGGGCCTCACCCTGCGCGAACAGCAGGTGGCCCGGTATGTATCCTGCGGCTGTTCCAACAAGGTCATTGCCATTGAACTGGGGGTTTCGCAGCGCACCATCGAGGCCCACCGGGCCCGCGTCTTCCAGAAATTCAGGGTGCGCAATGCGGTGCAGCTCGCCTGGCGCGTCGCGTCATTTTGGCAGTCTGTTGCACTGCGGCCCGAAGGCCTGTCTGGCCATGTACCGGCACCGCCGGTCGCGCAGGCGGCTACCAGGCATCCGCCCGAGGCGGCCCGCAGGCCCGCTTCGGGGCGGGTCAGTCAGCCGGATCCGAGCACGAGGCAGCGGGCTGCCCTGATAGCTCGGGGATGGGATCTATATCCGCTTGCCGGGTCAGGTGCGACTCCAGCAAAGGGGCCTTGCCGCCCAGCCAGCTGATTGCCAGCACGTTCGATTGCTGGAACCTCAGCGTAGCCAGCGACTGCCCGCCGGATTGCAGTACGATTCGCGTGGGCTCGGTACCCGTTTGGTGCCAGCACCCCATCTGTGCCGCCGGCGCACCCCCACCATCGAGGGGCGTGCGCCGGGCCCGCCATTGGCCGTCGGGCGCCAGCGTGAGGCTGATGCGCATGGCCGTGCAGCCGCTGCCCGGCGGGCAGGCGATCGTTCCCAGGTAGCTGCGGGTGTCGGCAAGCTCGGCAGGCAGGGCGCGTGCGGCCGTGCGCGACTCGATCGCAGCTGTTTCGGCTGCGTCGCCAGCGGCGGCTTCAGAGCCTGCCTGTGCGGCGCCTGCACCCTGCCGGCCAAAGCCGAACTGCAATTGCGCAGGTGCCACTGCAGCCGCACCGTCGCCGCGCGCCCGGTCGGTTGCGTCGGTCTGGGTGCTGCCACGCTGGGTTTCATAGTAGCCGGGCTCGCTTTGCTGGGCGCAGGCTGCGAGCAGGCCCAGCAGCAAGATGGAAGAAAGGCGGGTCATGGTTGACCAGGCGGGGCGCGTCATGGCATGTACGGTCGGGTCAGGGAACCTACATTCTACGCATTTGGCAGCGGCTTGGCGATCATCCGCCGCGGCGGCCCTGAAATTCAGCCTGCGCCGGGGTCATGCGCCGGTTCTGGCGTGGGTGCCTGCATCATACACATGGCGTGGGTGCCTGCATCAGATGGTATGCGCGCCTGCATCAGATGGCATGCACGCCTGTGTCACATGGCATGCACGCTTGCGTTACAGTCGGGGTTGCAAAACCATCCTGAAGGAGTCGGCATGCTCACCATCGGCCTGACGGGTGGCATCGGTTCGGGCAAGTCGCAGGTCGCCAGCTGGCTGGCCGACTGGGGGGCCAGCGTGATCGATGCCGACGTGCTGGCGCATGACCTTACCGCAGCGGGCGGGGGGGCCATGGGCGCGATCGAGGCGCGCTTCGGCCGTGCGGCCGTGTCGCCCGATGGCGCGCTCGACCGGCGCTGGATGCGCGAGCATGTCTTTGCCGATCCATCCGCCCGTGCGGATCTGGAAGCCATCCTGCACCCCCGCATCCGCGCCACCATGGAGGCTCTGGGGCAGCAGGCACAGGGCCCCTATGTGGTGGCGGTCGTGCCACTGCTGGTCGAATCCGGGCAGTGGCGTGGCCGGGTCGATCGGGTGTGTGTGGTCGACTGCGATCCCGACACCCAGGTGCGCCGGGTCATGCAGCGCAGTGGGCTGACGCCAGAGGCCATTGGGCGTATCATGTCTGCTCAGGCGTCTCGCGCAGATCGTCTGGCCGTGGCCGATGACATCATCCTCAATGACGGGGCGACTGATCTTGCTGCGCTGCAGCAACGCACGCGGCATTTGCACGATGGCTGGTGCAGGCTTTCGGATGCACGGGTCGTCCACGGGCACTTCAATCAAACCTAGGGTCCTGGCCGCGTGATTCTGTACGAGTATCCCTGCAACGAACGAGTACGCTCCCTGCTGAGGGTCGAATACCTGTTCGACCGCCTGTTCCATTTCATGAAGGGCGAAGACGCACGATGTCATCAGATCGCCCTGGCGGCCCTGTTCGATCTGCTCGACGTGTGCGAGCGTACCGATGTGCGCACCGCCATCCTGCAGGATATGGACAAGCATCGCGCGTCATTGGGGGCATTGCGCGACCATCCCGGGGTCGATGTGCACACGCTCGATGGGCTGCTTGAAGAACTGCGCACCACATCGTCCGAACTCTCCGGGCTTGGGCGTATCGGCCAGTGCCTGCGCGACAATGAATGGCTGGTCAGCCTGCGGGGCCGTGTGACCGTACCTGGCGGCTCCTCGCCGGTGGATATGCCGTCCTATTACGCATGGCAGATGCGGGCCCCCGAAGAACGCAACAGGCACTTGCAGCAGTGGGTGGCACCGCTCATGCCTTTGCAGCGCTGCATGGCACTCATCCTCAGGCTCTTGCGCGACGCAGGTCAGCCCAGCGACCACCAGGCCGAACAAGGGGCCTATCAGGAAATGCTGGGCGGCAAGAGTTTCCAGATGCTGCGGGTGTGGGTCGATCCGAAACTGTTCGTGTTTCCCGAGATCAGCGCCAACAAGTATGTCATCTGGGTGCGTTTTTCCATGCTGGACAATGACTTCAAGGCGCATCCGGCCGGGTGCACCATTGCGTTCCGCCTGGCGCGCTGCAATCTGTAGGCAAGATACAATGGCTTACACCACGACGCAGCACGGGGCACTGCGCCGCAGCATCCTGTGGCTCCTGATCATCCTTGGCCTGGGGGCGGCCTGGTTTTTCTGGGGGTCCGGCATGGATACCGTACCGAAGATGGCACGCATGGCAGCGCCGGCCACACCTGTGGCCGTGGCCGTGGCAGCAGATGGGCAGATTGCCCGTCTGCTGCGGGCGCCTGGTACGGTGACCGCACCCGCCGTGGTCACCATCCGTGCGCGCGTGGATGGCACCTTGCTGGCTCTGCATTTCCAGGATGGCCAATACGTATACCAGGATGATCTGCTGGCCACGATAGACCCGGAACCCTTTCGCATCCGGCTCGAGCAGGCGCTCGGGCAGCAGACCAGCCGGGTCGCCCAACTGGACATCGCGCGGCGTGACCTGGCGCGCTACGAAGCGCTGTATCGTCAGGATTCCGTGGCCCGGCAGCAGCTCGATGCAGCGCGGGCGCAGGTGCTCCAGCTGGAAGGCCAGGCGCGCAGCGATCAGGCTGCGGTCGACGAAGCGCGCCTGCAACTGGGCTATACCGAAATCCGTGCGCCGCTCGAGGGGCGGCTGGGCCTGCACCAGATCGATGTAGGCAATCTGATCCGCGCTGGCGACCCCGAGGGGCTGGTCGTGCTGACCCAGAGCCGACCCATGGATGTGCTCTTCGCGATCCCCCAGACGCGCCTGCCCGAGTTGCGGCTGGCGCGGCGCCAGCAGGCCGATTTGCCGGTACGGCTGCATTCGGGGCCGGCGGACGTCATCCGTGCACAGGGTCGCCTGCTGGCTGTGGATAACCAGATCGATGTGGCCACAGGCACGGTACGGCTCAAGGCGCGCTTCGACAACACGGATGAAGCCCTGTTCCCCAACGAATTCGTGCAGGTCAGCCTGGAGCTCGGTGTGCAGAAAGGCGTGGTTGTGCCGCTCCGTGCCGTGCAGAGGGGGGCCAGCGGCGAATACGTGTACCGTGTCACGGCCGATGGCCAGGCCCGGACCGCACCGGTGACCACCGGTGCGGACGATGGTCGTCGGGTGGTGATCGAATCCGGGCTGCAGGCGGGCGACACTGTGGTGGTCGAGGGGGTCGACCGCCTGCGCGATGGCAGTCTGGTCGAGATCGTCACGGGGGCAGCGCAGGAAGCCGGTTCGTGAATCTCTCGCGGCCTTTCATCCTGCGGCCGGTGGCCACCGCGCTGGCCATGGTGGCGCTGGCCCTGGCCGGCATGCTGGCCTGGCGCCAGTTGCCCGTATCGGCCCTGCCCCAGGTCGATTTTCCGACCATCCAGGTCACCACTTTGTACCCCGGTGCCGGCCCCGATGTCATGGCGGCCAAGGTCACCTCGCCGCTCGAACGGCAACTGGGTCAGATGCCGGGCCTGCAGCAGATGCTGTCCACCAGCACGGGCGGCGCATCGAGCATCACGCTGCAGTTCGAGCTGGGCCTGCCGCTGGATGTGGCCGAACAGGAAGTACAGGCGGCCATCAACGCCGCGTCGAACCTGCTGCCTGGCGATATGCCGGCTCCACCGATCTATCGCAAAGTGAATCCGGCCGATGCGCCCGTCATCACGCTGGCCGTCACTTCGCCCACCTTGCCCCTGGACGTGGTGCGCGACCTGATCGAGGTCCGGGTCGTGCAGAAACTGTCGCAGATCCGTGGCGTGGGTCTGGTCAGTGTGGCGGGTGGCCAGCGCCCTGCGGTGCGCATCCAGGCCGATCCCCTGGCGCTGGCGGCCCATGGCCTGAGCCTCGCCGATGTGCGCCGTGCCGTGACGCAGGCCAACGTCAACCAGCCCAAGGGCAGCCTGGATGGTGCCGAACGGGCCATCACCATCAGCCTGAATGACCAGCTGCACGATCCGGCCGAATACGCTGAACTGATCCTGGCGTACGAACAGGGCGCCCCTCTGAGGCTGGGCGATGTGGCCCGCGTGCAGCGGGCCGCCGAAAACCGCGAGCAGGCCGCCTGGTACGGGAATCAGCCGGCCCTGCTGCTGAACATCCAGCGTCAGCCGGGGGCCAATGTGATCGAAGTGGTCGACCGTGTCCAGGCGCTGTTGCCCACCCTGCGTCCGAGTCTGCCCGAGGGGGTGGATCTGCAGGTGGCCGCCGACCGCACACAGACCATTCGTGACTCGGTGCATCACGTGCAGCTCGAGATGCTCCTGGCGATTATCCTCGTGGTGGCCGTGACCTTTGCCTTCCTGCGCTCCTGGCGCGCCACGCTGATTCCATCCGCGGTCGTGCCATTGTCCCTGGTGGGTACGTTTGCATTGATGCTCTGGCTGGGCTTCAGCATCAACAATCTGACGCTGATGGCGCTGACGGTGGCGACGGGTTTTGTGGTCGATGATGCGATCGTGATGATCGAAAACATCGCGCGCCATATCGAATCCGGTCAGACGCCGCTGTCGGCGGCACTGCGGGGTGCACGCCAGATCGGCTTTACGCTGGTCTCGCTGACCGCCTCGCTGGTGGCCGTGCTGATCCCGCTGCTGTTCATGGAAGACGTGGTCGGGCGCCTGTTTCGCGAATTCGCGGTCACGCTGGCCGTGGCCATTGTGTTGTCGCTGCTCATCTCGCTCACGCTCACGCCCATGATGTGTGCACGCATGCTGCGCCCGGTTGCAGAGCCGGTTGTCGGGGCAGATGCCCACGGTGAGCCTGCGGCGCAACTGGCGCGCTCGGGCTGGCTGCGGGCCTACGATGTGGGGCTGCGTTGGGTTTTGCGCCATCAGGTGCTTACACTCTGGCTGGCCGTGGCTACGCTGTTTCTCACTGCAGGGCTGTATCTGGGCATTCCCAAAGGGTTTTTTCCACAGCAGGACACCGGCCTGCTGCAGGTCGTGACCCAGGGGCCGCAGTCGGCCTCCTTTGCCCGCATGGCCGATCTGCAGCGCCAGGCGGCTGCACGGCTGCTGGCGGATTCCGAAGTGCAGTCACTGACGTCCTTCATTGGCATCGATGGCGACAACGCCACGCTGAACGCGGGCCGCATGCTGGTGTCTCTGGTGCCCCCGGGCGAGCGCAATGAGTCGGCCGATGTGGTGATCGGCCGCCTCCAGGATGCGCTTGGCCAGATCCCGGGCTTGCAGGCGTGGCTGCTGCCGGTGCAGGAACTCTCGGTCGAGGACCGCCCCAGCCGCGCCGCCTATCAGCTGACCCTGTCGAGCCCCGATGACGCAGCGCTCGCGCGCTGGGTGCCACGCCTGCGCGATGCCATGCGGGCACTGCCCGGCTTGCGGGATGTCGCCAGCGATCTGCAGGATCACGGGTTGCGGCTGCAGGGTGTGGTCGACCGCGATGCCGCAGCACGGCTGGGCGTCTCGCAGGCGGCCATCGACGACGTGCTCTATGACGCATTCGGTCAGCGTCTGATTTCCACGATTTATACGCAATCGGCCCAGTACAGGGTGGTGCTCGAGGGTGATGCGGCCCTGCTCGATGCCGGGCCGGCTGCGCTCGATGCGCTGCACGTGGCCGCGCGCGGCGGGGGCGTCGTACCATTGGCCGCCCTGGTGCATTTCGAGCCTGCACTGGCCCCCCTGTCGATCCAGAGGCAGGACCAATTCCCGGCCGTGACCCTCTCGTTCAATCTCGAACCCGGGGTGGCCCTGTCTGATGCGGTGGCCGCCATCGATGCGTTGCGCCAGCAGCTGGATGTGCCGGCAGCGGTCGAGTTCCAGTACCAGGGTGCTGCGCGGGCCTTCCAGGCTTCGCTCTCGAGCACGCTGTGGCTGTTGCTGGCGGCAGTCATCACCATGTATATCGTGCTCGGGGTGCTGTACGAAAGCCTGATTCATCCGATTACCATATTGTCCACGTTGCCTTCGGCGGCGATCGGCGCGCTTGTGGCCTTGTGGCTGGGCGGGGCCGAACTCGACATGATCGGCGTGATCGGCATCATCCTGCTGATCGGCATCGTCAAGAAAAATGCCATCCTGATGATCGACTTTGCGCTGGATGCGGAGCGCGAAAGGGGCCTGAGTCCGCAGGCGGCGATCCATGAAGCCGCCTTGCTGCGCTTTCGCCCCATCCTGATGACTACGCTGGCAGCCTTCTTCAGCGCACTGCCCCTGATGTTCGCCACCGGCTCGGGGGCCGAACTGCGTCAGCCGCTGGGTCTGGCCATGGTGGGTGGGCTGGCGTTCAGCCAGCTGCTGACCCTGTTCACCACCCCCGTCATCTATCTCTGGTTCGATCGCCTCGGCCATCACCGTGCGGGGGCCTGAACCATGCGTTTCTTTGCCCTCTTCCTGAAGCGCCCCATAGGCACGGGCCTGCTGGTCCTTGCGCTGGTGCTTGCCGGTGTCCTGGCGCTGCGCTTCATCCCGGTGGCGCCCCTGCCCCAGGTGGATTTTCCCATGATCTCGGTTTCGGCCGCTTTGCCCGGTGCCAGCCCGGAGACCATGGCCTCCAGCGTCGCCATGCCGCTGGAGCAGTCGCTGGGGGTGATCTCGGGCATCAACAGCATGAGTTCGCGCAGCAGCGAAGGGCAGACCTCGATCACGCTGATGTTCGATCTGGACCGCGACATCAATCAGGCGGCGCGCGACGTGCAGGCGGCCATCAATGCCGCCCGCCCGCTGCTGCCGTCGGGGATGCGGGGCAATCCGGTATATCGCAAGGTGAACTCGTCCTCCTCGCCCATCATGACGCTGGCCCTGACCTCCGACACCGAGTCGCGCGGGGCGCTGTATGATCTCGCGGCGACTGTCCTGGCCCAGAAACTGTCTCAGGTCGAGGGGGTGGGGCAGGTCACCCTGGGTGGTAGCTCATTGCCCGCCGTGCGGGTCTTGCTGGATCCGCGTGCACTGGATGCGATGGGGATTGCGCTGGATCGGGTGCGGGAGGTCCTGCAGGATGTCAATGCCCTCTTGCCTGTGGGGCAGGTGGGCCAGGATGGCACCCTGCTGTGGCAGATCGACTCGGCCGGCCAGCTGCGCCGGGCCGCCGATTACGAGTCATTGATCGTGGACTGGCGCGATGGGCGCCCCGTGCGCCTCGTGGATGTGGCCCAGGTGGAAGACTCGGTCGAGGACCTGAACCAGGTGGGTTACTTCAACGAGCATCCGGCCGTGCTCTTGATCATCCGGCGTCAGGCCGATGCCAATATCATCGAGACGGTGAACGCCATACGCGACCGCCTGCCGCTATTTCAGTCTTTGCTGCCCGATTCGGTCAAGCTCACCATCGCCCAGGACCGTACGCCCAGCATCCGCGCCTCGCTGTACGAGGCCGAATTGACGCTGGTGCTGGCGGTGCTCCTGGTGGTGGCCGTGGTGCTGGCCTTCATGGGCAGCTGGCGGGCGGCATTGATTCCGGCCGTGGCCGTGCCCGCCTCGCTGATCAGCAGCTTCAGCCTCATGTGGTGGTTCGGCTTCACGCTGAACACGATTTCGCTCATGGCGCTGATCATTGCCACGGGGTTCGTGGTGGATGATGCCATCGTGGTGCTCGAGAACATCATGCGCCACCTCGAGCGTGGCGTGCGTCCCGCACGCGCCGCCCTGCGGGGGGTCGCCGAAGTCGGCTTCACCGTGCTGGCCATGAGTGTCTCGCTGGTGGCCGTGTTCATCCCGCTGTGGCTGGTCGGTGGTCTGGTGGGGCGCCTGTTCAAGGAGTTTGCGGTCACGCTGTCGGTGGCCATCGCGGTTTCGCTGTTGCTGTCGGTCACCCTGGTGCCCGTGCTGGCGGCCCGCCTGCTGTCGGGGCCGCAGGCCAGCATTGCTTCGCGCGGCCGGCCAGGCGGGTTGTTGCGACGCACACTGGCGCGCCTGGGGCACGCCAGTGTGCAGATCTACGCCCGCTCCCTGCGCTGGTCGCTGGATCATGGCCGCCTGGTCCTTCTGATCCTGCTGGCGACCATCGGACTCAACGTCTACCTCTATGTCGAGATTCCCAAGGGTTTCTTTCCACAGCAGGATACAGGCCAGCTCATGGGCTTCTTCAGGGTGGATACCGGCATGTCATTCGAGGACACCCAGGCTCGCCTGGAGCAGTTTCGCAACGTATTGCTGCAGGATGCAGCGGTCGATACGGTCACGGCCCATGCGGGCGGGCGCGGCGGCAGCAACTCCAGCTTCATCCAGGTTCAGCTCAAGCCGCTGGATCAGCGTACCGCCAGCGCGACCCAGGTGGTCAACCGGCTGCGCGTGCAGTTCGAGCACACGCCAGGGGCGCGCATGTTTCTGGTGCCGCAGCAGGACATCTTCGTGGGCCATTCGTCGCGCGCGGGCTCGTACTCGTATGTGCTGATGGGCAGTGATCTGGACGTTCTGCGGCTGTGGATGCCGCGGGTGCGGCGCGCGCTGGCGGCCTTGCCCGAACTGGTGGATGTGGATGACGAGGCGGACGACCGGGGGCGCCAGGCCGAGTTGCGGGTGGATCGCGATGCGGCGCGCCATCTGGGGGTGGAAATGGCCGATCTGGCCGCAGTGTTCAACAATGCCTTCAGCCAGCGCCAGGTGGCGGTGCTCTATGAGCCGCTCAATCAGTACCACGTGGTGATGGCAGTGGCGCCGCAGTATGCGCGCGACCTGCACTCCTTGCAGGCCCTGCACGTCATCAATGCGCGTGGCGAGCGCGTGCCGCTGGTCGCGTTCACCCATATTTCCGAAGGCACGGCGCCCCGGTCGGTGAATCACCAGGGCTTGATGGTCGCGGATTCGATTGCCTTTGGCCTGGCGCCCGGCGTCGCACTGGATCAGGCCTTGCAGGCCATAGACCGCGCAGTGGCGCGCACGGGCCTGCCCACCCATGAGCTGCAGGCCGGGCTCGATGAGAGCTCGGGCATGATGCGCGACGCCGTGACCCAGCAGCCCTGGATGCTGCTGGCTGCGCTGCTGGCCATGTATCTGGTGCTGGGCATGCTCTACGAGAGCCTGATCCACCCGATCACGATTCTTTCCACATTGCCGTCGGCCGGGGTGGGCGCCTTGCTGGCTCTGCAGGCGGTCGGCATGGAGTTCACGCTGATTGCGCTGATCGGGGTGTTTCTGTTGATCGGCATCGTGAAGAAAAACGCCATCATGATGGTCGATTTTGCACTTCAGGCGCAGCGGCGCGATGGCCTGGCCCCGCGCGACGCCATCTACCAGGCCTGCCTCGTGCGGCTGCGGCCCATCCTGATGACGACCCTGTCCGCCATGCTGGGCGCGCTGCCCCTGCTGCTGGCCACGGGTGCGGGGGTGGAGATGCGCCAGCCATTGGGGCTGACCATCATCGGCGGCCTGCTGGTCAGCCAGGTGCTCACGCTCTACACTACGCCAGTGGTCTATCTCAGTCTGGATCGTTTGCGCCGTGCCGGTCGCACAGCTCCGTCCTCCCCCGTCAGCCAGCAGGCGCCCTCGCATGGCTAGCGGGCCTGTCAGCGCGTACGCATGCGCACGTGCGGGGCACCGGCTGGCGGTTGCGCTGGTATCGCTGGCCACCGTACTGCTGGCGGGCTGCAGTCTGGCCCCGGATCGCCCCTTGCCGGACGTGTTTACGGCCGATCGCTACGCGCATGCGCCGCAGGGCCAGTGGCTGGCGGCCGACTCGGTGGCCGAACGGGCGCCCGAACAGTGGTGGCTGCGTTTCAAGGATCCCGAGCTCGATCGCCTGATGAGCCTTCTGGCCGAAGGCAATCCGGATCTGGCCCAGGCCGAGGCCCGCTACCGCGAGGCTCTGGCCGACTTGCAGGCCGCCCGGGCCGGCTTCTTTCCCACAGTGACCACACAGGGTTCGCTGAGCCGGGCTGGCCAGGGCGCAGGCGGGCCAGACAACCCGGCCAATACCTACTCGCTGTCCGGCAGTGTCCAATGGGAGGCCGATCTCTGGGGGCGCGTGCGGGGCTCGGTGAGTGCCGCGCAGGCGGGTGAGCAGGCCACTGCGGCAGATCTGCAAGGCGTGCACCTGAGTCTGCAGTCCACTCTGGCGCAAGCCTGGTTTGGCCTGATTTCTGCACGGCTTCAAGAGCATCTGCTCGACCGGACACTGGCCGAATATGAAAAAGCCCTGCAAATGACGCGCAATCGACAGCAGGCGGGTGTGGCTTCGCCGGCCGATGTCGCCGCCTCCAGTGCACAGCTCGAACAAGCCCGGGCACAGCGCATCCGCCTGGCGTGGCAGACTGAACAGCAGGTCCATGCGCTGGCGGTGCTGCTGGGGCAGGTGCCGGGCGACTTCGAAGCCCGCCTGGCGCTGCCGGCCGCCTTGCCCCCCGTGCCCGGGGTGCCCGTGGGGGTGCCGTCCGTGCTTCTGCTGCAGCGGCCCGATATTGTCGCCGCGCGCGAGCGGGTGGCGCAGGCGAACGCGCGGGTGGGCGTGAGCCGGGCGGCCTGGTTTCCCGATCTCACGCTGGGTGTGCAAGGGGGCTATCGGGCCGCTGAGCTGGCCACCTGGCTCACGGCGCCGGCGCGCTTCTGGTCTCTGGGCCCGGCGCTGGCGCTGACCCTGTTCGACGGTGGCGCCCGGCGTGCCGCGACGCACGCGGCCGAGGCGGTCTACGACATGCAGGCGGCGGCCTGGCGTCAGACGGTGCTGGCCGGCCTGCGCGAGGTCGAGGACGCGCTGGTGCAGTCGCAGGCCCTCGTGGACGAGCAGCAGGCGCGTGAACGGGCACTCGCGGCGGCGCGTGAAACCTTGCGCCTGGTCACCGACCAGTACCGTGCCGGTCTGGTCGACTACCTGAACGTGGTGCAGGCGCAGGCCAGCGCCCTCTCGGCCGAGCAGGCCGCGCTGGACCTGCACCTCGAACGCCTGACGGCCGCGGTGCGCTTGCGGGTGGCTCAGGGGGTCTGACGCGGAAACAGGAGGCCGCTCAGGGGGTCTGACACGGGAACAGGGGGCCGCGCAAGGCGGCAATCCCGTGGCCACCATGCTGGCGAGCCGTGTCCAGTGTGTCGGCCGACTGCCCACCCAAGGCAAAGACCGGCCGGCCGGCGCTGGCCGCCAATTGCCTGAATCCGGCCCAGCCCAGAGGCGGCACTGCGGGGTGGCTGGGGGTGTCAAGGACGTGACCGAGCACCACGAAGTCGGCATTCAGTTCTGCAGCGCATTCCAGATCGGCTGCATTATGGGCGGATACCCCCAGCCATCCGGGTGGGCGCAGATCCTGTTGCAGGACGTGCCGCGCATCGGTGGCGCGCAAGTGTACGCCGTCGGCCTCGGACCACCAGGCATGCGGATGCAGACTGTTGATCAGGCAGCGCGCATCGTATTGGCGGCAAAGGGCCACCGTGGCCTGGAACGCCGCATGCAGTTGCGCTGGTTCACCGGACCAGGCGGGTTCGCGGAACTGGACCAGGCGCAGGCCCCGCAACAGTTCGTTGCGCAGCCGAGCCAGCCAGGTATCGATCTGCTCCGGGCCCTGGATCTGGCTCAACCGATATCGCACGGGCAGCCGCAGCCAGCGCAGGGGGGCCGTAGCGGCTGGCAGCAGCGACGCGCCCCCCGGCCCGATGGGATGGTCGGATTCATCGATGCGGATCTGGGTCGGATCCACCCAATCAAGCGCCTGATTCTCGCGACCCGTGGGCTCGCCCAGCCAGGCCGTGACCTGGCAGAAGGACAGCTCCACCACGGTTTTCGGATACTCGTGCACGTAGACCACCCAGGGATACACCTGCGTGGCCCGGATGCCGAGTTCTTCGTCGAGTTCACGTACCAGGGCCTGCTCGACGCTTTCGCCGGCTTCGATCTTGCCGCCCGGGAACTCCCACCAGCCAGGCCAGGCCTTCCCATCGGGTCGCTGGCCCAGCAGCAGCCGACCGCGCGCATCGAAGATCAGGCCCGCGGCCACGCGGATATGGGGTTTGATGTCAGGCATGGCGTGCGGCCCAGTCTCGCGCAAACTGGCGTGCGACGCGCCCTGAGCGCGAGCCGCGTTCGAGTGCCCACTGCAGCGCCTCGGCGCGGGCTGCTTCGAGTTGTTCTTGTGGGCAGCCATGGGCACGCAGCCAATGCGCCACGATGTCCAGATAATCCTGCTGGCCGAACGGGTAGAACGACAGCCACAGGCCGAAGCGCTCGGACAGTGAGATCTTTTCCTCCACCGTTTCGCCCGGATGGATTTCACCGTCGGGCTGGTGCTGGGCCTGCAGGTTTTCGTGCATGTATTCGGGCATCAGGTGGCGCCGGTTGGACGTGGCGTAGATCAGCACGTTTTCGCCGGGCGCCGCAACCGAGCCGTCCAGTGCCGACTTCAGTGCCTTGTAGCTCGCCTCGCCTTCTTCGAAGGACAGGTCATCACAGAAAATGATGTAGCGCTCGGGGCGCTCGCTGATCAGTTCGATGATCTGCCCCAGATCGCCGAGATCCGACTTGTCGACCTCGATCAGCCGCATGCCGCGTGCGGCGTGCGCAGCCAGGAGGGCGCGCACCAGGGAACTCTTGCCGGTGCCCCGGGCACCGGTCATGAGCACGTTGTTGGCGGGCTTGCCCTGCAGGAAGGCGAGGGTATTGCGCTCGAGTATGGCTTTTTGTCGTTCGACGTGCTGCAGGTCGTCGAGCTGGATGGGGGCGATCCGGTGAATGGCTTCGAGCCAGCCGCGCGCCCCGCGACGTTGCCAGCGATAGGCCTGAGCGGACCAGTCAATGGCCGGCGGCGCGGGCGGCAGCCAGGCCTCGAGCTGTGCCAGCACACCGTTGGCACGCTTGATCAGGGTCTGCAATTGAGGGTCGGACACACGGTTCTCCTGAAAACAATGCGGAAAGTATAATCTGGGTCCTTGTGGTGGATTTTTTTCGCCCCGCTTCCTTATGTACCCAGGTCTGCCTTGAACTTTTCCGAACTGTTCGCTCCCATTGCCGCCGACATGCAGGCCGTAGACGCAGAGATCCGTGCGCGCCTGGATTCCGAAGTCGTTCTCATACGCACCATCGGTGATTACATCATCGGCGCGGGGGGCAAGCGCTTGCGGCCGGCTTTGCTGCTGCTGGTTGCGAAGGCGCTGGGCTATCAGGGCGCAACACACCACGGCCTGGCTGCGGTGGTCGAGTTCATCCACACGGCCACGCTGCTGCATGATGATGTCGTGGACGAGTCCGATCTGCGCCGGGGCCGCGATACTGCCAATGCCGTTTTTGGCAATGCCGCCAGCGTGCTCGTGGGCGACTATCTTTATTCGCGCGCCTTCGAGATGATGGTTGCGGCAGGCTCCATGCCGGCGATGGCCGTATTGTCGGCGGCCACCACGGTGATCGCCGAAGGCGAAGTCCTGCAATTGCTCAACGTGCACGACCCCGATGTATCGCTCGAGCGCTATCTGCAGGTGGTGCGCTACAAGACAGCCAAGCTGTTCGAGGCGGCCGCGCAGGTCGGTGCCATCATCGCCGGGGTCGACGAGTCGCGCCAGCAATGCGCCGCTGCGTGTGGCCGTCACCTGGGCACGGCCTTCCAGCTGATCGATGACGTGCTCGACTACAGTGGCGACGTGCGGGCGCTGGGCAAGAACGTGGGTGATGACCTGCGTGAGGGCAAGCCCACCTTGCCGCTGATCCGCGTGCTGGACACCGGCACACCCGAACAGCGCCGGCTGGTACGCAGTGCGATCGAAACCGGCGAAGCCGATTTCGAGGCTGTGGCCCACGCCATCCATGCCACCGATGCCCTGGCGTATACGCGCCAGGCCGCCGAACACGAGGCCGATCTCGCGAGGCAGGCGATCATGCACTTCGATGATTCCGTTTATCGGCAGACTCTGCTAAAATCATGTGCTTTCGCGGTCGAACGAGACCGTTGAAAGCTTCCCGGGGGCCAGTACGTCGTGCCGGCCCGCAGCCCTCGTCGGGGTGTAGCTCAGCCTGGTAGAGTACTACGTTCGGGACGTAGGAGTCGCATGTTCGAATCATGTCACCCCGACCACTTCATTTTGCTAAAAATCCTTGAAATCAGGGGTTTAAAAACGCGGTGCGAGCCGTGTTTTTTGCTTTCTGGCTCAGAAAAAGGCGTTCTGTGCCAAATTCCCGAACTGCGCCACAACGGCTTGCGTTCACCTTACCCTGCGCTGCGGCCTCTGATGGTGCGCCCATCGTTTAGACTATCGTTGGGATAAGCATACAATTTTTTTCAGACATCAAGAGCAGACAGATGGTTGACGACATCAGGAAAACCCTGTGGGCAGCGGCAGACAAGCTGCGCGCCAACATGGATGCGGCGGAGTACAAGCACCTGGTGCTGGGGCTCATTTTCCTGAAGTACATCTCTGACACGTTCGCGGGGCACCGGGCGGAACTACTGAAGCGTTTCGCCGACCCTGTCGACGAATACCACTTCCCCGCTGCCAGTGCCGCACACCTGTCAACTGAGCTGGAAGACCGCGATTACTACACCGCCGCGAACATCTTCTGGGTGCCCGAGGCTGCCCGCTGGGAGGCCTTGCGCGCCGCCGCCAAGCAGCCCGACATCGGCAAGCGCATCGACGACGCCCTGACCGCCATCGAGACCGAGAACGCCAAGCTGAAGGGCATCCTGGACAAGCGGTATGGCCGCGCCCAACTACCGGATGGCAAGCTGGGTGAACTGGTGGACCTGATTTCCACCATCGGCTTTGGCAACGATGCCAACATCGCATGCGATATCCTGGGCCAGGTCTACGAATACTTCTTGGGCCAGTTCGCCAGCGCCGAGGGCAAGAAGGGCGGCCAGTTCTATACGCCGGCCGGCATCGTCAAGACCCTGGTGGCCGTGCTGGCCCCGCATAAAGGGCAGGTGTACGATCCCTGCTGCGGTTCAGGCGGCATGTTCGTGCAGTCGGAAAAATTCATCGCCGCGCACGGTGGCCGGATGGGGGATGTGTCCATCTATGGCCAGGAGTCCAACCCCACCACCTGGCGGCTGGCAGCCATGAACCTGGCGATTCGTGGCATCGACTTCAACCTGGGCAAGGAACCCGCCGATACCTTCACCCGTAATCAGCATCCCGACTTGCGGGCGGATTTCATCCTGGCGAACCCACCCTTCAACATCAGCGACTGGTGGCACGGCAGTCTGGAAGGCGACCCTCGCTGGGCCTATGGTGACCCGCCGCAGGGCAACGCCAACTATGCCTGGCTGCAGCATATGCTGTACCACCTGAAGCCCACCGGACGAGCCGGCATTGTGCTGGCCAATGGGTCGATGAGCTCCAGCCAGAACAATGAAGGCGTCATCCGCGCCGCCATGGTTGACGCCGACGTGGTGGAAGTCATGGTGGCCCTGCCGGGGCAATTGTTCTTCAATACCCAAATTCCCGCCTGCCTGTGGTTCCTGGTGAAGCAGAAGAAGCGCAAGGGCGAGGTGCTGTTCATCGATGCCCGCAAGCTGGGGCACCTGGTCAGCCGCGTGCAGAAGGAACTGGCAGATGAGGACATCGCCCGCATCGCCGACACCGTAGCCGCGTGGCGTGGGGAAGTAGAGACTGGCGCGACGATCACTGAATACCAGGATGTACCCGGTTTCTGCCGCAGCGTGCCGCTGGCGGAAATCGCCCAGCATGGGCATGTGCTGACGCCTGGACGCTATGTGGGTGCTGAAGAGGTCGAAGACGACGACGAAGCCTTTGCCGAGAAGATGGAACGGCTGACCGCCAAACTGGGTGAGCAGATGGCCAGAGGTGCGGAGCTGGATGCATTGATTCGGCAGAAGCTGGGGGGGCTGGGGTATGA
Source organism: Castellaniella sp. (assembly GCF_041677825.1). GTDB lineage: Bacteria > Pseudomonadota > Gammaproteobacteria > Burkholderiales > Burkholderiaceae_B > Castellaniella. The sequence goes on from NZ_JBAYPG010000004.1 coordinate 91,395, forward strand.
GTTCTGAGTTGATAGAAACCACCTTAGGGGACATCTGTCATAGCCAAGGCGGTTCAATTCAGACTGGGCCATTTGGAAGCCAGCTGCATATGTCCGATTACACGGAAAAAGGAACGCCTGTCGTCATGCCAACCAATATAGGCACGCAAGGGATTTCCTTAGAAAATATCGCACGTGTCGGTCAGCAGGATGTGGAACGGCTGTTGCAGCACAAACTAGACGTTGGAGATATCGTTTTCAGCCGTCGGGGTGATGTCACAAAAAATGCATTAATTGGGGAAGTGGAATCAGGCTGGTTGTGTGGGACGGGGTGCCTAAAGGTTCGTATGGGTACGGAGAAGGTCGCGAATGCTAAATTTATTTCCTATTACCTGCGTTCTCCGGAAATAAAAGACTGGCTAATCCGCTATGCCGTCGGCGCTACGATGCCCAATCTGAATACAGGAATACTCGCTGCGGTGCCCGTCATGCTGCCGTCACTTCAGACTCAGCACTTGGTCACGGAATTTCTCGGTGCTCTCGACAACCGCATCGCCCTCCTGCGCGAAACCAATAAAACCCTTGAATCCATCGCCCAGGCTATCTTCAAGTCCTGGTTCGTGGACTTCGACCCCGTGCGCGCCAAGATGGAAGGCCTTCAGCCTGAAGGCATGGATGAAGAAACCGCTGCGCTGTTTCCAGATTCGTTTGAAGAGGCGGAGCTGGGGTTGATACCAAGGGGGTGGCAGATAAAAACAGTTGATGATGTCGTCGACACTCACGGAGGCGCCACTCCCAATACAAAGAATAGAGATTTCTGGGAGCCCGAAGAGTTTAACTGGGCGACACCAAAAGATTTGTCAGGCGCTATGTCGCCCATCCTGCTCGACACCGAGCGCCGCATCAGTGCGGCAGGATTGGCAAAAATCAGTTCTGGCTTACTGCCGAGCGGTACTCTGTTGATGTCGTCCAGGGCCCCTATTGGCTATCTTGCTGTGTGCCGGATTCCTGTGGCGGTCAATCAAGGCTATATTGCCATGCCACCAGGCGGGCTGTTGCCGCCGTTGTTCATGTATTTCTGGTGTAAAACCAATATGGGCACCATAAAAGGCCACGCCAATGGTTCGACCTTCATGGAAATTAGCAAAAAAGCCTTTAGACCTATCCCGTTGATCTCTCCACCTGCCCCAGTAGTTGTGGCTTTCATGCGAGTTGCAGAGACTCTGTTCGATCAAATCAGCGCTAATACAGCACAAACAAAGGTCCTCATATGCGCCCGTGATACGTTGCTGCCGCGCCTCATTTCCGGGCGCTTACGCCTACCCTCAGAATCCTGTCATGCTGAATCAGTGGATGCAGCCAATGATATCGCTTTACGTTACTAACGCGGTGCGCTATCATCATGATACGGTCTTTTTCCTGCGCCGACACACAGTCGCTGTTCGAGGGGCAACGAGTACCCAGATTTGTAAACATCGAAACTGTCGCCATGCGCAAGCTTGCCATGCTGGCACGCGCCGCCCACCTGCAAGACCTGCGCATACCACCCAACAACCGCTTGGAACGGTTGCAGGGGAAACGGAAGGGTCAATACAGCATCCGCATCAACGATCAGTGGCGTATCTGCTTTCGATGGTCAGATCATGGGGCGGATCAGGTCGAAATCGTGGACTATCACTAGGAGGCATCATGCGTGTGGTTCCCTACCCCAGTCCAGGCGAAATCCTGCTGGAAGAATTTCTGAAACCCATGGGCATTACGCAATATCGCCTGGCAAAGGAAATTGGCGTGTCTCAGCGCAGGATAGGTGAAATCGTCACCGGCAAGCGAACGGTGACGGTAGACACAGGTCTGCGCCTGTCGCGTTATTTCGGAACTTCGGATGGCTTCTGGTCTGGCTTGCAGCTGGATTATGACCAGGCCCACGCGAAGGACAAGCTGGCTGCTGTGCTGGCCAGCATTCATCCGGCTGAATACGAGCACCCATAAAGAACGCCCGGCAAACGGCGCATCAGCCATGACCGAAGACCAACTCGAACAGGAAGCCCTGGGCTGGCTGGCCGAAGTCGGCTACAGCATCTACAGCGGCCCGGATATCGCCGACGATGGCCCGGACCCGCAGCGCAGCGGCTACACGCGGGTCATTCTGCCGTACCGCCTGCGTGCCGCCATCGACCGCCTGAATCCCGACATTCCTGCAGTTGCCCGGGCAGACGCGATCCAGCAAGTGGAAAACCTGGATACCCCTGTTCAGTTGGCCGCCAACCGTGCTTTCCACAAACTGCTGATCAACGGCGTGCCTGTGCAGTATCAGAAAGACGGCGAGACCCGGGGCGACCTGGTGCGCTTGGTGGACTGGGCCACTCCGGCCAACAACGAGTTCTGGGCGGTCAACCAGTTCACCATCAAAGGCCCGCATCACACGCGTCGGCCCGACGTCATCCTGTTCGTCAACGGCCTGCCACTGGTACTGCTGGAACTGAAGAACAACACTGATGAAAACGCGGACATCTGGAAGGCCTACGACCAGATTCAAACCTACAAGGCGCAGATTCCGGACGTCTTTGAATACAACGAAATCCTGGTCATCTCGGATGGCTCGGAGGCCCGCTTCGGGTCGCTGTCGGCCAATGCCGAACGCTTCATGCAATGGCGCACCATCGATGGCGTCACGCTTGACCCCCTGGGTCAGTACAATGAGCTGGAAACCCTGGTGCGCGGGCTGCTGGCCCCTGCCTGGCTGCTGGACTACCTGCGCTACTTTGTTCTGTTCGAAGACGACGGCACGCTCGTCAAGAAAATTGCCGGCTACCATCAGTATCATGCCGTGCGCCTGGCCGTGGAACACGTCGTGCAGGCATCCCACCTGCAGGCCGGTGCGGCGGGGCGCGGCAAGGGCGGCGTGGTCTGGCATACCCAGGGCAGCGGCAAGAGCATCACCATGACGTGTTTTGCGGCACGGGTGATGCAGGAGCCCGCCATGCAGAACCCCACCATTGTGGTCATCACGGACCGCAATGATCTGGATGGGCAGCTCTTTGGCGTTTTCAGCCTGGCTCAGGATTTGCTGCGCGAGCAACCCGTGCAGGCCACCACGCGCCAGGAGCTCCGCGCCTTGCTGTCCAACCGGCCCTCGGGTGGCATTGTCTTTGCCACTATCCAGAAATTCATGCCGGGTGAGGACGAGGACACGTTCCCACAGCTGTCCGATCGCCGCAATATCGTCGTCATCGCAGACGAAGCCCACCGCACGCAGTATGGCTTCGAGGCTCGGCTGAAAGAACGCAAGCCCAAGCGAGCAGGCGCTACCACGGTACTGAATTTGGGTGCCAGTGAGCATCCCACTACGGTGCTGGCCGCCGAGTTTGCCGGCGCACAGGATTACCAGGTCAGCTATCAGGTCGGCTACGCTCAGCACCTGCGCGATGCCCTGCCCAATGCAACATTCGTGGCCTTTACCGGTACCCCGGTCAGAGGTGCCGACCACGACACGCGGGCGGTGTTTGGTGACTACATCCATGTCTACGATATGCAGCAGGCTAAGGAAGACGGCGCGACAGTCGCCATCTACTATGAATCGCGCCTGGCGAAAGTGCGCCTGAATGACGCCGACCTGGAAACCCTGGACGATGAAGTCGATGAACTGGCCGAAGATGAAGAGGAGCAAGACCAGGCGCGTTTGAAGTCCAGGTGGGCGGCGCTGGAAAAAGTGGTCGGTGCCGAACGGCGCGTTGCCAGCGTGGCGGCTGATCTGGTCACGCACTTTGAAGAGCGCAACAAGGCCCAGCATGGCAAGGCGATGATCGTAGCCATGAGCCGCGATATCTGCGTGCACCTGTACAACGAGATCATCAAGCTGCGCCCTGACTGGCACGAGGCAGACCCGGAGAAGGGTGCCATCAAGGTCATCATGACGGGCAGCGCTAGCGACAAGGCGCTGCTGCGCCCCCACATCTACAGCGCTCAGGTGAAAAAGCGCCTGGAAAAACGCTTCAAGGATCCGTCCGACCCGCTCAACATGGTCATCGTGCGCGACATGTGGCTGACCGGGTTTGACGCCCCCTGCGTGCACACGATGTATATCGACAAACCCATGAAGGGTCACAACCTGATGCAGGCTATTGCCCGGGTGAACCGGGTGTTCCGCGACAAGCAGGGGGGTCTCGTGGTCGATTACATCGGCATCGGCAATGAGCTGAAAGCCGCCATGAGGGAATACACGGCCAGCAAGGGTCGCGGGAAACCCACTGTGGATGCGTGCGAAGCCCTGTCCGTCATGCTGGAAAAGCTGGATGTCCTGCGCACCATGCTGCACGGCTACGACTATTCCGGCTTCAAGACCGGCGGCCACAAGGCCCTGGCAGGGGCCGCCAATCACATCCTGTCGCTGCGTCCACCGCCGGGGCAAAAGGATGCCAAACTGGATGGCAAGAAGCGTTTTGCAGATGCCGCGCTGGCGCTGAGCAAGGCATTTTCCCTGTGCTGCACGCTGGAAGAAGCCAAGGCGCTGCGTGATGAGGTTGCCTTCATGCAGGCGGTGAAGGTCATTCTGACCAAGCGCGACATCAGCGCGCAGAAGAAGATCGATGAACAGCGCGAAGTGGCCATTCGTCAAATCATCAACCAGGCGGTCGTCAGTGAGAGCGTGGTCGATATCTTCGATGCCGTGGGCCTGGAAAAGCCCAATATCGGGCTGCTTGACGATGAATTCCTGGCCCAGGTGCAGAACCTGCCCGAGCGCAATCTGGCCGTCGAGCTGCTGGAGCGCCTGCTGGAAGGCGAGATCAAGAGCAAGTTCGCCAGCAACGTGGTGCAGCAGAAGAAGTTCTCGGAGATGCTGGGCAGAGTCATCACGCGCTACCAGAACCGCAGTATCGAGACTGCCCAGGTGATGGAAGAATTGGTCGAAATGGCCAAGAAGTTCCGGGAAGCTGCGAACCGTGGGGAGGCACTCGGCCTGAGCGAAGATGAAATCCGTTTCTATGATGCCTTGGTCAACAACGAGTCAGCTGTGCGCGAATTGACAGATGGGACGCTGAAGAAAATCGCCCACGAGTTGACAGAGAGCCTGCGCAAAAATATCACGGTCGACTGGTCAAAGCGCGAGAGTGTGCGCGCCAGCCTGCGGCTGATAGTGAAGCGGATATTGCGCAAGTACAAGTACCCTCCGGATAGAGCGGATGAGGCTGTAGAGCTCGTCCTGAGGCAAGCCGAGGTACTCGGCGAGGTTTGGTCGGCGCAGGCTTGCGAATTCACCCATCGGTTTCCTCTTGAAACTTCTGCTGCTGCCCCCATTTGCATGGCATGGAAATGATGCGGGCCCGGGCGGGCCTGCATCGATCGTCAGCATGGTTAGAAAGGAGATTCGAGATGACCAACGATCTGGCTCGCTTCAACCCTTTTGCAGAACTGTCGGGGTTTGAAGAACTGTTCAATCGCTTTCCCGTGGCCTCCCGGCTTGCCCAGCGCGCCGAAGAGCCACGCATCAATATCGACGTGACCGAATCCGATTCGGCCTACACCGTCAAGGCCGAGGTGCCTGGTGTGCGCAAGGAAGACGTCAAGGTGGCCATCGAGGGCAACACGGTGTCCATCCGCGTCGAGAAAACGGCCGAAGACATCGAGAAAGAGGGTGAAACCGTCTTGCGTCGCGAACGTTATCGTGGCGTGCAGGTACGGCGCTTCAGCCTGGCCCATGACATCGACGTGGCCGGGTCCGAAGCACGTTGTACCGACGGCGTGCTCGAACTGTCACTGCCCAAGAAGGTGGCCGACAGCACCTCGAAGTGGCTCGAGGTCCGTTGATCGGGTGCCATCGGCAGTAAAAAGACAGGCCGCCCCTTGGGGCGGCCTGTTCGTTGGCGCGGGAGCCGCCTACAGGTTCATGTACCGCGGGTCGAGTTTCACATCGATCAGGCAGGGCGATCGCCCGTCGCGCTCGTTGATGAAACGCATGGCGGCATCCAGATCTTCGGTGCTGCGAACCGTCATGGATGCAACCCCCATGGCCTGTGCAATGGGTGCGAAATCGGGCGAGCCCAGCATGGTCAGCTCTGGATCCAGGCCTCTCGCAACGAACTGCTCGTACTCGGCGCCGTAGCTGCCATCGTTGCACACGACCACCACGAGATTCAGGTTCTGGCGCCGGGCAGTCATGAGTTCGGTCATGCCACCGAGCTCGAGCCCGCCATCCCCCACCACCAGCAGGGTCGGTTTGCCCGCGCCGGCTACGGACGCGCCGATCGCCGTGGGCAAGCCCAGCCCGATGGCCCCGTAACAGATGGTGTGGACGAAATCGCGTGGCGTCCTGACCTTGACATCCACCCAGGCAATGTATTCGTAGCGCCCGCCGTCGGTCAGATAGATCCTGTCGTGGGGAAACCGCGTGTTCAAGGCGTGGAACAGTTCGAGAATATCGACCGTGCCGGGGGCGTTCTGATCGGACAGCCTGGGTTTCTGCCTGTAATTGCGGATTCTTTCGGCCAGTTCATCACTGCGATTGGCTGACGCGGGGATCTCGGCTTCGTCCAGCAGTTCGACCATCTGATCTGCAATCCTGCCCGGATCGCCCACCAGACCTGCCTCGACCGGGGTATACCGGCCGATGTCCCCAGCGTGCGGGCTGATATGCACGATGCGCTTCTTTTGATCGAAGAAACTGCCCAGCCCGCCTGTATATTTGTTCAGGCCCGCACCAAAGGCGATGATGCAGTCGCTGTTCATCAGGACATCACTGGCAATTTCGTTGCTCAGCGTGCCGCAGATGCCCAGATTGAAGGGGTCATCGATGAACAGATCCTTGGCACGCACGGTGGTGGCCAGCGGTGCGCCGATTCGCGCGGCAAAGCGTTGTATGGCGTGCTTGGTGGCCTCGTCGGCCGCCGCGCGGCCCGCGAGCACCACCGGCTGGCGCGCAAAAGCGATGATCCCCACGGCGTGATCCATGTCGTCGCCCAGCGTGGGGGACAGGGTGACTTCGGGCAGGCGCAGTGTGTGGCGCTGGTAATCGGCATCCATCCACTGGAAGTTGTAGGGCATGTTGAACACGATGGGCCGGCGCTCGACCCAGGCCCTGCGAAAGGCCCGGTGCAGGTCCTGAACGATGGTATGCGGGGTACGCAGTTGTTCGAAGCCAATGCCGGCGCTCATCACCAGCTCGCGCTGGTTGATGAACTGGATGTGGCTGTGGTCTTCTTCTGCCGTATCACCTGCCAGCAATACCATGGGTGTGGCGGATTTGACGCCTTCGAGCAGGGCCGTGAGGGTGTTGGTGAGGCCCGGGCCCTGGGTCACGGTGGCCACGCCGATGGTATTGCGGACCTGCGCGTAGCCGACCCCCATGGCGGTCGCGCCGGCTTCATGGACAGCACGCACGTAGGTGCCGCCGCAATCGCGCATGTAACTGTCGACCATGTACAGGTTGGCGTCGCCGATCAACCCGAACAGATGCTCGATCCCGACGTCATCCATGGCATCTTTCAGCGCACGTGCAATGACTTCATAGACCTTCATTGAATGACTCCTGAAATGAATCGAGCCGAGCCCCGCGCCGCAGCCTGGCACGGAGGGTCGGCTCTTTGAGGACGGATCTGCCGGGCCGGCCTGTTGCCGCCCGGCCATGGATCACTTCTTGATCAGCCCGAGCTTGTCCATGACCTTTCCGGTGGCTTCATTGCCCTCGGACATGAACTTGGCGAATTCTTCGCCGTTCAGGTAGACCACCTCGTAGCCCTGGTTTTTCATGAAATCACGGTATTGGTCGCTGTGGTTGATGTCATCGAGCGCGGCTTCGTACTTTTTGGTGACGTCTTCGGGCAGACCCACCGGGGCCACAATGCCACGCCATGCCGAAGCGAGCCAGTCGCTGCCCGTGGCTTCTTTCAGCGTGGGTACGTCAGGATACAGCGCGACCCGGTCGGTTGCCATCACGGCCAGGGGCGTGGCCTTGCCGGATTCGATCATTGAACGGGCTTCGGGCAGCGAGACCGGAACGAAGTCTACCCCGCCGGCGACCAGTTCGAGCAGGGCCGGCGCCGCCCCGGCCGAAGGCACCCATTTGACGGAATCAGCCGGGAGATCGAGGCCATCGAGCATGCCGGCCATGGCCAGATTCCAGACCCCGCCGGTGCCCGTGCCGGATGATTTGAGCTTGCCCGGGTTGTCCTTGATGGCCTTGACCAGATCATCCATGTTCTTGTAATCGGACGCGGTGCTGACGATTACGGCAGATGGGTCATTGTTCATCAGTGCCAGCGCGGTGTAATCCTTTTCACTGCGCTTGGTCAGCCCAAGGTTGTGGTTCATGAAGGTTTCTGCACTGACCAGGCCGATGGTGTAGCCATCGGGCTTGGCGCCGGCAATGGTTTCCTGGCCTACCACGCCCCCGCCTGCGGGATGGTTGACCACGTTGACCGGCGTATCGAGCCGGTCTTTGAGCATGGCCGCTATGATGCGTGCCGTGGCGTCGGTGCCCCCGCCTGCTGCATAGGGTACGACCAGCGTGACGGGGCGCTCGGGCCAGGCCGCGTGGGCGGCGCCAGCGGCCACGGTGAGGGCCACGAGACAGGCCAGTTTCTTGTATTTGGACAGCATGCTTGTATCTCCTGTGAGTGATGGGGGCTGGGCCATCGTATCAATTTCACGGCAGGCCCGCCGATTGAATGTTCGGGTCGATTTTTGGAAGGGCCAGTTTAGCAAATTGATTGACGATCTGATATCGATTTCTTCGGGACATCCGCAGCGCCCTTGTCGGGGTGGGGGCCTCATGTGGCCGGTTCCCCCACCTGCGCGAAGCAGTCTGCCGCATGCGCCTTACTGGTCTGGAAAATCCGTGGCCAGACCGCGTGCCTTGTTGGCCTGGATGCTGTCGAGCTTGGCCTGCAGGCGCTCGCTGCCAAACCGGATGGCTGCCGCGCCCACTGCGATGTTCAGCGGTGCGTCTTTTTCCAGTGACAGGTCGAGCATGAGTTGCCCCACCCGCCGGGGGTCGCCTGGCTGTTTGCCGCTGATGTCCTTGATGCTCTGCATGCGCGCACGTGCTGTCTCTGCATAGTCTTCGATCACTGAGGGGGTCTGGTGCAGCGAGCGGCCCGCCCAGTCGGTTCGAAATGGGCCGGGTTCGATGTTGGTGACCTGGATGCCCAGGGGGTTGCATTCCTGAGCCAGGGCATCGGCCCAGCCTTCGATGGCGTGCTTGGTGGCGGCATAGTAGCCAGAGCCGGCATACCCGCGCAGACCGGCCAGCGATGTGATGTTGAACACGTGCCCTTTGCGCTGTTCTCGCATGATGGGCAGGATGGCCCGGGTGAGGGCGAACAGGCCGAATACATTGGCATCGAACATGGCGCGGATTTCGGCCTCATCGCCCTCTTCGATGGATGATTGGTAGCCGTAGCCGGCATTGTTCACCAGCACATCGATGCGCCCGAATTGCGCGCGGGCCTGCTTGACGGCTGCATCGATCTGGCCCTGCCGCGTCACGTCGAGCGGCAGAGCCAGAGACTGACCGGGATGTTGGGCCGCCCATGCCTGCAGGTTTTCCGGTCGGCGGGCGGTGGCGACCACTCGCCAGCCGCATGCCACGACTTGATCAGCCAGTTCGCGGCCAAAGCCGGTAGAACAACCCGAAATGAACCAGACTGGGGTGGGAGATGCGTGATCTGCAGACATCATGGGCTCCTGGTTGGTGTGAGATGCGTTGCGGTCCGGTGACTGAAAGACCTATGCTCTTGCATTTGGAGGAGTGTTTATTATGACAGGTCGTCTTGCGGGGAAGACCGCGCTGCTCACGGCAGCCGGCAATGGAATCGGGCGGGCCACCGCCTTGCGCTTTCAGGCCGAGGGGGCACATGTGATTGCCACTGATATCCAGGCCGAGCCGCTGCAGTCACTGGCCGGTTGCGAGACCCATGTGCTCGATGTCACCGATTCCGCAGCCATAGGGGCGCTGGTGAAGGCCGTGGGGCGCATCGATGTGCTGTTCAACTGTGCCGGCTTTGTCGACAGCGGTTCCATTCTTGACTGCTCGCGCGAGGCCTGGGATTTCTCTTTTCGGCTCAATGTCACCTCGATGTATGAAATGTGCCGTGCCGTGTTGCCGGGCATGCTCGAGCATGGCGGTGGCTCGATCATCAATGTGGCATCGGTCGCCTCCAGTGTAAAAGGCGTACCCAACCGCTTTGTGTATGGCGCCACCAAGGCGGCGGTCATTGGTCTGACCAAAGCCATTGCCGCTGATTTCATTGGCCGTGTGCGTTGCAATGCGATTTGTCCGGGTACGGTTGAGTCACCCTCGCTCGAGCAGCGCATGCACGAACAGGCCCGGGCACAGGGGCAGACATTCGAGCAGGTCCGGCAGGCGTTCATTGCGCGCCAGCCTGTGGGCCGGCTGGGCCGGCCCGAGGAAATTGCTGCACTGGCAGCCTATCTGGCGGCCGATGAATCCGCGTACACCAGTGGCACCACGAACATCATCGATGGTGGCTGGGTCAACTGAACCGGCGGCCTGAACCGGTAGCCTGGTCCTGGTGCGCGCCATCCTGCACCTGGGTCAGGGTGGCACGTCCAGCGCAGGATGCAGTGTTCAGTGGTTGTCGCGGGCTTCACCGCGCTGCATGATGATGTCCAGGTACTGGGTGGCGGGCTCCATGCAGGCACCCGTGCCATGCTGGCCGACCGTCTTGCGGTAGATTTCTTCCCAGGGGGTCTGGTTCTTCAGGATGGGTGGCTTCCAGGCATTGCGGCGGCTGGTGAGTTCGTCGTCGGAAATCAGTACATCGACCCGATGGGCATTCAGGTCGATACGCACCGTGTCGCCGCTGCGCAGCAGGACCAGGCCCCCGCCCACCGCCGATTCGGGCGAGACGTTCAGGATCGACGGACTGGCCGAGGTACCGCTCTGGCGCCCATCGCCCATGGTGGGCAGCGTATCGATGCCGCGCGATATGAGGGCGGCGGGTGGCTGCATGTTGACCACCTCGGGCCCCCCCGGGTAGCCTACCGGGCCCACGTTGCGGATGACGAGCAGCGAGTGTTCGTCCACGCCCAGGTCCGGGTCCTCGATGCGTTCGTGGTAGTCTTCCGGGCCCTCGAAGACCACGGCCTTGAGGTCCACCCGGTTGGGGTGTTCGGGATCGCTCAGGTAGCGCTGGCGGAATTTTTCGTCGATGACGCTGATCTTGATCACGGCGTTGTCGAACAGGTTGCCCGTGAGCACCACGTAGCCGGCTGCCTTCATCAGCGGGTTGTCCCAGGGTCGGATGACTTCGCGATCGGGCTCGGGTACCGAGGCCAGGTCCTCGCCCAGCGTCTTGCCGGTGACGGTCTTGACGTTGCCATGCAATTTGCCGGCCTGCATCAGTTCGCGCATGACGGCGGGTACGCCACCGGCCCGGTAGAAGGCTTCGCCCAGGTATTCGCCGGCGGGCTGGCAATTGACCAGCAGGGGAATGTCCGGCCCCAGGCGCTGCCAGTCGGCCAGGCTGTGTTCCACCCCCATGTGGCGGGCGATCGCGATGATGTGGATGGGGCAGTTGGATGAAGCGCCCAGGGCGGCCGCGGCCACCACGGCATTGTCGAACGCCTCTTTGGTCATGATGTCTGAGGGGCGCAGGTTTTCGTGCACCATCGCGACGATGCGCCTGCCGGTTTCATAGGCCATCCAGGCGCGGTCGCGATAGGGGGCCGGAATGGCGGCGCAACCAGGCAGGGACATGCCCAGGGCTTCGGCCAGCGAGTTCATGGACAGGGCCGTGCCCATGGTGTTGCAGTGGCCCACGGACGGTGCGGCGCTGGCCACGCTTTCGACGAATTCTTCGTAATCGATGTCGCCGGCGGCCAGATGTTTGCGCGCATCCCAGATCACGGTACCCGAGCCGGCCAGTTTGCCGCGCCACCAGCCATCGAGCATGGGGCCGCCCGACAGGACGATGGCCGGGATGTTGACCGTGGCGGCCGCCATCAGGCAGGCGGGCGTGGTCTTGTCACACCCGGTGGTCAGTACGACCCCGTCGATGGGGTAGCCGTGCAGGACTTCGACCAGGCCCAGGTAGGCCAGGTTGCGGTCCATGGCGGCCGTGGGGCGCTTGCCGGTTTCCTGGATGGGATAGACGGGAAATTCAAGCGGGATGCCGCCCATTTCGCGGATGCCGTCGCGCACGCGCTCGGCCAGCTGTATGTGGTGGCGGTTGCAGGGGGCAAGGTCCGAGCCGGTCTGGGCAATCCCGATGATGGGCTTGCCCGACTGCAATTCGGCGCGGGTGATGCCGTAATTCATGTAGCGCTCGATATAGAGCGCCGTCATGCCGGGATTGTCGGGGTTGTCGAACCACCGCCGGCTGCGCAACCGGGGTTTTTCTGAAGCGGACATGGCGAAAGGCCTCCTGAAAGTGCGGATCCGGCGGTGGTGCCCTGGGCTACAACCGCTGGATCAGGTGTGGGCGTGCGAGTTTCTGCGTGTTCAGGGTCGATGGTGAGCCGTTCGCGGCTCATGCCCCGAATCGATATTGTGCCAGCGAGGCGGGTTTCATCTCGACGGAATAGCCGGGTTGGACAGGCGGCATGTAGGCCGCATTGCGTATGCTGCAGGGATCCACGAAATGCTCGTGCAGGTGATCGACGTATTCGATGACGCGGCCCTCTTTGGTGCCCGAAAAGCACAGATAGTCGATCATGGACAGGTGCTGCACGTATTCGCACAGGCCGACGCCGCCGGCATGTGGGCAGACCTTGAGGCCGTATTTGGCGGCCATGAGCATCACGGCCAGAACCTCGTTGACCCCGCCCAGCCGACAGGCATCGATCTGCACCACGTCGATGGCGGATTCCATGATGAACTGCTTGAACAGGATGCGATTCTGGCACATCTCGCCGGTGGCCACCTGCATGCTGTCCTGCATGGCGGCTCGGATGCGCCGGTGGCCGGCTATGTCGTCGGGGCTGGTGGGTTCCTCGATGAACCAGGGGCGGGCAAAGGCCAGTTCCTTGAGCCAATCGATGGCCTGGTCGACTTCCCAGACCTGGTTGGCGTCGATCATCAGGTGGCGCTCCGGCCCGATGACCTCGCGCGCGATGCGCAGGCGGCGGATGTCGTCTTCCAGATCCCGACCGACCTTGAGCTTGATATGCGAGAAGCCCGCGTCTACGGCTTCCTGGGCCAGCCGGCGCAGCTTGTCGTCGCTGTAGCCCAGCCAGCCCGCCGATGTGGTGTAGCAGGGGTAGCCGTGGGCCGTCAGTTCGTCGATGCGTGCCTGCTTGCCTTCGGCCTGTCGGGTCAGCAGCGCCAGGGCTTCATCGGGCGTGATGCAGTCGGTGATATAGCGGAAGTCGATCAGGCGCACCAACTCTGCGGGTGAGAGGTCGGCTACCAGGCGCCAGACGGGCTTGCCCTGTTCTTTGGCCCAGAGGTCCCAGACGGTATTGACCAGCGCGGCGGTGGCCAGGTGGATCGCCCCCTTGTCGGGCCCGATCCAGCGCAGTTGGCTGTCTGACGTGATGTGGCGCCAGAAGCGCCCCATGTCCTCGGTGATCCATTTCAGCTCCAGGCCCAGCAACAGGGGCTTGAGAGCGTCGATGGCGGCACATACGATTTCATTGCCCCGGCCGATGGTGAAGCTCAGCCCGTGTCCTTGCAGCCTGGGTTGATCCGTATGCAGGATGGCATAGGCGGCTGAATAGTCGGGATCCGGATTCATGGCGTCCGAGCCATCGAGGTTTTTCGAGGTGGGAAAACGGATATCCAGGACTTCTATGGATTGGATGACAGGCATGGGGCGACCTTATGGCGTCAGTAAGTGGAAGAACCTGCTGCCCTGGGTCAGGCGGCAGGCGGCAGGCAGCAGGCGGCGGGGCGAACCGGGCAGCGCGTCGGCGGGATCCCTCAGTTCACGATTTCGTCGGGCAGATCCGCACCGTGGTATTTCTTGTAGATGGTGTTGAGCTCACCGTTCTTGAGGTTCGTGCGGACCAGCTCGTTCATCTTGTCGAGCAGGGCCTGGTTGTCCTTGGCCACGCCGATCCCCAGTTGCGAGGTGGCCATGACGATCTTGGTTTCCAGCGGTGCCTTGCCATCGGCTTCGAGCTGTTTGTTGAGCGAGGCAATGATCGCGGGGGCACCAGAGTAGATGTTGCCGCGTCCGCTGGTCACGGCCGTCATGGCTGTTGCGTCGTTTTCGTAGCGTACGATGCTTGTGCTCTTGGGGGCCATTTTCGTGACATTGGCATCGTTGGTGGTGCCGCGCGCCGTGACCACTGTCTTGCCGGCTAGGTCGTCCATGCTCTTGATGACCACATCGGCGGGTGCTGCAATGACCGACTGGATGACGGCGTAGGGGATCGTGAAGTCAACCACTTTCTGGCGCTCGGGGGTGATGGTCAGACTCGAGATCACTACATCGGCCTTGTCGGTGAGCAGGAAAGGGATGCGGTTGGCCTGCGTGGTGGGCACGATCTCGAGAGCCACGCCCAGATCCCCGGCAAGCAGCTGCGCGCTTTCAACGTCGGAGCCGACTTCTTTGAGCGCAGCATCTTTCATGCCGTAGGGGGGCGCATTCAGGTCGACCGCCACGCGCAGCACTTTCTGCTGCTCGACGTGATCCAGTGAGGCGGCCCAGGAGGGAACAGCCGCCAGCATGAGTGCGGAAGCGGCAATGGCCAGAGTGGTCATGTTGCGATGCAGAGCAAAAGTTTTCATTTCAGTCTCCTGACGAGTGGATGCGGGCTTGGTTGGAGGTCAGAGCCCATTGCTGACGAAATCGCGCAGTTCGGGCGTGCCCGGATTGCGCAGAATGTCTGGTGGCCCTGATTCATGCACGCGGCCCTGGTGCATGAAGATGATGCGATGTGCAAGCCTCATGGCAAAAGCCATTTCGTGTGTCACCAGAACCATGGTCATGCCTTCGCTGGCCAGCGTTTCAATGACGCGCAGCACCTCTGCGGTGAGTTGCGGATCCAGTGCCGAGGTGACTTCGTCGAACAGCATCAGTTTGGGATCCATGGCGAGTGACCGCGCGATGGCCACGCGCTGCTGCTGCCCGCCGGACAATTGTTCGGGGTAGAACAGGAGCTTGTCGAGCAGGCCCACCTGTGTGAGTACCCTGCGCGCGACGTCCTGGGCCTGGCTCAGGGGCATCTTGCGTACCGAACGCGGCGCCAGGGTGATGTTCTGTTCAACCGTGAGGTGCGGAAAGAGGTTGTAGCTCTGAAAGACGATGCCCACGTCCAGGCGCAGGCGCTTGAGATCCTTGCTGCGCATGCCGGCGCCGAAGGTATGCCCGCACACCATGATCTCGCCCTCGTCGATGATTTCGAGGTGATCCATGCAGCGCAGGGCCGTACTCTTGCCCGAGCCGCTGCGGCCGATGATGGCGATGATTTCGCCTCTGGACACGCTCAGGTCAATGCCCTTGAGTACATGGTTGTCACCGAACCACTTGTGTACATTCGTCAGGCGTACAACTTCTGTCATGCGGGCCTCCTCAGGAGCCTGCCAGCGTCAGCCTGCGCTCCAGACGCAGGCTGAGCCAGGACAGCGGATAGCAGATGATGAAATACAGCATGGCGGCCACACCGAAATACAGGAATGGCTTGAAGGTCGAGTTGTTCAGGATCTTGGCGTTGTAGGAGAGCTCGGCAAAACCGATCACCAATGAGGCAAACGAGGTGTTCTTGACGATCTGCACCATGAACCCCACCGTGGATGGCGTCGCAATGCGGATGGCTTGCGGAAGAATCACCTTGAACATGCGCTGCAGGCGATTCAGGCCCAGGCATTCGGCCGCTTCCCATTGGCTGCGTGGCACTGACTCGATGCAGCCGCGCCAGATCTCACCGAGAAACGCCGCCGAGTGAATGGTCAGGGCGAGCACAGCGGCAAACAGTGCGGGCGTGTCGCCAAGCCCCAGGACTGACGGGCCATAAAAGCACAGGCCCATGATGACCAGCAAAGGCGTGCCCTGGATAATCTGGATGTAGCCTGATGCGCCGTACCGCAGCAGCCGATTGTCGGATACCCGCATCAATGCCATGCACAGACCCAGCAGGCCTGCAAACAGGAAGGTCAGCACCGAGAGCAGGACGGTGCCCCAGGCGCCTTGCAGCAGATACAGGATCTGGTCGGGATTCATGAGAGGGTCTCAGAGCAGCGTGCCGAGTTTGCGTTTGCGGACGAACATGAACTTGCCTGCCAGGATGAACATGCCGCGCACCAGCGCGGACATGATCAGATACATCACCCAGAGCACGACGAATACGTCGAAATTGCGGAAGGTCAGCGCCTGAATGTTTTCAGCCACGCCGAAGAGGTCTTCGGTGCCCACTGCCGACAGCAGGCTGGTAACCAGCATGAGCAGCACGAACTGGCTGGTGAGCGCTGGATAGACCCGTTCCAGGGCAGGGACCAGAATGACGTGCCAATACACTTGCAGGGGCGACAGCCCCAGGCATTCACCTGCTTCGCGCTGGCTGCGCGGCACGGACTCGATGCCGGCGCGCACGATTTCACAGGTATAGGCGGTGATATTGATGACCAGGGCCAGGATGGCGCCCGCAAGGATGGACATGGTATAGCCCACGCTGGACAGGCCGAAGATGAAAAAGTAGCTTTGAATGATGAGCGGCGTATTGCGGATGACTTCTACATAGGCGCCGACTGCCTTGCGTACCACGGGCCCACCTGAGCTGCGCGCAATGGCGCAGACAACACCCAGCACAAAACCAGCCAGGGTAGACCAGAACGACATGACCAGTGTGGTTTCGGCGCCGTCGAGCAGCATGGGCCAGTATTCGAGTACGGTGCCAAAGTCGAATTGGTAAGACATGCGGGCTTTCCAGCGGCAAGAAGAACCGGGCCCCAGTAAGCAATTGACGGCCCATTGCGACAGTCTAAACACAAAAATTGGTAATACCAGTTATGGATTTCCCTAGTTTATGGATACCTGTCTGACCAAAGTAGTCTGCAACACCTCATGAGCGACTAGAATGGGCGGGCTTTGATGAACTACAGGAGCAGGCGCCATGATCCCGAGCCAGCATCCGGCAGTCGTCGAGTCGACGCGGGGCTACCTGCAGATCGCCGAGGCACTGCGCCGCGAAATCAGCCGGCTGTCCCTGCCGGCCGGCTCGCGCCTGCCCTCCGAGCGTGAACTGGCGCTGCGCCTGCGGGTATCCCGGCCCAGCCTGCGTGAGGCACTGGTCGTGCTGGAACTCCAGGGCGAGATCGAGATTCGCGTGGGCTCGGGCATCTACCTGTGCCAGGCTGCGGCGCGCCAGGAGGCCGCAGCAGATGTCGGCCATGCCGTCAACGAGACCATCATGGGCTACAGCCCGAAAGAGGTGAGCGAGATGCGCTTCTTCCTGGAAAGCGGCGTGGCGGCGCATGCAGCCCGCCACATCTCGCGCAGCCAGATCAGGGATCTGGCCGAGAGCCTGGCGACCATGCGTACCGCGCTTGAACGTCGGCGTGGCCCGGGCGACCGCACGCTGGCCGATGCAGACCGCAGCTTTCATCTGACCCTGGCAGCCACGGCCGACAACCGCCTGCTTTCACAGACGGTCAGTGAACTGTTCGATCAGCGCTACATGCCCATCGCCGGCTCGATGCACCGGCTGTTCGAAAAGCAGACAGTCTGGGATGATGCCTTGCAGGAGCACACGGATATCTATCACGCCGTGGCCGACCGTGATCCGCTGCAGGCCATGGCGGCAATGCAGCGCCACCTGAAACGCGCGCATGCCCGCCTCATGACGGTGATCGGCTGATGCCCGCGCCTGTTGCCACCGCTCAGCCCAGCAGGCCGCGGCGCGCCAGATTGTCCATGAGCCAGTGGATGCCGCGCGTCCATTCAGGGGCTTTTTCACTATGGGTGACCCGGTTCACCAGGCAGCCCAGGCGGGGTGATGAAATGCGCACAATGTCGCCCAGGTGGTGCGTGAAGCCCTGGCCCGGGGCATCACGATCGTCGGTGGGCGCAAACAGCGTGCCCGTGAACAGCATGAAGCCATCGGGGTATTGGTGGTGGCGGCCACAGGTCTGGGCCACCAGGTCTTCCAGATCGCGGCTGATGCGATGGGTCGAGCTCGAGCCATTGAGTTCGAAGCCATCCGTGCCGGTGACATTCAGGCGGATTTCCAGGTGGCGCGCTTCGTCGAGCGTGAATTGTGCGTCGAACAGCCGGATGAACGGGCCGATGGCACATGAGGCATTGTTGTCTTTGGCCTTGCCCAGCAGCAGCGCGCTGCGCCCTTCGACATCGCGCAGGTTGACGTCATTGCCCAGCGTCACGCCGCGTATCTGGCCACGCGAATTCACCGCCAGCACCAGTTCGGGCTCCGGGTTGTTCCACTCGGACGCCTCGAGGATGCCGATTTCGGCGCCCGTGCCCACGGCGGACAGCACCGGGGCCTTGGTGAAGACTTCGGCATCGGGCCCAATGCCGACTTCCAGGTACTGTGACCAGAGCCCTTCCTGGATCAGGTATTCGCGCACCTGGGCGGCTTCTTTTGAACCGGGGCGGATGTCGGACACGGCCGTGCCGATGGCCTGGCCGATCTGCGCCCGGATGCGGGCGGCCTCGGCGGGGCTGCCCCCGGCCCGTTCTTCGATGACGCGCTCGAGCATGCTGTCGGCAAACGTGACGCCGCAGGCCTTGATCACCTGCAGATCGCAAGGCGCCACGAAGTGGGCGGCCCGGGGCTTGGGTTCGAGCGTGTGGTGCAACAGATCATCCAGCGCCCAGCGGGTGCTGGGTGCGCTTTGCGCCACCAGGGCGGCGATGTCGTCACGCTCGAGCAGGCGTGATACCGTGGGGCACACGGGGGTCAGATCATGCACGGCGCCGCGGTATATGGCCACTATGCTGGGCCCCTGGTCTTCGGGGTCGTGGATCCGGCCAATCAGCAGGGCCCGGGCTGGATCTTCTGGCAGCAGACTTGGAGAGCGGTTCATGGCAGGGCTGTATTTCAAGGTTTTTTGGCAGAGGTGTCGGTGATATCCCTAGTGGTAGGGCATTCACTATGTTCTTTAGGATCATAACCTCTTGTTGGCATCATCCGATGGATAAGGAGAATGACATGAAATGGTTTTCAATGGCAGGGGTTGCAACGGCGACGGCGCTCGCACTGGTTTCAGTGCCGGCAACGGCAGCCTTTCCGGAAAGGCCCATCACCCTCATCGTGCCCTGGGGGGCGGGCGGGGGCACCGATGCCACGGCGCGCATCATCGGCAGCATCATGGAAAAGGAACTCGGCAAGCCCGTCAATGTGGTCAACCGTGCGGGGGGCAATGGCGTGGTGGGGCACAAGGCCATTGCCGAAGCCAAGCCCGATGGCTATACCATTGGCCTGGCCACGGTGGAAATCACCATGATGCACTACATCGGCCTGACCGATCTCACCTACAAGGCCTACACGCCTCTGGCGCTCATGAACTTCGATCCGTCCGGCGTCACGGTGGCCACCAATTCCCCGTTCAAGACGCTGGATGATCTGCTCGACGCGGCCAAGGCCGAACCGGGCAAGCTCAAGGCATCGGGCACCGGCGAAGGCGGCATCTGGCACCTGGCGCTGGCCGGCATGCTCAATTCGCTCGACATCAAGCCGGATTCCATCCGCTGGGTGCCTTCCGATGGTGCGGCGCCGGGCATGCTCGAACTCGTGGCCGGTGGCGTCGATGTCGCGCCCGTCTCGATTCCCGAGGCCCGTTCGATGATCGATGCCGGCAAGGCCAAGCCGCTGGCGGTGATGGCCAACGAACCCCCGGTGCTCTATCCCGATGTGCCCACCCTCAAGTCGCTCACCGGATCAGACTGGACCATGGGGGCCTGGCGCGGCATGGTGGCCCCTGCAGGCCTGCCGGCCGAGGTCACGGCCAAATACGTCGAAGTCCTTGACAAGATCAACCATAGCGCAGAATATCGCGACTTCATGAACAAGCAGGGTTACGGGATCGCCTGGGATGGCGGCGAGAAATTCGGCGAATTCATGGCCAAGAGCGATGCCGACATGGGCGAAGTCCTGAACCTGCTCGGCATGGCCAAGAAGTAATGGCTTGCCGCCCATTGTCTGATTGATGTAAAACCTTTGCCGGCTGGGCTGCGTTCTGCCCCGCCGGCTTCAATTTTCGGAAACGTCCTTCCATGAAAGTCAGCGACGTCTTGACCGGTCTGTTCCTCGGGCTCTTTGGCCTGGCGGTATTGCTGTATTCGCAAACCTTTCCCCATATCCCGGGCCAGGACTTCGGCCCCAGGGCTTTCCCCAGCGTGATCGGGGTGGGTTTCATGATCTGCGCCGTACTGCTGGTGCGCCAGGGGCTTGCCAGGCATCCGCGTGATCCGTGGCTGAAACTGGCCGAAGAATTCCGCAGCGCGCACGCCACCTTCCGTTTCTGGCTGGTGCCGCTCATGGTCGTGCTGTACCTGGTGTTCATCGATCTCATCGGTTTCATCATTCTTTCGGCCCTGTTCCTGCTGTTCTTCTTCCTGGCGTTCGGCGTGCGCTCCACCAAGGCCTTGCTGATCGCCATCGCGAGCAGCCTGGTCATTTTCTACATCTTCTATTCCCTGCTGCACGTACCCCTGCCGTGGGGGGTTCTCGAACCCTTTGCCTGGTAAGAGGGGCTGACACATGTTTGATATTCTGCTCAACGCACTGGCCCTGATCGCCGACCCCTACGTATTGCTGGTGGTGCTGTTCTCGGCCATGTACGGCCTGTTCATGGGTGCCGTCCCCGGGCTGAGTGCCACCATGGCAGTGGCTTTGCTGGTTCCGGTCACCTTTTTCATGCCGCCCGTGCCGGCGATTGCCGCCATGGTCACGGCTACGGCCATGGCCATTTTCTCGGGCGACATCCCGGGCTGCCTGTTGCGCATTCCCGGTACGCCGTCTTCGGCCGCCTATGTCGACGAAGCCCATGCGATGACCCTCAAGGGCGAAGCGGGCAAGGCCCTGGGCGCGGGGCTGGTGTGTTCCGTGCTGGGCGGCCTGTTCGGCACTCTGGTGCTGATCTTCTTTGCACCCGTGCTGGCCGAATTTGCCCTGGACTTCTCCACGTACGAGTATTTCTGGCTGGTTCTGCTGGGCCTTACCTGCGCCATCTTCATCGCCTCCGAAAGCCCGCTCAAGGGGTTCGTGTCGCTGCTGATCGGGCTCTTCGTCACCACCATAGGCATGAACAACCCGGGCGGTTTTCCCCGCTTCACCTTCGGCTCGGGTGATCTGCTGGGCGGGCTGTCGCTGATCCCCATCATGGTGGGCATGTTTGCCGTGTCCGAGGTCCTGCGCTATGCCATCAGCAGCGCCAAGGGCTTCGAGCGCGTGGGCTCGAACGTGGGGCCGATTTTCTCGGGCATCGGCCGGCTGGTCGTCAAGTATCCCGTGTCCGTCCTGCGCGGCAGTTCGCTGGGGGTGGTGGTGGGGGCCCTGCCGGGGGCCGGCGCCGATATTGCGGCTTACATCTCGTACGGGCTGAGCAAGAAGTTCTCCAAGGAGCCCGAGAAATTCGGCACCGGGCATGTCGAAGGCATCGTCGAGGCCAGTTCGGCCAACAATGCCTCGCTGGGCGGCGCGTGGATACCGGCGCTGGTGTTCGGCATCCCGGGCGACTCGATCACGGCCATCGTGATCGGCGTGCTCTACATGAAGAACCTGAATCCGGGGCCCACCATCTTCATGGTCAACCCGGTGCCGCTGTATGCGATCTTCCTGATCTTCATCCTGGCCAACCTGCTGATGCTGCCGCTGGGCTATGCGGCCATCCGCCTGGCGCGCACGGTGCTCTCGGTGCCGCGCAACATCCTCATGCCCATCATCCTGCTGTTCTGTCTGGTGGGCTCGTATTCCATCCAGAACAGCTTCTTCGATGTGGGTGTCACCCTGGCGTTCGGCCTGATCGCCTATCTCATGGAAGAAAACGGCTTTCCCCTGGCGCCCACCATCCTGGGCATCATCCTGGGTGGCATGCTGGAAAGCAATCTGGTGAGCTCGCTCATCAAGTCCGATGGCCACTTGCTCGCCTTCTTCGATCGGCCCATTGCGGGTACCCTGGGGGTCATCACGCTGGCCATCTGGATCATCCCGCTGGTGCTGCGGCTCATTCGCTCAAGGAGAACAGCATGAATACTCAGACAGGCGCAACTCAGACAGGCGCAACGGGCAAGGTGGCCCTGGTCACCGGGGCCGGCAGCGGTGTGGGGCGTGCGGCGGCCCTGGCCCTGCTCGCGGGGGGGTACCGGGTGGTTCTGGCGGGTCGGCGCGTCGAACCCCTGCAGGCCGTGGCCCAGGCATCGGCTGCGGGTGACCGGGCCCTGGTCGTGCCGGCCGATGTGACCGACGAACAGGCGGTGGGACACTTGTTTGCCACCTGCGTGCAGGCGTTCGGCCGGCTCGACGTGCTCTTCAACAACGCGGGCTGTGGCGCGCCTGGCGTGCTGCTCGAAGACCTCACGCTGGCGCAGTGGCAGCAGGTGGTCGACGTCAATCTCACGGGCATGTTCCTCTGTGTGCGCGAAGCCTTCCGCGTCATGAAGGCGCAAAGCCCGCGTGGCGGGCGCATCATCAACAATGGCTCGATCTCGGCCCATGCGCCGCGCCCCAATTCGATCCCCTACACGGCCACCAAGCATGCAGTCAGCGGACTGACCAAGTCGGCTGCGCTCGATGGGCGCAAGTACGACATTGCAGTCGGGCAGATCGATATCGGCAATGCCTCCAGCGCCATGACGGCCCGGATGCACGAAGGGGTGCCACAGGCCAATGGCGAACTGGGTGTCGAGCCGGTCATGGACGTTGGCGTCGTGGGGCAGTCGGTGTTGTACATGGCCAGCCTGCCACCCGATGCCAATGTGCTCTTCCATACCGTAATGGCCACCAAGATGCCGTACATCGGCCGCGGCTGATCCTGCGCGATTCTCCCGTTGCCCTGCGCCTGGGCGGGGTTGCGAGGGCGCGCGCCGTGTAGCGACGTGCGCGAATTCATTCACCACCCAGGCTGCAAGGGAAATCGCATGTCCAGCAATCATTATGACTTTTCCGGCCAGCACGCCGTGGTCACCGGCGGTGCGTCCGGCATCGGCCTGGCGACTGTGCGCCTGCTGCTCGAAGGGGGGGCCACGGTCAGCCTGTGGGATTACGACGAAAAAATGCTGCAGGAATCCCGCGCGGCGCTGGCCCCGGGCCAGGTGCATGCCCAGGTGGTCGACGTCAGCGACGAGGCCTCGGTGCAGGCCGCTGCAAGCGCCAGCACCCAGGCCGCCGGAGCGCCGTCGATCCTGATCAACAGCGCAGGCATCACCGGCCCCAACCAGACCGTGTGCGAGTACAGCACGGCCGACTGGGACCGCGTCATGGCCATCAACCTGCGGGGTACTTTTCTCACGTGCCGTACCCTGGTGCCGGCCATGAAAGAGCGCGGTTACGGCCGTATCGTGAATATCGCCTCCATTGCCGGCAAGGAAGGCAATCCCAATGCCTCGGCCTACAGTGCCTCGAAAGCGGCGGTCATTGCGTTCACCAAGTCGCTGGGCAAGGAACTCGCCCGAACCGGCATCACGGTCAATTGCGTGACGCCGGCTGCCGTGCATACGGCCATGTTCTCGCAGATGACGCCCGAGCACATCGAGTACATGCTGTCCAGGATCCCCATGGGGCGCTTCGGCAAGACGGAAGAAGTGGCCCGCCTGCTCGCCTGGCTGGCGTCGGCAGACTGCTCGTTTTCCACGGGTGGGGTCTTCGACGTCTCCGGTGGCCGGGCCACTTATTAGAATGGCTGCACCATGACTGAAATGACCACATCATGATTGAACCCCGCTTTCCCGCCGATGCCCTGCGCACGTTTGCGGCCGATCTCCTGCAGGCCGTCAGCATGCCGCCGGGCATGGCCCGCGACGTGGCCGAGGTGCTGGTGCTGGGCGATCTGCTCGGGCATGATACGCACGGTCTGGCGCTGCTGGCACCCTACGTGGATGAAATTCGCGCCGGGCACATGAACCTCACGGGTGCGGTCCAGGTGGTCTCCGATCGACCCGCCGCGCTGTGCTGGGACGGGCAGCGCCTGCCCGGCCCCTGGCTGGTGCGCGAGGGCATGCGTACCCTGATGCCGCGGGCGCGCGAACTGGGCAGTGCCAGTCTGGTCATCCGGCGCAGCCACCACATCGCCTGCCTCGCCGCCTACCTGCTGGAAGCCGCGGAACAGGGCCTGTTGATGATTCTGGCCAGTTCCGATCCCAATGGCGGCAGTGTGGCCCCCTTTGGCGGTACCCGCGGCATTTTCACGCCCAACCCCATCGCAGCAGGCATCCCGGCGTCCGACGGCCCGTTCCTGATCGATATCTCGGCTTCTCTGGTCACCAATGGCCTGAGCGGCCGCCTGTACAAGGAAGGGCGTGCATTTGGCTACGATTGCCTGCTCGATGCCCAGGGGCAGCCCAGCCGTGACCCGGCTGTCCTGTTCACCGAGCCGCCTGGCAGCATTCTGCCACTGGGGGGGGTGCAGGCCGGCCACAAGGGGTTCGCGCTGGCGGTGCTCATCGAGGCCCTGACGGGCGGGCTGGCCGGTCACGGGCGGGCCGATCCGGCCGAGGGCTGGGGGGCGACGGTGTACCTCACCGTGCTCGATCCCGAGGCGTTTGGCGGCCTGGCCGGTTTCACACGGCAAACCGACTGGCTGGCCCAGGCCTGCCGCAGCAACCCGCCCCGGCCTGGGGGCGAAGCGGTGCGCATGCCTGGAGATCGTGGCCTGGCGCTCAAGCGCCAGCAGGAAAAATCCGGGCTGCGGCTGCATCCGTCCATTGCGCCCATGCTGGTCGAAAAAGGCCGGCAACTGGGTGTGCCGTTTCCCCAGCCCTTGTCGGGCCGTGGCCGCTGAAGTCAGCCGGAGCATGGTCACACGTATGCCGGATTCGATCGCGACCGGGCAAACCGCCAGGCGCATGCAGCGCGCGGGTACGCAGTATATCGGCCTCGATTGGGGCACCAGCGCCTTGCGTGCCTACCTGTTTTCGCGCTCTGGTCAGGTGCTCGCACAGCGCGAGTCGCCCTGGGGCATCATGAACCTGCCCGACGGGTCGGGTGCGCATGAGGGCGTGGTCCATGCTGTGATCGTAGCGCAATCCGATGCTCAGCGGCGCGCTGCGTTTCAGGCCACCCTGTGGCGGTTCGTGGGCGACTGGCTGCGCCAGGCTGGCACGGTGCCCGATGTCGTGGCCTGCGGTATGGTGGGCAGTGCGCAGGGCTGGTGCAACGCGCCTTACCAGCCATTGCCCATCGATCTGCATGCACTGGCCAGGGGGGTCACCGGGGTCGATGCCGGTCGGGGGGTCGTGGTGGCCATTGCCCCGGGCCTGATCGAGATGGGGGCCTTGCCCAATGTGCTGCGCGGTGAAGAAACCCAGATCGCCGGGGTGCCGGCCTTGCTGCGCAGTCGAACACTGCAGGGGCGCTGGCTGCTGGGTTTGCCCGGTACGCACAGCAAGTGGGTCCGGGTGCAGGATGACTGCATCCGGCATTTCGATACGTTCATGACCGGCGAGATTTTCGCCGCGTTGGTGCAGCATACGATTCTCGGTCGCACCATGCAGCAGCCGGCAACGCAGGCCGCCGACGAGGTGTCACCGGCCTTCATGTCCGGGGTACGCAATGCGGGCTCCGACGCCGGGCGGGCCGGCCTGCTGTCGACCGCATTCAGCTGTCGTGCGCTGGGTCTGACGGGGCAACTGGATGGTGCCGAACAGCATGATTATCTGTCCGGCCTGCTGATCGGGCATGAGGTCAACGGCCTGCTGGCCCGGCTGCCGACCGTCTGGCGGCAGGCGTCCATGGCCCTGGTCGGCCGGCCGGCCCTGTGCCGGCGCTATCTTGCTGCACTGCAGCATCACGGGCATCAGGCACTGGTACTTGCCGAGGATGCCGTGGTGCATGGCCTGTGGGCCCTGATCCGTCAGCGGCATCCTGAAACTGAATGAGGTAACGCGCATGCGGGGATCACGGTTGCAGCGCTTTCACAAGGCGCTTTCGAGTACGGGCATGGTGGCCATACTGCGGGGCTTGCCCGTGGCAGATGCCGTTCCTGTGGGTGAGATGCTGTACGAAGAGGGGTTTCGCCTGATCGAGGTGCCCTTGAATTCGCCGGACCCATACCACAGCATCGCCGATCTGGTGCGCCATTTGCCCGGAGATGCCATGGTGGGTGCGGGTACGGTGCTTTCGTCGCAGCAGGTGCGTCAGGTGGCGGATGCCGGTGGCCAGTTGCAGGTCATGCCGCACGCCGATGTGGCCGTGATCCAGGCTGGGGTTGCAGCCGGCCTGGTGGTGCTGCCGGGGGTCGCGACACCGACCGAGGCGTTTGCCGCATTGGCCGCCGGGGCGGCGGGGCTGAAGCTCTTTCCTGCCGAACTGTTGCAGCCCCCCATACTGAAGGCCTGGCGTGCGGTGCTGCCTGCCGATGTGCCCCTGCTGCCGGTCGGAGGCATCGTGCCGGCCTCGTTGCCTCCTTATCGGGCTGCGGGCGCGGCCGGCTTTGGCCTTGGGGGGGCGCTGTACCGGCCGGGTGACGCGGTCGATACCGTGCGTGCGCGTGCGCGGGCCTTCGTGCAGGCCTGGGGCACAGTCGACGGCGACCCAGGTTGAGGCGGCCAGGGTCGACCTGACCGGGGCCGGCATGACCGGGGTCAGCATGATCACGGTTGACGTGATCGGGGTCGACATGATCGTGGATGGCATGATCGGGGTTGACAGGGCCGATGGTGTGGATCTATTTCTAGGTGCTCGGAGCGTCGCAGGCGCAATCTGCCGGCATCCGGATACTTCAGGAGAGAGACAATGAAAACAGACCCATTGGGCCGCATGATGCTGGCCGTGGTGCTGGCCGTCGCTGCGACCAGTGCCATGGCGGCATTTCCCGAGCGGCCGATCACCCTGATCGTTCCATGGGGTGCAGGCGGCGGCACGGATGCGACAGCCCGCATCATAGGCAGCATCATGGAAAAGGAACTGGGCAAGCCGGTCAACGTGATCAACCGCTCGGGTGGCAATGGCGTGGTGGGCCATCAGGCCATGGCCAACGCCAAACCGGATGGCTACACGCTGGGCATGGCGACGGTCGAAATCACCATGATGCATCATCTGGGCCTGACCGACCTCACGCCCGATGCCTATACCCCGCTGGCCCTGATGAATTTCGATCCGTCGGCCATCACGGTCAGCGCGGATTCTCCCTTTCACTCGATCAAGGATCTTTTGGCGTTTGCACGCGACAATCCGGGCAAGCTGAAGGCCTCTGGCGATGGCGAGGGTGGCGTCTGGCATCTGGCACTGGCCGGCATGCTCAGCGATCAGGGCATCGCCCCCGATGCCATTCGTTTTGTGCCTTCGGACGGCGCCTCGCCCGGTCTGCTGGAACTCGTGGCGGGTGGGGTGGATATCGTCCCGGCCTCGCTGCCCGAAGCACGTGCAATGATCGATAATGGCAAGGCCAGGACACTGGCCATCATGGACAATGCGTCTTCAGGGCTGTATCCGGATATCCCCACGCTGGCTGCGGAAACCGGTTCAGACTGGACCATGGGCGCCTGGCGTGGCATCGTGGCTCCCAAGGGCCTGCCGGCTGACGTCTCGGCGCGGCTCGAAGAGGTGCTCGACCGGATCAATCACAGCCAGGAATACAAGGATTTCATGGACCAGCAGGGGTATGGAATCGTGTGGGCCAATGGCGCAGACTTCGGCGCCTTCATGGCGAAGGCCGATGCCGACATGGGCACGGTGATGGGCAAGGTAGGCCTGGCGAAGGATTGACGGGGCACGGGCCCTGCCGGCGTGTGGTTTGCCGCCGGGCCCGCCGGGGCCACCCGTGCTGCCCGCAGGATGCCGCCGTGCGCGGTGGCTGGCGCATGGGATGCATGCCCGCCGCGTACCGCGTGCCGTGTTACAGCACCCCGTATTTCCGGTATACATCGCCCAGCAGCAGGCCCCGGGCGAGTTCATCGCGCGTGTGGTTTTCCTGCTCGATCTTGTGCAGGGCCTGCTCGATCACCTGGCCTGCCATGCTGGCAGGGATGACGATGACGCCGTCGACATCGCCGAAGACCAGATCGCCGGCACACACCGTGACGCCTGCGCACTGGATGGGCAGGTCGTAGTTCATCATTTTCCCGCGGCCGCGGGAATCGAGCGGCCCGATGCCGCCATGAAACACGGGGAAACCCATTTCACGGATCTGGCGTGTATCACGCACCAGACCATCGGTGACGCAGCCCGTCGCGCCGCGATACTGGCTGGCCGTGGAGAGCAGCTCGCCCCATGGGGCGATGCGGGTCGTGGGCCCATCGCAGCCCAGCACCACGATGTCATCGGGCTTGAGATCATCGATCAGGGCGATTTCGTGCTCGTAGGGGTTTTCGCCCTCGGCCACTGAAAAAGTGTTCATGAAATAACCCGTGCGGGCGCGTCCGAATAGAACGCTGCTGTCATCCAGCGGGCGCACGAAGGGCCGCATGGCCTGATCGCGGTAGCCCATGCTGTCGAGCACGTCAGACAGCACGGCCGTATACAGCGAATGCTTGAGTGTCTTGAAATCCGGCAATGATGGGGTCATGGAAGGTGGCTCCTTGATCGATTGGACTGTGATGAACGCCTTCAGGGTGCCTGCAGCAATTGCTGCGGGTTGCCTGATTCATCATAAGCCGGATCATCCGGAAAGTGGCCGGCCTGATCGGCCCACAGAATCTGCAACACGCGAATCCCGCTGCCGAAGCGGCTGCTGGCCTGGGCCACGCGCTTCTCGAGCACGAAAGGGTTGCTGGCGTCGACCAGGCGCAGTGGCTGGCGCGCCGCATCCAGCGGCAGCGTACCGATGGCCAGGCCACCAGCCCGGCGCTCATGGGCCACCACATCACTGACCAGGTCCATCGCCTGCTGGGGGTCGATCGGGCCTGTAAGGATGAGTTCGGGCAGGCCGGCGCGGGCGCGCCCCACAGTATGCATGAACCACTGCGCCTTCGGCATGTCGTCATCGGCCACCACGATGTGGGTGTAGTCGTGCCACTTGAGCTTGTCTTCGAGAAAGCCCTGCAGCTTGATGCGGTTCGTGTCGTCGGTCATGGTGTACTGTACCGGGTTGCCGCAGGATCAGTGCGTGACAGGATTTGCATGCGCATGGGCAGCCATGCCGCGTGCGGGCCCTGGCGCGCCGGCCGTGCACGCAGTTCAGGCGTAGGAGACCAGGGCCTTGATCTTGTCTTGATCATATCCCGACCAGGTCTGGTGCGTGGTTTCGACCACGGGCGCGCTGCGGTAGCCCAGGCGCGCCAGCCGTTCGAGTTCGGCGTGCTCGCGCGTGATGTCGACGGTCTGATAGTCGATCCCCAGGATGTCCATGTCACGCTTGGTGAGTTCGCATTGGGGACAATCGGGTTTCGAATAGACGGTGATGGTCATGAGTCTTCCTTGTGGACAGGATGGTTGTCGACGGGGTTGTTGTATGGCCAGGATGGTTGTGGTCAGGGTGTGGTCCGGGCAGGGTCCGGAAAACGGGGTCAGAAATCGACGTCGAAGACCTGGTCTTCGTCATCGCGGCGCATCACCCCCACCTTGTACTGGGCCGTGTCCTCTTCCTGGTTGGAGGCCTGAACCTTGCTCATGTTGAGCCAGTTTTCCATGTATTTGAGCGGGTTTTCCTCGATCAGGGGGAAGCTGATTTCATTGTCCACGCCAAAGAACCGGGCGACATCGGTGGCGCTGAAATGCACCCAGTCCTTCATCATCTGGCAGGTCACCCCGGTGAGCTCGCGCCCTTCTGAAAACGCGTATTCGGTCCATTCGATCTCGCTGGCGGCGACCTCGTCGATCATCTGCACGATGGTGCCGCGGGTCTGCTCGAAGGCCGTGCGGCCGCGTTCGGTCTTGAAGAGCGCGCGCAGGACTTCCTTGCCATATTGCACATGGACTTCGAATTCATCCTGGGCGATCTTCTGGATGGCCTTGCCGATGGGCTGAAACAGGCCGGTGCCATCGCAGATGCCGAAGGTGACGGCGAACGAGGCGAGGAACTGGATGCGCTCCATGCACAACAGGGCGACGATGAACAGGTAGATGGCGTTGTACGTGTCCTGGTCGTTTTCGCGCACCCCCCGAGCGTAATCGTAGCTGACGCTCAGTGCCCTGTCGTAGATCACGGCCACCGTCTTCAGGCGGCTCATGGCCTCTTGCACCGAGAGGATCTCATTCAGGATGTCGTCGGGGTTGTCGAAGCTGTTGCGCACGATCTCGGAATAGGTGGCCGCGTGCACGATCTCGTTGCGGGTGATTTCGATCCAGCCCGACCAGGCCTCGCTGCTCGTGCAGACCGGCGCCAGCACCGCCGCGATCGAGCGCGCCGCCACGCTGTCGGCCTCCCATTGCCAGGCCAGGGTCTTGACCATCATGTCGTAGGTATGGCGGTCACAGGTCTTGAACTGCACGTTGCAGGTCGAGTAGTCGAACTCGTTCTCGTCCCAGTCCTGATTCTTGAGCGTCTTGTAGAGTTTCCAGAGTTCGGGATAGAACTTGTTGATGGTGTCGAACAGGCCGACGTCCTGCCCGAGGATGATTTCCGGGAAGGCATAATCGGTCTTTTCAGTATTGAATATCCGGGTCGGCAGGGATTGCGTCATGGCTGGGTCCAGTTGGGTTACATGGTGCAGCCTTCGCAGGCTGCCTCATCGAGAAGGTCCGAGATGCGGCCGGCGTTCTCGAGGGTCTTGTCGGATGCCACGTTCGAGTTGTAGTAATAACGCGTCTTCATGCCGTACTTGACCATGGTGAAATAGTGTGTGAGCAGTTCGCGGCTGGATACCTTGTCGTCATCCTTGATGCGCCGCCACAAATCGGCCGAAATGCCCTGGTCGGTAAATTTTTGCATCACGGCATAGGCCTTGATCATGTCGACCTCGGGGATGTCCCAGGCCGACTGATACAGCCAGGCCGGGTCATCACTGAAAGGCGCCGCCCAGCGGATGGTGACCGAGCCGTCGGTCTTGTTGAGCGTGGTGTCGCGTACCGGATAGATGGCGTTCGGCTTGCCGAGCGCCTTGCTGGATGATTCGCCGGGCATGTAGGCCACCAGGCACGAGTGCCCGATACCGCCGTTCGCGATGATCTCGGCACGCAGCGCCTCCCAGTCGTAGCGGTAGCGGAAGTTGCCCAGTTCGTCCACGTTGCGGTTGTAGGTGTCGATGGGCAGCCAGCCTTCGGGCCAGCGGGTCTTGTGCATCCAGCGTGCCAGACCGCGTTCCTGGCTGATGCGCAACGAGGCCCGGATGGCATGGTACATGTGCCGTTCGGCAATGCGGTGCAGTTCTTCGCGCCCGGCGTCGGTGTCGTAGCGCAGCCGCTTGCGCGCCATGAGCGTGGCCACCCCCATCAGCCCCACGCCGGCATTCATGCGCGCCTTGGCCGTGACGGCGACGTGCGGGAGCACGTAGTCGGAATTCAGGATGCAGTAGTCGATCATCTTGAGGCTCAGGTACATGGCCTCCTGGTAGGCCTCGTCGTCGTCCTCGTCGATCGCGTCGCACGCGATGGCCCCCAGCGAACACAGCGCGATTTCGGGTTCTTCGTGCACCTCGATGATGCGGCTGACCGCCAGGCTGGCGTCAGGGGTGAGAATGACGTCACCCGGCGCAAGCTCGCCGGCATAGATCGTGCGCGGCAGCATCGAGCCGGGCGCGGCGACCTCGAGGGCCTCGTTGAAGTTGAAGCGACGCTGCCCGCCCGTGCCCAGTTCGACGTCGATGAAGCCGACTTCATGATCGGCGTACAGGTCCTGCATCTGCGTGTAGGGGCGATTGGGTTCACTGATCTCCAGGCACAGGTTGCTCGAGTGGATGGGTTCCCTGAACGGGGTGTGGCGGTTCATTTCGTCGATGATGGCCAGATAGGCCACCCCGGTTTCCAGGGCCTCGTTCAGGGAGGTGAGGAGCAGATCGCGAGGCTTGAAATACTCTTTGTGGAACCCCGGATCCTGTTCGAGCCGCTCGTATTCGGCCTTGAAGGCGGCCGCATCGGCACTGAAGAACAGTTCGGTGAGCCGCGGGGCGGTATGTACATTGAATGAGAACGCGGTTTCGTTGCGCGCCACCTTCTCGGCAAACAGCTTGTTCGTGACCAGCGCATAGTGCAGGTCGCGGTTCTTGCGGTCCTCGGTACTGCGTGGGTTGCGCAGATAGGCAATGACTTCGGCCTCGGGATCGAAGCCCGAGTAGTACGTGGTGCAGGCGCCGCCGCGGCCGGCCTGCATGTTGGCGTGCACGGCCTTGCCCATGGATGCGAAGTAGGGCAACTTGCCCTGGTGCTGGATCAGCCCGCCGCGCACCGAATCCCCCTTGCTGCGCGTGATCAGGTGGCTGCCGATGCCTGCCGAGGCCGCCGTCATGCGGTAGGCGATGTGATCGCCGATCGCCAGCGAGGCTTCCGAGTCGCCCGACACGTACAGGCAGCATGAGGCAAAACCGCGCAGCTTGGTGCCGAGATTGACGTAGTTGGGCGTGGGTGCCGAGATGCGCTTGGCTGAAAATTCGTCGTAGAAGCGCCGCACCAGGGCCAGGCGCCGTTCGGCGGGTTCGTGTTCGGCCAGGGCCATGGCCATGCGCAGGTAGACGAACTGCTGGGTTTCGTATTCCTTGCGGGTGACCCGGTTCTGCAGGCTGTATTTGCGGCGGATGTAATGCAGCGAGAAATGGGGTGTATCGTAATCCAGGGCATGGTTCACGAAGCCCTGGATCTGATCGTATTCGGCTGTGCTGTAGTTCAGGCGCAGCATGACGCCATCGGCCACCATTTTGTCGTGCAGCGCACGTACGGTGGGGATTTGCGCGCCGTGGATGATCTTGTGCAGGTGCGATGCGTACAGACGCCCCGCCATCAGGTAGTAAGACCAGGTCCCCTTGTCGAGGCAGGCCTGGATGAGCTTCTCCTGCAGTTCTGCCGTGCTGACGGTCTCGGGCATCGCGCTCACGGCCTGGATGACGATCCCGCTCCAGTCGACCTTGTCGCCCAGGGTGGCGGCGGCCCAGCGCCCCCAGCCGTTGAGTTTGCTGGGGATATAGGGCTCGAGGCGGCCGTCGCGCTTGATGATGTGTTTGATCACGAGGTGTTTCCGTGGTTCATGGGGCGCGCCCCCTTGGTGTGGGGGCGAAAAACAAGATGTAGTGTAGCGCACTATTCGCAACACTAGGTATGGTATGTTCATTTGCCAGTCGCCATGGGTTTTGACGCGGCGCCGAAGCGCGCGAAGCCATGCGGTCCCCATGGGGATTTACCCTCGATTCCCCGGGAATGTCACAAAGCTGACAGTTTCATTGGCGAAACAGCAGCTAACGTCCGTACTGCAGCATCAATTTCATCGTCAGGCATCAAGAGGGTCATGGCATGGTCATAGCGGCAACAGTCGATCAAGCTGACATCGTCCTGTCGTGCACGCAGATCAGCCGCTGGTTCGGCGGCCTGCAGGCCATGAAAGACGTCAGCTTCGACATCCGTCGCGGCCAGATTCTCGGCCTGGTCGGCCCCAACGGTTCGGGCAAGACCACCACCGTCAATGCCATCACGGGCTTTTTCCCGCCGCAGCAGGGTGAAATCCGCTTTGGCGGCCTGCGCCTGAACGATCTGAAGCCCCATCAGGTGGCGCAGCAAGGCATTGCGCGTACCTTCCAGAACGTCGCTTTGTTCAAGGGCATCAGCGTGCTCGACAATATCCTGCTGGGTCGGCACAATTTCATGAACCCCACGGTCATCGGGGCCATGCTCTATTGGTGGCGCGCACAAAAAGAAGAAATCGCCAATCGCAACAAGGTCGAGGCCATCATCGATCTGCTGCAACTCGAAAACGTGCGCGACGAGCCGGTCGACGTGATCCCGCTGGGCACGCAGAAGCGGGTCGAACTCGCGCGGGCGCTGGCGGCCGAACCCACCTTCCTGATCCTCGATGAGCCCATGGCCGGCATGAACCAGGAAGAAAAGGAATACATGGTGCGCTTCATCCTCGATGCCCAGGAAGCCCTGGGCCTCACCATCCTGCTCATCGAGCACCATATGGATGTGGTCACCGCCATCTGCGACCACCTGGTGGTGCTCAACAACGGCGAAAAAATCTGCGAGGGGCTGCCTCGCGAGGTGATTGCCAACCCGGATGTGGTCGCGGCCTACATCGGCAAGGTCGAGGTGGGTCATGCATGATGCGTCTGCCGACCTGGTCCCTGGCCTCGATCCGGATCTCGACCTCTCGCGGCGCCTGCATCCGCACTGGCGCACCGAAGACAATCTGCTCGCCCTGCTGGCCGAGAACGCACGGCAGCATCCAGACCGGGTGGCGATGCGCGAATACGACCATGGCATCTGGCAAGAATACACCTGGGCCCGATACCTGCAGGCGGTACTCGAATTCGCCGCGGGTCTGGAAGCCCGCGGGGTGGGGCCCGGCGATGTGGTCCTGTTCGTGGGCGACAACCGGCCAGCGCTCTATTTCGGCATGCTGGGGGCCATTGCGCTGCGCGCCATCCCGTCGCCGGCCTATCCGGATCAGCCGCCTGAGGGGCTGGCCGGCCAGATCCGCAGCGAGTCCATCCGCCATGCCGTGGCCGAAGATCAGGAACAGGTCGACAAGCTGTTCTACATTCAACAGCATTACGACTGCCATTTCGACCTCATCCTCTATGATGACCCCCGCGGCCTGAAGGATCAGGGCAGCCTGTGCGCCTGTCAGGCCGTCACGGCCCAGGGTGCCGCGCGGCTGGCCGCCGAACCCGGTCTGCGCGAGCAGTTGCTGGGGCGCAGCAGTGTGCACGACATCGCGGCGCTGCTGCATTCCTCGGGCACCACCGGCGCACCCAAGGGTATCCCGCTGCGTCATGGGCACATCCTGTACGGGGTGCGCAATGCCGCAGCCGCCGGTTATTTCATCGAGGGTGAAGAACACATGGCCTACCTGCCCATTGCCTGGGTGGGCGACTTCATCTTTTCCGTCGGGGCGGCGATTGCGCTGCGCTTCGTGGTCAACCTGCCCGAGAGCCGCGAAACCGTGCGGCGAGACCTGCGCCAGATCGCCCCGACGCTGTATTTCTGCTCACCGCGCACCTGGTCCGACATGCTCACGCGCATCCAGGTGGGGATCGATGAGTCCACCCCGTTCAAGCGGGCCCTGTATCGGCATTTCATGCCGTTCGCCATCGGGCTCGAACGCCGCCGTCTCGAAGGCCATTCGCCCACCTGGCGCGAGCGCATCTGGCGCCAGGTGGGCGAATGGCTCGTCCAGGGCCCGATCAAGGATCACTTCGGGCTGGCCCGCGTGCAGCGCCCCTATACGGCCGGCGAGGCCATCGGGGAAGAAGTCTTCCTGTTTTTCAGGGCGCTGGGCCTGGATCTGCGCCAGTTCTACGGGCAGACTGAAAACTGCGCCCTGGCGGCGGCACAGCCATCCGGTTCGGTGGCCCTGCATACGGTGGGCGAGCCATTCCCCGGGGTCGAGATGCGCATCGACGACCAGGGTGAGATCCTGATGCGCGGCGATAACGTCTTCGATGGCTATTACCGCAATCCCCAGGCCACGGCCGAAGTCCTGCATGACGGCTGGCTGCATACGGGCGACGCCGGCTATTTCCAGGAAGACGGCCAGCTCGTGGTGCTGGGGCGGGTGTCCGAGGTCGTGCATACGGGCCAGGGCGAGCGTTTCATCCCCACCTACATCGAAAACCGCCTGCAATTCAGCCACTATATCCAGGATGCCTGCATATTGGGTCAGGGGCGCGAGCACCTGGCGGCCATCGTGTGCATCGATTTCCGCGCGGTGGGTCACTGGGCCCAGGAGCACGGGGTGCCGTATTCCTCGTATGCCGAACTGGCACAGCAAGCCCGGGTGGTCGAACTCATTGCCGGGGTCGTGGCCCAGACCAATCGCGTGCTGCCCGAGAAGCTGGCCATCCGCCGTTTCGTGAATCTGCACAAGGCATTCGATGCCGACGATGGCGAAGTCACCCGCACCCGCAAGTTGCGGCGCAAGGTGATCGACGACAAGTATCGTCCCATCATCGAAGCCCTGTATTCCGATCAGGCGCGGGTCGAGTACGAAGCCGCCATCGTCTATGAAACAGGCGATACCGGGGTGCTCCGGCGCGATCTCGCCCTGGTCACCGTACCGGCAGGGAAATAAGCCATGTCGTATTTCATCGAACTGCTCGTCAACGGCGCCCTGACCGGCGCCATGTATGGCCTGGCGGCCCTGGGCTTCGTGCTCATCTACAAGTCTTCGGGGGTGGTGAACCTGGCCCAGGGCGCGATGATCATGCTGGCCGGCTACGTCATCTGGATGCTGGTCATGGTCGGCTTGTCCGTCTGGCTGGCCATTGCGCTGGGGCTGGTGCTGATGTTCCTGTTTGGTTTGCTGGCCGAGCGCCTGTTGCTGCGCAAGATGGTGGGTCAGCCCATCATCATGATCGTCATGCTGACCCTGGGGCTCGAGATCTTCCTGCGCGGGGTCGGGCCCGGCTTCCTGGGGGCCTCGCCCAAGCAGATCGATCTGGGCGTGCCGCTTGCGCCCGTCATCATCGGTGATGTCTTCATCAACCGCGTCTACCTGATCGGCGGCATCGTGGCGCTGGTGCTCATCGCGGCTTCATTGCTGTTCTTTCGCACGCGTCTGGGCACCAAGCTGCGGGCGGTGTCCGACGACCACGTCTCGAGCTGGTCGGTGGGCATTTCAGTCGAGCGGGCCATCGGTATCTCCTGGGGGCTGGCGGGTCTGTCGGCCATTGCCGCGGGGGCGATCTGGGGCTCGGTGCAGGGGGTCGACTGGACCCTGTCCGAACTGCTGTTCCCGGCCATTGCGGTGGTCATTCTGGGGGGGCTCGACAGCGTGGTGGGCGTGCTGGTCGGCAGTCTGATCGTCGGCGTGCTGGGCAGCGTGATCCCCGGCTATCTCGACGAACTGGCCGGCGGGGGCACCCGCGACGTGGTCACCTCGCTCATCATCCTGGTCACCATCATGATCCGGCCGTACGGCATCTTCGGCCGTGAAGACATCGAAAGGGTGTAGGCGCCATGTTCTATCGTCTCTCGGGCATCCGCCACACACGCTACGCCGCCGCACGCCAGCTCTGGCCCATACCGGCCGACCGCTGGCAGGTGGGGGTGCTGCTGGCCCTGGCGTGTCTGGCGCCCGTGCTCTTCAGCCCCTTCTATCTGCTCAGCTACCTGCTGCCCTGGCTCATCTTCACTGCGGCCGCCCTGTCGCTCACGCTGCTCATGGGCATTGCGGGCCAGTTGCATTTCGGCTTTGCCGCCGTCATGGCCATTGGCGCCTATTCGGGCATCCACCTGGTGCGCGCGGGCCTGCCCTTCGAACTGGCCCTGCTCGGCGCGGGCCTGGTCGCGGCCCTGATCGGCACGGTATTCGGGGCCGCCGCCCTGCGGGTCAAGGGGCTGTATCTGGTCATGGCGACACTGGCCATGCAGTATCTGGTCGATTGGGTGATCATCAACGTGCCAGTGATCAGTGGCGGAGCGCAGGCCACGCTGCAGGCGCCGTCCACCACATTCCTGTTCGTGCCCCTGGCAACCGGGGTGGCACGCTACTACGTGGCGCTGCTCTGGGTCCTGTTTGTCACCCTGCTGCTGCTCAACATCAAACGCTCGGCCGTGGGCCGGGCCCTGGTGGCGGTGCGCGACAAAGACTACGCAGCTGCGGTCATCGGCATTCACGTGGTGCGCTTCAAGCTGGTGGCGTTCTTCACCAGTTCGTTCCTGGGCGGGGTCACGGGCGCCGTCCTGGCTTTCTGCTACTACCAGGCCGTGACCCCCGAACAGTTCACCTTCAATGTGTCGGTGCAACTGGTGGCCATGGTGCTGGTGGGCGGGTTGGGCAGCGTGATCGGCGCCTATCTGGGGGCGGCCTTCGTATTGCTGGTGCCCATCGTCCTCACCAATCTGGTGGTGCTGCTCAATGATCTGGGCTGGCTGAACGCGTCCACCAATCTGCTTTCGCATATTCCGCTCATGATCTATGGCGTGCTCATCATCGGCTTTCTGCTGCTCGAGCCCCTGGGTCTGGGCAAGATTTACGACAACATCCGCAAGTACCTGCTGGTGTGGCCGTTCCGGCACTCTGATCTCTGACTGGGGTGCAGTCGTGCAGGCGAAAAGCCTGCGCAAACGCAGTGAAACATCAAGACGACAGGGCCTTGCAAGGTCCGTGACCTGGAGGAAGCATCATGAAACACATCATCAAACGTCTGGCCATTGTGGCTGCACTGGGTGCAGCGCTGGGCAGCACACCGGCCATGGCCGAAAAGGCGCCCATCAAGTTCGCCACGCCGGTGGATTTCACCGCGGTGTATACCTTCCTGACAGACGAGTACAGCCAGGGCCAGCGCGATTACATCACGCTGCTCAACGAGCAGGGCGGGGTCGATGGGCATCTCATCGAATTGTCGGTGTCCGACACCGGCAATCAACCGCAGCGGGGTATCGAGGCCTACAACCGGGCCAAGCGCGATGGCGCCGTGCTGGTCGATTTCCTCAGCACGCCGGTGGCGCGCGCCATGGTGAATCGGGTCAACGAAGACGAGATCGTGATGATCACGGCGCTGCATGGGCGCGGCGATGCCAGCCAGGGCGAGGCGTTCCCGTATGTCTTCCCGGTCATGGCCACGTACTGGTCGCAGGCGGCGCTGCTGGCCGATTTCATGAACCAGCAGGAAGGCGGGCTCAAGGGCAAGAAAGTCGCCCACGTGTATATCGATTCGCCTTTTGGCAAAGAACCGATTCCGGTGCTCGAGGCCTTGTCCAAAGACCTCGGGTTCGAGCTCAAGACCTTTCCGTACGCCAGCCCGGGCAACGAACAGACCACTACCTGGTCCGATGTGCGCCGCTACAAGCCGGATTTCGTCATCATCTGGGGGGCTGGCGGGGGCCAGGCCGTGTCGATCCGCGATGCCATTCGCAATGGCATCAAGCCCGAGCAGATACATTCGGTGGTCTGGCTGGCCGAGGCCGACATGGACGCGGTGGGCCGCGACACCGCAAAAGGGGTGCGCAAATTTTCGCCCACGGTCAATGGCGCTGATTCGCCCCTCCTGAAAGAGATCGTCGGCACGGTGATTGAGCCGGGCAAGGGCGCGGGCCCCAAAGAGCGCGTCGGCAGCACGTACTACAACATCGGCGTGGCCACCATGGCCGTGGCCGCCGAAGCCGCCCGCAAGGCACTGGCCGAGTTCGGCGAACCGCTCACCGGTGAAAAACTGCGCAAGGGTTTCGAACTCATCGAAGGCTACGATGCACAGGGCCTGATGCCGCCAGTCACCTTTTCGGCGCAGGATCACCAGGGTGGCGGCCAGGGGCGCGTAGTGTCCTGGGATGGCGAGACGTGGGCACCCGAGACCGACTGGCACGCATCCTTCCAGGACATCGTCTGGGAAGAAATCAACAAGGGCGCCGAGCAGTACAAGAAAGAAGGCAAGTAATGCTCGCACTCAGCAACGTCGAAGTCGTCTACGACAAGGTGTTCCTTGCCATACGTGGCGTTTCGCTGAGCCTCGAGCAGGGCGGCATGGTCGCCCTGCTGGGGGCCAACGGGGCGGGCAAGAGCACGACGCTCAAGGCCATCAGCGGCCTGCTGGCCCCCGAGCGCGGCGAGGTCACCCGCGGCAGCATCGAGTTTCTGGGGCAGAACATCGTCCCGCTCGGTGCGGCCCGGCGTGTGGCCATGGGGCTGGTGCACGTGATGGAAGGCCGGCGCATCTTCGGCCACCTGACCCCCGACGACAATCTTCTGGCCGCCTATCGTTCCGGTGGCTCTCGTTCGCGCCTGAATCAGCTGCGCGATCAGGTGTACGGCTTCTTTCCGCGGCTTACGCAGTTTTCGAACACCAAGGCCGGCTATCTGTCGGGCGGCGAGCAGCAGATGCTGGCCATAGGGCGCGCGCTGATGACCGAGCCCAGGCTGCTCATGCTCGATGAACCCAGCCTGGGCCTGTCGCCCCGGCTGGTGCAGGAAATCTTCGGCATCATCGGTCAGATCAACCGTGAAACGCAAACCAGCGTACTGCTGGTCGAGCAGAACGCCACGGCGGCACTCGAGATCGTCGACCACGCCTACCTGATCGAGAACGGCCAGGTCGTCATGAGCGGCAGCGCCGCCGATCTCAAGAAAAACCCCGACGTACAGGACTTCTACCTGGGGGGTGCCGGCCAGGTCGATTATCACAACGTGAAGCACTACCGCCGGCGCAAGCGCTGGCTGGCCTGAACATCGGGCTGGCCGGGCGCTCGCAGGCCCGATGCTCAGGCCTGGCCAGCCGCACCGCAAGCCCCACGGTTCAGGCCTGGGCCGGATGCCAGGCGTCGGCGCGCGATGCCAGGCCCCAGCGCCCGCGTGGGCTCAGGCTGACCCGGACCGCGCGCGTGCGAAGAGTTCGTTGACCTGCGGATAGGGCAGGGCCCCATCGAATGCGTCGAAACGGCCCTGTGCCAGGGCGGTGGCTGCCTTGTGCAGGGCCCCCCAGGCGCAGCGCGCCAATGCCCCGCCTACACTGATGCGCCGTACGCCCAGCGCAGCCATGTCATCGAGTGTCACGGCCTGGTTGTTGCCTATCAGTACGTTCACCGGCTTGGGGGCCACGGCCTGCACGACGGTGCGGATCTGCCTGGCTGACTGAATGCCGGGCGCATACAGGCAGTCGGCGCCGGCCTCAGCGTAGGCTTGCAGGCGCCGTACGGTGTCGTTCAGATCGGGCTGGCCCACCAGGAAATTCTCGGCGCGGCCCACGAGCAGGACATCGGCCCCGCTGTGGTCTATGGCCTGGCGCGCCGCCTGCATGCGCTCGATGGCATCGGGCAGCGCGCGCAGCGGATGGGCTGGGTCGCCCGTGGCATCTTCGAGGGAGACGCCCGCGATGCCCGTGGCCACTGCCTGGCCCACATGCGCTTCGACCCCCTCTGGCTTTGCCGCGTAGCCCGCCACGAAGTCTGCATTGATGGGCAGGTCGACCGCTTGCACCAGCTGGCGCAGGTGCTCGAGCACCTGCGCCAGTGGCACCTGGCCATCCTGCTGACCCACCGACCAGGCGTGCCCCGAACTGGTGCTGGCCAGGGCCTTGAACCCCATGTGCTGCAGCAACTGCGCACTGCCGATGTCCCAGGGGTTGGGGATGATGAAACAGCCTTGCGCATGCAGGGCCCTGAAGGCAGCGCGCCGGGCTTCGATGGTCTGTGTCATGGCCGCCTCAGGGGACGGGGTGCTGCGACTTGAACCCCAGGGCAAAACGGTTCCAGGCGTTGATGGCGTTGACCAGCAGGGTCAGGGCCACGATTTCCCGGTCGTTGAAATGACGGGTGAGCTCTTCATAGATGTCATCTGCCACGTGCTGGGTGTCGGCGATCCGTGTGAGGGCTTCGGTCCAGGCCAGCGCTGCCCGCTCGGCGGGCGTGTACAGGCTGGACTCGCGCCAGGCGCTGAGCAGGTACAGGCGCATTTCGGTCTCGCCCAGCTTGCGGGCATCTGCGGTGTGCATGTGCAGGCAGTACGCGCAACCGTTGATCTGCGAGGCCCGGGTCTTCACCAATTCGTAGAGCAGTGGATCCAGACCGGCACCTTTTGCGGTCTTTTCCATGTGCAGCATGGCTTCCATCAGATCGGGAGCCACTTTGAAATAGTCCATACGCGATTTCATAAACAATCCTTGAAACATTGAACAAGTACGCGGAACGTGTTTTACTTTAATACGATACGCCGATTTCTCTACAAATAAGGCAAAGTCACTGGTGCCCAGTAGACATTTGTCATCGTGTTTTTCGGTGCTGTGTCCACGGTGCGGTGTTCGTGTGGCACAAAAGTTGGAGACAGTATTTGGCCGATCAAGGGAAGCATCCGGGTTTTTTCCGGGGATCGCGCTATTGGCAGCATCTACTGGGTAGTGTACGGGCGCGCATTCTGCTCGCCATTCTGGTTGCCACCGTTCCGGCCATGGCAGGCATGGGCTATTACGTGGTGCGCCAGTACCATGCCTTGCTGGATGGCGGTCACCGTCAAGCCGAGACCCTGATCCAGTTTGTCGCTGCGTACGACAAGGCGCTGATCGACGACGCCCAGCAATTGCTCGCGGCCCTGTCGCATTCACCCGTGCTGCGTCATCGGCGCTGGGACGAGTGCTCCGACTATCTGACGCGGCTGGTGACGCATCTGCCGACCTACACCAATCTGGGCATGGTCGATGCAAGTGGCCAGGTGCTGTGCTCGGCCTGGCCCGACACGGAGCCCATGCGGCAACATCTGGGTGATCGCGCCTACTTTCAGGCGGCTCTGGTGTCGTCTGGCGTGGTGACCAGCAACTTCGTCCTGGGGCGTCTCAGCCACCATCCCGTGATGGTGCTGGCACAGCGTATCCAGGACGATGCCGGGCAGGTGACGGGGGTGCTGTTTGCGTCCCTGGACCTTCGCGTCCTGCAGGGGCGGGCTGTCCTGCCCGAACTCATGCCGGGCGCGTATCTGTGGATTCTCGATCGTCAAGGCCATGCGCTACCGCACCGATCGGTATCCGTGCTGCCGCCCGAGCGCAGGATCGATCCCTATCCGGACGGCGCAACAGGCCTGGAGAGGCGGCGCTTCCAGGACGACGCGCGCAGGATCTGGTTCGAACTCTCCTTGCCGGCCGGTCCGGCGAGCGACCACCGGGGGCTGTCCGTACGCTACCAGATTCCGCTCGAAAGCCTCCAGGCCGAGGCCAATCAGGCCTTGTGGGCCGGTTTTCTGGGTATGGGACTGCTGCTCATGCTGGCATTGCTGGCCGCCTGGGGGCTGGTCCAGCTGGCGGCCGGTCACAGCCTGGATGTGCTGGGCGAGGGGGTGCGGCGGCTGGCGGCGCGCGACTTTTCGTGGCGTGTCGCCGATCGCCTGCGGGGGCGTGAACTGCAACTGATCGGGCGGCAATTCGACGAGATGGCGGCTGCCGTGCAGCGCTATGAAAGTTCGCTCGAGCGCTCCGAGCGCAGCTATCGTGAACTGTTCGACAACAGCCCGACGCCCATGCTGGTGCGTGACCGCACGAGCGGATATTTTCTCGCGGCCAACCAGCAGGCCGAGCAGATGTATGGGCATGGGCAGGCCGACTTTCCGGCACTGGGCATGGAAGACCTGCGCCTCCAGGTGGTCGAACAGCAGGCCGATGCCATGCGCACGTTCGAAATCCACAAGGGTGTCGAAGGTGCCGAGCGGTATGTGGAAGTACGGCGCCTGCCCGTGACCTTCGCAGGCAGAGCGGCCGAGGTGCTGGTGGTACAGGATCTCACCGAACAGCGTGCGCGCCAGAAGGCCCTGGCCTGGTGGGCCTCTCACGACGTGCTGACGGGCCTGCTCAACCGACCGGAATTCATCCGCCGGCTGGATGCCCTGCTGCCGCAGGCAGGGCCTGTACATGATGCACCGGTACAGCGGCCGTCCGGTGTGCTGGTGCTGGGCAATCTGGATGCCTTCAAGGAAGTGAATACTGCTCTTGGCCACGAAAGCGGCGACCGTTTGCTGGTTCAGGTGGCCAGGCGCCTGCGTGAGGAACTGGGCCCGGATTGCCTGCTCGCCCGTCTGGGCGGCGATGAGTTCGTCTTCCTGTTGCAGGATACGCATCGAGTGGCACTGCACAGGGCAGAGCATCTGGTGACCCAGATGCGTGCCCCCTTCAATCTGGACAACCTGCAACTACGGGTCAGCGCCACATTCGGGCTGGTGATGCTGGCCGATCTGTCCGGGGCCTATAGCCCCGACGACTTGATCCGCTATGCCGACGCGGCCCTGCGCCGGGCACGCAATGACAGCGCCAGCGTCGGGGTCTGTGATGAACGTGATTATTCGCAGATGCAGAAAGGGCTGCTGATGCGCGGTGAATTGCGGGTCGCGCTGGTACGCAATCAGTTCATGCTGCACATGCAGCCCAAGGTCCGTCTGCGCAGGGAAGCGGGCGGGGTGCCCAAGGTGGCGGATTTCGAGGTTCTGGCTCGCTGGCAGCATCCAGAGCGTGGCCTGATTGCACCGAGTGAGTTCATTCCCATGGTCGAGGCGAGCGACCTGGTGCATGCCTTCACCCGCTGGGTGGTCGATCAGGCCGTCATGGCGTGCGCGGCCTGGCAGGATCGCCATCCCGGTGTCGGTGTGGCGGTCAACGTATCGGTGCGCAATCTGCTCAATCTGCGCTTTCCGCGCCAGGTGGCGGCGGCCCTGCGGCGCCACAGACTGGCACCGTCATTGCTCGAGCTCGAGGTGACCGAGCAGGTGCTCATGCGTGATCCAGTCCGGGCGATGGCGGCCCTGCACACCCTGCGGAATCTTGGCGTGCGTATCGCGATCGACGACTTCGGCACGGGCTACTCGTCGTTTGCCTACCTTGCGCGATTGCCGGTCGATACCTTGAAGATCGATCATTCATTCGTGGCCAATCTGCACGATGCCGACACCCGGGCCATTGTGCGCTCGATCATCGACATGAGCCACGGCCTGCAATTGGTGGTGGTGGCCGAAGGGGTCGAGTCTGCGGAGATCCAGCACATGCTGGCCGATATGGGCTGCGACAGGGCGCAGGGTTACGCCATTGCCCGGCCCATGCCCATGGGGGCCGCGCTGGAGTGGTTGGCGGCCTATTCCTGATAGGGCTCGAAGCGGCCGGTATGGGGATCACGGATGAACAGCACGCCAGTGGCCACACCGAAATAGGCGCCATGCAGCCGCAGCGTGCCGGCCTCGACGCGTTCGCGTACGGCCGGAAAGGTCAGCAGATTGTCCATGCTGTATTCGACCACGCCCCATTCCATGCGGCGGATCCATTCGGCGCGATCACCCGTCTGCGGGCCGATCTTCTTGGCCACCGGGGCGATCTGCGACATCCATTTGCCGATGAAGTCGGGCCGGGTCAGTGGCGCGGCCTGATTGACGTAGGCCGCCACCCCGCCACAGCTGGCGTGGCCCATGATCA
The DNA here is from genome assembly GCF_041677825.1 of Castellaniella sp. GTDB lineage: Bacteria > Pseudomonadota > Gammaproteobacteria > Burkholderiales > Burkholderiaceae_B > Castellaniella. The sequence continues at coordinate 136,337 of NZ_JBAYPG010000004.1, forward strand.
CGATGTCGCTGACCTCGAGTGCGTTGACGCCGAATTCGATGCACGCACTGGTGCCGTGGAAGGCATTTTGCGAACGGGGTTCGCACGGTGGCACGATGCCTGCGATATTGCGTACCACGAACATCTCGCCGGGCCCGGCATCGAAGATGGTTTCCGGTGCGACCCTGGAGTCGCCGCAACTGATCAGCATGATGCCGGGATGCTGGCCGTTTTCTGCCAGGTCGAGGTAACGGGCCCGTTCGGTTTCGAGCCGCCCGTGCAGAAACGATGTGTAACCTTCAATGAGACGCGTGGGGAACACGGCGATATCCTGTTCTGGCTGTAGGGTTTCCGATTGTACGCCTGCCCCGCGCGCAGGCCTGTCCGACATGCATACGCGGTTCAGCCGGAGTTGCGCAGGCCTGCGGCGATGCCGTTGATGGTCATGTGGATGGCGCGCTGGTCGCGCGTTTCCTGCTCGTCCGGGGCGTGACTCGTCCCCGGTGCCGAACGGACGCGGCGCAGGAGTTCGACCTGCAGGTGATTGAGTGGGTCGATGTAGGCGAAGCGCTCGAGCAGGGCGGCTTGCAGCGGCGCATCATGGGCCAGCAGCGCATGCCCGGCAATGGTCTGGAACAGGGCCAGCGCCCGATGGTATTCGGCCGCAATACGCTCGAAGATCTGCTTGCGCACCTGTTTGTCGGCGACCAGTTCGGAATAGGCACGCCCTATGGTCAGGTCGGTCTTGGCCAGGACCTGCTCCATGTTCGAAAGCAGGGTACGAAAGAATGGCCAGTCTTGCGCCATGGCCTGCAGGCGCTGCAGGCGCTGGTCGCGGGTCAGGGCCTGGTCCGGGCCGCCTTCATCCACGTAGCGTTGCAGTGCCGTACCCATACCATACCAGCCGGGCAATGGCAGACGGCATTGCGCCCAGGAAAATGACCATGGGATGGCGCGCAGGTCTTCGATCTGATCGAGCGTCTTGCGTGACGATGGCCGCGAGCCGATATTCAGCCCCGCAATCTCACGGATTGGCGTTGAAGAAAAGAAGTATTCGGTGAAACCGTCGGTTTCGTAGACCAGATTGCGATAGGCAGCCTGGGCTGTGTCCGACATCCAGGCCATGGCTTGCCCATACCGTGCTGCGTACTCGTCTTCCGCCTGCGCGCCCGAAGTGGTGGCCGCCAGGCTGGCCTCGAGGGTGGCGGCCACGAACAGTTCGAGATGCCAGCGCCCGACTTCTGCATCTTTGTAGCGGCCCTGGATGATTTCACCCTGTTCGGTCAGGCGGATCTGGTAGTTGACCGTGCCGGGGGGTTGCGACAGGATGGATTCGTAGCTGGGGCCACCGCCGCGGCCCACTGAGCCGCCGCGCCCGTGAAACAGGCGCAGGCGCACACGGTGGCGCTCGAATACGGCGACCAGGCGGCGCTCGGTCTGGTAGAGCGACCAGTTCGATGTCAGATAGCCGCCATCCTTGTTGCTGTCCGAGTAGCCCAGCATGACTTCCTGTATGCCCTGCTGGGCATGGCGTACACGGGCCGCCACTTCGGGCAGGCCCAGCCAGGCCGCCATGATGTCGGGGCCGCGCTCGAGATCCGGGATGGTCTCGAACAGTGGCACGACCATCAGGCCGCCCTGGGGAATGCGCTCGTTCACTGTAGGGTCGATGAGCCCGGTTTCCTGCTGCAGCACCAGGACCTCGAGCAGATCGCTGAGTGTTTCGGTGTGTGACACGATGCTTTGCTGTATGGCCTCGGCCCCGAAGCGCTCGCGGCACCGCGCCGCCATGCGCAGGATGTCCAGTTCCTTGCGGGTTTCAGGCGAATAGGTGACCCACGGCGAAACCAGCGGACGGGGCTCGCGCAGTTCCTGGCGCAGGACCCGGACGCGGTCGGCCTCGGACAGCTGGCCATAGTGCACGCGCCGGCCATCGAGCGTCACCCCGGCCTGCTGCATCAGTTCGGTGAGCACGCGCTCGTGTACGTCGGAGCTCTGGCGCAGATCGACGCTGGCCAGGTGCAGGCCGAAGATTTCCACCGCCTGGCAGAGCGGGGTCAGGCGCAGCCGGGCCACCAGGCCGCCATGGTGCGTGTCCAGGGAGTCGGCTACGGTCTTCAGGTCGTGCGCCAGCGCCTGGGCCGATGCATAGGGGGCCGCGGGATACACCTGGCGGCGTGCCAGCGTACGCCCGGTCAGGGCCTGCGCCGTGGCGGCGAGTCGCGCGTAGATGTGGATGCAGGCGCGCCGGTAGGGTTCATCACGACGGTGCTCGGAGCCATCGCGGCTCTGTGCCGCCAGTTCGGCGAGCTCGGGTGTCACCCGCATCATGGATTGCGATACGGACAGTTCGATGGCCAGTTCATGCACTTCGGCCAGGTAATGGCGCAGCACGTGGGCGCATTGGCGCAGCAGGGCCTGTTCGAGGGTGGCGGCATCCACATTCGGATTGCCGTCGCGATCGCCGCCAATCCAGCTGCCCATGTGCATGAACGCCGGCAGCGGGGTGTTGTCGAGCGCAAAAGCCGATTTTGCAGGCCGGCGCAGCAAGCGGGCCATGTCGAGATGCAACTGGGGCAGGGTGCTGAAGAACGTGCTGGTGTAGTAGGTCAGGGCATTGTCGATTTCATCCAGCACCGTGAGTTTGCTCTGGCGCAGCATGCGCGTCTGCCACAGGGCCGCAATCAGGCCCGTCAGGCGTTCCTGGGCGCGTGCCGGATCCACTGTGGCCGCGCCGCCGCCATCCATGTCGCGCAATTGCCGGGCGATCGCCTGATGCAGGTCGAGGGTGCTCTTGCGCTGGACCTCGGTGGGGTGTGCCGTGAGCACCGGAACGATGCAGGCCTGCGCAAGCTGTTTGCGGATCTGTGCCTTGCCCAGACCGTTGTTCTGCAGCAGTTCGAGCGCGTGCTCGAGGCTGCCGGGTGTGTTGCGGCCCTGGTCGAGCCACTGCTGGCGCTGGCGGCGGGTCTGGTCGCGATCTTCGGCAATGTTGGACAGGTGCAGGAAGTAGCTGAATGCGCGCACCACCGAGTTGACCTCGCCATTGGCCAGGCGCCGGATCTGGCGCTCGAGCAGGCGGCCATCCCGGTCCGAGCCGGCACGCCGGAATTTCACGGCCGCACGGCGCAGGCGCTCGATCACGTCGAACATGGCCCGGCCTTCACTGTCGCGTATCACCTCGCCCAGCGTCTTGCCCAGCAAACGGATGTCCTGGCGCAGGGGGCTGATGATTTCGGGCGATGGATCTGGCTTCACGTTGGCTCCAGCTGGGTATGAGACGGGACGCAGGGCTGCACGCGTTCCAGTGCAGGCGGCGGGAGCTGACATGATAAGGGCTTTTGTGCCTCAGGCTGTATCATGAGGATCTTTGACGACTGCCATTGATTTGATTTTCTGTACGGTCACTCGACGCACCATGAAACGCTCTGCTGTCACGCGCGACGGTCCTGTCCTGGTCCTGGGCCATCCCCTGTTCCAGGGGCTGCCCGCCCAATTCCACACCCCACTGCTGCTCAATGTGGCCACCCTGCACGTGCAGGATGGCGAGACCTTGTTCAGCGAAGGCGATGAAGCCCTCGAATACCTGTATGTGCTCGGTGGGCAGGTCGAGATCCTGCGGCACACCCAGGATGGCCACGAGCGCGTCTTCCATATCTTCCGTGCAGGCCAGCTGCTGGCCGAAACGGCCATGTTCATGTCCCATGGGCGCTATCCGATGCAGGCTCGGGCGCGCGGTGACAGTATCGTGCTGTGTCTCAAGCGCCAGGGCCTGCTGGCCGTGTGTCAGGCCTGGCCCGAGCTGGCGCTCCGGTTGCTGGCCCGGCTCAGCGATCAGATCTACCGGCGCATCAATGAAGTGGAATGGTTCAGTGACAGCACGGCAGCCCAGCGGCTGGCGGCCTATCTGCTGCGCCTGCCCGAAGAGGCCGACGGGCGTGTCGCCCTGCCCTTGACGCAGCGCCAGCTGGCCGTGCATCTGGGGGTGCGGGCGGAGACGCTCAGCCGCATGCTGGCTGAATGGGTGGCGCAGGGGCACTTGCAGGGCGCGCGCCGCCACTGGGCGATCAAGGACCGCCCGTTTGTCGAGAAACTCGCGGCGGCAGCGCGCCGCAGCTTCTGACCCGATCCGGCTGTGAATCCCGCTGCTCGCCGGCAAGGGTTCACAGCCGGCCCGCAAACATCTTAAACTTGTTCATTCTGCTGCAATTCAACGAAGGATTCCGCCATGGCCAAAAAGTTGCGTTCCGCAAACATCACCCAGGGGGTGGAGCGTGCCCCGAACCGCTCGATGTATTACGCATTGGGCTACACCGAAGAAGACTTCAGCAAGCCCATGATCGGGATTGCCAATGGCCAGAGCACGATCACGCCGTGCAACAGCGGTCTGCAGCCCCTGGCCGATGCCGCGGCTGCAGCAATCAAAGAGGCTGGCGGCAACCCCCAGATGTTCGGCACGCCCACCATTTCCGACGGCATGGCCATGGGCACCGAGGGCATGAAGTACTCGCTGGTCTCGCGCGAGGTGATCGCCGACTGCGTTGAAACCTGTGTGCAGGGGCAGTGGATGGATGGCGTGCTGGTCATCGGGGGCTGCGACAAGAACATGCCGGGCGGGATGATGGGCATGCTGCGTGCAAACGTACCCTCCATCTATGTCTATGGCGGCACCATTCTGCCGGGTCACTACGACGGCAAGGACCTGAACATCGTCAGCGTGTTCGAGGCCGTGGGCGAGCATGCCGCAGGCCGCATGAGCGCGGAAGACCTGCGCAACATCGAAATGAACGCCATTCCATGCAGCGGGTCCTGCGGCGGCATGTACACCGCCAACACCATGAGTTCGGCCTTCGAGGTCATGGGCATGAGCCTGCCGTATTCGTCGACCATGGCCAACGTGCACCAGGAAAAGCTCGATTCCGCGGCCGAGTCGGGTCGCGTGCTGCTCAAAGCGGTCGAAATGGACCTCAAGCCGCGTGACATCGTCAACCGGCGCTCCATCGAAAACGCCGTGGCGGTAGTCATGGCCACGGGGGGGTCCACCAATGCGGTGCTGCACATCCTGGCCATTGCCCATGCGGCCGAGGTCGAATGGTCCATCGATGATTTCGAGCGCGTGCGCCGCAAGGTGCCGGTGATCTGCAACCTCAAGCCCAGTGGCGAATTTCTGGCGGTGGACTTCCACAAGGCAGGGGGCGTGCCGCAGGTGATGAAGATCCTGCTCAATGCCGGCCTGCTCCACGGCGATTGCATCACCATCACCGGGCAGACCATTGCCGAGGTGCTGGCCGATGTGCCCGATGCCCCACCGGCCGATCAGAACATCATCTTTCCCATCAGCCAGGCCCTGTACCCCGAAGGCCATCTGGCGATTCTCAGGGGCAATCTGGCCGAACTCGGCGCGGTCGCCAAGATCACTGGCCTGAAGAATCCGGCCATTACTGGTCCGGCGCGTGTGTTCGATGATGAACCTTCAGCCATGGACGCCATCCTCGCCGGGCGCATCAAGGCGGGCGATGTCATGGTGCTGCGCTACCTGGGGCCCAAGGGCGGGCCCGGCATGCCCGAGATGCTGGCGCCCACCAGTGCCCTGGTGGGCGAGGGTCTGGGTGACTCGGTCGGTCTGATCACCGATGGCCGCTTCTCGGGGGGCACCTGGGGCATGGTGGTGGGGCATGTCGCCCCCGAGGCCGCCGTGGGCGGCACCATCGCGCTGGTGGAAGAGGGGGATTCCATCACCATCGATGCCCATCGGCAACTGCTTCAGCTGAACCTGCCCGATGAGGTCATTGCCCGGCGGCGCGCGGCCTGGACGCCGCCCAAGCCCCGTTATCTGCGCGGGGTGCAGGCCAAGTTTGCGTTCAATTGCTCGGATGCCAGCACGGGCGCCGTGCTCGATCGCTTCGATACCCCGGCCTGAAGGGTTCAAACCCAGTGAGAACGTCATCATGCTGAGTCCGGCACAACAGGCCCTTCAGGTACAGATCCGTACCAGCCTGGGCGTGGTCGATGCCTTCGACGCACCGGCAGAAGTCGCCCGGCGCGTGGATTTCCTGGTCCATTGCCTGCAGCGCACCGGGGCGCAGGGTCTGGTGCTGGGCATCAGTGGCGGGGTGGATTCCCTGGTGGCCGGGCTTCTGGCACAACGGGCGGTGCAGCGGGTACGGGCATTGGGCAGGCCGGCGCAGTTCGTGGCCATGCGCCTGCCCTGCGGCAAGCAGGCCGACGAGGCCGATGCGCAGGCCGGGCTGGCCCTGATACAGCCCGACGAAACACTGGTGGTCGATATCGAGCCCGCCGCCAGCGCCCTGCTGGGGGCTTTGACCGGTGCGGGCCTGGCATTTCGTGATCCCGCCCGGCAGGATTTCATCCATGGAAACATCAAGGCGCGTGAGCGCATGGTGGCCCAGTATGCCGTGGCGGGTGCCCGTGGCGCACTGGTGGTGGGCACCGATCATGCGGCCGAGGCGCTCATGGGGTTTTTCACCAAGTATGGCGATGGGGCGGCCGACGTCATGCCCCTGGCCGGGCTGAACAAGCGCCGCGTCAGGGCCCTGGGGCTGGCCATGGGGGCGCCCGATGCGCTGGTTTTCAAGGTGCCCACGGCTGATCTCGAGGCCTTGCGCCCGCTCAAGCCCGACGAAGAGGCCTTCGGGGTTACCTACGAGCAGATCGACGACTTTCTCGAGGGGCGCGAAATCCCGCCCGAGGCCTGGGACACCATCATTGCGGCCTGGCGGGCCAGCGCCCACAAAAGAGCCATGCCGGTGTCACCACTGACGCTGGCACACGGCGCGCATCATTGAGGCCCGCGTGTGCCCGGCCACCCCGTGGCAAGGTGGCTGTGTGCCGCGTGGACGTTCGCAAGGCGGGTGTTCTCGAGTCATGACGCCGCGGGCATCAGCTGGGCCGCGATCTCGAACGAGCGCAGGCGCGCAGCGGGCTCGTACATGTTGCAGGTCAGAATCAGTTCATCGGCCCCGGTTTCATCGATGAAGGCCCGCATGGTGGCGGCCACCGTGTCGGGCGACCCGATTGCAGTGCAGGCGAGTACGTGATCGAGCAGGGCGCGCGCGGCTGGGGGCAGGGTATCGACATAGCCTTCAACGGGTGCCGGCAGGCGCACTGGTCGGCCGGTGCGCAGGCTGATGAAGGATTGCTGCCACGAACTGGCCAGCCAGTGGGCTTCTTCGTCTGTGTCTGCGGCAAACACGTTGTAGCCGAGCATGACACGGGGTGCATCGAGTTGCGCGGACGGTCGGAACAGGCGGCGATACAGCGCCACTGCATCGCGCATCTGCGCCGGGGCAAAGTGCGAGGCAAAGGCGTAGGGCAGGCCCAATGCGGCCGCCAGCTGGGCCCCGTACAGACTCGAGCCCAGAATCCAGATGGGCACCCGCGCGCCGTCACCCGGCACGGCCGGCACGGGCCCCCGGCCAGCGAAGTAATCCATGAGCTCGGCGACATCTTCCGGGAAGGCATCCGGGTGGCTGGCGAGATTGCGCCGCAGCGCGCGCGCCGTGATCTGGTCCGAACCCGGTGCGCGGCCCAGGCCCAGGTCGATGCGCCCCGGATACAGGGCATCGAGGGTGCCGAACTGCTCGGCGATCACCAGGGGCGAGTGGTTGGGCAGCATGATGCCGCCTGCACCGATCCGAATGCGTTGTGTGGCGCCAGCCACGTGGCCGATCAGCACCGCCGTGGCGGCACTGGCAATGCCGGGCATGCCATGGTGCTCCGCCATCCAGAAGCGCTGGTATCCCAGTGCTTCGGCGTGCCGGGCCAGATCGATGGAATGGCGGAAGGATTCGGCCGCATCGCCACCTGCGCGGATAGGGGCCAGATCGAGGACGGAAAACGGGATGTTGCGGCTCACGGCTGACGCTCCGGCATGGCCATGATGGTCTGCTGCATCAGCGCAATGGCGGTCTTTTCGCCCGCCTGCAGCGCGAAGATGTCCACCTGACAGACCGTCAGGGTGCGGCCGCTGCGCACGACGCGGCCCACGGCTTCGAGTGACTCGCCCTGCCCGGCAGCGAGCAGATTGATCTTGAATTCGACCGTAAGCACCGTATGCCCGGGCGGCTGAAGCGTCAGGGCGGCCCAGCCCCCGGCCGCATCGCCGATGGTTGCCGTGGCACCCGCGTGAAACAGGCCCAGATGCTGGGTGACGCTGGCAGCAAACGGCAGGTGGATATGTACGCGGCCAGGTGCGACATCGCCCAGGCGCGCGCCCAGATGCTGCATCAGGCCAGAGCGCGCGATATCGTGTTCGATGCGTGTGCGCAGCGCCTGGTGTGTGACGTGATCGGGTGTGGGGGTGGCAGTGCTCATCGTGACTCCGGATTGCCAAAGCCACCATGATCGCAGATTGTGACCGCTTCGGGCTAGTATGCTGACTGTGCTGCCAGCCGTGTTGTCGGCTGTGCCGCTAGCATTCGACCACGTTCACCGCCAGCCCCCCGCGTGAGGTCTCCTTGTACTGGGACTTCATGTCCGCCCCGGTCTGGCGCATGGTTTCGATGACATTATCGAGCGACACATGGTGCTGGCCATTACCGTGCAGCGCCAGACGCGAGGCATTGATGGCCTTGTTGGCCCCCATGGCGTTGCGCTCGATGCAGGGGATCTGGACGAGGCCACCCACCGGATCGCAGGTGAGCCCCAGATTGTGTTCCATGCCGATCTCGGCGGCATTTTCGACCTGTTCCACCGTGCCCCCCAATACGGCTGCCAGACCGGCCGCCGCCATGGAACAGGCCACCCCGACCTCGCCCTGACAGCCGACCTCGGCGCCGGAAATGGAGGCATTCTTCTTGTACAGAAAACCGATGGCGGCGGCCGTGAGCAGAAAATCGACCACCCCATCTTCCGACCAGCCCGCAATGAATCGGCGGTAATAGCGCAGCACCGCGGGCAGCAGCCCCGATGCGCCATTGGTGGGCGCCGTGACCACCCGCCCGCTGGCGGCGTTTTCTTCGTTGACGGCCATGGCATACAGGTTGACCCAGTCCATGGCGAACATCACGTCATCGCGCTTGCGCGGCGTGTGCAACAGTTGCCGATACAGGGCCGGCGCCCGACGGCGCACCTTCAGCCCCCCCGGCAGGATGTCGTCCGATACCGGTGCCTGCAGGCCGCAACCCCGGTCGATGGCTTCGTCCATCACCCGGGCGATCTGCAGTACCCCGCGGCGTACCTCGGCCGCCGGGCGCAAGGTGGCTTCGTTGGCCATCATCAGCCCGGCAATGCTCAGCCCGTGCCGGCGGGACTGTTCCATCAGCTCATTGCCTGTAGCGAATGGGTACGGCATGGGCGCGTGCTCAGGTACCGACTCGTCGGTATCCATGCTGTCGAGCGCGCGGATGAATCCGCCACCGATCGAGACATAACGCTCATCGAGCAAGGACTGGCCCTGTGCGTCGAAGGCCATGAAGCGCATGCCATTGGGGTGTTCGGGCATGGGCCGGATCCGGGCCGAAAACACGCGATCGGGTCGAAACCCTATGGCGTGCCGACCGCACACCGCCAGCTGCCCGCTTGTGTGCACTTTCTGCATCTTGGCCGGAATGGCTGCAGGATCGACCGTATCGGGCGCTTCGCCCATGAGACCCAGCATGATGCCCATGTCGGTGCGGTGGCCGGCCCCGGTTTCCGCAAGCGAGCCGTACAACTGGATGGCCAGGCGGTCGAGCTGCGGCAGCAGCCCGCGCCTGTGCAGATCGTGGGCGAAGTTGCGCGCCGCACGCATGGGCCCCACCGTATGCGAGCTGGAGGGCCCGATCCCCACCTTGAACAAATCGAACACCGACAAGGCCATGATGAATCCTGTTGTACGAGTCCCGATGTCGATTCTAGCCAGTTTCCATCGCTTTTATTGAATAATAACGACAATTATCAGGTATATTGATTCCGATCTCCTTGAATGATAATTTTCGTTGAATAGGGGCTGGTTATAAACTGAATAATAACGACATATAGGTTGAATTCATGGAAATGCCCTTGCGGATGGGGATCGTGCTGATGCCCCAATTCACCCTGGGTGCACTGGCGCCCTTTGCCGATATGGTCGGCCTGTTGCCCAGTGGCTCTGATGAGCAGCCGCTGTGTACCGCCGAGATCGTGGCCGATACCCTGATTCCGGTGCGCTCTGCCAATGGCACGCAGATCGTGCCTGAAGGTCTGCTGGGCGAGGCGGCGCGCTTCGATTGCGTGGTTCTGGTGGGGGGTGCTCAGGCGCCGGAACCCGGCGCCGCAAGCACGGGGCTGCATGTCTGGCTGCGCCAGGCCGCGCGTGCAGGCTGCCATCTGGTAGGCCTGTGCAGCGCCGTGTTCGTTCTGGCCGAAGCCGGCCTGCTGGACGGCCGGCGCCTGAGCCTGAACGCGGCCCACTGGCCCGCGTTCGTGCAGCGCTTTCCGGCGTTCGAGCCCTGGCAGTTGATCACCGACCGCCTGCACGTGCAGGATGGCCGCCGCATCACCTGCGCCGGGGGCACAGGGGCGCTGCTGGAAACCGTACTGCAGATTCTGCGCCGCCACCTGCCCGCGCAGGGCATCCGCCAGGCTCTGTTGGGCCTGCAGCAGGCCGAGCCCGGCCCGGGTGCCCTGCTGGCACCCGCGCCCCGCCCCGAACTGCATCCGGTGCCCCCGGCGCTGCAGCGGGCTCTGGTGCTGATCGAACAGTATGCCGCGCAGCCCCTGTCAGCAGACCATCTGGCCGAGCGCGTGGGGGTATCGGTGCGGCATCTGCAGCGCCTGTTTCGCGAACACCTGGGCAGTTCGCCGCAGGCACAGGCGCGTGCCGCCCGCCTGCGCCTGCTCGAGTGGAAGCTCAGGCACACGCGCATGCCGCTGTCGGTGCTTGCCGCAGATTGCGGCTATGCCGACGCCGCCCACATGGCACGCAGCTTCAGGGCCGCGCATGGCGTCACGCCAGGTGCCTGGCGCAGACAGGTTCAGGATGACAAAAACGCCGTATAATGGCCAACCTGCCTCGGGGGGGCTATGTGCACCCTCATCTGCCCGGGTGGTGAAATTGGTAGACGCAGGGGACTCAAAATCCCCCGCCGCAAGGCGTGCCGGTTCGATTCCGGCCCCGGGCACCAACGGCTTGTTCCAAACAGGTTCAAGTTGCACCAAATTCTCAAGGAAATCATGCGGTTAGGATAGAAACTTAACCCATGAAGTTCCATCAAGTTTCAACAAATCCCAAGCTTGCGCGTCCCCCAGGGAGTCCCCTAGACTGGTTTCAGCCCGGTTTTTTCTTAAGGGGGACTCCAATGGGATTCCTGACTGATCTGAAGATCCGCACTGCTTCACCCAGTGCCAAAGAGTACCTGCTGGCCGACGGTGACGGACTTTATCTGCGCGTTCGCGCAACCAGCAAGAGCTGGCTCTATCGCTACAAGTCCAACGAAAAGCAAGTCAAGATCGGCCTGGGCGCCTACCCGACGATCACCCTCGCGATGGCACGTGAACTCACCAGAGAGGCGAACGCGCTGCGCGCTCAAGGCATCGACCCGCAAGACGCTCGACGAGAGCAGCAAGAGCAAGCCAGGATCGCCAAGATGAATACTTTCGAGCTGATGGCGCGCGCCTGGCTCGAAAGTGCCAGCAAGGATCGCGTCTGGTCTGCCGGCTACAAAAGCAAGGTCACTCGTCACCTGGAGATTCACGTATTCCCGTGGGTAGGTGACAAAGCGATGGAGACTATCAGGCCCCCGGAAATCGTTCGGTGCCTGCATCGCATCAAGGATCGCGGCAACCTGGAAACGGCTCAGCGTGTCCGCGAGGCCGTCCAGCACGTCTATCAGTACGCTGTGGATACCGGCGTACTGGAACCGGCCCAGAATTTCGTCAACAACCGTACGGGTGGCTTGCCGACACCGCGCGGCCGCCACTACGCCGCCATCACTGACCCGCAGCTACTGGGCCAGCTTTTAAGGGACATGCGCGCCTACTCCGGCAACTTCATTTCCGTTGCCGCCTTGCGCTTGGCTCCCCTGGTCTTCCAGCGGCCCGGCCAGCTGCGC
>NZ_JBAYPG010000005.1:0-124129 GCF_041677825.1 Castellaniella sp.
CTCTATGCCCACCTTGGCCTTGAATTCCGCGCTGTGAACCTTGCGTTTCCTGACCTCTGTCACGCTGTTTTCCTCCTCGGATTACAGCTTAAACCGCTGTCTCGATTCTGGGGTCCACTTTAGCCATAGCGTGCTTACTGCATACCATGAAAAATGCCATTGACCATGCAAGAAACATCATCAATAGCATTTATTTTATTCAATAAAATCAATCAGATGGGAAACATCCTCACTCCCACTCGATTGTCGCAGGCGGCTTGCTCGACACGTCATAAGTCACCCGGTTGATACCCCGGACCTCATTGATGATGCGTGTGGATACTTTCTTGAGTAGTGCGTAGGGAAGCTCAGCCCAGTCGGCCGTCATGAAATCGGTGGTCTGCACCGCCCGCAGGGCCACGACATAGTCATACGTGCGGCCGTCACCCATCACGCCGACTGACTTCACCGGCAAGAATACGGCGAAGGCCTGCGAGGTCAGATCATACCATGACTGGCCGGTATCCGGATCGATGGTGCTGCGCAGTTCGGTGATGAAAATATCGTCTGCACGGCGCAGCATCTCGGCGTATTCTGCCTTGACTTCGCCCAGGATCCGCACCCCCAGACCCGGGCCGGGGAATGGGTGACGAAACACCATGGCTGGCGGCAGGCCCAGCGCCAGGCCCAGCTGGCGCACCTCATCCTTGAACAGCTCGCGCAGGGGTTCGAGCAGTTTCAGGTTCAGCGTATCGGGCAGGCCACCGACGTTGTGATGCGACTTGATGGCCACCGCCTTGCCCGTGCGGGAGGCGGCCGATTCGATCACGTCCGGATAAATGGTGCCCTGCGCCAGCCAGCGGGCAGTGGCCATGGTGGCCGCCTGCGCCTGGAAAACCTCCACGAACTCGCGGCCGATGGTCTTGCGCTTGGCCTCCGGATCGGCGATGCCGACCAGCTTGCCCATGAACTGCGCCGCCGCATCGACATGAATGACGCGAATGCCCAGGTGGGTCGACATGGTCTCCATGACCTGTTCGGCCTCATTCAGCCGCAGCAGGCCATGGTCGACGAACACACACGTCAGCTGATCGCCAATGGCCCGGTGAATCAGCGCAGCGGCCACCGAGGAATCCACACCGCCCGACAGGCCCAGGATGACCTGATCGCTACCCACCTGCTCGCGGATGCGGGCCACCTGCTCGGTCACGTAATCGGGCATGTTCCAGTCACCTGAGCAGCCACAGATATCGATTGCGAACCGCTGCAGGATCGCCTTGCCCTGCAGGGTATGAGTCACTTCGGGGTGAAACTGGACGCCATAGAAGCCCCGCTGCTCATCGGCCATGGCCGCGATGTCGCAGTTCGGGGTCGATGCCATGCGCACAAAACCGGGCGGCAGGCGGGTCACCTTGTCGCCATGGCTCATCCAGACCTTCAGCATGCCGTGGCCTTCGGCTGTGGCGAAATCCTGCAGACCGTCGAGCAAGCGCGTATGGCCATGTGCGCGCACCTCGGCATAGCCGAACTCACGCTGGTCGGAAAACCGCACTTCGCCACCCAGTTGCAGGGCCATGGCCTGCATGCCGTAACAGATGCCGAGCACCGGCACACCCGCCTCGAATACGGCTGACGGTACCTTGATGGATTCATCGGCATACGCCGAGGCATGCCCGCCAGACAGAATGATGCCCTTCAACCCCTGCGCGGATTGGTCCTGGATGAACGCGGCATCGACATCGCCTGGCTGGATTTCGCAATACACCCCGGCCTCGCGAATGCGACGGGCAATGAGCTGGGTGACCTGGGAACCGTAATCCAGGATGAGAAGGCGCTGATGCATGGTGAATGTGTCCGGGGCTGATCCAAGCCGTTAATGTAACCCATTGGCACAAGCGCCTGCTGGCACGGTACAGTACCGCCTGAAAGGAGATATTGTCGATGGCTTCACCCCTGCTCCGCACGCCCCTGCCGCTGGCCGGCTTTCTCGCATTGGCTGTGGCCATGGGCATAGGCCGGTTTGCATTCACCCCCATCCTGCCCATGATGCAGGTGGATCAGGGGATCAGTCTGTCGCAAGGCGGCTGGCTGGCCAGCGCCAACTATCTCGGCTACTTGCTGGGCGCCCTGTTTGTCACTCGACTGAGCTGGACACCCGCCCGATTGCTGCAGAGCGGCATGTGGCTGGTCGTCCTCTCCACCGCGGCCATGGGACTCGACAGCCACTGGCTGGGCTGGCTGGCATGGCGCCTGTTGGCTGGCGTAGCCAGTGCCTTTGTCCTGATTGGTGTCGCAGCCCTCGGGCTGGCGCGCCTTGCCGCCCAGGGGCGCCCGCACCTGGGCGGCGTGATGTTCTCCGGGGTGGGGTTCGGCATCATGTTCGCGGGGCTGGCGTGCATGGTGCTCATCATGCTGGGCGCTTCTTCGTCCGCAGCCTGGCTGTGGCAGGCCGCAGCCGCTCTGGTTGCGCTGGCGGGCGCATCATCCATGTGGCATGAAGACCTTCGGCGGACTGCACCTGCAGCAACGCATCGACCGGCCAGCGGCGTACGGAAGGCTGCCTGCACACCCGGAAATCACGCCGCATTGTCTGCAGCAGACAGACCCGTCAGCCTGCACTGGGGGTTGATCCTGTGCTACGGGGTATTTGGTTTCGGCTATATTCTGCCCGCCACGTTCCTGCCTGCGCAGGCCCGTGAAATGGTACCAGACCCCTGGCTGTTCAGTCTGGCCTGGCCTGTACTGGGCCTGGCCAGTGCCCTGGCCACCCTGCTGGTGTCGTTCGTTCTGATCCGGCGCTACACCCGCACCCAGATCTGGGCTGCCTCGCACGGCGTCATGGCATTGGGGCTCATATTGCCAATTTTCTGGCATACCCTGACCCCCATTCTGATTGCCGCATGCTGCATAGGCAGCACGTTCGTCGTCATCACCATGGTGGGCTTTCAAGAGGCACAAGCCATTGTCGACCGGGGCATCGTGAAACAGCAAATGGCAGCCATGACGGCATCCTTTGCCGTGGGCCAGCTGGCGGGCCCCTTGTTTTTCAGCCTCACGCACGAATGGCTGGGCGCGCCACTGGAATTTTCGCTGGCGGTGGGGGCCGCAAGCCTGGTGGCCGGTACAGTGCCGATCCTCAGGCTGCAGCAAAGCCCCGGGCCCACCGGCACACCCCCGCCGAAGGATCAGTCGGCCCGATAGTTGGGGGCTTCCTTGGTGATCTGCACGTCGTGCACGTGTGATTCGCGCACGCCGGATGCGGTGATTTCGACGAACTCGGCTTGCGCATGCAGGTCTGTGATGGTGGCACAGCCACAATACCCCATGGCTGCCCGGATACCCCCGACCAGCTGATACATGATGGCGATCACGCTGCCCTTGTAAGGCACGCGGGCTTCGATGCCTTCGGGCACCAGCTTCTCGAGGTTGTTCGTGGGATCCTGGAAGTAGCGGTCGGCCGAACCGTCGGCCATCGCCCCCAGGCTGCCCATGCCCCGGTACGACTTGTACGAGCGGCCCTGGAACAGCACCACTTCGCCGGGCGCTTCTTCGGTGCCGGCGAACATGCTGCCCATCATGCAGCTGGACGCCCCTGCAGCCAGGGCCTTGGCGACGTCGCCCGAATAGCGGATGCCGCCATCGGCGATGAGCGGAATATCGGATCCCTTGAGGGCCTGGGCGACATCGGAGATGGCGGTGATCTGTGGCACCCCGACCCCGGCCACGACGCGGGTGGTACAGATGGAACCGGGGCCGATGCCCACCTTGACGGCATCGGCACCGGCTTCGGCCAGCGCCAGTGCAGCCGCCGCGGTGGCAATGTTGCCGCCGATCACCTGAATGCGCGGATAGTGCTTCTTGACCCAGCGCACCCGGTCGAGCACCCCCGCGGAATGACCGTGGGCCGTATCGACCACGATGACATCCACACCCGCAGCCGCCAGTTTCTCTACGCGCTCTTCGGCGCCTTCACCCACGCCTACCGCGGCGCCCACGCGCAACTGGCCATGCGCATCCTTGCAGGCCAGGGGGTGTTCGGTGTTCTTGACGATGTCCTTCACGGTGGCCAGACCGCGCAATTGGAACTGTTCGTTGACGATGAGCACCCGCTCGAGACGGTGCTTGTGCATGAGTGCCTGGGCTTCTTCGAGTGTCGCACCTTCGCGCAGCGTGACCAGGCGCTCTTGTGGTGTCATGACTTCGCGCAGGGACACGTCGAGGCGATCTTCGAACCGCAGATCGCGATTGGTCACGATGCCCACCAGCTTGCCGGCCTCGACCACCGGCAGACCCGAGATGCCATGCTGACGCTGCAGCGCGATGGCATCGCGCACTTTCATGGTGGGGGTGACCGTGACCGGATCGATGACGATGCCGAATTCATGTCGCTTGACGCGTGCGACTTCGCGCGCCTGGGCATCTGCACTGAGGTTCTTGTGGATGATCCCGATGCCGCCTTCCTGGGCCATGGCGATGGCCAGGCGAGATTCGGTCACGGTATCCATGGCCGCTGACACCAACGGAATGTTCAGCTGGATGGTGCGTGTGAGCTGGGTGCCCAGGCGCGCGTCGCGCGGCAGGATCTGGGAATAGGCCGGGACCAGCAGGACGTCGTCGAAGGTCAGGGCTTTCTTGATGAGACGCATGGAACAACTCCGCACAAAGATCGATTATAGCGTGCCGCACCACACGCCCAGGCCCCACCTCACCCCAGCCAGACACGTGCATTGCGGAACATGCGCATCCAGGGGCTGAACCCGCCATGCGCCGGGGATGCCTCGGCACGATCGGCCGGGCCCCACGATGATGGCCGCCACGACAGATTCAGATTGCGCACGACCCGCTCGGGATGCGGCATCATGACGGTGAACCGGCCATCCGCCGTAGTCACGCCCGCCAGGCCCTGCGGGCTGCCATTGGGGTTGGCCGGATAGGCTTGCGTGCGCTGGCCGCGGGTGTCCACGTAGCCCATCGCCAGCGCAACCCGGGCCGGCTCACCCTGACGCGAGAAATCGGCCCGCCCTTCGCCATGGGCGACCGCAATCGGTGCCTGCATGCCGGCCATCCCCGAAAAAAACAGCGAAGCCGAGTCCGTGATCTCGACCATGGACAGCCGCGCTTCGTATTGCTCGGACTGATTGCGGGTGAAGCGGGGCCAATGTTCGGCACCTGGTATCAGGTCGGCCAGGGCCGCCATCATCTGGCAGCCGTTGCATACGCCCAGTGCAAACGTATCGGGGCGTGCGAAAAAGGCCGTGAAGGCGTCGAGCAGCACCGGGTTGTAGCGGATGCTGCGTGCCCAGCCCTCGCCCGCGCCCAGAACGTCACCGAAACTGAAGCCGCCCACGGCAACCAGCCCCTGCACGCTGGCGAGCCGGGCCCGCCCCTCGAGCAGGTCGGACATGTGCACATCCAGCGCTTCAAAGCCAGCCACATCGAAGGCCCAGGCCATTTCGACCTGGCTGTTGCAGCCCTGTTCGCGCAATATGGCCACGCGGGGCCGCACACCGGTTGCAATGAACGGCGCCGCAATGTCTTCCTGGGGGTCGAATTGCACCCGCGCCCCCAGCCCCGGATCTTCGGTATCCTGCCAGAGCGCGTGCTCTGCCTGGACACAGTCCGGATGATCGCGGTGCAACCGTATGCGCCTGCCCGGTTCAGCCCAGATGCTGCCCAGCTCGGCCAGGGGGCGGTGATAGACGATCGCGCCATCGCGAAAAATCTGCAGTTCGCGCCGATCGTTGGGCATGCCCACCACCTGCGTACAGTGCCCAAGCCCCGCCTGGCGCAGATAGTGCAGGATCTCGTCGCGGCGTTCACGCGGCACCTGCAACAGCCAGCCCGCCTCTTCGTTGAACAACGCGCGCAGGTTGCGGTCGTGGTGCAGCATGGCGACCTGGTCGTTCTTGATCTTGTAATCGCCCGCGTCATCGGTGAGCGGATCCAGGGTCAGCATGTCCAGATTCAGCGATACGCCCAGCCGACCCGTAAATGCCATTTCAGCCGCACAGGCCAGCAGGCCGCCGTCCGAGCGGTCGTGACAGGCCAGCAGCCAGCCCCGTGCCGCCATTTCGCGCACCGCCAGGAAGCCGGCGCGCAACAAGGCCGCTTCGTGCAGGTCGGGCGCTTCGGCACCGATGGTGCCATAGGCCTGCGCCAGGATCGACCCTCCCAGGCGCTGACGGCCCTCGCCCAGGTCGATGAGCAGCAACACCGACGGCCCGGCTGAGGCATCCAGCTGCGGCGTGAGGGTACCGCGCACGTCAGCCACCGGCGCGAACGCCGTGACCACCAGAGACACCGGCGAGACGACCTGGTGCGTGCCCGCGTCATCATCCCATCGGGTGCGCATGGACAATGAATCCTTGCCTACCGGAATCGACAGGCCCAACGCCTGGCACCAGTCGCTTGTGGCGGCCACCGTGTCATACAGTGCCGCATCCTGACCGGGCTCGCCGCATGCCGCCATCCAGTTGGCCGACAGCTTGATGTCCTCGAGCCGGGCCACGGGCGCAGCCGCCAGGTTGGTGAGCGCCTCAGCCACGGCCATGCGCCCCGAGGCCGGCGCGTCGATGATCGCCAGCGGCGTGCGCTCTCCCAGGGCCATGGCTTCGCCGGCCACCCCTTCGTAATCGCGCAGCGTCACGGCGCAGTCGGCCACCGGAACCTGCCAGGGGCCCACCATGGGATCACGGACCGTGAGCCCGCCCACCGTGCGATCACCGATGGTGATCAGGAAGGACTTGTCCGCGACCGAGGGGTGACGCAGCACGCGCTCGATGGCCTCGGCCAGATCGATGTCCGCCAGTTCCGGGTCTGTGCCCGACCAGGCCGCGCGTACCGCTTCACGCTGCATGCGCGGCGGCTTGCCCAGAATCACTTCAAGCGGAATATCGACCGGCTGTTGGGGGATGCCGGACAGGTCTGCAGCAGGCACTGCAGCGGGCCGATCGAGGCCAGGCAGGCCGAGGCCGTCGGTGACCCGCAGGCGACACGCTTCGGTCGCCACGCCAACCACCGCAAACGGACAGCGTTCGCGCCCGGCCAGTGCCGCGAACCGGCCCAGATCGTCGGGGCGCAGGGCCAGTACATAGCGCTCTTGCGATTCGTTGCTCCAGATCTCGGCCGGAGACAGGCCGGATTCCTGCACCGGCACGCGCTGCAGCTCGAACTCGGCCCCTCGCCCGGCATCATTCACCAGTTCAGGGAACGCGTTGGACAGCCCGCCTGCACCGACATCATGGATGGCGAGAATCGGGTTGCCCTCGCCCAGTTGCCAGCAACGATCGATGACTTCCTGAGCGCGCCGCTGCATTTCGGGATTGCCGCGCTGCACGGAGTCGAAATCGAGCGCCTGCGTGTTGCTGCCCACCCCCATGCTGGAGGCTGCCCCACCGCCCATGCCGATGCGCATGCCGGGCCCGCCCAGCTGCACCAGCAGCGCCCCGGCCGGGATGCCCAGCTTGGTGGCCTGGCAGGCGTCGATCTGGCCCAGACCGCCAGCCAGCATGATGGGCTTGTGATAGCCCCAATGAACACCCGCGTGATGCGCCTCGAAAACACGAAAATAGCCCAGCAGATTCGGGCGCCCGAATTCATTGTTGAACGCCGCCGCCCCAATGGGCCCCTGCACCATGATATCCAGCGGCGAGGCAATGCGATCCGGCGCGCTCGAGGGGGGTTCCCAGGGCTCGGGCTGGTCATCGAGCCGCAGGGCGGACACGGTAAACCCGGTCAGGCCCGCCTTGGGACGCGAGCCACGCCCCGTGGCCCCCTCGTCGCGAATTTCGCCTCCGGCCCCGGTTGCAGCCCCCGGAAACGGTGCAATGGCCGTGGGGTGATTATGGGTCTCGACCTTCATGAGCACATGCGCCGTGATGCCATGGCGCCCGTAGGTGGTGCCATTCGGCCCCGCGTGAAACACCTGGGCCGGGCCACCTTCCATGACGGCTGCGTTGTCGGAATACGCCACGACGGTACCGCGCGGCTGTGCGGCATGCGTGGCTCGAATCATGTCGAACAGGCTGTTGCCATGCGCCTGGCCATCGATCACCCAGTGGGCATTGAAAATCTTGTGGCGGCAGTGCTCGCTGTTGGCCTGGGCGAACATCATCAGCTCGACATCGGTGGGGTCACGCCCCAGATCATGAAAGGCACGCATGAGATAGTCGATTTCGTCATCCGACAGCGCCAGCCCCATGGCCAGATTGCCCTCTTCGAGCGCGACCCGCCCGCGTGCCTGTACGTCGAGCGTAGCCAGCGGCTTGCCGGGCATGGATTCGAACAAGGCCACGCCATCGAAATCCGCAGGCACCACGGCCTGGGTCATGCGGTCATGCAAGCGGGTGGCCACTTTGTGCTGCTGCTCGATACTCAGCCCCTTGCCGCGCAGCAGGCCGCTCTGTGGCCAGAATTCATAGCGTACGGCCTGCTCGATGCGGCGTACGCTGCCCAGGCCACAATGATGGGCGATATCGGTGGCCTTGCTTGACCAGGGCGAGACCGTACCCGGGCGCGGGATCACCAGCACGCTGACCACATGCCGCTCGGCCACCGGCGCAGGGGCGGGCCGGCCATCAGCCAGCAAGGCCTGCAGACGGGCCTGCTCGCTCTTTGAGAGGGTGGCATCGAACTGCACGAAATAACGGGCGGCCGCCTGCAGGCCGGCCAGGGCCACCCCCTGATCGTTGAGTTCACGCAACAGGCGATCACGGCGAAAATCCGACAGGGCGGCAGAGCCCGGGAGAATCAGGATGGAGGACACGACAGCAGGCTCGCAGACAGCAATGAATGGCTTATTTTAGCCGGCCCCCCGAAGATCGTTCACGGGTCGGGATACTCTACATCAAGTATATCGAGTTCCTGTATGCCCGCAGGCGTACGCAGACTGACCGTATCGCCCACATGCGCCCGCAGCAGCGCCCTGGCCACCGGCGATATCCAGCTGATGCGCCCGGCCAGCGGCTCGGCCTCGTCCACCCCGACGATGGTCACCGTCGTGTCCTCGCCATCTGCCGGACAGTAAGTGACCGTGGCACCGAAGAACACCTGGTCCCGATTGGGTTGCTGCGCCGGATCGACGACTTCGGCCTCGGCCAGCCGGCGGGTCAGGAAGCGGATGCGCCGATCGATCTCGCGCAGGCGCTTCTTGCCATAGATGTAATCGCCGTTCTCTGAGCGATCGCCATTGGATGCCGCCCACGACACCACCGAGACCACCTCGGGACGCTCGGTGTTCATGAGATGCATGAGTTCGTCATTCAGTGCCCTGTAGCCATCGGCCGTGATGTAGTTCTTGACGCCCGCCGGCAGGGTCTGGATCTCGGGCAGATCGTCTGCATCATCGTGGTCTGTTTCTTTGACAAAAGCCTTGTTCATCACTGCACTCCAGGCACCTGCGCCATTTGCGCGCATTTGCACCAGCGCGTTGGGCGCATCATACCCAATCGTGCCACACCGGCGTCAGACCCGGGGGCAGATCGGGCATGCAGCCCAGATCGAACTGCCCGGCCCCGGGCGCATGGAAGTCCGATCCACGCGACCCTTCAAAGCCATAGCGCGCGGCCAGCCGCGGCCAGGCATCCTGCCCGGACCCCGCACGAGGCCCGGACATGACCTCGAGCCCCTGTCCGCCCAGATCCCGGAAGGCGTCAAAGAGCGCCGCTTGCTGCACCGGCGTATGCCGGTTGCGCCAGGGATGGGCCATGACGGCCTTGCCGCCTGCACCATGGATCCAGCCCAGGGCAGCCTCGAGGCCGGCCCAGCGCACGGGCACGAAGGCACGCCGGCCTTCACCCAGATAGCGGTCGAACGCCTGCTGCACGGATTGGCAATGGCCTTGTTCGACCAGAAAGCGGGCAAAGTGCAGGCGGCCCATGAGTTCGGGGTTGCCTGCCTGCGCCAGGGCCCCCTGCAAGGCATGCCCAATGCCATGGGCCGCCAGCCGGTCGGCAATGAGGCGGGCCCTTTGGTTGCGCGCCAGACGAACCTGAGCCAGCCCCGCCGCCAGGGCCGCATCGGCAGGATCGACATTCAAGCCCAGCACGTGCACCGTATGCCCGCCCCAGGTCACCGAGATCTCGACCCCGGGAATGAACGCCATGCCCAGCGCCATAGCCGCCCGGTCCGCCTCGGCCAGGCCGCAGGTTTCGTCGTGGTCGGTCAGCGCCCAGACCTGCACCCCATTTGCTGCCGCGCGCGCCGCGACCCCGGCGGGTGGCAGTACGCCATCCGAGGCCCGGGAATGACTGTGCAGATCGACATTGAACGCCACGCCGCAGTGCCCCCCTCCGACCTATGCCAGCAGGAAGCTCCGTACCGCGGCGATCTGATCGGCACTGCGCAGGGTCGGCGCATGCCCCACCCCTGCAAACTCCACGCAGCGGGCCTGCGAATTGCGCTTCAACATCTCCTGGGCAATGGGTTCCGGAAGAATATCGGAGTCCTGGCCCCGCAAGACGAGCACCGGCCCGGGTAGGTGGTCCCAGGCACGCCACAGGACTTTTTCGGCACCTGCGAGAGCGTCGGGCGTCTGGCTGGCGAAAGGCTGCGCCAGACGCAGGTCATAGTGCTTGACCCACTGGCCGTCTTGCTCGTTGAACACGTGCTCGGTGAGTTCGGCCCAGCCCTGTTCGTCATGCGGACCAAAGCCAGCGGACGTGCTGCGCACATAGGCCACCGCATCGGAAAAATCCTTGAACTGGCGGTCTTCACCCACGTAGTCGGCAATGCGGCTCAAGCCATCGAGATCGAGCGCGGGGCCGATATCGTTGAAGACCATGCGACCGAGCGGGATGTCGGCTGCATGGCCCAGCCCCCATGCCCCGCGATCCGGGCGCCGCGCTGGCGAGGCCGCCACGGCGCCCGCCAGCACCATGCCGATCAGCCCGCCCATGGAGGTGCCCACCCAGTCGACCTGGCGCGCCTGCACGCGTGCCAGCAAGGTGACCATGTCGGATACGTACTGCGGCACGATGTAATTGGCCGGATCGATCAGCCAGTCGGAACGCCCCCGCCCGGCCACGTCCGGGCAGATCACCCGATACTCGCCCTGCAGGGCGCGGGCCAGGTGATCGAAGTCGCGCCCGGACCGGGTCAGCCCATGTACGCACAGCAGGACGCGATCATTGGCGGGATCGCCCCACTCCCAATACGCCATGCGGTGCAGGCCCGAGCGGCTCGCGCACGTGACATGTTCAAGACGCGGCTGCGCGACCTGGGCTGATTCGGACATGATGCTTCTCCTTAGACGTGCAGGGCCTGGCCCAACGCACGCAAGGCGGCCTCTTGAACGGCTTCGCCCTGCGTGGGATGGGCGTGAATGGTATGCGCCACATCTTCGAGTCGCGCGCCCATTTCGAGCGACAGGCCAAAGGCAGCGGCCATTTCGGATACCCCCCGCCCCACGGCCTGCCAGCCCAGCAGCAAATGATTGTCTTTGCGCGCCACCACCCGTACAAACCCGTCCGTGGACTGCAGGGTCATGGCGCGCCCGTTGGCTGCCAGCGGAAAGCTGGCTTCGAGGTAATCCACGCCGGCCTCGGCCGCCTGCTGCGGCGAGAGCCCGGCGGTCACCACCTCGGGATCCGTAAAGCATACCGCAGGTATGGCCTCGGGCGTGAAGTATCGCGTCTGGCCGGCGATCTGCTCGGCCACGCAGACACCTTGGGCCATGGCGCGATGCGCGAGCATGGGCTCGCCGGTGAGATCACCAATGGCCCAGACGCCCGTCATGGAGGTACGACAGCGCGTGTCGGTACGCACGGCCTCGCCATCCATGTCGAGCATCAGGGAACTGAGCCCGAAGCCCCGGCTGCGCGGCGTGCGCCCCACGGCCACCAGAACCTGCTCGGCCTCGAGCCGGGTTTCGTCGCCCTTGCCCTTTTGCAGCCGCAATGCCTTGCCGTCGTCGCTCAGGCCCAATACCCGGGTGTCCACATGCACACCCACGCCCAGGGCCTTGAGGCTCGCCGCAACAGGCCTGGACAGTTCGGCGTCGTACACGGGCAGCAGCCTGTCCTGCGCTTCGATCACGTCGACCTGGACCCCGAGCTTGCGATAGGCCGTGCCCAGTTCGAGCCCGATGTAGCCGGCCCCGACCACGGCCAGGGACGCTGGCAGCTTCTTCGGTGACAGGGCCTCGGTGGATGAAATGACCCGGCCGCCAAACGGCATGAACGGCAAGGCCATCGGCTCGGAACCGGTGGCCAACAGCAGGTGTTCACAGCGTATGCGCTGCGGCGCGCCCGCCCTGCCCCGCAGGGCCGGGTCCACATCCACGGTCTTGCCGTCCACGATGTGCGCGCGCCCCTGAATCACCGTCACCTTGTGTTTTTTGAGCAGCGCCCCCACACCCTGGGTCAGCCGCTTGACGATGCCGTTTTTCCAGGCCACGCTCGCGGTGATGTCGATGTCCGGCGCACCCACCCGGATGCCCAGGGGAGAGTCACCGGCCTGTGCCTGGATTGCATGAAACTGCTCGGCCACGTGGATCAGCACCTTGGACGGGATGCAGCCGATGTTCAGGCACGTGCCCCCCAGCGCCGATGCCTCGACCAGCACCGTGGGGATGCCGAGTTGCCCGGCCCGTATGGCGGCAACATAGCCGCCCGGGCCGCCGCCGATGATGAGCAGGGTGGTTTGGACAGGATTGGCCATCAGGGTTCACTCCACAAACAACAGGGCCGGGCACTCAAGGTAACGGCGCATGCCCTGGATGAATTCAGCGGCATGCTGGCCATCGACCACGCGGTGATCAAAGGACGAGGACAGGTTCATCAGCTTGCGCGCCACCACCTGGCCATTTTGCAACACGGGGCGCTCGGCCACGCGGTTGACCCCGACGATGGCCACTTCGGGATGATTGATGACCGGCGTGGAGACGATGCCCCCCAGGGCCCCCAGGCTGGTGAGCGTGATGGTGGACCCGGTGAGTTCATCGCGTGCCGCCCTGCCCTGACGGGCAGCCTCGGCCAGGCGCGCGATCTCGGCGGCGCACGACCACAGATCGAGCGTCTCGGCGTGGTGCACGACAGGTACCATCAGCCCGGCCGGCGTCTGGGCCGCAACCCCCAGGTGAACCGCGGCATATTGGGTGACCACGCCCGCATCATCATCGAAACGCGCATTGATCTGCGGATACTCGCGCAGGGCCAGGACCATGGCACGGGCCAGGAATGGCAGCAGGGTCAACTTGCCCCGCTCGGTGCTGTAGCGCGTGTTCAGACGCGCCCGCAGGCTTTCGAGTTCGGTGACATCGATTTCCTCGACGTAGGTGAAATGCGGAATGCGGCGCTTGGCTTCCTGCATTTTCTGAGCGATCTTGCGCCGCAGCCCGATGACCGGCACGGTAGTCTCTTCGTTCTGTGCAAGGTATTGCACACTGGCCGTGCGTGGGCCGGTGTCGTTGCGGTCCCGTGCCAGCCAGGCATCGAGATCGCCGTGGGTGATGCGCCCTGCCGGGCCACTGCCCGGCACATATTGCAGGGTGATGCCCAGATCCCAGGCCCGCCGACGCACCGCGGGCGACGCCAGGGGCCGCTGCCCCTGCGGACGCGCCGGCGCCAGAGCCGCTGGCGGCACGGCAGCCATTGCAGGTGTGGCGGTTGCGCGCGCCGTGGCCGTCTGTGGCCGCGCGCCGCCAGCGGATGATTCCGATCCTGCCTGTGGTGCCGCCTCGGCCCCCTTCGCAGCAGACCCGGACGCCGCTGCCACAGGCCCGGACGCCGTCGCAGCAGGCCCCGGCACGGACCCGGCAGGCGCGGGCTGTGCGCCCGCAGCGGACCCATGGCCCGCCTGGCTGGCCGCGGTGGCGCGCACGGGCGCAGCGCCCGCCTGCCCGGCCGGGACGTTGCCTTCGCCCTCGACCTCGAGACGGATCAATTCGGAGCCCACGGCCATCACCTCGCCCACGACCCCGCCAAGGGCCAGCACCTTGCCGTTCACCGGCGACGGCACCTGGACCGTGGCCTTGTCGGTCATGACGTCGGCGAGCACCTGATCCTCGACCACGGCATCGCCGGCCTGCACGTGCCATTCGACCAGTTCGACCTCTGCAATGCCTTCACCGATATCCGGCATCTTGATGATATGTATACCCATCATGCCTCCTGGAACACGCGTTTGAACGCTTCGGCCACCCGCCGCGGACTGGGAAAATATGCCCATTCATGCGAATGCGGATAGGGTGTGTCCCAGCCCGTGACCCGCGCGATGGGGGCCTCGAGATAATAAAAGCAGTGCTCTTGTACCAGCGCACAGAGTTCGGCACCAAAACCGCCGGTGCGGGTGGCCTCGTGCACCACCACGCAGCGGCCGGTCTTGCGCACCGAATTCAGGATGGTCTCGAGATCGAGTGGCCAGAGACTGCGCAGATCGATGATGTCGGCCTCGATGCCGGCATCCAGTGCCGCCACCTCGGCCACGTACACCATGGTGCCGTAGGTGAGCACCGTGAGTTCACGCCCTTCGCGGTAGACGGCAGCCGAATCGAGCGGCACCGTGTAATAGCCTTCGGGTACATTGCCCAGAGGGTGCTTGGACCAGGGCACCACCGGCTGGTCGTGGTGACCATCGAAGGGGCCGTTGTACAGCCGCTTGGGTTCGAGGAAAATGACCGGATCGTCATTCTCGATGGCACTGATGAGCAGCCCCTTGGCATCGATGGGGTTCGAAGGCATGACCGTACGCAGGCCCGTGACATGCGTGAACAGGGCCTCGGGGCTCTGGCTGTGGGTCTGGCCACCGAAGATGCCACCGCCACAGGGCATGCGTATGGTCAGCGGCGCGGTGTAGCCGCCCGCCGAACGGTAGCGGATTCGCGCCGCCTCGGAAAAGATCTGATCGGCGGCCGGATAGAAATAGTCGGCAAACTGGATCTCGACCACCGGCCGCAGGCCGTAGGCCCCCATGCCGATGGCCGTGGCCACGATGCCGCTTTCGGAGATGGGCGAATCGAATACGCGCATCGAGCCATATTTGGCCTGCAGGCCTTCGGTGCAGCGGAATACCCCACCGAAGTAACCGACGTCCTGACCAAAGACCACGACGTTGTCATCGCGCTCGAGCATGACATCCATGGCCGAGCGCAAGGCCTGGATCATGGTCATGGCGCGGGTACGGGATTTTTCGTGGGCCATGCTCACACCCCCATTTGCTGGCGTTGCTGCCGCAGGTGCAGCGGCATGTCCTTGTACACATCCTCGAACATGGTGGCCACGCTGCTCGTGCGCCCCGTGGCCAACGTGCCGTGGGCCTCGGCCTTCTTCTGGGCAGCCACCACTTCGGCCTCGCAGGACTTCTGCAGGGCCTGGTGCTCTTTTTCGGACCAGATGCCACGTGCGATCATGTACTGCTTCAGGCGGATGATGGGATCGCCCAGGGGAAAGCGCGACCAGTCATCGGCCGGACGGTACTTTGATGGGTCATCGGAGGTCGAGTGGGGCCCGGCCCTGTAGCTGATCCATTCGATCAGGGTGGGGCCGAAATTGCTGCGCGCCCGCTTCGCCGCCCAGCGCGATACCGCATGCACGGCCAGAAAGTCGTTGCCATCGACCCGCAGCGAGGCCACATTCGAGCCGATGCCGCGCGCCGCCAGGGTCGTGTTCTCGCCCCCGGCCACGGCCTGGAAAGTGGAAATGGCCCACTGGTTGTTGATCACGTTCAGGATCACCGGCGCACGGTACACGTGCGCGAAGAGCAAGGCGGTCTGGTAGTCGGACTCGGCTGTCGCGCCATCACCGATCCAGCCGCAGGCGATGCGGGTATCGCCCTTGATGGCCGATGCCATGGCCCAGCCCACCGCCTGTGGCATCTGCGTGGCCAGGTTGCCGGAGATCGAATAGAAGCCCTTTTCGGGCACCGAGTACATGATGGGCAACTGGCGACCCTTGAGCGGATCCTGGTCGTTCGAGAAAACCTGGCACATCATGTCGAACAGGTCGTAGTCGCGCGCGATCAGCAGGCCCTGCTGACGATACGACGGGAAATGCATGTCATCGGGGCGCAGGGCCAGAGCCTGGCCGATGCTGATGGCCTCTTCACCCAGGCACTGCATGTAGAACGACGTCTTTTTCTGCCGCTGCGCAATCACCATGCGCGCATCGAAGATGCGCGTGCAGACCATGGCCCTCATGCCCTTGCGCAGCGTGTCGTCGTCGGGCGCATCGTCGGCCCAGGGGCCTTGCGGCTGGCCGTTGTCATCCAGCACCCGGATGAAACCCTGGGCCAGATCGCGGGTGTCGTAAGGCAGGACGTCGATGGGGGGTTTGCGGGCCTGACCTGCCGGTTGCAGACGCAGGTAGGAGAAATCGGTAGTCTGCCCGGGGCGCCCGGACGGTTCGGGCACATAGAATTCGAGTGGTGTCTGTGTCATGGTCATGAAAATCTTGTGGATTTATGACAGGCCCGGACATGCCCCGAAACAGGGCACGCAAGGCTGCAAGCCGTCTTTTGGACGTCTGACGCATGATCGCCGATCTGACCTATTTGCGCAAGATCGGCCTGACCTTACCCGCGCCGCCCATGCCAGTATCGGCGTGACGACTCCAGCACACTGTACACCGAGAGCCCCCGCATGCGCGAGTGTGCCATGATGGCGCCCTGCCGGTCCGTGCGCCAGATGCGTGCGCCGGCGCGCTGCCACCGGCGCACGACGGCACGATCCGGATGCCCGTGCCGGTTCCAGCGCCCGGCCTGGATGAGGACATGTCCTGGCACACTGGCCTCGACAAACGCCGCCGTCGAAGAGGTCCGCGAGCCATGGTGGGCGGCCACGACCACGTCGCTTGCGCCCAACCCGCGGTGTACCAGGGCAGCTTCGGCCTGCCGTTCGATGTCCCCGGTCAGCAGCGCGCCGTGCCGCGCGCCGCGCACCCGCAAGACACAGCTGCCTTCATTGGCCGCATTGCCTTTGCGCACGGCCCGCTGATCGAGAGGCCAGAGAAACTCGAACGCGACGCCATCGACGACCCAATGGCTGCCGAACAGGCAGGGCACCATCGCCAGTGGCCCGGGTGGTACCCCCGCCTGCAGTTTGCGCGCCTCGGCCTGCAGCCAGTTCTGGAGATCGAACGAGGCGAAGCTCTGTTCAACTGGAATGCCCTGAAGCACGCCCGACACCCCACCCGCATGATCCAGATCGGCGTGCGAAACGATCAGGGCATCGAGCCGGGTGATCCCCAGCGCCCTGAGCGCGGGCAGCACAGTGCGCGAGCCCTCTTCCGAATCGCGGGCGTGACGGGCACCCGCATCGAACAGCAACGTGTGGCGCGCCGTCTGGATCAGCACCGCGCTGCCTTGCCCCACATCCAGCGCCAGCAGATCCCATTCACCGGAACCCGGCCGTGGCGGCGTCCACAGCAGCATGGGCAGAAAGGCCAGCCACGGCCAATAGCGCTGGCCTGCCACGACGGGCTTCGGATACAGGGCCAGGCCCGCACCGCACAAGGCCACCAGATAGATCCAGGCCGGGCCGGCCGGCACCGGCCAGGTCGGCAGCGCAGCCAGCCATTCGGTCGGCCACATCATGGCCTGCAGCACGGCGTGCGCCAGCCAGGCGAGACCCTGCGCCGCCCAATCCGCACCCGGCAGCAGCGCGACCGCAGCCAGCAGCAGCGACAGCGGTGTGACCACGAGTTCGATAAGCGGTATCGCATAGGCATTGGCCAGCGGCGAGACCACGGAAATCTCGTGAAACAGCCAGGCGAGCGCCGGCGCCAGCGCGAACGTGACGGCCAATTGCAACTTGACCGCCAGGCGCACTGTGCGCTGCCAACTGGCATCCGCCCTGTTGCCCGGGCCAGCGGACGCGGAGTCACCTTCGTGCAAGGCCTGCTGCGACGCTGCGCCGACCGCAAACAGGATGGCCACGGCCATGAACGAGAGCCAGAATCCGCTGGCACGGATGGACCACGGATCGAAGGCCACCACCAGCACGGCGGCCAGCGCCAGCACCCGACTGGGACTCAGGCGCAACTGCAAGGCCTGTGCGCCCGCCACGACGGCGAGCATCAGGAAGGTGCGCTGGGCCGGCACGCCCCAGCCCGCCAACAGACAGTACAGCCAGGCCACCAGGAGCGCGGCGCACGCAGCGGCCCGGCGCGCCGGCCAGTGCTCGGCCAGGCAGCGCCCCCGCCAGCGCGCACGCCGCCACAGCGCTGACACGAACAGCGCCGCTGCGCCCGACAGCATCGTGATGTGCGAACCCGAGATCGAGACCAGATGGGTCAGCCCCGAGCGGTTGAAGACCTGCCAGTCGGCATCATCCACGCCATCCTGATCGCCGATGGCCAGCGCCCGCAGGACCGGGCCATAGCGACGCTCGACCAGCCAGGGCGCCATGGCCTTGCGCACCGCGTGGCGCGCGCGCTCAGCCACGATGGACAGGCTGTGCCAATCGTCGTCGCGCAGGTGCAGGGGCGTGCCCCGCACCGTGCCCACGGCGCGCAGGCCCTGTGTGAACACATGGCCTTCGTAGTCGAAGCCGCCGGGGTTGTGCGCGGAGAAGATGGGCCGCAGGACGAGCGCCATGCGCCACACCTGGCCAGGCCGCACTTCCGGAAAGGGTGGATCGGCCGCCCGGGGTGCGGCGTGTGGGCTGCGCCAGCCGGTGGCGGCCCAGTTCACCCGGATACGCTGCGGTACCCCGGCCGGATGCGCATGCAGCACGTCGGCATCGAAACCGATGCGGTCCGGCTGCAGGCGCGGCAGGCTGGCCACCCGCAGTTCGACCCGCGAGACCCGATCCACGTTGCCGTCGGCCAGGGCCTGGCCAAGCCGCGCCTGTGCCCACACCGTGGTCAGCGCGAAACCCGACCAGGCGGCGAGCAGACACCAGCCCAGGCGTGAAAGGCCAGGCCACATTTCGGGCCAGAGCGTGCCAGACCAGACCATTGGCCATGCACGTGCTCCCCACCACGCCAGCACCTGAACCGCAAGCACGGCCACCAGCGCCGCGCCCAATGCAGGCCGCGGGGCCAGGCTTGCCATCTCGTGGACTGCAATCACCCCCAGCAGCCCGGCCATCACCGCCAGACGCCCCACCATGTCGTACCCCCGACAACGCTTCCGGGATCATGGTAGGCGCCATCCGGGGCGCCGCCGGTGGCTGCGGTTGCCACAGTCACAGCGGGAATCCCGCAGTCTTGGGCACCCCGGCCGCGCTACAGCGACTCCGTGGCCAGCAAGGCCTGCAGGCGCGGCAGAACGCGCAGGGCGTTGCGGGCACATTCGCGCGCCACATCCGCAGTGTCCAGCCCGCGCAGCTGCGCCAGCGTGTGCGCAATCCCCGCCAGTTCCGCCGGCTCGTTGCGCGGCCGCGCGGTGGCTGCGGCACCGGGCCCCCCGAGCCAGGCGGGCGGCATATCGGGTGCATCGGTCTCGAGCACCAGGGCAGACAAGGGCAACTGGCTGGCCAGGCGCCGGATCTGCAGGGCGCGCGAATAGGTCAGCGCACCCCCCATGCCGAGCGCAAATCCGCGCGCCATGAATTGTTGCGCCTGCTGGAAGCTGCCATTGAATGCGTGCGCGATGCCGCGCACGCCGGACACCTGGCGCAGATACTTGAGCAGCCGGTCCTGTGCCTTGCGCCCATGCAGGAGCACGGGCAGGTCATGGGCTGCGGCGAGCTGCAGCTGGCGCACGAAAAAACGTTCCTGGCGGGCCCGATGCGGCGCGTCGGCATGCCCGGGTGCATAAAAGTCCAGACCGATCTCGCCCATTGCGAGCAGCTTGGGATCCTGGCAAGCCGCCTGCAGGCATTGCTGCAGCCGGTCCAGATCCCCCTCGGAGGCCTGGGCAACATACAGCGGATGAATGCCCAGGGCATAACCCACCCCGGGGGTGGCGTGGGCCAGGCGCTGGACGGCCTCGAAGTTGGCGACGGCCACGGCCGGCACGACGATGGCCCGCACGCCGGCCCGGCGCGCCCGGCCCAGCACCAGGGGCCGATCCGCAGCGAATGCCCCCGCATCCAGATGGCAATGGGTGTCGATCAGCATGCCGGATCCAGGCGACCGGCATCCATGGTCAGCTGCCGGTGCGCCAGCGCGGCCAGGGCAGGATCATGGGTCACGATCACGAAGGCCATGCCGAGCGAGCGATTGATGTCGAGCAGGAGTTCGAACATGGCTCTGGCCGTCTCGCGATCGAGATTGCCAGTGGGCTCATCGGCGAGTACGCAGGCGGGCTCGGCCACCAGCGCACGGGCCAGCGCCACCCGCTGGCGCTCGCCGCCCGACAGCTGCCCCGGAAAATGCCCTGCCCGCTGCTGCAGGCCAACCCGCGCCAGCAGCCGTTCGGCAGCCGCGCGTGCCCTGGCCCTGGGCTGGCCACGCACGATGAGCGGCATGGCCACATTGTCGAGCGCGCTGAATTCGGGCAGCAGGTGGTGGAACTGGTAGACGAACCCGAGGGCCCGATTGCGCAAATGGCTGCGCGCTGCTTCGGACAGACCATCTGTCGGCTGGCCAGCAACATCCACCGAGCCGGAATCGGGCACATCGAGCAGCCCCAGCAAGTGCAGCAGAGTACTCTTGCCCGACCCCGACGCGCCCACGATGGCGACCATTTCACCAGCGTGCACCTGCAGGTTCACGTCCTGCAGCACGGGCACCCGGCCAGCCCCTTCATCATAGGTACGGCAGAGCCTGCGCGCGTGCAGCACCACGGTGCGACTGGAGTTCACGGTACGGGCATCAGTCATGGCGCAGTATCCGGGCCGGCTGCAGGCGCGCGGCACGCCAGCCGGGGTACAGCGTGGCCAGCAGTGACAACACCAGCGAGGTGCCGGCGATCACCACGATGTCGGCCAGTTGTGGATTGGAAGGCAGCTCGCTGATGAAATAGATCTGCTGGGGCAGAAAATGGATGCCCAGCAAGCGCTCGATCCAGGGGACGATGACGTCGATGTGGACCGCGACCAGGATCCCCCCCGCCACCCCCAGGGCGGTACCCAGGACACCAATCAGGGCGCCCTGGATCAGGAAAATGCGCGCCACCTGGCCCGGCGTGGCCCCCAGCGTGCGCAGGATGGCGATGTCCGACCGCTTGTCCTTGACCGCCATCACCAGCGAAGACAGCAGATTGAACGCCGCCACCGCGACGATCAGGGCAAGAATCAGGAACATCATGCGCTTTTCAGTCTGCACCGCGGCAAACCAGGTGCGGTTGTTCTGGGTCCAGTCTGACGCCAGCACGCCAGGGGGCAGTTCGCCAAGCAGGGCGTGAGCCACCCGGGGTGCCTGCTGCATGTCGGCGATGCGCAAGCGTACGCCGCTGGTGCCACTGCCCCTGAACACCCTGCCGGCGTCCTGCACGTCGATGAAGACGAGCGATGAATCGTATTCATAATGGCCGCTGGAAAACAGGCCCGAGATGGTGAACTGGCGCATGCGCGGCGCAAACCCGGCAGGCGAGACGGAACCTTCCGGGGCCAGCAGCAGGACCGTGTCGCCCACACCCGCCCCCAGCGACCGTGCGAGCTGGGTGCCAAGAATCAGGTGATAACGGCCCGGTGCAAGGCTGTCGAGCGATCCATCGACCATCTGCCCGGCCAGATCCGAGACCTCCGGCTCGAGCGCCGGATCGATCCCCCGGACCTGCACCCCGGACAGGGCCCTGCCACGCGCCAGCATGGCCTGCGACGCCACGAACGGTGCCGCAGCACGCACTTCGGGCAGCTCTTCGGCCTGTGCGGCCAGCGCTTGCCAATGCTGCAGAACATCGTCATGGCCCACACCCGGCACGATCAGCTCGATGTGCGGCAGCACCGACAGCATGCGATCGCGCACCTGGGCCTGAAAGCCATTCATCACGGACAGCACGATGATGAGCGCCGCCACGCCCAGTGCGATGCCCGCCATGGAACTGAAGGCCACGAAGGACACGAAGCGGTCACCGCTTCGTCGCCCCCAACGCCCCAGACCCGCATAACGGGCGCCTATCCACCATTCATACGCCATGTGTATCGCCCCGTGCCCCGATCCTATCCTCTACAATCGCGCCATGCACATACTCTTGCCCGGTGCCTGGCCAGAGCCCGAAGTGGCGGCCGATCTGGCCCCCCACCTCGAAGCACGCGCCCCGGCGCTGGTGCAATGCCTGCGCAGTGTGCGCCCGGCGCCACGGTCCGTGGCCTGCCCGCCAGCCGACACCTGGTGCACCGCCGAAGAGCACTGGCTGTTGCAGGCCACCGGCTACACCCCAGACGGGCATATTAGCGCAGGTCTGGGGCCGCTGCGTCTGCCTGCGGAAGCGGGCGTGCCCGGGTCGGAGCCCATCTGGCTGGCCGAACTGATCCACATGGCGCCCTCGCGCGATGGCGCCGCGCTGCTCCCTGCCCGCACATTGCACATCACGCCCGACCAGGCCCAGGCCCTGCTCGAATCGGCCCGCGCAGAACTGCAGGATCACCCCATGCTCGATCTGCAGCCCACGGCATTGGCCAGCACCTGGCGCGTGTCCTGGTCCGAGCCCGTGGCGATCGATTGCGCAAGCCCCGCCCTGGTGGCCGCCAGCGCGGTGAATGATTGGTGGCCGCAGTCGCCCCAGGCCCGCCCCTGGCGCCGGCTTGTCAATGCGCTGCAAATGGCGTGGTTCGAACACCCCGTCAACCTGGCGCGAACCCGGCAGGGCGAGCCCCCGATCAACAGCCTGTGGCTTTATGGTGGCGGGCGACGCGATCAATTGCGACGCCCACTGCCCCCGGATCTGCACATCGACGACCGCCTGGGCGACTTCGCCATGCGCCAGGACTGGGGCGGCTGGCTGCAGGCGCTGGCCGACATGGACAAGACTCTGTTCGGGGTGCCGGGGCAAGTCCCCGATCACCTGACACTATGCGGCCGCGAACGACACATCACCCTGAACATCCGACCTGGCTGGTTCAGCCGCCTGCGCCCTCACAACTGGAGCCTCTGGTGGTCGAGCCGCTGATCGTCGATCGCCCGCACCTGCAGGCACCGTGCCAGGCCCTGCTCGAGGCGGGGGCACATCCATTGCTGGCCCGTCTCTGGGCGTCGCGGGGGCTGACGCAAGCCGACACCCATGCCTGGGCACACCTGATCGCACCTGCGCGCATGACCCACGTACAGCAGGCGGCCCGGCTGCTGGCAGATGCCCTGGCCGGGCAGCGCAAGCTGCTGATCATCGCCGACTACGATTGCGACGGCGCCACCGCCTGCGCGCTCGCAATACGCGTGCTGCGCGAACTGGGTGCGGATGTGGACTATCTGGTGCCCAATCGCTTCGAGACCGGTTATGGCCTGTCGCCGGCCGTGGCCGAGCTGGCCTGCCAGCACCCGGCGGGCCGGCCTGACTGGCTGATCACGGTGGACAATGGCATCGGCAGTATCGAGGGCGTGGCCGCCGCCGAGGCGGCCGGCATGCAGGTGATCGTCACCGATCATCACCTGCCGGGCGCCACCCTGCCGCAGGCCCGGGCCATCGTGAATCCGAACCAGCCCGGCTGCGGCTTTCCATCCAAGCATCTGGCCGGTGTGGGCGTCGTGTTCTATCTGATGCTCGCGCTGCGGGCCGAACTGCGCCAGCGCGGCAAACTGCCCGCACGCCAGGGGCCCCGGCTCGAGGCACTGGCCGACTTGCTGGCCCTGGGCACGGTGGCCGACGTGGTGCGGCTGGATGCGAACAACCGGCTGCTGGTGGCCCGAGGCCTGGACAATATCCGCCAGGGGCGCATGCAGGCCGGCATTGCGGCGCTGTTTGCCGTTGCCGGGCGCGACCCCGATCATGCAAGCACGGCGGATCTGGGCTTTGCACTGGGGCCGCGCATCAACGCCGCAGGCCGCATGGCTGACATGAGCCTGGGTATCCAGTGCCTGCTGGAAGATGATCCGGTACGCGCCACGAAACTGGCCCAGGCACTGGATGCGATCAACGTCGAACGACGCAGCCGCGAAGCCACCATGCAGGCGCAGGCCCAGGCCAGCATCCAGGCAGCGCCCGTGGCCGGTGCGGCCAGCCTGTGCATCTGGCAGGATGACTGGCACCCAGGGGTGATCGGCCTGGTGGCTTCACGCCTGAAGGAAACCTGGTGGCGCCCCACACTGGCCTTTGCCCCCGATCAGGATGACACGTTGCGTGGTTCGGGGCGTTCCGTGCCCGAAGTGCATCTGCGCGACGCACTGGATCTGGTCTCCAGGCGCATGCCCGGCGCCATCCTGAAGTTCGGTGGGCACGCCATGGCCGCCGGGCTTACGCTGCGGCGCCCGGCATTCGAGGATTTTGCCCGGCATTTCGATCAGGCCGTACGCATGCTCAGCGGCTGCGACTCGTTCGAACCTCGCCTGGATACAGATGGGTCCCTGGAATTCGAGTTCTGCACCCCTGAAATGGCCGATGTGCTGAACCGGCACATCTGGGGGGCCGGTTTTCCGGCCCCCCTGTTTCGCGACCGCTTCCGGGTGCTGCACCAGCGGCTGCTGAAAGGCCGTCACCTGAAGCTTTTCCTGGAACGCGGGCCCCTGCGCATCGATGCGATCTGGTTCAACCACGACCAGATGCTGCCCGACGAGATCGAAGCGGTCTACAGGCTGGACAACAACCGCTGGGGGGGGCGCACGCAACTGCAGCTGCTCATCGAACATGCCGGCGCGACGACAGCACGATCCCCCCGATGATGAGCGCAAACGCCACCGCATGAAAGAGCCGCGGGTGCTCGCCGAGCAGGAAGAGCGACAGCAGGGCGGCAAACAGTGGCGTGAGGTTGTTGAAGAACCCCGCCACCGTCGGGCCCACGCGCTGTATGCCAGCACCCCAGCAGCGGTACGCAATCACGGCCGGCCCCAGCGCCACGAACAGGATGGCCAGCACCAGCCCGCCACTCCAGAGAATCCGGGCATCCGACCACTGCCATTCGATGGCCGTGAACAGACCGGACCAGGCCACGCCATACAGGATCTGCCCGAACAGGAATCCGGCCCAGTCGCCCCGCATGGGCGAGTCTGCCGGCACCCGCGTCAACTGCCAGCTATAGAACGCCCAGATCATCGTGGCCAGCACCATGAGCAGATCGCCGGCCACGAACTGCAGGGCCATCAATTCGGCCCAGCGGCCACCGGACAGCACCACGGCCACGCCAGCCAGCGACAGCACCGCGCCGACCACCTGCGCGGGCCGAATCGCCACCCCATGAAACATACGCCCTATGATCAACATCCATACCGGCGTACTGGCTGCCACCAGCGTCACATTCATGGGTGTGGACGTATGCAGAGCCAGGTACTGCAGCGAGTTGTACAGGCCGATACCCAGCAAGCCCAGCATGGCGTAGCGCGGCCATTCGCGCCAGAGCACGCTGTGCCGGCCCAGAACACGCCAGCCCAGCGGCACGAGCAGCAACAGCGCAAGCAGCCAGCGCAGGAAATTGAGGGTAAGCGGAGGCACCATGTCGGCCACGGCGCGGCCCACCACGGCGTTGCTCGCCCACATCAGGGGCGGCACGACCAGCAGGACCGCTGTTTCAATGGAAAGCTTCTGGCTCATGCTGCATACATAAGGTGTCGTGTCCGTCTGGCGTAGGCCTCCCGGCATTGTAACCAGTGCTCACAGTTCACGTTTGCTTGACATGACCACGTTTACTGTATAAAATGCAAGTGTTTGAAAGCACACAGCTTTCATTCTTGCATCTGGATTCATTCCATCGCCTGCCCAGCCAGAAGCCCGTTTGCTCTGGCGGCTTGTCTCGTATCGGGGTACTCAGCGCCCCGTCCGGATTTCATTCTGCCCTGCCGATCTGCCTTGCCGTCAGAACGCTGGTTCACGGTCGCGGGCCGTCGTTCAGCCATTTACAGGAGTCTCCATGGCCAAAGAAGAATTATTGGAAATGCATGGTTCAGTTACCGAAGTCCTGCCCGATTCCCGTTTCAGGGTCACACTGGACAATGGCCACCCGGTCATTGCCTACACGGGCGGCAAAATGCGCAAGCACCACATCCGTATCCTCGCCGGCGACCAGGTCACGCTCGAAATGTCACCCTATGACCTGACCAAAGGGCGCATCACGTTCCGCCACCTGAACCGCTCGCCGGGCAGCCCGGCACCGCGGCGCCGTTCACGCTAGGCCCCGGCCGACGCACCACCGGTTCGCCCCCACCACGAACAAGCGACGGCCGGCAGGCCGGTGCCCAGCACACTAGTGGCAGTCCGGGACGGTCTGATCCAGGTAGACTTCAAACGCAATGTCACGTGCCTGCTGGCGACCCAGGGCCTGGAACACGGCGGGCACGGGCACGCCATCGGGCGGCACGCCAGAGCCGCTGGCCGGACGGCGGCTGAGCCATGACAGGTGGCGCCTGTCCGTTGGCATCAAGCGGGCAGAGAACTTCTGCCATTCGGGAAACGTCAGCACATTCTCCAGAAGCCCCTCGTCCATCACCGCCGCATCGCAGGCGCCGATGCGCAAGGCCAGCAATGCGTCGGCTGCGGCCGGATAGATCTGTTCGATGGCGCCGTACCGGGCAGACACCCGATCCACGTGCCGGCTCTCCTGGCTCAGGCACACGGTGCGCCCCGCCAGATCGCGCCACGCATGAATGTCGGTATCCGTGCGCAGGATGGCCATGGCGGCGACAGACCAGGGCAGCGGCCGCGCCAGAAGGCCAGCGGGCACGGCCTGATCGGCCGGCAGCACACCGGCCCAGGCATCCACCCTGCCCTGTTGCAGCGCCTGGATTGCCTCGTCCGGGGACATCGCCTGCGGACGCGTCCCGGTGGCGTCTCCAGTACCCGCAAGCGGCTCGCCACGGCGGGCCGCGCGCCCTTCACGTGCCGGCCCCGGATCCAGCTGCGCAAGCAGGGCTTCGATGCGTTCCGGCGTACGCGCTTTTGCACCAGGCAGGGACGCCGGCGGCAAGTACGCCACCCCCAGACGCACGGCGCTGGCCACGGCGGACACCTGGGCGGCCGGCGCAGCAGCCAGGCACGGTACGCCCAGCCCGAGGCTGGCGAGTGCCAGCCCCATGGCCCAGCCTGCACGGTGCATGACAGACCCCCTTGCGCGGTGCATGAGAGACCCTCCTGCACGGTTCATGATGACAGCCCCCTGTTCGAGCCTGTTCGAACGCCTGCCCCGCGAGCCAGACACCCCGAGCCCAGAATCAAACATATTGATAGCGCAATATCCTGCGCTTGATGTTTTCCAGGAACACCTGATCGATGAGCGTGGCCAGCAGGGCAATCGTCAGGATGTTGGCCATTACACCGGTCATGTCGGCCGTTTCGCCTGCATACGCCAGAGACCGGCCCAGGCCCTGGCCAAAGCCGATCAGCATTTCGGCGGAGATCAGCGCGCGCCACGCATTGCCGAAGGCCAATTGCGCCCCCGTAATGAGCTCGGGCATGACGGCCGGCAGATAGACGCGGCGCAGCAGGTCCCAGGGCCCGGCCCCCATGACGCGGGCCGCGGCCACATGAGTCTGCAGCACGCTCTCGGTGGCGTTCATGACGGACAGGGCGGCGGGAAAGAACGCCGCCAGGGCAACCACCACGATGATGGGCACATTGCCAAAGCCCATAAGGATCAGAAACAGCGGCACCCAGGCGATCGACGGAATGGACTGCAGCACGATGATGGCGGATTTCAGCACTTCGCGAAAGAATTGCAAAATGCCACCGGCCAATCCGAAACCGATCCCGGCCAGCAGCGCAGAGGCATAGCCGGCGCCCAGCCGTCCCATGCTGCCCGCCAGCACGGCATGGAACTGTGCCGTACCCAGTTCGCTGGTGATGCGGGCCAGAACGGCCGGCACGCCAGGCATCAGAAAATCCGGCAGGCTCCAGGCCGACAACTGCCAGAACAGCAAAATGGCGAGTATGGCCATCAGCATGGCCAATTTTCGGGCCCCTGCCGACAGATTCCGGGTCGTAGTCATGAGTTCGAATATGAGTTCGAATGAGGTCAGGTCTGGCTACAGCCCGCGTTCCTGCTGCCACTGCAGATCCACGATGCGGCCCACATCGAAGCGTTCGCCGCTGCGCGTCTTGAGCGAGCCCAGCGACTGCATGATGTCGGCCACCTCTTGCATGCGATCGAGGTCCTGGCGATCGAGCGCGGCATTGAAGGTCTGGGTCCGGATCGCCTGCTCGATCACCTGCTCGCGTGGCAGTGCGCGCCCATCCTGCGTCGTGAGGGTCGGCTCGGCAATGAAGTACGAGGCGATCAGTTCGGCCGCCTGCTGCGGCTGATGGGTCAGGAGATCGATCGCCTCACGCTGCGCATCCAGTGACTTCCAGACCAGATCTTTCCGGTCCTTCAGTACCTCACCGGACGTGATGACCACCATGCACGGAAACGGCCAGGTCTCGCCGATCTCGTAGATCTGGGTCACCGGAGCGATCAGCTGCGCGATGCTGGCCTGCGGCTCGAACAGGAATGCGGCATCCACCCGCTTGCCCACGAGCGATTGCACCGCCACCTGCGGGCTCACGCCGAGTATGTCCACATCCTGGGCGCTCAGGCCGGCGTCTTTCAGCACCACGCCACGCAGTACCGTATCCGCGGTGCTGCCTTCCTTCTGCGAGGCCAGGGTATGCCCCTTGAGATCCGCCACGGCATGCACGCCGCTGTCGTTGCGCACCACCAGAGCATGGTAGCCGCGCTGGGCACCCCCAACCACCTTCAGGTCGGCCCCGCGCGAGGACCAGGACGCTGCGTTGGTGAAGCCCAGCACCCCGGTGTCGAGCTGACCACCAACGATGGCCTTGATCAGATCGGTACCGGACTTGAATTCAACCAATTCGACATCCAGCCCCTGTTTTTCGTACAGCTTGCCCTCATGGGCCACAATGGCCTGGGCATCATCCATGACGCGCAGATAGCCGATGCGGAATGGTTCGGCTGCCAGGGCCGGCGCCGCGACGACCACTGCCACCAGGGCGGCGATCAATGACTGAACAACTTTCATGCTGCAAGTACCTCGGAAGAAGAATTGGAAATGAAGGGAGCTGACCTGCGGCCCTGTGCGCCGTGACCAATGCCCAGCAGACCCAGGATTTCGCGCCGGACATCGGCATGGCGCGAGAGGTCATGGGATCGCCGCGCAGCGGGCACGCAGAAGGTCTGCAGCACCCGGGACGGGCGCGCACTGAAGACCAGGATGCGATCCGCCAGGAACAGCGCCTCGTCCACATCATGGGTCACGAGCAGTACCGTAGGCCCGGTTTCTCGGATCAGTGCCAGCAGGACATCCTGCAGGGTCATGCGGGTCAGTGCATCCAGTGCGCCGAAGGGCTCATCGAGCAGCAGCACTTCGGGCTGTGTGATGAATGCCCGGGCCAGTGCGCAGCGCTGGCGCATGCCGCCCGAGACCTGATGCGGAAAGTAGTGCTCGAAACCTTGCAACTGCACTTTTTCGAGCCACAGGACGGCCTGTTTGCGAGCTTCGGCGCGCCTGATCTTCTGCAATTCGAGCGCCATGGCCACGTTGTCCCGCAGGTTGAGCCACGGATACAGCGCGTTTTCCTGGAACATCAGCATGCGGCGGGGATCGGGGCGCCGCACGGGCTGTTCATCGGCCAGGACCCACCCCGCAGAGGGCCTGTCCAGACCCGCAGCCAGGTGCAGCAGGGTGGATTTCCCGCAACCGGAAGGACCGACCAGCGCGGCGAGTTCTCCCGGGCCAAAGGTGCAGTCGAAGTGGTCGAGCACCGGCAGATCACCGAATTGCTTGCGAATATTTTCAAATGTGAGGATCATGGATCAGCGGTCGTTGCCTGTGATTGACGCGGGGCTGGACGCACCCCGCAGGACGGATCAGGCTTTTACTATACGCAGCGCGCTTAATAATCAACAACCACTGATTAGTGATTTTCATATAACAAACAAATATATAAATGCCGGATGTGATGAATCCAGAACCTGACTTCCCCATTGCGAGCCCTGCGGACGATCCCATCATGCAGTTGCAGCGGGTCTGTGCACAGCTGCTGCAGGCCGTGCGGGCCACTCAGCGGCGTGCATCGGACAGCCCGGCATGCCCGGTCGCGCCGCAGCGCCTGCAGCCCGTCCAGGCACCGCTGTACGCCTTGATGGCCATCATGGACGAGGCCCTCGCCCCTGCGCTCATCGAATCCATGGCGGGCTCCGACGCGATCTGCATACGGGGGTTGACGCAAGGCCTGGCCCAGGCCCATGCCGACGTACTGCAACTGTGGCCCGTGGGCATGGCGCAGCCGGTGCAAATGCACCTGAACGAGCCCGCCCGCGACAACATGGGCCCCTCTGGCAGCCGCTTCGATCACGGCCCATGCCAGGCCTGGCTCGAACGCGCACTCGAATGGCTGGCTGCGGCACACGACGACGTGCTGCCCATGGCGGCACGCCTGCTCGACCCCACCGCCATCCGGGTGGTATCTGCAGCATGCAGTAAGCAGCCCGGCCTGATGCAGGCCGTGTCACTGTTCAGCAGGCCCTGGAGCCACGCAGCACCCAGAGCACGCGGCGCAGCATGCCAACGAAAGTGATCGCCCAGGCGAGCACGGCAAAACCCAGAAAAACGTGGGGCACCCCGGCAAGAAAATCGAAATGCATGGCCCGGTTCATCTGCCATGTACACACGGCGTACATGCCCAGCGGGAATACGGCCCCCCAGTACAAGGGGTCGTATATGAACGGGAAGCGCATGAAGCCGTAGCGCCAGATGCCCAGCAATACGAGCATGGGGATCCACCACGAGCCGGTGGCCCAGTAGAACACCGTGAATCCTTTCAGGAATGGCAGCAGGGACACCAGAAAAGGCGCATCGGGTGCATTCAGGATGAGCAGCGACCCCGCCAGTGTCGAGATGGCCATGGCGCCCATGTTGATCCAGTACGGCGGCACCAGGTCGCTGGGCAGAAACTTGAAGAATACATAGCGGTAAAAGATCAGCGACATCATCCAGATGTACAGCATTCCGCCCCACAGCCACATCGACAAAGCCATCAGGTTCAGTTCGAGCCGAAATGGCTGGTCGATGTGCGTCGCAAGCAAGGCACTGCTCACGGCAATCGCCTGGGTGGCCACCACGGCCAGCAGCCACGCCCCGCTGATGCCCTCGGCCAGCGTCGGCTTTTCGGGCTTGACCGTGAACGCCGTGAAGATCGTATAGGTGAGCAGTATCCAGAGCAGGCACGCCAGAGCCCACAGGGCAAAACCCAGTCGATAGTCGTTTTCCTGCACCATGAGCTGGCTGGCCAGCACGCCGGTGGCCGCCACCAGGGTGAAGTAGCCACTGCCTTTCAGGTGATCGACCATGTCGCCAAAAAAACGGCGCGTATGGTGGATCGCACGCAGAACGTACAGGATCCACAAAATCACATACTGGACCACGTTCAGCACCAGAAGGATCCGCGCCAATACCGGATAGCCCATCAGGTGCCCGCCCATGGAGACGATCCCGGTCGCCATGACCAGGGCGAAGTACGCCGGCGACAGGTCGGCGACCATGGCACGCCATCCCCAGGGTGCGCGCTGGCCTGGCGAAGGCCGCACGGCCGTGGCCGCAGGCGCAGCCGGCAGCCTTGCGCCGGGGCGGATGTTCTTGTGAGTGTCGGTCATGCAAGTCTCTCCATGATCTCTTGGCCCGCATCCTGTCCGCCCCCGTATGCGGCCCTGGCCGGATGTGACCGTGGCTACCATGCGGTCGGGTAAAATGGCAGATTGAACTGAAGTGTAATACCAAGCCACAGGAACCCCATGGAAGCAGAACGCCAGAACCAGATCATCCACCATATCGAAGACGGCCTCGAGCGCCAGGCCGCCTTACGGAGGTATCTTTGACTACGATGCCAAGGCCGAACGCCTGCTGGTCGTCAATGCCGAACTCGAAAATCCCGACATCTGGAATGATCCCGAACACGCCCAGGCACTGGGGCGCGAGAAAAAATCCCTCGATACCATCGTCCAGACCCTGACCGAACTCGAAAGCGAGCTGCTCGATGCGCGCGAACTCTACGAGCTGGCCAGCGACGAAGACGACGACGCCTCGCTGCTGGCCATAGAGGCCGATTGCGCCACCCTCAACGAGCGCCTCGAGGCGCTCGAGTTCCGGCGCATGTTCTCCAATCCGGCCGACCCGCTCAATTGCTTCGTCGACATACAGGCCGGCGCCGGGGGCACCGAGGCCCAGGACTGGGCCGCCATGCTGCTGCGCCAGTATCTGCACTACGGCGAGCACAAGGGCTTCAAGGCCGAGATTCTCGAAGAGTCCGAAGGCGATATCGCCGGCATCAAGTCGGCCACCGTCAAGTTCGAGGGCGAATACGCCTATGGGCTCCTGCGTACCGAAACAGGCGTGCACAGGCTGGTGCGCAAAAGCCCGTTCGATTCGTCCAACGGGCGGCACACCTCATTTGCGAGCGTCTTCGTCTACCCTGAAATCGATGATTCGTTCGAAATCGAGATCAATCCGGCCGATCTGCGCATCGACACCTATCGCGCCAGCGGTGCCGGCGGGCAGCATATCAACAAGACCGACTCGGCGGTGCGCATCACGCACCAGCCGACCGGCATCGTGGTGCAGTGCCAGAACGACCGCTCCCAGCACCGCAACCGCGCCGAAGCCATGCAGATGCTCAAATCGCGCCTGTACGAGCTCGAAATGCGCAACCGCATGGCCGAACAGCAGAAGCTCGAAGACAGCAAGAGCGATGTGGGCTGGGGCCATCAGATCCGATCCTACGTGCTCGACCAGAGCCGCATCAAGGATTTGCGCACCGGGGTCGAAATATCGAACACGCAGAAAGTGCTGGATGGCGACCTCGACCCCTTCATTACCGCCAGCCTCAAGCAAGGCATCTGATTCATGACCCACCCCCTTGATTCCAGTACCGAAGAAAACCGCCTGATCGCCGAGCGGCGCAGCAAACTGTCCGCCCTGAGGGCGCGCGGGCCCGCCTACCCGAACGACT
The DNA here is from genome assembly GCF_041677825.1 of Castellaniella sp. Lineage (GTDB taxonomy): Bacteria > Pseudomonadota > Gammaproteobacteria > Burkholderiales > Burkholderiaceae_B > Castellaniella. The sequence goes on from NZ_JBAYPG010000005.1 coordinate 32,884, forward strand.
TCCAGCCCGATGTGCATGCAGCCGATCTGCACGCCGAGTTCGATGCGTACGATGACGCCGCTCTGGAGCAACTCGACCGGCATGTCCGCATCGCCGGCCGCATGATGCTCAAGCGAGTCATGGGCAAGGCCAGTTTCGCGACCCTCCAGGATGGCAGCGGCCGCATGCAGTTGTACCTCGATCGCGGCCTGCTGGGCGAGGCCGACTATGCCGCCTTCAAGACGTGGGACATCGGCGATATCCTGGGTGCCGAAGGCGTCGTCTTCAAGACACGCAAGGGCGAACTCTCGGTGCGTGTGCAGCATGTACGCCTGCTGTCCAAGGCCCTGAGGCCCCTGCCCGATAAATTTCACGGGGTGGCCGATCTCGAACTGCGCTACCGGCAGCGCTATGTGGATCTCATCATGACCGAATCCACACGGCAGACCTTTCTGCAGCGCAGCCAGATCATCACCACCTTGCGCAGCCTGATGACCGACGCGGGGTTTCTGGAAGTGGAAACCCCCATGCTGCATCCGATTCCTGGTGGCGCCGCAGCGCGGCCTTTCGTGACGCACCACAACGCGCTCGACATGCAGATGTACCTGCGCATCGCCCCCGAACTCTATCCCAAGCGCCTGATCGTGGGGGGCTTCGATCGGGTCTTCGAAATCAACCGCAATTTCCGCAACGAAGGGGTGAGCCCGCGCCACAATCCGGAATTCACGATGATGGAATTCTACGCAGCCTACGCCGACTATCATTGGCTGATGGACTTCACCGAACGCCTGATCCGGGAAACCACCTTGCGCGCCTGCGGGCATACGGACCTGACCTACCAGGGCCAGGCCCTCGATCTGGGCCGGCCATTCGAACGCCTGACCATCGCCCAGGCGATCCTCAAGCACGCACCGCACTACACGCACGCGCAACTGAATGATGCCGCCTTCATCCGTGCCGAACTGCAGCGACTCGGGGTGGACACCCAGGCGCCAGCGCTGGCGCAGGCCGGTCCGGGCGCGCTGCAACTGGCCTTGTTCGAGGAAGCCGCCGAAGAAAAGCTGTGGCACCCCACCTTCATCATCGATTATCCGGTAGAAGTCTCACCCCTGGCGCGGGCATCCGACACACGCGAAGGCATTACCGAGCGCTTCGAGCTGTTTGCCTGTGGCCGTGAAATCGCCAACGGTTTCTCGGAGCTCAACGACCCCGAAGATCAGGCGGCCCGCTTCCTGGCACAGGTGCAGGCCAAGGACGCGGGCGACGAAGAAGCCATGTACTATGATGCCGACTACGTGCGGGCACTGGAATATGGCATGCCGCCGACCGGCGGCTGTGGCATCGGGGTGGATCGGCTGGTCATGATGCTGACCGACAACCCCAACATACGCGACGTGATCCTGTTCCCCCATTTGCGGCCGGAAGACTGACCCCGCTGATTTGCGGCCGGAAGACTGATCCTGCTGGCTGGCGTGGCCGGCTGGCCACGGCCTCGAGCCGGTAAGGGGCCAGGCCTGCCAGTGCCCGAAACCATGCGGGGCAGCGCAGAGACCCCGGTACCCGCCGCTTCAGACGGTGAACGACTCACCGCAACCGCAGGCCCCCTTTTCGTTGGGGTTGTGAAAACGGAAGCCTTCGTTCAGGCCTTCGCGGGCGTAGTCCAGTTCGGTACCGTGCAGATAAGGCAGGCTGTCGGGCGCCACATACACCTTCGCCCCGAACTGCTCGAAGAGCTCGTCCTGGGGGTCGGCCGAATCGACATATTCGAGCTGGTACGAAAACCCGGAACAGCCCGATGACTTGACCCCAAGGCGCAGGCCCAGACCTTTGCCGCGGGTTTCCAGATGGCGGCGAATCTGCACCGCCGCCTGCTCAGTAAGTGTGACAGACACGATAGACCTCTCAGTTGGCATGCTTGCCTTGGTAATCTACCACAGCCGCCGCAATCGCATCGAGCGCGAGCAAGGCACAGTGCAGTTTGTCCTGCGGCAGCTGCAGTGGCCCGACGATATCCCCACTGCTCATGCCCTGCAGTTGGGCCAGGCTCAGTCCAGGCAGAACTTCGGCCAGCAGGGCCCCCGTCGCGATCAGGGCCCCACAACCGTACGCCCTGAAGCAGGCCGCATCCACAACGCCATTGCGCACGCGAATCTGCAACTTGAGCACCTGCCCCAGCTGGGGTGAGCCGACCAGGGCCGTAGCGACCTCGGGGTCGGTCGCGTCGAACGATCCAACACCTTGTGGATTTCGGTAACGCTGCTCTACGGCAGGGCCATACTTCGCAAGAGCCATCAAAAGACCATCAGCAGATCAGCGCCCAGTCTGCCGGCAGGCGGCCCGACTGGCGCATTTCCCAAAGGGGCGACAATTCGCGCAGGCGCAGGATTTCGGCGCGCAAGCGCTGCGCTGCGAATTCGATCTCGGCCTGGGTGGTGAAGCGCCCCAGGGAGATGCGCAATGAGCTGTGGGCCAGCGCATCGCTGCGGCCCATGGCCCTGAGGACGTGCGACGGCTCGAGGTTGGACGACGTACAGGCCGAACCGCTGGAGAGCGCCAGTTCGGGCACGGACATGAGCAGGGCCTCGCCTTCGATATGGCTCACGCTGAAATTGAGCGTGTGCGCAACCCTGTGCTCGGGGTGTCCGTTCAGATGGATATCGGGCATGTCGGACAGCCGGGCCCACAAGGCATCACGCAGCGCCCGGATACGCGCAATCTCGGTGTGCATGAGTTCTTCTGCCAGGGCATAGGCGGCGCCCATGCCAACGATCTGGTGCGTGGCCAGGGTGCCTGAACGCAGGCCTCTTTCATGCCCGCCGCCGTGCATCTGCGCCATCAGGCGCACGCGCGGCTTGCGGCGCACGTACAAGGCACCGATCCCCTTGGGCCCGTAGGTCTTGTGGGCCGACATGGACAGCAGGTCGACCCCCAGGGCCTGGACGTCGATGGGCAGTTTACCGGTCGCCTGTGCCGCATCGGCATGGAACAGAATCCCCTTCTCGCGACACAGCGCCGCCAGCGCCGCAATATCGAGGATCACGCCGGTTTCATTGTTGACCAGCATCATGGAGACCAGCAGCGTGTCGGCCCTGAGCACACGCGCCAGTGTCTCGGGCTCGACGAGGCCGTCGGGCCCGGTATCGAGGTACGTGACCTCGAACCCCTGCTGCTCGAGTGCGAGGCAGGTATCGAGCACCGCCTTGTGTTCAGTGCGCACCGTGACGATGTGCCGGCCCCGCCCCTGGTGGAACTGGGCGACCCCCTTGAGCGCCAGATTGTCGGATTCGGTCGCACCCGACGTGAACACGATCTCGCGCGGATCTGCGTGAATCAGGCTTGCCACCTGGGCGCGCGCCTGTTCGACTGCGTCCTGGGCCTGCCAGCCCCAGGCATGACTGGTGGATGCCGGGTTGCCGAAATCATCTGCGAGCCACGGCACCATGGCGTCGACCACACGCCGATCCACTGGGGTGGTCGCTGCATGATCGAGGTAAATGGGGCGATCCTGTAACAGATCGAACGACATGCAGGCTCCTGGAGGTTCAGGCCGAAACGGTGTCCTGCACCGAAGTGACGGCCATGGGACTGGCGGACGGGGCCTTGCGCCGCTGGCGCAACTGGCCCGATTCTTGCCATTCGCGCAGCCTTTCCTGGTCGGCCAGGTCCTGCAGCGACACCGAATCAAGATAGTCGACCATCTTGCGATTGAGCGTGGCCCAGAGATCGTGCGTCATGCACTTGCCCGTATGGCCGTTGCGCCCGATGTTGCAGTTTTCCTTGCCGCCACAGCTGGTGGCATCCAGTGGTTCGTCGACCGCAAAGATGATGTCGGCCACCGAGATATCACGCGCATGGCGTGCCAGAGTATACCCCCCGCCCGGACCGCGCACACTGTCGACCAGTTCATGGCGCCGCAACTTGCCAAACAGCTGCTCGAGATAGGACAACGAAATGTTCTGGCGCCCGCTGATGGCTGCCAGCGTAACCGGACCACTATGATGTCGCAAGGCGAGATCGATCATGGCCGTGACGGCAAAGCGCCCCTTGGTGGTCAAACGCATGGTGATATCCTTTGTGACATTGACGGGTGAATGGGAAACCCGCGGCTGCCCGGGGAATTCCTGACTGATGCAGTCAAGTATAGCGCCTTTACCCGACGAGAATAGTCAACTTTAGGGTTATTCGATCAGCAGAGTTGACGCAAGTCAACCCCTGAAGCCCCGTCACCCCAGACGAGGAATACACGGTACGCGATGGGCTGACGATGCTGCGGGCGATGTTGCGGACAGAATCGAAAAAGGCGCCCGACGGCGCCATTTGTGGGTTTTGCCACAGGTGTATCAGGCTGCCTGATACTGCAGCACCCGCTTGCGAACGAGTTCGAGCACCCCCTGGGTGGCATCTTCGATGTAATCGAGTACCTTCACGAAACCCTCGGGACCGCCGTAGTACGGATCGGGTACCGTGGCTTCTTCGAATTCATTCGAGAAGCGCATGAGCAGCATGAGCTTGTGGTGGTAGATCTTGGGGCAACGCTGCTGCAGCGCCGAGAGGTTTTCCCAATCCATGGCCAGAATGAGATCTGCGTCGCGAAAATCTTCGGGCTGTATCTGCCGCGCGACATAACTGGACAGATCATACCCACGCTTCTGGGCTGCTGCCTGTGCACGCGCATCAGGGGCTTCGCCCACATGGAAATGATGGGTGGCTGCCGAATCGACCGAAACTGCATCAGACAGGCCAGCTTCGTTGACGATGTGCTGGAAGACGCCCCGGGCAGTAGGGGAGCGACAAATGCTGCCTGTGCAGACAAAGAGTACCTTATGCATGATAGGTGAAAGTGTGAGGGAAAACCCCAAACTTGTCCAGCATTTTTGGACGAAAACAGCAAAAATTGTGAGTCAGGACAACAGCGCCCGACTCTTGAGCGCGTTCAGGGCATCACGTGCCCGGGCGGCCTGCTCGAATTCGAGATTGCGCGCATGCTCGTTCATGCTCTGCTCAAGGCGACGGATCTCGCGAGCCAGTGCCTTTTCATCATGCAAGGCGGCCTCGTCATAGGCGCTTGCTTCAACGACGGGCAGATTCGGACTCACGCCATCGATCAGATCACGCACGGCCTTGCTCACGCCGCGCGCCGTGATGCCATGGGCCCGATTGAACGCTTCCTGCTTTTCACGCCGGCGCGCGGTTTCATCCATGGCCCGGCGCATGGAATCGGTGATCTGCTCGGCATACAGGATGGCCTGGCCATTCAGGTTGCGGGCCGCCCTGCCCATGGTCTGGATCAGGCTGCGCTCGGAACGCAGAAAACCCTCTTTGTCCGCATCGAGAATCGCCACCAGGGAGACTTCAGGGATATCCAGCCCCTCGCGCAGCAGGTTGATCCCCACGAGCACATCAAAGGCCCCGAGACGCAGATCCCGGATGATTTCGACCCGCTCGACGGTATCGATATCCGAATGCAGATAGCGTACCTTGAGGCCGTTTTCCTGCAGATACTCGGTGAGATCCTCGGCCATGCGTTTGGTGAGGGTCGTGACGAGCACGCGCTCATGGCGGGCGATGCGCAGTTTCGCTTCGCCCAGCAGGTCATCGACCTGGGTACGTGCGGGGCGCACCTCTACAGCGGGATCCACCAGGCCGGTGGGCCGCACCACCTGCTCGACCACCTGGTCGGCGTGGGCGGCCTCGTAGGGGCCTGGAGTGGCCGAGACGAAAATGCATTGCGGCATGCGCGCCTCGAACTCTTCCAGCCGCAAGGGGCGGTTGTCAAGTGCCGATGGCAAGCGAAAGCCAAAATTGACCAGTGTTTCCTTGCGCGAACGATCGCCTCGGTACATGCCACCCAATTGCCCGACGGTGACGTGGCTTTCGTCGATGAACATCAGTGCCCGGCGCGGCAGATAGTCGATCAGCGTCGGTGGCGGCTCGCCCGGTGCGGCGCCGGACAGGTGCCGCGAATAGTTCTCGATGCCCTTGCAAAAGCCAAGTTCCTGCAGCATTTCAAGGTCAAAGCGGGTGCGCTGCTCGAGCCGCTGCGCCTCGACCAGACGATTGTCGGCCACCAGTTCGGCCAGCCGTATGCGCAGTTCATCCTTGATGGTGTCTATCGCGCGCAGAATGGTTTCGCGCGGCGTCACATAGTGCGAGCCCGGAAACACCGTGAAGCGCAGCAGATCCTGGATCGGCCGGCCCGTCAGGGGGTCGAACAGGGTCAGCGATTCGATCTCGTCGTCGAACAGGGTGATGCGCAGGGCGTTTTCGGCGTGTTCGGCCGGGAACACGTCGATCACCTCGCCGCGTACCCGGAACCGGCCGCGGATGAATTCCGCGTCGTTGCGTTCGTACTGCATGGAGACCAGCCGGCCCAGGATCGCCTGCCGGCCGATGTGGTCACCCGTGCGCAGCGTGAGCACCATGGCATGGTAATCACCCGGGTTGCCGATGCCATAAATGCACGAAACAGTGCCCACGATGATGGTGTCGGCGCGCTCGAGCAGGCTCTTCGTGGCCGACAGGCGCATCTGCTCGATGTGTTCGTTGATGGACGAATCCTTTTCGATGAACAGGTCGCGCGATGGTACGTAGGCCTCGGGCTGGTAATAATCGTAATACGAGACGAAATACTCGACGGCGTTGCGCGGAAAGAATTCCCGCATCTCGGCATACAGCTGGGCAGCCAGCGTCTTGTTCGGTGCCAGCACGATGGCCGGACGCCCCATGCGCGCAATGACATTGGCCATGGTGTAGGTCTTGCCCGACCCGGTCACGCCCAGCAAGGTCTGCGCCATGAGGCCATCACGCAGACCCTGCTCGAGCAGGGCAATGGCCTCGGGCTGGTCACCCGCAGGGAGGTACGGCTGGAACAGCTGGAATGGGCTGTCGTCGAACTGAACAAACTGGCCTTGCGCAGGCAGAACTTCCATATCAATTTTTACATCCATCATGGCTGTGCTGGACACCATTGGGGTAAACCCCTTATTATCACATCGTTCGTTTCCCGGACCAAGCACACCGATTTTGCGGACTACGCGCTGCAGCAGATTCTGTCCACCCACCACGGCCCACACTCCATGTCATCCATTTTTTCCGCCGTTGAACTGGCACCCCGCGACCCCATCCTGGGCCTGAATGAACAATTCAAGGCCGATGAACGCAGCAACAAAGTCAACCTGGGTATCGGGGTCTATACCGATGACACCGGGCGCATTCCCCTGCTGAAAGCGGTTCGCATGGCTGAAAAGCAGCTGTACGAGCAGGCCGAACCCCGCAATTATCTGCCGATCGACGGGATCCCGGGCTACAACCAGGGTGCGCAAAAACTGTTGCTGGGCCAGGACTCTCCATTGGTGTCGGAACACCGTTCGCTGACTGTACAAACCCTGGGCGGTACGGGTGCACTGCGGATCGGCGCCGATTTCCTCAAGCAGGTCCTGCCCGGTGCCCGGGTGGCCATCAGCAGGCCCAGCTGGGCCAACCATGAGGCGTTGTTCACGGCCGCAGGTTTTCCGGTGGTGCATTATGCCTACTATGATGCCGGCAACCACGGGCTGGACTTCGACGGCATGCTGGCAAACCTGCGTGAACTGGCACCCGGCACCATCGTGGTGCTGCACGCCTGCTGCCACAATCCGACGGGGGTCGACCCCACTCTGGCACAGTGGGGCCTCATTGCCGATGTACTGCAGGATCGGCAATTGGTGCCTTTTCTCGATATTGCCTACCAGGGGTTCGGCGAGGGGCTGGAAGAAGACGCCGCCGCGGTGCGCCTGTTTGCCAGCCGGGGCATGACCATGTTCATCAGCTCCTCTTTCTCGAAATCCTTTTCGCTTTACGGCGAACGGGTGGGCGCACTGACTCTCGTCACCAGCGGCGATGATGAAAGCACGCGCGTACTCAGCCAGCTCAAGCGCGTCATCCGGGCCAACTACTCAAACCCGCCCACGCATGGCGGCGCCCTGGTTGCCACGGTGCTGAACACCCCCGAACTGCGGGCTCTCTGGGCCGATGAACTCGCCGGCATGCGCGAGCGCATCCGCCAGATGCGCCACCAGTTCGTCGAAAAGCTGAAGGCCAGCGGTGTACCGCTCGATTTCAGCTTTGTCGGGCACCAGCGCGGCATGTTTTCGTTCTCTGGCCTGTCCAGGGATCAGGTCGGGCGCCTGCGTGAAGAATTCGGCATTTATGCAGTCGACAATGGCCGCATCTGTGTGGCGGCACTGAATACGGGCAATATCGATCATGTGGTCGACTCCATCGCCACGGTGCTGAAAGCCTGAGGCCGCAGGCGGCCGGCACGGCCTTGCGCATCAAGGCGCAATGGGCGACAATCAGGCCTGTTTTTATATACAGCTCATTGCCATGGCCCGAAAACTCACTGATCGCCAGCACCAGATCCTCGAACTGATCCGGCAGGCCATCCTGCAGAGCGGTCGTCCCCCCACCCGCGCCGAAATAGCCCAGGAGCTCGGGTTCCGCTCCGCGAATGCCGCCGAAGACCATCTGCGGGCCCTGGAACGCAAAGGCTATATTCAGCTGTCGGCCAATACGTCGCGCGGTATCCGTCTCACGCCTCTGGCCCTGCCCGATCAGGCAGACCACGCAGAGGCAGGCCATGCCGAGGCATTCCGTGCGCCCCGGCCCCAGTACGAATTTTCTGCCACAGGCCAGGTCAGCACTGCCATGCCGGCTATCATGCAGTTGCCGCTGGTCGGCCGGGTCGCCGCCGGTGCACCCATTCTGGCCACCGAACACATCGAAACCGAAGTCGCGGTGGCCCCTCATCTGTTTGCCCGCAGGCCCGATTATCTGTTGCGGGTTCGCGGCAGCAGCATGCGCGATGCCGGCATCCTCGATGGCGACCTGCTGGCCGTACAGCGCACACCAGAAGCCCGGCACGGCCAGATCGTGGTTGCCCGCCTGGCCAATGAGGTCACGGTCAAGCGGCTCAGCCACCAGGGCCGGCATATTTCATTGCTGCCCGAAAATCCCGATTTCTCACCCATACAGATTGGCCCGGGCGATGATTTTTCGATCGAAGGCATCGCGGTGGGCCTGATCCGTACCGCCGCGCTTGCGTAGGCACTTGCAGGCCCGGGGCGCGCTGCATATCAATGCTTGATCAGCCCGCTTTGCCCAGGCTCGGCCGGCTTGCTCGTGGCTGCTGCTTCAGCAGCCAGGCGGGCAACCTCTTCGTCTGACAGGGCCACAGGCATGTGCTGCAATGCAACTTCGAGCACCCGATCGATCCAGCGCACCGGGACAATTTCGAGATGATTCTTGACATTGTCGGGGATTTCGACCAGATCCTTCACGTTCTCTTCGGGAATCATCACGGTCTTGATGCCCCCACGGTGGGCCGCGAGAAGTTTCTCTTTCAGGCCGCCGATCTCGAGCACTTCACCGCGCAAGGTGATCTCGCCCGTCATGGCAACATCCGAACGTACCGGGATGCCGGTCAGTGCCGAGACCATGGCCGTCGTAATGGCGATACCGGCTGACGGGCCATCCTTGGGCGTCGCCCCTTCGGGAAAGTGCACATGCAGATCGCGCTTCTCGAAGGTCTGGTCTGCGATGCCCCATTTCCGCGCCCGGGCGCGAACCACGGTGCGGGCCGCCTCGACCGATTCTTTCATCACGTCGCCCAACGACCCGGTGCGCAGTACCACACCCTTGCCGGGCATATCGGCCACCTCGATGGTGAGCAGATCCCCACCCACCTCGGTCCAGGCCAGCCCGGTGGCCTGCCCGACCTTGTCTTCGGTCTCGGCATGGCCAAAACTGAAACGGCGCACGCCAAGGAAATCGCTGAGGTTGTCCGAGTCCACCGTGATCATCTGGGCGGGCTTGGCATCGGTCGCCACCTTCCTGCCTTTCTTGCCGGTCGACGGATCAGCCGCGAGCAGGCGCTTGACGGTCTTGCGGCAGATCTTGGAGATCTCGCGCTCGAGCGCCCGGACCCCTGCTTCGCGCGTGTAATAGCGCACGATATCGCGCACGGCCGACTCGGTGATCGTGAGTTCGCCTGCGCGCACGCCATTGTTCTTCATCAGCTTGGGCAACAGGTGATCGAACGCAATATGCACTTTCTCGTCTTCGGTGTACCCCGAGAGGCGGATCACCTCCATGCGGTCGAGCAGGGCCGGCGGGATGTTGAGCGTGTTGCTGGTGGCCACGAACATCACGTCGGACAGATCGAAATCCACCTCGATGTAGTGATCCTGAAAGGTATGGTTCTGCTCCGGATCCAGCACTTCAAGCAGGGCTGACGACGGGTCGCCGCGGAAATCGGCCCCCATCTTGTCGATTTCATCGAGCAGGAACAGCGGATTGCGCACCCCGACCTTGGCCATGTTCTGCAGGATCTTGCCCGGCATCGAACCGATATAGGTGCGCCGGTGCCCGCGGATCTCGGCCTCGTCACGCACACCGCCCAGGGCCATGCGCACGAATTTCCGGTTGGTGGCACGCGCCACCGATTGCCCAAGCGACGTCTTGCCCACCCCGGGAGGCCCGACTAGGCACAGTATGGGCGCTTTGAGCTTCTCGACCCGCTGCTGTACCGCCAGATATTCGATGATGCGCTCCTTGACCTTGTCCAGGCCATAGTGATCGGCATCGAGCACCTGCTCGGCGTTCTGCAAGGAATTGTTGACCCGGCTCTTTTTCTTCCAGGGCAGGTTGAGCAAGGTATCGATGTAATTGCGCACGACCGTGGCCTCAGCCGCCATGGGCGACATCAGCCTGAGCTTCTTGAGCTCGGCATCGGCCTTCTTGCGCGCGTCCTTGGGCAGGTTCGCTGCCGCAATCCGCTTTTCGAGTTCCTCGATATCGGCGCCTTCTTCGCCCTCGCCCAGTTCTTTCTGGATGGCCTTGACCTGCTCGTTCAGATAGTAGTCGCGCTGGCTCTTTTCCATCTGCTTCTTCACCCGGCCCCGGATGCGCTTCTCGACCTGCAGGATGTCGATCTCGGACTCCATCTGCGAGAGCAGCGATTCGAGACGCTTGGTGACGGACAGGGTTTCGAGCAGCGCCTGCTTTTGCTCGATCTTGAGCGGCAGGTGCGCCGTGACGGTATCCGCCATACGGCCGACGTCCTCGATATCCAGCAAGGACGCCAGGATTTCCTGGGGGATCTTCTTGTTCAGCTTGACGAACTGCTCGAACTGAGCCATGACCGTACGCCGCAGGGCCTCGGCTTCGGAGGGTTCGTAGGGGGCTTCATCGAGCCCCACGACACGGCTCATGAAATGGGTCTCGGCATCTTCGACTGCTTCGACACGGCAGCGCCGTTCACCCTCGACCAGCACCTTGACCGTGCCGTCAGGCAATTTCAGCATTTGCAGAATGTTCGCAGCGCATCCGATCTCATAAAGATCTTCGGGTACCGGTTCATCCTTGCTGGCGGATTTCTGTGCCACCAGAACGATGGGGCTGCTGGACTCCATGGCCAGCTCGAGGGCCTTGATCGAACGGGGCCGCCCGACAAACAGCGGGATCACCATGTTCGGAAACACCACGACATCGCGCAGAGGCAGCAATGGCAGGCTGGTGGGGCCCAGACTGGAAATCTGACTGGCAGACATGCTTTTTTCCTTGAAGGATTGAATCAAAAGCCAAAGGAAGCATGAAGCTCCTTCGTGGCATCATGCGACGGCATCACGCCTGAAACAGCATATGGTGTCGCACAGCCCGGACTTCAAGGCCCGACCTGCACCGTGGGTGCAGATCGGTACGCGGGCCGGAACCCGCAACAGGCCCGTCAGGCGGCTGCAGTGCGCAGATTCTTGTCTTCGGCGTGATGCTCGGGCCTGGGGCCCTTGATGAGCCTGGGAGTGATGGCGTCGGCGTCGGTATCGAGCACGACACGATTGATGTCGTGCAGCGAGGGCAGGTCGTACATGGTGCCAAGCAACGATTGCTCGAGTATCGATCGCAGGCCGCGCGCGCCTGTACGCCGCTTGATGGCCTGCTGCGCAACCGCCTGGAGGGCTTCGGGGGTGATATCGAGCTGCACGCCCTCCATTTCGAAGAGCTTCTGGTACTGTTTGACCACGGCATTGCGGGGCTCGGTCAGAATGCGTACCAGAGCGTCTTCGTCGAGTTCATCGAGCGTGGCAAGCACCGGCAGGCGCCCCACCAGTTCGGGGATCAGACCGAACTTGATCAGATCCTCGGGTTCGACCTCGGCAAAGAGTTCACCCACACCCCGTTCGGAACGAGCGCGCACGGTCGCCGAAAAACCGATCCCCGAGCGTTCGGTGCGATCACGTATGACCTTGTCCAGACCGGCAAATGCCCCGCCCACGATGAACAGGATATTGGTGGTATCGACCTGCACGAAATCCTGGTTCGGGTGCTTGCGCCCGCCCTGCGGCGGCACAGACGCCACTGTACCCTCGATCAGCTTGAGCAAGGCCTGCTGTACCCCCTCGCCAGAAACATCACGCGTGATGGACGGGTTGTCGGACTTGCGTGCGATCTTGTCGATTTCGTCGATGTAGACAATGGCCTGCTGCGCCCGATCGACCTCGTAGTTGCAATTCTGCAGCAGCTTCTGAATGATGTTCTCGACGTCTTCCCCCACATAACCGGCTTCGGTCAGGGTGGTGGCGTCTGCCATCACGAATGGCACGTCGAGCATGCGCGCCAGCGTCTGCGCCAGCAGGGTCTTGCCCGACCCCGTGGGCCCGATCAGCAGGATGTTGCTCTTGGAGAGTTCGACATCGCCCTGGCTGGCCTCTTGGTAGCGTATGCGCTTGTAATGGTTGTAGACGGCGACGGCCAGGTTGCGCTTGGGCGCGTCCTGGCCAATGACATAGCCGTCGAGGAACGACTTGATCTCGTGCGGGGTGGGCAGTTCTTCGCGCACCGCCGCACGCGCGGCATCCTGGGACTCTTCGCGAATGATGTCGTTGCAGAGGTCTATGCATTCATCACAAATGTAGACCGAAGGCCCCGCAATCAGTTTCTTGACCTCGTGCTGGGTTTTGTTGCAGAAGGAGCAGTGCAGGGTCTTTTCCTGCCTGGAACCTTTTTTGTCGGTCATGGCAATCCACTACTTTTTGGCTTCGTCGGCACGCGAAACCAGAACCTTGTCGATCAGGCCGTAGGCCTGAGCCTCTTTGGCAGACATGAAATTGTCGCGCTCGGTGTCTTCGGCGATGCGGTCGATGCCCTGCCCCGTGCGCTCTGCCAGTATGCCATTGAGGCGCTCACGCAAATGCAGGATTTCCTTTGCCTGGATCTGGATGTCGGATGCCTGGCCTTGCGCCCCCCCGGATGGCTGATGGATCATGATACGCGAATTGGGCAAGGCATAGCGCTTGCCCCGGGCCCCGGCCGCCAGCAGGAAGGCCCCCATGCTTGCCGCGATCCCCGTGCACAGGGTGGAGACTTCGGGCTTGACGAACTGCATGGTGTCGTAGATGGCCATCCCGGCGTAGACCGACCCCCCCGGTGAATTGATGTACAGGGAGATGTCCTTGTCGGGGTTTTCGGATTCGAGAAACAGCAGCTGCGCCACAATCAGATTGGCAGAGTGATCGTTGACCGGCCCCACGAAAAAAATCACGCGCTCGCGAAGCAGCCGGGAATAAATGTCGTAGGAACGCTCGCCCCGGCCCGACTGCTCGATGACGATAGGCACGTAACCCAGCCCCGAGGGCGCGACGGACTCGCCCCCGTTCAGGGACGCATAGAAATCGGTGAAACGCGACGTCATGGGGTGACCTGCCATTACCGGGTGCCCATCAGGGTGTCGAAGTCAACGGCCTGATCGGTCACCTTGGCGACCCCCAGGACATGGTCGACCACGTTGTCTTCGAGAACAAAGGATTCGATCTCGGCCCGACGCTGCTTGTCGGACAGATAGTAGGCGACGACCTGTGCAGGCTGTTCGTAGCTCTGGGCAAATTCTTCAATGCGCGCGCGCACCTGCTCGGGCCGCGCCTTGAGCTCGGCCTGCTGGATGAGTTCGCCCACCAGCAGCCCCAGGCGCACCCGGCGCTCGGCCTCGGGGCGCAGCTTGTCTTCGGGGAGTTCGACCGTGTCGGCATTGGGCAGGCCACGCTGGGTGAGTTCTTCGCGCATGGCCTTGATGCGCTCCTGGAGTTCGCTATCGACGAGGGCCTTGGGCAGATCGAAGGAACAGGCAGCCGCCAGCGCATCCATGACACTGGCTTTGGTGCGGTTGCGCGCACGGGCGCGGGCTTCGCGCTCTACGTTGCCACGGATCTCGATCATCAGGGCAGCCACGTCGCCCTCGGCCTGGCCCAGCGCCCGGGCAAAATCGGCGTCGATTTCGGGCAGCTCGGGCTCGGCCACTTCGCTGACCTTGATGGCGAACTGGGCCTCTTTGCCGGCCACATCGGGGCTGCCGTAGTCATCCGGAAACTTGAGCGGAAAGGTCTTTTCTTCGCCCGCCTGCATACCCTGGACCGCAGCCTCGAACTCGGGCAGCATGCGCCCCTGGCCAAGCACGAATGGAAAGCCTTCGGCCGTCCCCCCCTCGAAGGCGACCCCGTCGATGGTGCCGGCGAAATCGAGCGTGACCCGATCGCCATCCTGGGCGATGCGACCTTCGGCCGGCTTGAACACCGTACGCTGGCGACGCAGGATATCGATGGTTTTATCGACTTCGGCATCACCGACCTCGACCGTACTGCGCACGACGTCAAGTGCACCCAGATCGGGGACCTGAACCTCGGGGTAGACTTCGAACGTGGCCGAGAACGCCATGACGCCGTCTTCGGCATCGTCGACCTTGGGCTCGAGCACCGGGGCACCGGCCAGGCGCAGTTCGGCCTCTTCGATCACCTTGTCGAACGACTTGCCAATCTGCGTATTGATGACCTCATAGCGCACGGATGGCCCGTGGCTGCGTTCAATGATCGACAACGGCGCCTTGCCGGGCCGAAAGCCCTGCACTTTCGCCGTACGCGCAATGCGCCTGAGCTGAGCCTGGACTTCTTTCTCGACGTCGGCGACCAGAACGGTCAGATCCACTCGGCGCTCAAGGCCGGACAATTTTTCAACCACGGGCTGCATCAGGTACCTATCGGGAATTGGACGATGAACAAACGACCCATTTTAACGGAAAGTCACGGGTGACACAGGGCACCACAGCCAAGGTAACCGATCGGCCCTGTATGGCACGTTATAATTCCCTGCCCGATTGCGAACGTGGCGGAATTGGTAGACGCACCAGGTTTAGGTCCTGGCGCCGCAAGGCATGAGAGTTCAAGTCTCTCCGTTCGCACCACTGGCCTTGCAAACGCTGATAGCATATCAACAATAATCAGCGAAATCAGTAGGTTACGAAATACGTACGGTCAGTTCCACAAAGAGACGACGAGGCACTGATCACCTGGACCCGAAAATGCGCGCTCGATTTGCAGCGATTGGCTTTCGACATGGCGGATGTCCGGGCACTGGTGAGCGAAGCCTTGAGCACAGGCAAATATCGGAATTCGGAGTGGTGCCAGCAACATCCCAACGGCCCATGGGCCGCCTGCGACGCCTATCAGGTCACCAGAATGGAATGGGTGTATGCAGCACGCAAAGACATGAGATTCGACTACTACGTCAAATTTGGAATCGGCAAGACCGGCAAGATACTGCTGATAGTGTCCTGCCACGAGCCCCAGGAGCGAGGCTTACCATGAGCAAGCACAACTTATGCCCCATCTGCGAAGCAGGTGAACTGCACGAGCACATAGAACCGATCGAAGTGGAATACCATGGCCACACGGCCACGCTGGATTCCCGGTATTCCGTTTGTGATGCTTGCGGATCAGAGCAAGCCGACGCAGCTCAAACGCGTCAGAATAAACGCGCCACGATCGCCTTCCGCAAAACGGTGGATGGTCTGCTGACCGGTGCGCAGATCCGGACGCTACGCGAATCACTCGGGCTCACTCAGGCACAGGCAGCCAGAATTTTTGGTGGCGGTCCGGTGGCCTTCTCCAAGTATGAGCACGACGATGTCACCCAGTCTGACGCCATGGACAAGCTGCTGCGCGTAGCCAACGCCGTCCCCGAAGCACTCGCTCACCTCGAACGCGCAGCACACAAATGACTGGCCCAGCTGAACGGATCCCAGCTGAACGGATCCCATACGACGTTGTCAGCCGCACAGCAGATGGGGCGGCTCCCCTTCGGGCCCGGCGTGAGCACCTGGGCCTAACTCAAGCTGAAGTGGCCAAACGCCTGGCCATCGCCCAGTCGGCCTATGCTCAGCAGGAAAACAGCCAGCGCCTGCGCAAGGGATCACGCGACAAGATCGCTGCAGCGCTGGGCATCGCGGGGGTCCAGCTGAATTTCCAACCGTTTTCGTGACGCCACGAAAACCACTCTTACGTTGGGAAAGCCGGCGCAGGCATGACAACCGGCAACCACAGGTACAGTGCAATGAGCGTGGCCACCAAGACCGGCGGGGTGATCAACAGGCCAATCTTCATGTATTGCCCCCAGCCGATCCTGTGGCCCTTGCCTGCCAGAACGTGCAGCCACAGCAAGGTGGCCAGGCTGCCAATCGGGGTGAACTTGGGGCCCAGGTCGTTGCCTATGATGCTGGCATAAATCATCAGCTGGCGGGTCATCCCAGGCAGCTCGACCTGATCGACGGCCAGCGCCGAAAGCAGCGTGGAAGGAAGATTGTTCACGATCGAGGCAACCACCGCGGCCAGCAGGCCCGTACCCACCGTTGCAACAAAATGACCCTGCTGCGCCAGCCAGTTGAGTATCCGGGTGCCTTGGTCAGTGAGCCCCGCCTTGCCCAGCCCATAGACCACCAGATACATGCCCATGGAAAACAGCACGATCTGCCACGGGGCATGACGAAGCACTGATTTCACCGAGACCATCGCCCCACGGCCGCCTCGCCACCAGCGACCAGCCATTCCCATCAGCAGCACCGCCATCACACCGGTGACCGCGGATACCGGGACGCCGAATGGCGCCGTGACAAAGTAGGCGATAAGCAGAACCACGAGCAGTGGAAATGCCGCACGGAAAACCAGGTTGTCCCTGATTGCCCGCCGGGGCATTTCCAGTGCTGCCACGGCATAGCGTTTCGGGAGCTGGCGCCCGAAAGCCGTCCAGAGAACGAGCAATGTCGCCACCAGGGCAATCAGATCAACCGGCACCATCACCATGGCATACTGGTCAAAGCCAATACCGAAATAGTTCGCGGTAACAATGTTGACCAGGTTTGAAATAATCAGCGGCACGCTTGTGGTATCGGCCACGAACCCTGTGGCCATGACAAATGCCAGAATGGCGCCGCTGGAGAAGTCAAGCCGTGCCAGCATGGCGATCACGATCGGGGTCAGGATCAGCGCTGCACCATCATTTGCAAAAAAAGCGGTGATGAATGCGCCCAGAATCACCACCAGCGGAAACAGTACCCGCCCGCGACCGCCACCCCAACGGGCCACGTGCAGCGCTGCCCAGGCGAAAAACCCGGCCTCATCCAGAATCCGCGAAATGATGATCAGCGCAACGAAGGTGACCGTGGCGTCCCAGACGATGGCCCACACCACGATGACATCGGACCACTGTGCCACACCCACGATCAGGGCCATCAGCGCCCCGCCCAGCGCGCTCCAGCCGATGCCCAACCCCCTGGGCTGCCAGAGCACCAGTATCAGGGTGGCGATGAAGATCGCCAGGGCTGCTACCAAGATCCAGCCGCCTGCAGATCGACATGCAGCCCGACCGGGCCCACCGAAAGGCACGTTCGGGCGCCGGATTCACACCCGGCCACCCAAAACGCAACAGGACTGATTTTCAATGCTTGACCAGACTGCAGGTGCTTTCATCGAGTGACCCGAATGCCACTTCGCCGTCGACCGCTGCCAGGCGCTCCATGTAATCCCAGGGTTTTTTCGATTCTTCGGGCGTCTTGACGCGGAACAGATAGAAATCGTGCACCATCGTGCCATCTTCGCGCACGTGCCCCTTGGCATACATATCGTCGATCTGCATCGTGCGGAGTTTTTCCATCACCTTGTCGGGATCATCCGAACCCGCAGCCTCGACCGCTTTCAAATAGCTGAGCGTGGCGGAGTAATCGGCCGCATGATTGCCATTGGGCATTTTGCCGACCACATCGTAATAGCGCTGCGCAAACGCCCGGGTCTCATCGTTGGTATCCCAGTACCACGGCTCGGCCAGCAGCAGGCCCTGCGCGTTATCCAGCCCCATGGCATGGACATTGGTGACATACATCAGCAGGGCGGCAACCTTCATCTGGTTGGTCAGCCCGAATTCCTGGCTGGTGTTGATGGCATTGATGGTGTCGTCTCCGGCGTTGGCCAGGGCCAGCACCTGCGGATTGGCGGCCTGGGCCTGAAGCACGAAGGACGAAAAGTCACTGGTACCCAGAGGGGCCCTGACCCGCCCGGTGACATGGCCGTCATTTTTCTCGAGTACGTCGACGGCTTCTTTTTCGAGATCATGGCCAAAAGTGTAATCGGCCGTGAGGAAGAACCAGTCCTTGCCGCCTTCTTTCAGGATGGCGGAGACGATGGTGCGGGCCACCGAACGTGTGTTGTAGTGATATTGCACCGTATAAGGCGTGCATTTGTCGTTGGTGAACGCGGTTGACCCGCCCCCGACGTTCATGAAGACGAATTTCTTGTCATTCAGCAGGCCATTGACCGCCAGCAGCACGGCTGAATTGTCGCCCCCCACGATCATGTCCAGCTTTTCTTCATCCAGCCATTGACGCGCGATCGAAGCACCGATGTCGGCCTTTGCCTGATGATCTGCAACATACAGCTTGATGGGCTTGCCGGACACGGTGCCGTTGAAATCATCGATGGCCAGCTGAATGGCCGTCTTGCCGCCAATGCCGGTGTTGTCTGAATAGGGGCCGGACAGGTCTGCCAGATACCCTATGCGAACCTCATCCTGCGAGATGTCGGCCCAGGCTGAACCCGCCATGGCCAGAGCCAGAATACCCATTCCCAATTTCAATGTCGATGATGCCATGATGCGCTCCCGAGAATCCGCGTGTAGATGACCGCCCATTAAAGCAGATGGCCGTAGGCCGATCAAGAACGTGTCTGCTGCCCCGGCAGCGCAAATTCAAGTACGGTAGCAACATACTGTTCAAAGCCCGAAATCCCATGGTCGCTGCCTTCCACGATCAGCTGCGGTGAGGCCGGATAACGTGCCTGCATTTCGCGCCAGTCCAGCACCTCGTCGCCCGTGGTCGCCAGCAGAAAATACCGCTCCGGCCGGGTCAGCACAGAAACCCCCGCTTCGGCCTCGGCCAGTTCATCGACGTACCGGGGCAGGAACTCGAACGGCTGGTCATCGTGAAAAGTACGATGCTGGCCGACCTGTGTGGCGAGGTCACGTGCTGCATGCACCACAGGGTTGAGCACGATGGCGCGACAGCCTGTCTGTTCTGCCACCCAGGTGGCATAGAAGCCTCCCAATGAAGAACCAATCACCGCCAGAAGACCATCTGGCGCATCGCTGGCCGCCCTGGAAATCTGCAGTGCCAGGCGTAGCGCCGCAGCGGGGCTGGCAGGCAGTTGGGGACAGCACCACTGATCTGCCAGACCGCGACGCGCGAGCCCGGCTGCGAGCAAGCGGGCCTTGGCCGAATCAGGTGAAGAGCGAAAGCCATGCAGGTAGAGGATCATGGATCAGACGCCCTTGCTGAATCCGGCGCCACAGGCCGTGCACATGTCAAGGCAATCGCGCAGTGGGGAAATCAGGCTGGCGCTTTTCACGCACCGCCGCCAGACCCTCGCGCACATCGGGCCCCATGAAACAAAGCATTTCCAGAGCCAGCGAATGATCGAATACCGGACCCGCCGCCCGTATCCAGTGATTCAGCGCCTTTTTCGTACCACGTATGGCGACTTGGCTGCCCCGCGCCAGACGCGCGGCAATGGTCAGCGCCCTGTCGACTACCTCTTTTTGTGGCGCGCAGAAGGTTACGAGCCCCAGACGCTCGGCTTCCGGCCCATCGATGAAATCAGCTGTCATCAGGTAATATTTTGCCTTCGCCATCCCGCACAACAGCGGCCACAGAATGGCAGCGTGATCCCCAGCCGCCACCCCCAGCCGTACGTGCCCGTCGGTGATGCGGGCCGTATCTGCCATCACACTGATATCTGCCAGCAAGGCAACGGCCAGGCCAGCCCCCACGGCCGTACCATTAATGGCCGAAACGATCGGCTTTTCGCAGGCCAGCATGTTGTAAACAATGTCCGCGGCCTCCTTCATCACTTGCGCCACAGCCTCTGAATTGCCGACCATGTCCTCGACCCACGACAGATCGCCACCTGCCGAGAACGCCCGCGAGCCTGCGCCCGTGACCACCAGCACTTTTGCCGCAGGGTCGGCATCCACCACCCCCCAGACCTTGGTCAATTCCTAATGCAGGCGGGCGTTCGTGGCGTTCATGACATCCGGCCTGTTCAACGTAGCCAGAACCACGCCATCGGGCCGACGATCAAAGCGGATGAATTCGAAATCAGCGTATTGCATAATAAATACCTTTGCGGAATACCTACGTCAGGCCAATTCGCGCAGCATCTGGCGAGCAATCACCAATTGCTGTATCTGGGTAGTACCTTCGTAAATACGAAATAGTCGTGCATCCCGGTAGAAACGTTCAATCCCGTATTCGCTCATATACCCGGCACCACCGAAAATCTGCACGGCACGATCGGCCACGCGACCGCACATCTCGGATGCAAACAGTTTCGCGCAAGATGCCTCTGTTGTCACAGGCAACCCATAACTGGCCGAGTCTACGGCGATCAGATCGACAGCGCGATGGTCAGCAAATGGCGTGATTTCCCAGGCACGCCACCGGGTTGGCGCCGGGGTATCTGAATCGCTGCACCGCTCGCAAGCTCAGGTGTATGGTCCCGGCCCGATGCCGGGCGGTTGGTATCGCGGCTTACGAATCATGCGCCTGGATGGCAGCACCATGGGTACACGTGGTGAGCGAGCCGATGCGGCCAGCCCTGTTATCCTGGCGCTTCGCGTGGTGCACCGGCCTTTCCCCGATTCCGTTTTTGTGCCTTGGAGGAGTAGGCACTCGCCTCCTCGTGAGCACGCACGCGGGCCCATATCGGGACAGCGAACAGGCCGTGGCCCCTCAGGTGATGCAAGCCACACCGCTCGACATGATTGTGCTGGCCGACCAGCGACTTACAGGCTACGCCTTTTGGCAGCAGGCCCAGGCCAATGGTTCCCGGCCTCTGCTTCGGGCGTGCGCCAGCCAGGTGCAGCCTGTACACCAGCGACCGTCCGATGGTTCATACCTGAGCAAACTCTACGAATCGCTCAAGATTTCCAAACAGAGCAAGAGACGCGTCGCTGAACAGGCGAACATCCTGTGCATTCAAACTAAACAGTACAGAAATTGAATTTCATCAGGGTTTACCATAATTCACATTAGGTCTGCAAAGCTGAAAAATAAGTTGTCGGACAGCTTATAGAAATTGTCCGACTTTTAGAAATATTCGGTTATAGATGATACAACCAGTTGATCATCCAATCTCGTATGAGTAAAAAAATAATCTGCCTGGAAGATTTTGAAGAGAAAGCAAGGCGCAAGCTTCCGAAGATGATCTTTACGTATGTAGATAGCTACGCGGAAGATGGGCAGTCGTCACGACGCAACATAGAGTCTTTCAAAGAACTTTATTTTGTTCCACGCTGTCTGAACGACACAAGTCAACGATCATCACGCACACATCTGTTTGGACGATCCTATGACGCACCGTTCGGTATCGCTCCAATGGGAATTGCAGCACTGACAGCGTACCAGGGAGATCTGATTCTCGCGAAATCTGCAATGGCAATGAACATACCAATGATCCTCAGTGGCTCATCACTGATCCCAATGGAGGTAATCACTGATGTGGCGCCCGGAACATGGTTTCAAATGTATATTCCTGAAACCAGTGAAAAACTGGAGGCGTTGATCGAGCGCGTGGGAAAAGCAAATTTCGAAGTGCTTGTAATCACAGTTGATTTTCCCGTTTCCGGAAATCGGGAAAATGAAACGAGGACTGGTTTCTCTACACCATTTAAACCAGGCGCGCGATTGATCTGGGATGGCATCACACATCCTCGATGGCTGCTTTTCACTTGGTTAAAAACCCTCTTGACTAGCGGAATTCCTCATTTCGAGAACAATTATGCAGTACGTGGAGCCCCAATTATTTCTAAATCTGTATTCCGCGACTTTTCGGGCCGTACCACTTTCAGCTGGAACAATCTGAGTGAAGTGCGCAAGCTCTGGAAAGGACCGCTGGTCGTAAAGGGCCTGCTAAACGATGAAGATGCAAGAAAGGCATGTGAGCATGGAGCTGATGGCATAATTATTTCAAACCACGGAGGCCGCCAGCTGGATGGGTCCATTTCCCCCATGGACGCATTACCCCGGATCAGGCAAGCGGTATCAAATAATGTCAAACTCATGCTCGATGGAGGAATCAGGCGAGGCTCCGACATTTTAAAGGCGCTTGCCTCGGGAACCGACTTCGTCTTTATTGGCAGGCCTTTCAATTACGCTGCGGCGGTAGCTGGTGCGCAGGGTGTGACGCAGGCCATCCAGATATTACTGGCCGAGATCGATCGCAACCTCGCGCTGCTGGGCATCGATTCAATCGATGAACTCTCTCATTCATTCTTGTATAAACCTGGAAGCCAAATCGAGAGGCAGCTCGCCCGAAGATGAATAGATCAGTGAATTTATTAATAAAGCTCCCAATCCCATGGGTCAATGCGCCCATTAATTAACCACACCAAGGAGATCAGTCATGACAAGAAACGCAGTGAATAATGATATGAGCATCGTTCCAGCTCGCATGGGAAAAGCAATACGCCTGACTAAAGGACAGGCACTGAAAATCACAAGCATCCATGGGCATCAAGTGGTGGATACCTGGGCCTTCAATGCAAACGATATATACGAATACTCATCCATGGAGCATACAAGAGCAAAAAATGCCAAATATTTCTTTGAGAAAGGCGATTCAGTGATAACCAATAAAAGACGGCCAGTTTTGGTCATGGAGGAAGATACATCACGGTCCAAACATGACACGATGATCGCCGCGTGCGACTCATATCGATATAGTGAAGGAGGCTGCACAACCTATCATGAAAACTGTACTGATAATTTATACATTGCTTTGCGAGAGATCGGCATCTCAATGCACGACTGCCCAAGTCCACTTAACCTGTGGATGAACTTTCCCATCGACGCAGAGGGAAAAATTCACTGGAGTGAGCCAACATTGAAAAAAAATGACTATATCATCCTGCGTGCAGCAATGGATACGATAGTCGTTCTGTCGTGCTGTCCGTTTGATCTGATACCCATTCATGGTGATGGTGCGGAACCAACAGAAGTTGGATATTCAATAATATAGAAAATTGAGAATCGGAAATCAGATTGGCATATGCAACCGCACAGGAGAGCGACATGAAGGTTATAACCTTTCAAGCTATTTCTACAATAAGCGTATTGTTCCTTTCTTTATCATTCAGCTCATCGGTAAACGCTCGGGATCTCGCAGTAGTAAACTATGGAGGGACCACCGGACAGGCCCTACAGGAAGCATTCATGGACCCATTTTCAAAAAAAACCGGTGTCAAAATAATCAATATTCCATACAATGGTGAACAGGCGAAGATCAAGGCCATGGTTCAGGCAGACAATGTCGTATGGGATGCAATCGACTCTGAACCACAATATCTAGTAAAAGGTTGCGAGGAAGATTATTATGAAAAAATAGACTGGCCGGCACTGCTGAATACCGAAGACTTTATACCAGGCGCCATTTCCGAATGTGGCGTAGGTATCTACGTGGTTGGAATAGTGATGGCTTACAATAAAGAAGCCTTGCCGAGCGGCCCAAAGAACTGGACCGATTTCTGGGACATCAAGAATATACCTGGAAAACGCTCCCTCAGAAAGGTAGCTCAGGGGAATCTAGAATACGCACTCATGGCTGATGGTGTGGCTCCAAAAGACGTCTATCAAGCCCTTGAAACTCCCCAAGGGGTGAATCGCGCATTCGAAAAGCTTGATGAGATCAAAGACCATATTATCTGGTGGGAAACGGGTGCACAGCCAGTGCAAATGCTCGCATCCAACGACGTTATCATGTCGTCAGCGTACAATGGAAGAATAGATGCAGCAAAGGACGAAGGTTACCCGCTGGACGTTGTCTGGAATGAGGGTATATTCGAAACGGATTACTGGGTCATTCCAAAGGGTTCGCCGAACAAGGAGCTAGCCATTGATTTCGTGCGATTTGCAAGTTCCCCTGAAGCTCAGGCCGAATTGGCCAAACGGGTAACCTACGGGCCCACAAATAAAAGAACAATGGATCTTCTCGATAGCAGCAGAAGTGGCGTGTTGCCTACATCACCCGAAAACAGCAAGAACGTTCTCTACACGGATGCAGCATTCTGGCTTGACCACGGAGAAGAGTTGGAACAACGATTCACTGCGTGGTCAGCACGCTGAAGGATATTCTATCGATTCCTTGTCCAGTATTTGAGTGACAACATAGAACACTACACGGCGGGTACATTCTGCATTTTCAGATTTCAGCAGAAAACGTACGCGTCGTGCCTATCTCTTAAAATTGAGACTCACCACTCAATAAGCGCATCCTAGAATTTGAGATGTGACGACGCATGTTATCTCGCGCCGCCTCGGAATTTTGGTCCTTGATGGCATTAAATACAACTTCGTGCTCATTCTGCACTTGCCTCAATCTATCCGCATTCGAAATCAGAGACAAGCTGCGAGCAATAGTGATCCCCGATATTGCATAGTCAGCAATGGCGGCCATGGCCGATTCAAACAGGTGGTTACCCGTAGACCGCGCAATGGCGTTATGGAAGCGCATGTCCACCTCGGCTCCGATTTCACCATGCCTTGCAGCCTTGTCCATTGCTTCTAACGCACGTGACATGGCTGATAGATCATGCTCGGTACGTCGAACCGCGGCAAGATAGGCAGCTTCCCCCTCAAGTGCAACCCGGAATTCATAACAACGCATCACATCCGAAATGCCGCCCAAACGAGCAAACTCAAAAAACTCTTTTTTGGGGCGTGTCTGTATATACGTGCCGGAACCACGCCTGGAAATTATGATCCTGTCAGCCCGAAGCCGCGACAGGGCCTCCCTGACGACAGATCTCGACACGCCAAATTCTCTGGCAAGGCGGAGTTCCGGTGGAAGTTTGTTATCGGCATCGAATTTCCCTTCAGATATCCAGACCAGCAGGTTCTCATAAAGCTTGTCTGCCAGCTTTGGAGACGTCGATGGAATTGTGGCAGTCGAGAGGTTCAACGACATGGTTTTCCTCACACGCAATCACATCAGACACTGCGCCCACCGCCGAGCTTCTGGCCCGCCAGTACGGCCAGATAGCCCAGCGCCATGCTCACCAGCACATAGACGATGGCCACCATCGTGCCCTGCGCCGGGCCCGACATCAACACTACCGCACCATAGGCAAAACTGGAAAAAGTGGACAGCCCACCCATGATCCCTGTGCCCACAAACAGGTATTGAGAATCGCTCAGCTTGCCGCGCGCATGCACTGCTGCAGCCAGGCCCAGCAGCAGGCAGGCCAGCAGGTTGGCCAGCAGGATATCCAGCGGAAAACCCTCAAAGCCGGCGGGCGTAAGCTGCATGAACAGTTCACGGCCAATGGCGCCGATACCCCCGCCAATGAAAACCAGCACGATCAATTTCATGTCCCCCCCCTATGCTTGTGCCAGAGACGCGCCCAGCCAGGCGCAGACCAGACCGACCAGTACGGACAGGACCAGATAGAACCATGCCAGCACGCGCTTGCGGCTGTCGTGCAGTTTGAGCACATCGAGCATCAGCGTGCTGAACGTCGTGTAGCCCCCCAGAATGCCGGTCAGCACCCCCGCGTTGAGCATGGAACCGTAGCGATCCTGCCAGTGGACCGAGAAATACACGCTCAGAAAACCGATGACAAAGGCCCCGCTGATGTTGATGAGAAAGGTGCCTAACGGAAACGAGCCCTGGAAGTGCTCGCCTGCCAGCTTGCCGACGTACCAGCGGAGCAGCGAGCCGAACCCGCCACCCAGGCCGACCCAGATGATGTCAATACTCTCCATGCCGCACTATCCTCTGCAAAAGCAACCAACAAGGTATGTCATCAGTTCTTCATGTTCCAGAGGCTGAATGCAGTTTCACCGTGCATTTCTTCATCCAGGCCACGGATCTGTTCTTCTGCAGGCACCCTCAGGATGCCGGCCGCATCGAGAATCTTGAGCAGAATCAGAGTGATCACAATGGCATAGACAGCCACAATCACCAGCGCCAGGGCCTGCACGCCGAGCTGGTGCCAACCTGCCGATACGGCATTGATGTGCGAGCTGGCCAGTACACCGATGAGCAGGGCACCGGTCACCCCACCCACCCCATGTGCGCGCCAGACCTCGAGCGTGTCATCGATCTTGAGCCAGCTCTGTACGTATTTTGCATTGAAGCAGACCGAGGCCCCGATGGCACCGATGGCCAATGCTGCTGTGGGTTCGACGTATCCGGCGGCTGGCGTGATGGTGGCCAAGCCGGTGACGGCACCGACCAGCACGCCCGAAAAAGAGGGCCGGCCGCTTTCGAGCCACTCCCAGGCCAGCCACACGAGCATGGCCACAGCCCCGGCCAGCATGGTATTGGTGAAGGCGTAGGCCGCCAGCGCATCTGCGGCATACGCGCCGCCGGCATTGAAGCCGAACCACCCGAACCACAGCAAGCCGGCCCCCACAGCAACCAGCGGCAGGCTGGCTGGCTGTTCTTTCTTTTCACCCTGGACGCGCGCAGACGCGCCCAGAAACCGGGCCGCCACCAGTGCGGAAAAGCCGGCAGATGCGTGAATCACGATGCCGCCGGCGAAGTCCACCACCCCCAGCCTGGCCAGAAAACCGCCGCCCCAGATCCAGTGCGCCACCGGCAGATACACCAGAATGGTCCAGAAGGCCACGAACAGCAGATAGGCCGTGAACCGGAAGCGCCCCACGAACGAACCCGTCATCAGGGCTGGCGTGATGATCGCGAACATCATCTGGTAGGCGAAAATCATGATGAAGGGGATATTGTCGGCAAATTCCGGATTGGGCCGTATGCCGACGTGGTACATGCCGAAATACGTGCCGATGTCGCCGATCACCCCGCCCACCGAGGGCCCGAACACCAGGCTGAAGCCGCCAAACACCCAGATGACGCCCACCACCCCCATGCAGATGAAGTTCTGCATCATGATGGACAGCACGTTGCGCTGCTTGACCAGGCCCCCATAGAACAGCGCCAACGCAGGCGTCATCATGCACACCAGCGCCGTGCAGATCAGTATGAAGGCGGTATCACCGGAATTGATCACTGGCATATCGTTCACCTTTCAAATAAAAACAGGACTTCCCCAACTCGGAAAACAGGGCTGCGTCAAGCATCATCCAATTGATGCTCGGCCACCGGCGCATGTGGATGGGGTGCCAGGGCCTTCTTGGGTGCCACGAACAGGTACATCGTGAGCACGTACGGCGCGGTGAACGACGGCAGGCCCAGGGGCGACATGACGACGTCATAGGCCGCCTGGACGAACACCGTGGCCACCGTCGCCAGCAATGCATACACCACCACCTTCGCCGACGTATCGAGAAAAATCACCCCCACCGCCATTGCCGTCAGTACAGGGCTGAAGCCGTACAGGCCCTGAATCACCACGGTCGGATCGACCCGCATGCCGATCGCACAGATCATCGCCACCAGCGAGCCCGCCGCGGCAGCCAGACCCGCCCGACGCGAGGCGATGAAAATGCCGATCAGGATGATGACGCCACTGACCGCGCTGCCCAGCAGGAACACCTGTGCAATATTGCGGAAAAAGATCTGCACCAGTTCATCGGCCGCCGGGATGACCGCCGCGCCACTGATGTAGTCGGTCGCCATGCGGGCCGAATCGCCCGTGACATCCAGTGCCCCGAACGCATAGGCACCGCCCACCATGAGCCAGGCCGTGAGCACGAATGGTCCGGTCGAGCCGGGGACCCCCCAGCTTTTGGTCAGCGTCGCGGCAAAGGTGGCAGTGGCCACCGTACTGACGGCCGCGCCGACGATGATGTAGAACCAGAGCAGGGGCGAGACTGCGATGAATGTGGGCAGGGCGACGCCCACCAGAATGCCGTTGAAGCCAAACAGGCCCGACTGGATGGATGGTTTGTCATTGCCCATCCACATGGCCGTGACCGTGGCGACCAGCAGGCCAATGATTGCCCCGATTGTCGTCGCCCATTGCCCCGCATCATACGATGCGTAGGCAATGGCCACGAGAAACAGCAGGCCCGTCAGGGCATTTTCCATGAAGAAGACCTGCCCGGCCCCCCTCAGGGACACCGTCAGGAAATTGTTGTTTTCACTCGCCATTGTCTTGACCTCCGGTTCAGTGATGGAAACGATGCTAGCGCCACAAAAATTCGTCAGGCAACGTACGCCCACGGGCCTCTTCGCGCACGATCTGCCAGAAGCGCCGGACCTCGGCACGCACATCGTAGCTTTCGACGCCCACGGCACGCAGTATCAGGCCGGCCTCATGCGGCAATGCCGACACGCCCGACCAGGCCCGCACACGATCGCCGCCCGCCTGACCACTGCCCGCCTGACCACTGCCCGCCCGACCGTCACCCGCCTGACCATTGCCTGTCCGAAGGTTGCCCGTCTGACTGCCGCCCGCCTGACCACCACCAGCCTGTACCTCGCACCGGGCCACGATCCGTTCGGCCACGTCGGGCGGCGTCAGGCACATGACGCTGGCAAAGGCATCATAGCCGCGCATGACCGCGGCAAAGTCCAGCAATTCATTGCTTTTTTCGATCAGGATCTTGTCATGGAACAGGCGCTGGCCGTCGGGCCGCTGCGCAATGGTCAGCAAGGACAGCGTATCGAAACCGAAACGCTCGCTGGCATGATGGTATTTGCGCCCGGTCATGAACATTTCGCCATACAGCAGCGTTGCGCTGGGGTCGATGATGATGTCCGTGTGATTGATGTAGCGCGAATCTCTGTACGGGATGGTGAAATCCGGCAGGTATTCCAGATAGGCCCCCGCATCGAGCCGGATCGTCTGGTGCTGGGAGGCATAATTGGCATCCATCTGGTGGATGCGGTTGTAGCCCTGGGAATTCACCTGAGCGCAGGCACCCTCTTGCACCGTGATGTCTATCGTGTAGCGATCGCCCTGCAGGATGCCGCCGCCCACCGAAATGATCGAACAGATCGGCAACTCGGGCATGGCCTCGTCCCAGTACAGGGCCTGCTGCACCAGCAGCGGCGCCACCCGATACAGGTCGTGAAGGATCGAGCGCCCGTTGCGCAACGAAAACCCCAGGCGCAACTGGCCAATCTTGCCAGGCCCCGCAGCCCGCATCTGGGCGGGCTGCGTGTGATAGCCACGCAATTCCCGGGCAACATCCAGATGCCCGAGCCGGCCGGGCAGTACAGGCGTTTCAGACATGGGCGGCATCGGCCCCCTGCGCAGGCCTGACATCGAACAGCGCCATATCCATGATGAGCGCGATCAGCTCATCGATGCCTTCGCCGGTCTTGCAGTTGGTGAACACGAAGGGTTTGCTGCCACGCATGAGTCTGGAATCGCGATCCATCACTTCGAGGCTGGCATCCACGTAGGGCGCCAGATCCTTCTTGTTGATCACCAGGATGTCGGACTGGCACACACCTGCGCCATTCTTGCGCGGGATCTTGTCACCGCCGGCCACATCGATCACATAGATGTAGAAATCGGCCAGTGCCGGGCTGAACGTGAGCGTCAGGTTATCGCCACCCGATTCAATGAAAATGACATCGCTGTCGGGATACTTTTCTTCCATCTCTTCGACTGCGGCGATGTTCATGGAAGGATCCTCGCGCACCGCCGTGTGCGGACACGCGCCGGTTTCGACCCCGATGATCTTTTCTTCGACCAGAATGCCATTGAGCGTGCGTCTGACCTGTTTTGCATCTTCGGTGGTCACCACATCATTGGTGATGATGAGTGGGCGTACGCCCATCTCGATCAGGCGGGGCGTAATGGTTTCTATGATGGCCGTCTTGCCCGATCCCACTGGGCCGCCGATACCTATGCGAGTGATTTTCTTCACGACTTGCTCCATTCCAGCTTCAATTCATAAACAGGCGCACATGAGCCTTCACATGATGTGCCACCAGCACATCGAACACGGGGGCAAAGCCCGACATTTCATCGAGCGAAAGCTCGCGCACGTCTTCGTAGTCACCGGGTGCGCGGTTCTGGACGACAAACAGGATGCGCTGTGTATCGAGGTGATCGATGCGCATCAGGCGTACCGCCGCACTGAGCATCATGGCCGCGACACTGTACTGATGCACAACGAACACCTGCGCCTCTGTGGCACCCAGATGCGCCAGTGCCAGCGCCTGCCCGACCGGGAAACAACCCGGTGTGGCATTGTCGCGGATGGCCGCGAGCCATTGGCGCACGACAGGAAACTCATCGAAACGCAGGGCCAGTTCAGCCAGCTTCTTGCCCATGCGCGCCAGCATCATGTGCTGCTCGGCCCCGATACGGCTGTCCCACAAAGCCTGATCCGCCTCGAGCACGGCTGCAAAATCACCCCGGGAAATCGCCCGGTGCGCATGCAGGGCCGCCACACCGTCCATGTGGGCCGCCTGCCGAAGCACAACTTCGACGAACTGCAGCAAATCCTCCGGACAGGTGACGACACCCGTCTGGACTGCGGATTCGAGCCCATTGGAAAAAGCAAAAGAGCCAACCGGCAGGGTTGAATCCGAAAATTGCAGCAGCCGGGCCAGCAACAGCATGTCACTGGCTGCCGAGTATCCGGGAGACTGGACCCCGTCTTCAGGCATACCTGTGGACGTGCACGTCGTCATGGTGATGATGCGGCGTTGCGTCGGCTCCGGCAAACAGCATGCGGACTTCCTTGGCATCCAGCCTGGCCGCGATGTCTTCGCCTGCGGCGAAATAGGTCTTCACGTGTTCGAATGCGTGCGTCTTCATGACCGACGCCATCACTTTCTGGTCGACCGACAACGGCACGTACACGGTGGACCCCTTGATGACGGCCGGCCAGTGCTGGTTGCCCAGGCCATGGCCCAGTTCGAAGCACAAGCGCAGGATGTCCTGCGGTGGCAGCTTTTCGAGGCCCTCGAGCTCGATCACCATGACCTCCTTGAGCGCGATGCGCGCCACCACCAGCTGGTTTTTCTCGGCATCGTAGTGCAGCACGTCACCGTCGTGCAGGTGCTCGCTGCGCGGCAGGGAGATGGCCAGTTCCAGGCCTTCCCGGCTGGCCTTGCGCAGGCGGCTCTTGGGCGCTTCCCACTGCTCGAGCACCAGTTCGTCGACAGTGCCCTGATGAGCGCGCGTGTGCCAGGGCTCATCTTTCAGATTGCCCAGAACTTCTTCCACCAGAATCATGTTTACTCCAGAAAACCATCCATACAACCCAATGCACACCTGCGCGAGTGCCCCGCCCCGGTACACGGATGACTTGCGCCGGGCCGATCACGCGCCCGACGCAGGCATCTGCTCGCAGCAAGAAGGCACCCGCCTGCTGACTGCTAGCTGAAAAAATGCAATTGCGCCAAAGGCAGGCTGGTGGCGGGCTCTACCGTGGCATGCGTGCCGTCGACCGTGACGGCGAAGGTTTCTGGATTGACCTCGATCTCGGGCAGCGTGCCATTGCGCACCATGTCCACCTTGCCAATGGTGCGTGTACCGCGCACCGCCACCACCTGTGACTGCAGGTCATAGCGACTGGCGACCCCTTCATCGAAAGCGGCTCGCGATGTGAAGGTGACCCGCGTCCTGGGCAGTGCCGAACCCATGGCCCCATACATGGGCCGGTAGAGTACGGGCTGCGGCGTAGGCAAGGAGGCGTTGGGATCGCCCATCAGGGCCCACGAGATGAAGCCGCCCTTGATGATCATCTTGGGCTTGGCACCGAAGAAAGCCGGCTCCCAGAGGACCAGATCGGCCATCTTGCCGACTTCGACCGAACCGACTACCGCAGACACGCCCTGCGCAATGGCGGGATTGATCGTGACCTTGGCCACGAAACGCAGGACGCGCTGGTTGTCGTTGCCCGAGTCATCGCCCGCATACGCACCGAAGCGGGCCTTCATGAGGTGCGCCGTCTGCACGGCGCGCATCCAGTTTTCACCGATGCGGCCCATGGCCTGACTGTCGCTCGAAATGATGGAGATCGCGCCGATATCGTGCAGTACGTTCTCTGCCGCGATGGTCTCGGCCCGTACCCGGCTTTCGGCAAAGGCCACGTCGGTGGGAATCTTCGGGCTGAGGTTGTGACAGATCATCGTCATGTCGAAGAGTTCGGCCTGTGAATTCACCCCGTACGGCAAGGTCGGGTTGGTCGAGCTGGGCAGCACGTTGGGCTGGCCTGCCACCCGCAGGATGTCGGGCGCATGCCCGCCGCCCGCGCCTTCGGTGTGATAGGCGTGAATGGTGCGCCCCTCGAAGGCCGCAATGGTGTTCTCGACAAAACCCGCTTCGTTCAGGGTGTCGGTATGGATGCAGACCTGCACGTCGTACTCATCGGCCGCCGTCAGGGCGGCACGGATGGCGCCCGGGGTGCTGCCCCAGTCTTCGTGCACCTTGAGGCCCATGGCACCGGCATGGATCTGTTCGATGAGCGGCAGATGCGTGGAGCAGTTGCCCTTGCCCAGCACGCCGGCGTTGACCGGCCAGCCATCGAAGGAGCGCAGCATCATTTCGATGTTCCAGGTGCCCGGCGTGATGGTCGTGCCATTGGTGCCGTCGGTGGGCCCTACCCCGCCACCGAACACCGTGGTGATGCCGTTGCTCAGCGCCGCCTGTGCCTGCTGCGGAGAAATGTAGTGGACGTGGGCGTCGATGCCCCCAGCGGTGAGGATCAGGTGCTCGCCTGAAATCACGTCAGTCCCGGCGCCTACGGACAGGCCCTGTGTCACCCCTTTCATGGTGGACGGGTTGCCCGCCTTGCCGATTGCGCAGACCAGGCCATCCTTGATGCCCACGTCGGCCTTGATGACCCCCAGCTTTGCATCGACGATGGTGACATTGGTGACGACCAGATCGGGCGCGCCCGCAAGACTGGTGAGTTCGTTGTCTATGCCCATGCCGTCGCGCAGGGTCTTGCCCCCCCCATAGACCGCTTCTTCGCCATACACGCGCAGGTCTTTCTCGATCTCGATGTAGAGATCGGTATCGCCCAGCCGGATCTTGTCGCCCGTCGTGGGGCCGTACAAATCAGAATATTGCTTTCTGGAAATCTTTGCCATGGTAGTGTCCTGTTCGATGAGTTTGCCGGGGGGTCAGGGCTTGTTCTTGAAGCCGAAACGCGCCACACGCTCCATGGATTCGGTCAGGCGCGGGCGCCTGACGTGATCCGGTTCGGTGCCTACCCAGCCATCGACCAGGTTGTTGAACCCCAACACCCTCTGCTTGCCCTGATAGGGCACCAGTTCGACTTCTTTCTCGTCACCCGGCTCGAACCGCAGCGCGGTCGTGGCGGGGATGTTCAGACGCTTGCCAAAGGCCTGTTCACGATCGAATTCGAGTTCGCTGTTGACCTCGAAGAAATGATAGTGCGAGCCCACCTGGATTGGCCGGTCGCCCGTATTGCGCACCTTCAGGGTGGTGACGGGATAACCGGCGTTGATCTCGATATCGCCGTCGGCCAGGATCAGCCCCCCCACGGGTGCCTTCTGTTCACTTGTGGTCATGGGTCGTCTCCTTATTGAATGGGGCTGTGCACGGTTACCAGGCGTGAGCCATCGGTGAACACGGCCTCGACCTGGACAAACGGAATCATGTCGGCCACGCCATCCATCACGTCTTCCTTGCCGATGACCGTACGCGCCAGGCTCATGACTTCTTCCAGCGTCTTGCCGGCCCGGGCGCCGTCGAGGGCGGCCGCCGAAATCAGGGCCACTGTTTCGGGGTGATTGAGCTTCAGGCCTGCATCCTTGCGCTTCTGGGCGATCTGCGCCAGCGTGTGGATCATCAGCTTGTCGATTTCTCTAGGGGTAAAGTGCATATGTGGCCTCCGGTGCAGAAGTGATTGGAACATGCGCCAGGCATGTTTTTTTTGGGTTCGCGTGCGTCATGTTGGCAGCTCTACATGGAAGACCCAAGAAAAGCCACCCAGAGGGCAGCCATCAGCATGGTCAGGAGAGTGATCCATCCCCCCGCCCTGAAGAACTCGCCAAATGAAATCCGGACCCCGAACAATGCGGACTGCTCGACCGTAATGATACCAGCGAGGCTGCCGAAAATAACCAGATTGCTGGAAAACCCCGTACCCAGGACCAGCGCCGCGGCCGTTGCATCCACATGCAGTTTCGTATCCAGATAGGGCACGAGCAGCATGACGGCAGGGTTGTTGCCCACCAGATTGCTCAGCACCGCGCCCACCCCATACAGGGTCAGCGGATGGTTCAGGTCCAGCCCCAGGTGCTCCAGGCCTCCCAGAGCTTTCTGCGGCAGACCTGTGGCCGACATGGCAGCATTCACCACGAACAGGCCGGCGATGAGCAGCAGCAGATTGCCATCCACCCGGCCCAGGACATCGTGCGACGACATCCTGCGGCTGAGCAGCAGAAGGCTGGCGGCCGCCAGGGCCACGAGTTCGTGCGGCCAGGGACTGAAAATGAACGCGGCCATCACAGCCAGGGCCACCACGGACGCCTTGTACGTCTCGAGACGGTCGAACGCCGGTGGCGCGACAGGGGCATGGGCCGGGGCCGCAGCCTGTGCCTGACCCGCGATGCGCGCCGGGGCCGCAGCCTGTGCCTGACCCGCGATGCGCGCCGGGCCCGCAGCCTGCGCCGGATCGGTGGCCTGCACCGGCTCCGCGAGTTGCCACTTGCCCCTGTACATGAGCACGATCATGATCCAGACGATGGGCAGTGACAGCACAGCTGGCACGCCGGTGGCCACGACGAAGTCGTTGAAGGAAATACCCAGGGTCTGCCCGGTGATCATGTTCTGCGGGCTGCCGATCAAGGTGGCCGTCGACCCGGTATTGACGGCGAAGCAGAATGCCAGCAGGAATGGCGTCGGATTGAGTCTGCGCGCCAGCGTCAGGGAAACCAGCAAAGGCACCATGGCCACCGCCACCACGTCCTTGGTGAGCACAGCTGACAGGCCCGCCCCCACCAGCACCAACAAGGCCACCAGGTGGGCCGGCTGCAGGGGCAGCAGCGCAATCCGCGTGGCGGCCCGGCCATAGAAACCAGAAACCGAGAAAGAGGCCGAGACCACCATCAGGCCGAACAGCAGACCCATGGTGCGGTAATCGATGGCCATCCACGCGCCCTTGGGGCTGATGCTGCCCACGACGATCATGGCCAGCGCCCCGACGACCGCAGCCCCTGTCCGGTCGACCCTGAGACCCGGCAGTTTGCCAAGCCCCATGACCACATACACCAGCAGGAAGATCAGAACCGTCAGATCCATTGTTTCATTGTCCTTCTGAAGATCCGTGTCGTTCCTGCCCGCCGGATGCCGTGCCAGTGGATGGCGTATCGGTGGCTGCGCCAGTCAGGTACAGGGTTTGCGTATCGAAGGCCAGATCGGCCCCATTGCGATGCACGATATCGATGATGTTCAGGTACACATCCTGCTGGATCTCGAGCCATTGCGCCCAGTTGGTGGTTTTGGTGAAGCAGTACACCAGGATATCCAGGGATGAACTGGCAAACGCATCGAAATACACCAGCAGAGTCTGTGACTGATCGATCCGGTCATCGTGCCGGAGCATATCGCGGATGTCATTCACGACAGCGCGCATCCGGCCGGCGTCTTCGTAGCGCAGGCTGATGGTGGCCTTGATGCGCCGGTTGGTCATCCGGCCCGGGTTTTCGACACTGATGGAGGAAAACAGTGAATTGGGCACATACAGCGGGCGGTGGTCGAAGGTGATGATCCTGGTGATGCGCCAGCCGATTTCCACGACCGTCCCTTCGATATTGCGATCCGGTGAACTGATCCAGTCGCCGATGTTGAACTGGCGGTTGTAGAACAGCATGATGCCCGAGAGGAAATTGCTGAGCACATCCTTGCTCGCCATCCCGATCACGATGCCGCCGATGCCGCCAAACGCCAGCAAGCCCGAGACACTGAACCCCAGCTTCTCGCCAAACAGCAGAACCAGTACGACGACCACGACCACCTTGAAGGTGCGGGCGATCAGGCGTGCTGTCGTGGCATCGTTGCCCTTGAGAATCTGCCGGTGCTCCATCAGATCGATGAACAGGAACGCCTGCAGCACCAGGATCAAGGCGATTGCCGCCACCGTGGACAGGTCGACCACGCGATCCGAAAAGGCCGGCAGATCCATGTCCTGCACCGCATCGATCGCGTAGTGCCTGCATGTGAGGACCAGCACGCACAGGAAGACGGCGTACAAGGCATGCAACGACACTTTCCACGGAATGCTGCGCGCCTGCCCGCGGTGCAGTCTGGCGCGCGTCAGCCAGGCCCCCAGCACAGCGCCCGCCATGATCAGCAGGCCCAGCCCGTATTTGACCAGCAGGGCTTCAGAAATCATGATGGGCAAATTTCATGGTGCTTCCTGTGAGATTTCATGGCGCTTCCTGTGGCGCTTCATGGTGCCTCCTGTGAAACTTCATGGCGCTTCCTGTGGGTCTGTCGGCTCCATCGGCGACTGCCAGCCCGCAGCCCGCGTCATGCATGGGATTGGCCCGCCACCGTGCCCCTGACGTGGAGATGCGGGTGCACATGGACATGGGGGTGCACGTGGATTTCGGCCTCTTTCAGAACACCGGATGACAGCGCCATGGCCCGGGTCGCGATTTGTGTGACAAATTGTTCATCATGTGATACTAGCAGGATTGCACCCGAAAATGTCAATAGGGCCGCACGCAGGCGCTCGCCGTTTTCGTGGTCCACGCCGTTGGTCGGCTCATCCAGCAAGAGCACCTCGGGGCGCATGGCCAGCAGGCCTGCCAGGCAGACCAGGCGTTTTTCCCCGCCCGACAGGCGATGCGCAAAACGCTCGGACAGATGATCGATACCCAGTTCACGCAACGTTTCCATGGCACGCGCACGGGCCTCATCGTTACTCATGCCGAGGTTGCACGGGCCGAATGCAACGTCTTCGATGACACTGGGGCAAAAGAGTTGGTCATCGCTTTCCTGAAACAGGAAACCGATGCGCGGACGATGGCTGCGAAATTCGGCTTCACGCCGGCAGTTCTCACCAAACAGCGTGATTTCACCCCCGGCAGCCTGCTCGAGCCCGACGATGGTGCGCAGCAAGGTCGTCTTTCCGGCGCCGTTGGGCCCCACGATGGCCAGCCGCTCGCCCCTGGAAAGGGTGAAGCCGGCGCGATCCAGGACGAGCCTGTCATCACGCCGGACTTGAACATCATGCACGCGAATCAGTTCATCCATATCGTGTCCCACGCAAGAAGAAGCGCAGCCCCCGCCATCAGGCCCATCATGGCGAACCAGTCTCTCATGGCCGGCGCAGGCAGTTCGGACTGCGGAAACCGCCCCGAATAACAGCGCAGGCGCATGGCCTCTTCGACCCGGTCGGCGCGCTCCATGGCCCGCACCAGCAGCATCCCCAGCAGGTAGCCGTAACTGCGCCACGTGTGTCGGCTGGAACGTGGCACAAAGGCCCGGGCCCGCATGGATTCGCGCAAACGCAGGAACTCGGACTGGATCAGCGCCAGGTACCTGACCACCGCCACAAACAGGCGCACCAGGGCCTCGGGCACATGCAGGCCGCGCAAGGCCGCCCCGAGGCTGGGTACATCGGCCGAGGCAAACATCAAGGATACCAGCAGCACCGACGCCGTCACCTTGCAGGCCAGCACCAGCGCACGTGCAAGGCCCTCGACAGTCGCGACAAATGGCCCCAGGCGCAAGAGCTCACCCCCGGGTATCGTGAATGGCAGCGTGATCAGCAACAGGATCAGAAACCCTTCAAGGTGCAGCAACCGCTTCCAGGGGATGGCCTGGCGATGGATCGCGTACAGCATCAGTACCAGTACGAGCCCCGCACCGGCAGGCGCGAGCCCCCGTACCGGGGTGAACAGGATCAGGGCCACAAGGCTGCCCAGCAAGCGCAGACGCAGATCATGGGGGCGAGTCATCGCTTGCGGCTACGTGCCCACAAGCCGATGCCCGCCAAGCCAATGATCAGGAAAATGCCGGACATCGTATCGGTCAGACGCATGCGCGCATCCATGGCCTCGATACGTTCGAGCAGGGGCCCCACTTGTCGTTCGACGGCCTCTTCGACCAGTTGCCGATCGGCTGCATCCAGGGGCGCACGCATGCCGGCCCGAGCATCGCCAGGCAGCGGTGCAGCACCCTGGCTGGCGTCGGGCCCCCGAGCAGTGCCCCCGGATGCGCCGCCCTGTGGTGCATCCGCGCCCGACAGGTCGGCAAACCGCGTCGGCGGCAGCCGGGTGGTCGCCACGTGACCTTCCTGGGTGTCCACCGTGATCACGACATCACCCGTGACCCGCGAGGGTACGGTGAACTGGTAATGACCTTCGTCATCGGTGTGGCCTTCGGCGACCGCGACGCCATCCATTTTTGCCACCCAGCCGACGTTGGACGGCCGCCCGCCCCCGATGAAGAACGCGTAGCCACTCACCTGCGCGCCATCGACCCTGGCAAAGAGCCGCAGGCTGTGGGCGTTCACCGGGCCAGCCAACAGAGCAATCAGAAGCAGCGCCATCACGCGCGCAAGGCGCGACGGGTGGCCATTTTGCCTGGCCCGTACCGCGGGGCTCATCGTGCAATGGTTCATGACTGGATCACCTGTCCGGACTCGCCAGGTGGGGCAGCAGCGCCTGCGGCCTGACACGCGCGAGAAACCCGATGATGGCAGCCGTAATGACCGCGTCAGCCAGCGCCAGAGGCACATAGGTGATCAGCACCACCTTGGCCACCGGCGTGAATTCGGAAGACGACAGCCACAGTGCCAGTGCCACCAGCCCGCCGGTCGCCAGTACACACAGGGCCGCGCCGACCGCGGCCAGCAACCCGGCCCGAAACGGCGAGCGCGCATGGCGCACCCAGGGCCCCAGCAGCAGCCCCACGATGGCGCCCGGCAACGCGATATTGGTGGCATTGATCCCCAGAGTGGTCAAACCGCCAAAACCGAACAGAACGGCCTGCAGCACAAGCGCCACCACGACGGCTGGAAAGATCCCCACCCCCAGGATCAACCCCATCAGCCCTGAAAGGAGCAGGTGCACACTGGACGGACCGATCGGCACCGAGATGAGCGAGGCCACGAAAAACACGGCGGAAAGAATCGCCATGCGAGGTATCGACCGGTCATCGATGCGCCGGATGGCCAGGGCAACCCCTGCGGCGGCGACGACGCCCCCCCCGACCAGCACCGGGACGGACAGGATGCCGTCGGGGATGTGGGCCATGCTACTGGCTCACGGGGCTCGCATGAACCCAGATCAGTGCGCCTTCCTCGACCGGCACCGGCTTGCCCTCGGGCGACTGCATGGGCGCGTCGCCCTCGAGCAGCGCGGCAAACCCCCACCAGCCCGGCATGGGCATGACGTAGGTGAAGGTGCCGTTGGCATCGGCCTTGAGCACCTGGGTGATGAAGGCATCGTTGGGCGCCTCGATACCGGCCTCGTTCACGTAGGCCACTTCGATTTCGGCAAATGGCACCGGCTGGCCGGCCTGGGTCACCACGCCTGTGAAGCCGTTGCCTGCCCACAGCCCGGTTGGACGCGTCAGGGGCTGGATTTCGACCGGCAGACCGACCATCGCGTCCCAGCCCTCGCCCGATGCATAACTGTCGACGATCACCTTGGCGTGGTGCACGATATACAGATTTTCGGCGGGCTCCCAGTACGGCTGCGGCGTCACGTAGAATACGGCGGCCCCGGGCTCGGCCAGATCATGCGATACCTGCCAGGTACTTGCCCCATCGACGGATTTTTCGACCAGGCTGGCGGCCAGGTCGGTTTTCGTGCCATGCGCAAGGACGCCCACCGCCGCAGGCCGTTTCATGTCCATGACCGGCCCGCCTTCAAAGGGATGAGTGAACACCAGATCGAGGGTCACTTCGCCGCCTTCGGGCAGTACATCGGCTGGCGGCAGGATTTCCTGGAAATGGGCCGATGCGGGCCCGGCGACAGAACCGGCCAGCATCAGGGCCAAAGCCGTACGGGAAAGCAGGGGCAGAAACATGAACGCATCCTTGAAATATGGGCAGACCCGCCAATTCTAGCGTCCTGAGATTTATCGTCAACCGACCGCAGCCCCCGAACCCCCCTCTTGCCCCCTGCTGGTGCAGGCCGCACGCAGCCCTCGCGCCTTACGCGCAGTCGACCACGACATTGCCCAGCACCCGGCCAGACTCGACGGCTTCGTGGGCGCGCACGATATCGGACAGCGGGCAGACCTCACCCACCAGATGCCGCAGTTTCCCGGCCCGCAGCATCTGGTTGATGCCATTGATCGCCGCCTCGCGCTCGCCAGGCCGCAATTCGTACACGAGAAAGGGCCGCAGGCTGATCGAGCGATACAGCCAGGCCCAGAAATCCAGCGCCACAGGCTCACGGCGGTTGCTGCCATACGGCACCACGCAGGCGTGCGGCGCCACTGCGCCTTGCGACACCAGTTCGTGCGAGGATGAAAAATCCAGGTCGACGAGACCATCGACCCCCTTCTGGTCCGTGCGCTGCAGCACCTCATGCGCCACATCGCCCTGTTTGTACAGAATCACATCGGGCAGGCCCGCTGCGGCCATGGCCGCGGCCTTTTCAGCCGAGCCCACGGTCGTGATCACATGCGCC
This sequence comes from Castellaniella sp., assembly GCF_041677825.1. Classification (GTDB taxonomy): domain Bacteria; phylum Pseudomonadota; class Gammaproteobacteria; order Burkholderiales; family Burkholderiaceae_B; genus Castellaniella. The sequence continues at coordinate 73,773 of NZ_JBAYPG010000005.1, forward strand.
CCCCACAAACGGGCCATCTGGGCGGCATAAAACCCGACACCCGAGGCACCACCGGTCACCAGAATGGTCTTGCCGTGCACATCGCCGAGCAAGCGCACCGCGTGAAAGGCCGTCATGGCCGGGATCCCCAGGCACGCCCCCTCTTCGAAGCTGACAGACGGCGGCAAGGTGACGGCCTGTACGGCCGGCAGGGCAATATACTGGGCGGCCGTACCCGAGGGGCGCTGCCACTGGCCATTCCACACCCAGACGCGTTCCCCCAGGCGACCGGGCGCAACGCCTTCACCCACCTGATCGATCTCGCCCGCGCCATCGCTGTGTGGAATGATGCGATCCCAGCGCACCGGCCGCCCACCCGCGCGCGATTTGGTGTCCGACGGATTGACCCCCGAAGCCCTCAGGCGCACGCGCACTTCTCCAGCCCCGGCCTGCGGGTCAGGTTGCAGGCCCACCTGCAGCACCTCGGCTGCCGGCCCGTTTTTCTCATACCATGCTGCATGCATCAGACACTCCATGGATCATTCAATATATTTCAATAATTGATTCAATGGATCATATAGCCAAAATAAATGGCATCCATGAACAATACCAATTGGTCAGGTCAACCGATGTCGCCTAGACTGATCATATACGCAACCACACCCGGGATACCGCATCGCCCCGGCCATTTCTGCAAGGAGCACCCCATGGATCACAAGAAGCTGACCACCGCAGCCGGTTGTCCGGTCGTCGACAACCAGAACGTACTCACCGCTGGACCACGCGGCCCGCAGTTGCTGCAGGATGTCTGGTTTCTCGAGAAACTCGCCCACTTCGATCGCGAAGTCATCCCGGAACGACGCATGCACGCCAAAGGATCCGGCGCCTGGGGCACGTTCACGGTCACCCACGACATCACGGCATATACCCGCGCAAGAATATTTTCGGCGATCGGCAAGAAAACCGAAATGTTCGCCCGTTTTTCCACTGTAGCCGGGGAACGCGGCGCCGCCGACGCCGAACGGGACATCCGCGGGTTTGCGCTGAAGTTCTACACGGAAGAAGGCAATTGGGATCTGGTCGGCAACAATACGCCGGTGTTCTTCATGCGCGACCCACTCAAGTTTCCAGACCTCAATCACGCCGTCAAGCGCGACCCGCGCACAAACCTGCGCAGCGCGCAGAACAACTGGGACTTCTGGACTCTGCTGCCCGAAGCCCTGCACCAGGTCACGATCCTGATGTCCGATCGCGGGATCCCGGCCAGCTATCGCCACATGCACGGCTTTGGTTCACATACCTACAGCTTCATCAATGCCCAGAATGAGCGCTTCTGGGTGAAGTTCCACTTCCGCACGCAGCAGGGCATCCGCAACTGGACAGACCAGGAAGCCGAAGCCGCCATCGGCAAGTGCCGCGAGACCCACCAGCGCGATCTCTACGGGGCCATCGAGCGTGGCGACTTCCCCAAGTGGACACTCTTTGTACAGATCATGCCTGAACTGGATGCCACCAAGGTGCCCTACCATCCATTCGATCTCAGCAAGATCTGGCCGCATGCGGATTATCCCCTGATCGAGGTGGGCGAATTCGAACTGAACCGCAACCCCGAAAATTACTTCGCCGACGTCGAGCAGGCGGCCTTCAACCCGGCCAACGTGGTGCCCGGCATCGGCTTCTCACCCGACAAGATGCTGCAGGGCCGGCTGTTTTCCTATGGCGATGCACAACGCTACCGGCTGGGCGTCAACCACAGCCTGATCCCGGTCAATGCCCCGCGCTGCCCGGTGCACAGCTACCATCGCGACGGGGCCATGCGCGTTGACGGCAACTTCGGCGGCACCCTGGCCTACGAGCCCAACAGCGCCGGCCTGTGGAAAGACCAGCCAGACTATCGCGAACCGCCGCTGCAGATCGACGGTGCCGCCGATCACTGGGATTTTCATGAAGATGACGATGATTACTTCAGCCAGCCACGCGCGCTTTTCCAGAAGATGAGCGCCGAGCAGCGTCAGGTACTGTTCGACAATACGGCACGCAACATGGGCGACGCATCAGAGGCAGTCAAACGGCGCCACATCGACAATTGCACGCGCTGTGACCCGGCCTATGGGGCCGGTGTGGCCAAGGCACTGGGGCTGGCGGGCGACGGGGCGGCGGCTCAATAGCCATTCTCGAGAACGACCTGACCCGACGGCATCCCGCCATCCAGGTAGCAGCGTATCTTGGCCGCAACCTGTTCGACGGCATCCTGCAGCACGGTATCGGCTGCGACATGCGGCGTGATGACGATGCGCTCGTCACACCAGAACGGGTGATCGGCCGGCAACGGTTCGACCTGGAACACATCCAGCGTGGCGCCCGACAGCAAGCCGTCATCGAGTGCCGGGATCAGGTCCTCTTCGGCCAGATGGCCACCGCGCCCCACATTGATCACGTGGGCATCCGGCAAAAGGCGCGCAAAAGTGTCGCGATTCAGGATCCCACGCGTTTCGGCCGTGAGAGGCAGCACATTGATCAGCACGCGCGTGCGGGCCAGAAAGGCATTCAGGGCAGGCAGGCCCGCAAAGCTCTCGATACCAGGGATGTTTTTCGGGCTGCGCGACCAGCCGGCCACCGGATACCCCAGGCCGGCGATGGCACGGGCCACGCCCTGCCCCATCAACCCCATGCCGAGTACCCCCACCGGCCAGCCGATCCGGCGTATGGTCGGATGCGGCAGCCACTGGCATTGCCGCTGCTGGCGCGCATACCTGGAAAAATCACGCGACTGCTGCAGCAGCGCATGGACGGCGTATTCAATCATCTGCGGTGCCATGCCCGCGTCTTCGAGGCGGAAAATGTGCATCTCCGGGCTCAGGCCCGGTACCGAAAGCAAGGCATCCACACCCGCAGCCAGGTTGAACAGCGCCCGCACCTGCGGTTCACGCTGCAGCAGCGCGGCGGGCGGATTCCAGACAATGGCGAGTTCGGCACCGACGGTCGTGCCGCTGTCATCCCACGGGACGAATTCGAACCCCGGCAGCGCTGCACGAAACGCATCGAGCCAGTCTGCCGTGTTCCGCACATGGGTGGACGCGAAAAGAATCGTGTTCATGCGCCCCCTTCGAAAACCCGCGACTGGTCACGGATGCTGCCACCGTGGAACACGGGTATCACGTCACTGCAGTCGAGCCGGCCCGTGTAGGCCACGCTGTCAGCAAGCCCACGACCCACCATCAGGCGCCCGACACGCGAACCCTCCAGTGCCTGCACCGGTTGCGCATTGGCAAAGCACATTTCGGCCGCCAGGGCCGCATCGCTGAACGTCAGCGGGCCCCGGGCTGCCTGCCGCAGACATTGAACGACGTAGCCCGCACCAAAGAAATCCTCGAGGCTGAAACGCCCCCTCGAGCCCGCACACACGATCACGATATCTGAATATTCGTCGGATCGGGCCAGCAGATGCCGAACCACCGCCATCGTGTTGAGCAGGCTCGCGGCACATGTCAGACGAAAACCCTGCGCCTGGCGCAACGCTACGGTGCCATTGGTGGTTGCGTAGATCAAGGTCTTTCCAGCCAGATCGGCCTGTGCCAGCGCCAGGGGATCGAAAGGCAGCCCCCCCGGAAAGGGTTCGGCATTCAATTCACCGGCAATGACGCTGTCGCCCGCACCCGATTCTCTGTGGAGCCGGACCGCATCATCGAAATGCAGTGCCGGTATGATGCGCTCCACACCCGCTTGCAGGGCGGCAGTGATCGAAGTGGTGGCAAAAATGATGTCCAGCACGATCACGGCGGAATCCGGCCCGCGATCCGTCTGCAGGCCGTCTTTGGTCGGAACCACGAATACCTTCTTCATGTATGTATCTCAAGCTGGGCGTGCCGGCGCTTCAGGCCAGTTGCGTGCGCCCGGGGTTACTGAGTGCCAGTTCGAGTTCGAGGAGTTCGTCGACCAGCGCGCACAATGGCGCCAATGACGCTGCGACCCCGTCGGCATGACGGATGTGCCTGGCCAGACCCCGCAGGCTGGCCGGCGCGATGTCATGGACCCGACAGAACGCTTGCACCCGGTCGTGGCGGGCCTGCCGAAGCCCTGCGCCCCATTCGAGTTCGCGCCGGGCAATGGCCATGGCGTTGGCCACCATGCGCGCGTTGTAGCGCTGCCCGGGCGGCAAGGCCGGCAGCACGTCTTCAAGCAGGGCCTGGCGCGCCACCTGCAGCAGTTCGATGCCATCTGGATGATCCACATACTCGGCCCACGGCCGCTCGCCGTGCCGCACGGCCAGTGGCCGGTCTGTCAGGGACACCGAAGCATCGCCCGACAGGGCGAGAAAGTCGCGCAGGTGCAGCATCAGGTCGCGCTGGATCTCGGGCAGCATGCGGCCCGTCAGTGCGAGCTCGAGCGAAACCTGCTGGCCCGACAGATGCCGCTGTGCCTGCTCATGGGCAATGATGGCCCAGCGCACGCTGGCGATGAGTTCCCACCACGACACCACGAGAGGATCGATCTCCCGACCCGAAACGCTCTGATAGCCGGCAAAAAAATCAGGCTTGTCGCCAATACCGCCCACTTCACGCTCTGGATGGCCGAAGCGCCAACTGCGCGCGCACATCCAGCCCAGATCTTCGTTGGGATCGCTCCAGGATGCGAATTCCCAGTCGAGGACGGCGGTCAGCCGGCCGTTTTCGACCATGTAATTGCCCGCCCTGAAATCTCCATGGCACAGGACACGGGATGAGTCTTGTGGCGCATGATCCTGCAGGACCCGGAGCGCGAGTTCGATGGCCGGATAGACCGTGGACAAGCCATCGAGCGCGTGCCGATACTCATCCAGGCGCTGCTGCGCAGGGGCGCCTTCGGCACGCGCCAGGAACGGCAGGCAGTCCGGCGTGCACGGTACCTGGTGCAGGCGGGCGAGGTTCTGCCCGACCTCGAACACCAGGGCGCTGCGCTGGGTACGGGTGAGGCCGTCGTCTCTGGCCAGCTTGCGGGCATCGGCCGAACCTGCTGCCCGCTGCATGATATAGAAATCAGCCCCGATCACCTGAGGGTCGCGGCTGGACCAATACGGCCTGGGCACCTGGACCCCAGCCGCATGCGCGACCTCGAGCACCTGGTATTCCTGCCAGCGTCTCAGGCTCTGCGACAGGGTGGCTGCAGCATCACTGCGCACCACGAAGCGGTGTTCCCCCGGCAATGAGCCGCCCTCCAGGCGCACGTCCAGGCCATCGTTTTCCTGGATGGCGCCCCCCGAGAGGGGCTGATAGTCGAGCGCCTCGATGCCTGCGGCGCCGGTCTGTGCCTGAATGAAGGCCAGCAGGTTTGCCAGTCTGGACGCCCTGGACATGCGTTCTCCCCCGGACTGCCGTGATGACATGCGTTCTCTCCTGGACGACCCGGACATCTACAACGTGGACTGCAGGTGACCGCCATCGACCACCAGGGTGCTGCCCGTCATGTAGGCAGAATCATCACTGGCCAGAAGCAGCAGCGGCGCGCGCAGATCTTCGGCCTGCCCGAGCCGGCGCATCGGCACCCGCGCAACAAGGGCCTGACCGGCATCCGTAGCGAAGAAATCGCTGTTCAGGGGCGTGTCCACATAGCCGGGAGCCAGCGCATTGACACGGATGCCATAGCGGGCCCACTCGAGCGCGAGGCAGCGTGTCATGTGCTCGAGCCCGGCCTTGGCCACGGCATACGGCATGACGCCAGCGGCCACGCGATGCCCCAGGATCGACGTGACGTTGATGATGGCGCCAGGCCTGCTTGCCTGAACCAGCCGCTGACCGGCTTCGCGGGCCACCCGCCAGCAGCCCGACAGGTTGGTGCCCAGAACGCGATCCCATTCGTCGGGTGACAGTTCGATCGCCCGGCGTGTCAGGGCCACCCCGGCATTGCAGACGGCGACATCGATCAGCCCGCAGGCCCTGGATGCTGCCTCGAAACCGTTGGCTACGCTGGTGTCATCGCAGACGTCCATCACCTGCGGATGGGCCTTGCCACCGCGCGCGATGATCTCATGCGCGAGCTCTTCCAGCACATTGAGGCGTCGCCCGGCCAGAACGACCGATGCGCCGCTGTCGGCCAGGAAACCGGCGAAGTGCGCACCCAGACCCCCGGATGCCCCCGTGACCAGCGCAACCTTGCCGGCCAGATCAAATTGGCTTTTCATTGCCCCTCCGGATTGATGGATGCCGATTGACGTACGTGCTCAGCCTGCATTCTGCTGGGCACGACGCTCGAGTGTGGCACGCTTGATTTTCTTTGCGAGGGACCACTTGTGAACTTCGGTGGGGCCATCGTAGACACGGAAGGCCCGGGTTTCCCGAAACACCTGCTCGACCACCGAGCCCTGCGACAGGCCCGCCCCGCCCATGACCTGGACGCAGCGGTCGGCCACCCGGAACAAGGACTCGGCCACGGACGCCTTGGTGAGAGAACTTTCGGTGGTGGCGAGGCTGCCGGTGTCGAGCTCGCTTGCACACCAGGCAATCAGCAGGGCCGCCTGATGCAGATCGATCTGATTGTCGACCAGTTTGAAGCCCACGCCTTCGTGATCGATGAGCAATTTGCCAAAGGCCTGCCTCTGCACGGCATAGTCACAGGCAATTTCGTGAGCGCGTACGGCGGCCCCCAGCCAGCGCATGCAGTGCGACAGGCGCGCTGGCGACAGGCGCACCTGGGCATAACGAAAGCCTTCATGGGCTTCGCCCAGCACATGGGCTGCCGGCACACGCAGGTTGCGCAGCGTGACGAGCGCATGACCGCCCGGCATGGAATTGTCTATCGTGTGCACGACTTTGTCGATGTGGATATCCGGGTGGGGGAGATCGACCAGGAACATGGTGGCCTGGACACGGTCACCCGTACCGGTTCGTGCCATGACGATACCCACTTCGGCCCCCTGCGCGCCCGTGATGAATACCTTGCGGCCATTGATGACCCAGTCATCGCCATCCTGAACCGCCGTCGTCTGCAGCATGCTTGGGTCGGAACCTGCCCCGCCCTTGTCCCAGGGCTCGGTCATGAAGAAGGCGGAGCGCGCCTGACCCGAGACGAGCTTGTCGAGAAAATGGCGCTTCTGCGCATCGGTGGCCACCTTGCCCAGCAGATACATGTTGCCTTCATCGGGCGCCATAGTGTTGAGCGCCACCGGGCCCAGTGGCGAGAGCCCCGAACGCTGCAGCACCGCTGCGGTTTCGAGCTGGGTCATGTGCTGCCCGTCGGGGAATATGTGTGGCGTCATCAACCCTTCGGCACGCGCCTTCTCGCGCAGTTCGCGCACCAGGTCGGGTTCGGGCTCGTGGCCCAGGCAACGTGGGTCGCGCTCATAGGGCACGACCTTCTGGCGCACGAATGCCTCTATGCGTTCACCGATGTCGCGGCTGCGCTCGGAAGGATACGGAATGAACATCATGAAACGGAATCCTTGTATGCCTGAGGGGTGACGACTGCAAGATATCTTGCGAACTGCCTTATTTTGCCAGACCCAGCGCTTTCATGGTTTCACCCATGCTGGCATCGCTCCTGGCCATGAATTCGGCAAAGTCCTTGCCGCCGGCCCACTCGATGCCATAGCCCTGCTTGAGCATGAAGTCGCGATACTCGTCGCTGTGATTGATCTTGTCGAGCACCTCGATGTATTTGGCCGTGATGTCATCGGGCAAGCCCTTGGGCGCAACAATGCCACGCCAGGCACCCATGGTCCAGTCGGATCCGGTCAGTGCCTTCAGGGTCGGGACATCAGGGTACAGCGCAGCCGGGTGTTCGGCCATCACCGCCAGGGGCTTGGCCTTGCCCGAGTCGATCATGGAACGCGCCTCGGGCAGGGACACCGGCGCCACCTGCACACCGCCGGCGACCAGCTCGAGCATGGCCGGGGCTGCACCGTTGGATGGTATCCAGCGGATGAGGTCAGGCGCAAGGCCCATGCTGTTGAGCATGCCGGCCAGTGCAATCTGCCAGATCCCGCCCTCGCCCGTACCGGAGGCCTTCAGCTTGCCGGGTGCGGCCTTGGCAGCATCGATGAGATCTTCGAATTGCTTGTAGGGCGAATTGCTGCTTACGGTAACGCCCGACGGATCATAGTTCATGAGGGCCAGCGGCGTGTAGTCGCTGGGGGACAGTTCTGTCAGGCCCATGTGGTGCTGCATCGAGATTTCAACGGAAATCAGGCCGATGGTATAGCCGTCGGGCTTGCCCGAAGCCATGGCCTGATTGCCGACCACGCCATTGCCACCCGGACGATTGACCACATTGACCGGTGTACCGAGTTCTTTTTCCATCAAAGTGCCGATGATGCGCGCCGTGGCATCGGTGCCGCCGCCAGGCGACCAGGACAGGTACAGAGTGATGGGCCGGTCGGGCCAAGCCGCGCTGGCGGACGCGGATACCACAGCCAGAGCCGTGGCAGCGGCCAGCTTGCCGAGAACGAATCGATTCATGTGTGTCTCCTGTGTTGTTTCGTTGTTCATTGGAAAGTCATGCTTCATTGGAAAGTCATGCATATGCCCTGAGGTTGCCAGCCGTATTTTCAGCTGACAACCATGCCAGCATAGCAACAAAACCATGGCAATTCACTGCCACGACCGCAGCTGAACAGCCCGGAACGGCAAAAATCGCTCGAGGCCTCGGGCCGGCATCACGATGTCGCACGCCCTCCTGAAAGATCGAACACGGCGCCGGTGCTGAAACTACATGAACCAGAGCACAGCCAGGCGACGAGTTCGGCCACTTCTTCGGGCTCACCCAGGCGCCCCAACGGGCTCTTGCCCACCATGGTCCGTACATGCTCGGGGCTCATCTGTTCGAGCAGTTCGGTACGGATGGCGGCGGGCGCCACCGCGTTGACCAGTACCCCAGTGCCCGCCAGTTCCTTGCCCAGCGCTTTGGTCAGCGCCAGAATGCCGGCTTTCGCTGCGCTGTAGGCGGAAGAGTTGGGTGTGCCTTCCTTGCCAGCGATGGAGGCCATGTTGACGATCCGGCCGAAGCCCGCGTGGAGCATGTGTGGCACGACCGCATGACAGACATGGAACATGCCCACCAGATCGACCGACACGATGCGCGCCCAGACGGCCGGGTCATACTCGATCAATGGCACGGTGGGGCCTGCAAAACCGGCGTTGTTGACCAGCAGATCGATCTGCCCGCTGCGGGCGATCGTGGCCTGGGTCGCGACACGCACGGCCGCCAGGTCGGACACGTCCACCTCGAGGGCGAATTCGTCGCCGGCGGCAGGTGCGGCATCCCAATTGAACACGGTGGCACCGGCACGCTGCAGATGATCGCGTATGTGCGCGCCGATGCCCTTGCTGGCCCCGGTGACCACCGCCACCAGACCGGAAAAATCGTAATCGGCCTTTCTCGTGGCCGTGGGTGCAGCAGTATCTGTCATGGAAAGTCCGCCTCGGGAAATCAAACAGCGAAAATGTTAAAAAAGAGGGTTGTTCGGTGACAAGCGTGTCTCGAATCATTACACCACGAGGAGCCATCTCAGTGAATGCGATCGACCTATACCGCTGGATGCTGACCAGCCGCCTTCTGGAATCTGCCCTGGGCAGGAAGAACCCGCGCTGGTTTTCTACCGAGGGCGAAGAAGCCACCATCGTAGGCAGCTTTGCAGAATTGCGCGCCGGCGATGTGGCCGCGCCACATTACCGCGGGCCATTTGTCGCCTACCTGATGCGCGGGGCCGAGATGAAGCGCCTGGCCTGCCAGGCTTTCGGCAAGGCCCATGGCTACGCCAAGGGTCGTGGCATGCCGTTCGTGGGGCCCGCCGGGCTGGGTTTCATTCCGTGGGTGGCGGGCGACCTGGGCACCTCGCTGGGCATGGCAACCGGCGCGGCCCTGGCGCTGCAGCGCCAGGGCCAGGGGCACGCCTGCGTCTGCAGCTTTGGCGACGGCACCTCGAACCGCGGTGATTTCCATGAAAACGTCAACACCGCCGCGATCTGGAAATTGCCCATCGTCTATGTCTGCCAGAATAACGGCTGGGCCATTTCACAGGCCGCGCGGACCTACCTGCCCGCTCCCATTGTCGACCGCGCCCAGGGCTATGGCATCCCGGGGGTCAGCGTGGATGGCAATGACGTTGAAGCCGTACGTGACGCCGTCGCCCAGGCCATCGAGCGGGCGCGCACCGGTGCCGGCCCCACACTGATCGAAGCACGCACATGGCGCAAGCATGGTCACTGGGCCAACGACAAAACCCCCTATCGCACGGCAATCGACCAGCCGGACAATCCGGTCGATCCGCTCGAGCGGATGCGTGAACGCCTGCTCGAGCGCGGGCTCGCCTCACAGGCCGATCTCGACGCGATGCACAGGCACATCGAAGCCGAAGTGCACGAGGCCGTCGAGTACGCCCTGAACCAGAGCGATGCGGGCCCTGCCGAACTGGGCGCCGATGAGGTCTTTGCCACGGCCGCCCGCGCCTGAGCAGCCCCCACTTCACAACCGAGGTCATCATGAATCAGGTCAAGACATCCTCTGCCACCGGGGACACCACGGTGGCACGCCAGCCACGCCTCACCTTCGCGCAGGCCGTGCTGGAAGCCATACGCACCGAAATGCAGGCGGATTCATCCATTTTCTATCTGGGCCAGGACGTGGGTACGTTCGGGGGCGTCATGCAGGGCACGCAAGGCCTGCTCGAAGAATTCGGGCCACAGCGCATTCTCGAAACCCCGATCAGCGAATCGTCCATGACCGGCCTGGGCCTGGGCGCTTCGCTGCTGGGCTGCAAGCCCATCGTTGAACTGAGCTTTGGCGAATTCCTGCCGGCTGCCATGAACCAGCTCATCAACCAGGCGCCCAACCTGCACTACCTGAGCGCCGGCGCCGTCACACCCCGCGCCGTCATCCGTACCCGCATGGGCGATGGCCCCTACGGCGGCCACCCGCAGGATTACTCGGTCTGGTTCTGCCATACGCCCGGCATCAAGGTCGTCATGCCGGCCACGCCGTCCGACGCCTACGGGCTGATGCGTGCGGCCATCCATGATCCGGCGCCCGTGCTGTTCATCGAATCCATGTCCCTGTCCCACGGGCGCCGCGAAGTGGTCGACCTCGATGCCCCGGCCTTGCCGATCGGGCCGGCCGCAGTGGCACGCCATGGCAAGGATCTGACGCTGGTCGCCTACGGCTCGCAGCTGCCGCCTGCCTTGCGGGCCGCAGACAAGGCTGCCGAGCAAGGCATCGATGTCGAAGTCATCGACCTGCGTTCACTGCTGCCCTGGGATGAAGACACGGTCATCGGATCGGTGCGCAAGACCGGGCGCCTGCTGACGGTGCACGAAGCCTGGAAGGCATTTGGCCACGGCGCCGAGGTGATCGCTCGGGTGCTCGAAGTGCTGGGGCCGGAAAATCGGCCCGTGCAGGTCGCCCGGGTCGGCGCCAGGCCCGTACCCATCCCCACCGGACCCTTGCGCAAGCTGGTGCTGCCGAGCCTCGACGACATCCTGGCGGCCATCCTCCGTTGTACAAGTGCGGGCGCTGCGGCCCACCACGCCTGATACGGAGGGCCCGACCATGGACCAGGTCTTCAACCATTGCCCCGTTGCACGCCAGTACAAACTGGGCGGCATGCAGAAATTCGTGGCCGAGCGGCTGGTCGCCAGCCAGCACGATACGGCCAGTGTCACGGCCATGGCCGAAATCCCGGCCCAGCCGCTGCTGTCGGCCCAGCAGCGCAGCCGCGCGCAGGGGCTGGCCAGCAGCCTGACTCACCACATGATCCATCTGGTCGCGCGGTGCCTCGAACAGTATCCGCGTCTTAACGGCGCGCTGCACGAGGGCATCGTCTACGAGTTCGCCCAGATCAACGTGGCGCTGGCCATTGCCATGCCCAATGGCGACCTGCAGACGGTGGTCATCCGGGAAGCCAACCACAAGAGCCTGGCCGACATCGTTCAGGAAACCGATGCCCTGGTGGCCACGGCACGCGCCGGCAAGATCACCCTCGATCAGGTGCGCGGGGGCACCTTCACGCTCAGCAATTACGGCAGCCTGCAGCATACGACCTGGGCCACCCCCATCATTGCGCCGGGGCAATCCGGCGTTCTGGGCATGGGGCGCACGCGCCCTGCGCTGGTGGCCGACGACAGCGAGCAAGGCTGGCAGGTCGCCCCGATACTGCCCCTGTCCTTCACCTACGATCATCGCATCATCAACGGTGTGCCCGCCGGCCAGTTCCTCGAGGATCTGGCCCGGCACATCCATCAACTCGATACGGAGAACCCCCTATGAGCAGCACCATCAGCGTCCCCGAACTGGCCAACGATTTTCAATCCGGCACCCTGGTGGCCTGGCGCAAGGCAGTGGGCGACACGGTACAACCGGGTGATGTGGTGGCCGAAATCATGACCGACAAGGTCAACCTGGAAATCGAGTCACCCCACGCGGGCACCATCAAGGCCCTGCTGGTCGAAATCGACGACACCGTCGACGTCGGCCAGGACATCATCACCCTCGAATGAAGAGCGGCCACCATCTGCCCTGATTGGCTGGCGGCCGCCACAGGCCCCGGGGACGCCGTTGCAGGCACTCGTTGGCACGGTACCGGCCCGCAGGCCGGGGATTCCTGTGGCGCCCGGCCGGGTCATGCGCCGTCGGCATCGGGCACCGCGGCACGATGCACGGCCAGCCACACCGTGGGCCCGCTCGGGGCCGTACGTTCGACGCGGTGCCGACAGGCCCGTGGCAGCCAGCAATGATCCCCGGGTGCCAGGGTACGCGGTGCTGCCTCACCTTCGATGTGCAGCACAGCCTCGCCCTGCAGCACCACGACCCACTCATCCCAATCCTGGTCGTACCAGAAGCCCGGCGGGCTGCACTGGCCGTGCGATACGATGCGCTCGATGCGCAGGCCCGGCACGCGCAGCAGATCCTGAAAGCTCTCCTGCGCCGTATCGACGGGCCATGCATCGAACAGATTGACAGGTATATCCATGGAAACCCCAACCCAAGCGCGGATGGTTCCAAAGTAACATAGGTCGATCATGTGATATCCGACCGAAGGCGCTTGGACCCGTAATGCACAAAGGTTTCAGCTGGTTTGCCGGTTCTTCCAGAACGCGCAGTTCACGCGCCTTGCGGTTTTTCGTGCCACTGATCCTGCTGCTTGTGTTCTGGCAGGTCGTTATCATGGTTTTTCAGGTCAGCCCGCGGGTGTTTCCAGACGTCCCGACGGTGGCAAGGGCGGGCTTGAAAGCCTGGTCCGACGGTTCATTGCTCGCGCATACGGCAGCCAGCCTGTGGCGCATTGCCGTAGGCACCACCCTGGCACTGGTCACGGCCATACCGCTGGGCATCCTCATGGGCATCAACAAGGGGGTCTCGAGCTTTCTCACGCCCCTGTTGCGGTTCTTCTCCGCACTGGCCGGCATTGCCTGGATCCCGATCGCCACCTTGTGGTTTGGCTATGGTTTTGGCGCAATCACCTTCATCATTTTCAATGCGGTCTTCTTCATCGTGGTCTACAACACCCTGCTCGGGGTGTCGACGATCCCCATGCCGCTGCGCCACGCCGCTGCGTCGCTCGGGGCGAGCCGTACGCAGATGCTGTTCCAGGTCCTGCTGCCCGGGGCCCTGGCCAACATCGTGATGGGCATCCGTACAGGCATGGGCTTTGCCTGGCGCGGCCTGATTGCGGCGGAAATCATCGCCACCAATCTCGGGCTGGGCTACATGCTGTTCCTGGCGCGTGACTTCTATCGCACCGAAGTGATCGTCTTCACCATGATCGTCATCGGTCTCATCTGGCTGGCACTCGACAGCCTGCTGCTCGCCCCGCTCGAGCGCGCGACGATCGAACGCTGGGGGCTGGTGCAAAGATCATGAAATGGCTGCAATCCTCCTCGCAAGCCTATGCCCACTGGGCTGGCCGCCATGCGTTCCTGGCTACACTGGCCCCCTTCGCCCTGCTCGTCGTGCTCTGGCAGGTGGTCGTCTGGATGGGTGTATTTCCACGCGTATTCCTGCCCGGGCCGGCCGATGTCCTCGCTCGCGCAGGCGACCTGGTCTACAAGGGCATTCTTACCGGCTATCTGTCCGACAGCCTGATCCGTCTGGCCGTGGGCACGACGGCCGGCGTCATCGTCGCCATTCCCCTGGGTGTGCTGATCGGGCTCAATCGTACTGCGCACTGGCTCTGCTGGCCCATCCTGCTGTTCTTCCAGGCCATTGGTGATATTGCCTGGCTGCCCATCCTGCTGGTCTGGTTCGGCTTCGGGCTCGAAACCATCACGTTCGTGCTGGTCTATACCGTGCTGTTCCCGGTCACCATGAACACGGTCCTTGGGGTGCGTTCGGTGCCCGAACAACTGCTGCGTGCCGCGCGCAGCCTGGGGGCCTCACGTGTCCGCGTGCTGTTCGAAGTCATTCTGCCCGGCGCCTTGCCCAACATCATGACCGGCCTGCGCAACGGGCTGGCGTTCGGCTGGCGCGCACTGATCGCGGCCGAGATCATCGTGGGCACCAGCGGTATCGGCTTTTTGATGTTCGATGCCCGGCGTGCAGGATCGGTTGAACCCATTCTGGTCGGGCTGGTGGTGCTGGGGGTGCTCTGGTATCTGGTCGATGGCTGGATCCTGGCCCCCATCGAAAGGCTTACCGGCCAGCGCTGGGGCCTGGTGACACAAGACTGACCAAGGCAGGCATGAAGAATCTCGTCCTCGAATCATTGTCCAAGACCTACTCCGACGCCTACCGTGGCGACGCTTTCGTGGCCGTCAGCGATGTATCCCTCGAGGTGCAGGAAGGCGACTTCGTCTCTGTCGTGGGCCCGTCGGGTTGTGGCAAATCCACCATACTGAACATGATTGCCGGCTTTCTCGAGCCCACCAGCGGGCGTGTCCTGGTGGGTGGCCAGGCTGTCGAGGGGCCCGGGCCAGATCGCGGTGTGGTGTTTCAGTCGCACGCGCTCTTCCCCTGGAAGACCGTGGCCGACAATGTCACATTCGGGCCCCGGATGCGTGGTGTGGGGCGCGCCGAACGCAAGAAGATCGCTGATGAATACCTTGCCCTGGCGGGCCTGTCACACGCTGCCGCGCTGTACCCCAACGAGCTTTCGGGCGGCATGCAGCAGCGCGTGGGCGTCGTGCGAGCCCTGGCCAACAACCCCGACGTGCTGCTGATGGATGAACCGTTCGCCAGCGTGGATGCCCAGACGCGCATGACGCTCCAGGAAGAGCTCACGCGGATCTGGGAGGAACGCCGCACGACCGTCATCTTCATTACCCACGATGTCTCCGAGGCGGTGTTTCTGGCCAATCGGGTCATCGTGTTGTCCAACGGGCGTATCATGGACGAGGTCGCGGTGGATATCGACCGGCCCCGCTCGTGGGACCATCTCAATGAAGACGAGCACTTCAAGGCCCTGGTGAACCAGGTTCTTCAACTGGTGCGGACAGCCTGACATGCTTCGCAGCCTGCTCCATTCGGCCCGTGGCAGAATCGTACTGCTGGTGATTCTTGCCATGCTGCTCTGGCAGGTATGGCTCGGCATGGCATCGGTCTGGAAGGTTTCCGATCAATTCCCGCCCGATGCGCGTCGTGTCGATGTCCTTGTGACATTGCGCTTCGCGCCCGAGCGTTTTCACATCCAGAAATTTCAAGCGTTCGGGCGCGTTTCCGGTGCCGCCGGAACGACCGTTCAGGTGCGAGGCGTCCCCCCTGACGAACTCACGGATCTCGCACGCCCCTTCTGGGTTGCCAAGGTGGAACCCCTAAAACAAGGAGACAAACCATGAAGCTCAAATATCTAGGCACTCTGGCTGCGGCCATTGCAATGGCCATTCCCATCGCCGCAAGCGCTCAGGACGATCTCGTCAAGATGCGTGCCGGCATGGTCTCGGGCATCGACCAGATCGCCCTGCCCATCGCCCAGGAAAAAGGCTTCTTCGAGAAGCACGGCCTGGACGTCACCATTGCCGAACCATTCGCAACCGGGGTGGATCTGCTCAATGCCCTGCAAAGCGGGGTGGTCGAAACCGCACAGGTCGGGGTCCCCATGATCGGTGCCGTGGTGCGCGGGATGGACCTCGTGGCCTTTGGCAACTACAGCGGCAGCGCGGCCCAGCTGGGCTCGGACACCACCCTGGCCGTTGTCGCACGCGAAGGCTCGGGCATCGACCCCAAGGACCTGTCCACGATCAAGGGCAAGAAGATTGCCACCTCGTTCGGCTCGATCAACCACCTGCACATCCTGGCCCTAATCGAGGCCGCAGGCCTGGACATCAAGGATGTCGATCTGGTGAGCACTCCGCCGCCCGACATGACGGTGGCGCTGCTCACCAAGGGCATCGATGCCTTCGACACATGGGATCCATGGCCCATCATTGCCCTGAAAGACGTGCCGGGGTCCTACGAGGTCGTGCGTGGCGGCAATTTCATCTCATACCTGGGCTTCAACGTCGCCATGCGGGACTGGCTCGAGAACAATGGCGCGACGGCCGAGAAATTCCTGGCCGCGCTCTCCGAGGCCGACCAGTGGATGCGGGCTCACCCCGACGAAGCCGCACAGGTCGCAACGCGCTGGGTACCCGGGCTGGATCCGGCCGTTGCCCAGGAGGCCATGAAATACAACGTCCAGCAAACAGACCGCCGATTCTCGGCCAACAACTACAAGGCCCTGGACGATGCCGTCGCCACCCTGCATCGGCTCAAGTTTGTCGAAAGTGACTTCGACGTCAACAAGCACATGGATTCGACGCACATCGTCAAGGTGATGAACGAACAGCCCGAACTGTTTACCGATCTCGAGGACATCTCGGATGATGCAATGATCGGCACAGGTTTTGTGTATGTCCGCAAGGCCGATTGAGTCGTAACAGGCCTTGTTCAGCGCCCCTGCGGGGGCGCTTCGCGTTTTTGCACGCACTGGCTGATCGAGCTACGTATCGACACCGCCGCTGATGACGATCAGACCGCCATAGGGCACCCAGCCTGGGACACAGCGTTCCAAGCAGCGGGCAGCCGGGGTCCCGGAGGGCCAATAGACTGCACTGCGCAGGCGCAGATCCCGGACATTCAAGCCGTCGAACCCGGCGCGAAACTCGTCGGGCGACAGCCAGAGTGCGCCACGATATGAGTCACTGCCCGCCCCACGGCCTTTTTCACGCCATAACAGACTGTGCCGGTTCAGCATGCCGATGGCAAATCGGCGCCGGGTGACCCGCACGACTTCGGCCACGGCCCTGCGCCAATGGTTTGTGAAGCACAGCGCGGCCATCGACCACACGTAGTCGAAACTGGCCTCGGAAAAAGGCAGGTCCACGACATCGGCCTGGAGATAATTCGAGCGCGGGTCGGAACGACGCGCAAACGCCAGCGCCTCGGCGCTGAGATCGACCCCCGTGACCCGCAGGCCCGGGCGCATCGCCAGCCGTCGGGTGAACCAGCCCGTGCCGCAGCCGGCATCCAGCACATGGCCTTCTTCAGGCCAGCCGAGCTCATGCATCATCAGGCGGTATTCGACAGTTGCAATCCAGCGCCCTCTCGGTCTGTCATACCAGGCGTCGTACGCCGCCGGATCCCATGTATATGCCATGGCGGGCTCCAAAAATTTCTGCGCCCAGCAGGCCACCACCCTGCCAGCGTCTTGCCGGCTACGCGTGCTTCCTGGCCACCACCTTCTTCAAAGCCTCATTCATCCTGGTTTGCCAGCCTGGCCCGCCAGCCTTGAAGGCATCGATCACGGCTTTGTCATAGCGGATGGTCACAGCCACCTTGGGGTTGTCCGAGCGCGGACGCCCTACCCGTTTCAACTGCCTGAATTCTTCCTGCCCCAGCTCGTAAGTATCCGGATCTGCGGCAATGCCACGGTTGATTGCCACATCCTCTTCGGGTGTCGGAGATATGTGTCCTGGCTTAAGCTTCAGCATAATGTTTTTCCTCCCGGCGATCGACCTTGCGCAAGCTGATGATGCGCCGCTCTCCTGCGCGATCTACATACACGACCACGTATAGCCGCAGGCCTATATAGCCAATCGACATCATCCGGTCTTCACCGTAGTCGCGGCGTCGGTCAGATCCGACCAACGCGTCACCCCATTCGAACTCCTGCGCCAAAGCAAGCGACACACCATGCTTGCGCTGATTGACGCCGTCTTTGGCCGGATCGAAGGTGATTTCGATGTGGTTATTGTAGTTACGAAAACGACCACGAACAAGCTATTTTTGTGATCACGAGTATGCGCTTGGACGCCACGTCGCGCGCGTTCGAAGGTATCGATACCATCTTGCACAACCATCCTGCTCAATCCCCTGAGAATCGCCCCAACGGGCCCTGAGCACCGAGCGCGCCAGTCGCATTTCAGGATCTCATGCCCAGTATTTACGCTGGGCACACAACAACGTAGAATTCCAACTGGGAATTCTTACTTTGTGGAGATCCAGTGATGCAAGTGACCGAGAAAGGGCAAGTCACCATCCCCAAGCGCCTGCGTGACGCCGCCGGCATTCTACCCGGCAGCCACGTATCCTTCGCGATCGAAGGTGGAAAAATCATCATCCAGAAAGCGGGCACGGGCACGGACGATCGGCGCAAAGCGCTACGCGCGGCGGCCGCCAGAGTGCGCACGAGCCTGGACCAGCCCTTCAAACAGATGGACAGCGAAGCGATCATGGCGTTCCTGCGCCCTGACGACGATGGCCATGCTTGATCTTTCCAAGTACGATGGCTTGGCGGGTTTTCTGGTCGACACCAATATCTGGATCGACTGCATGGACCCCGGCAGCCACTGGCACGAGTGGTCGGTTGATCAGATCCAGCGGTGCAGCGAACATGCACCCCTGCACGTCAATCTGGTGATCTACACCGAGCTGCTGATCCCCGGCCCGGACGTCGAGGCCCTGGATGCGATGCTCGATGTCTACGACACGCTGCGCAGCCCCTTGCCGTGGGCATGCGCGGGGCTGGCGGCAAAAGCCTGCTTGAGCTACCGTCGCAGTGGCGGCCCGCGCCCGGTGCCGTTGCCTGATTTCTACATTGGCGCCCATGCGGCTGCGGCCAACTTGAGCGTGCTCAGCCGCGATGTGCGGCCCTATCGCAACCATTTCCCACGCCTGCGCTGCATCGGCCCCGACACGGGAACCTGACAATTTTTTTAGTTTGAGTAGCGCAAGTACCATGGACAGCGCCTGACGCACCACGTCCAGCGCGGGGAATGCCGCGATTCCACCCACTGCCATCCCGACGACGCCCGCAGCCCGCGTCACGATGCTCGGCAGGCTCTTATCGATCTGCCCGCCATAGTCGGTATAGATGGATCCCTGATTGAGCTTTTGTTGCTGCGGTGAGGCAATGGCCCGAATCACCGAGTCGTCCACTTGCGCGCGGCTCAGGAAGCCCGCCCAGCCCGCCAGCCGCGTGAGCAGGTTCGAGTCCACCTGCGCCAGACCTGCATGCCGGTCGCTATCGTAGGGTCAGTCCTCACGCGGCGTGCCGGAGCGATCACTGATTTCCGGCGTGAGTTTGTGGCATGGGCCCACGGGAAGTGCTTAGAAGGATTTCAGTGGCAGGAACAAGCGACGGTGACCACCTGAGCCCAGCGGCGAGAAGCCGAACTGCTCATAGAAGCGCTGGGCCGGCTCGTCAAGCGCATCGACGATCATGGCATGGATGGCGATCTGGTCGCTGACTGCCAATGTGCGCTCAATGGCATTGACCAGCAGCATTCTACCCACGCCATGGCCCTGGGCCTGCCGATCGACGGCAAGCCTGCCCAGCAATGCGGCCGGGATCGGATGCCGGGGCAGCTTGCGGGCGAACTTGTCGGGCCACTGGCCCAATTCGATCGAAAGCGTGGACAGCGTGTAATAGCCCACGATCGCGAGAGGATTCGCTGCCGTCGTCGCGACAAATACGCGACTGATGCGGCGCTTCACATCCTGGCCAGCCTGCTTGTGCAGATAATCATCCAGCGCGGGCACGCCGCAGTGGAAACCCGATCGGTCGTGGCTGCCGACCAGCGCCGAGATGGACAGAGACGAATAACCCGTCATCCGCGGGTCACACGCTGCTCATGTTCCTTGAAGGCGGCGGCGAGCTTCTTGTTGAATCGCACCGGCTTGACCAGGGCATTGAAGAACGCCTCGGAATCCTGGCTGTTCAAGCGCATGACTTGGTGCGCATCAATGGTTTTTTCCGCATGCGCCAAGGCACTGGCCAAGATGAAGCTGCTGACCGTTTTTCCCTCAAAGCGCGCGGCACGCTCCAGCACCTGCTTGGCGCTTTCTTTTAGCCGCAGATTGATGCGTTCCTGCTTGGTATCGGTGGCTGCACTCATGGCAAGTACCTCTACACCTGAAAATGAATAGAGAGTCATTGTACGTCAAATTGGTGCCTTTATCACACCCTGCAATCCCAGATGGTGGGTCCGTCGATGCAGCATCCCGCACCGTCGTCATCATCCGAAAAAGAACAAGGGCCTACGGCATTTCTGCTGTAAGCCCTTGATAATGCTGGTCGGGACGGCGGGATTCGAACTCGCGACCCCTTGCACCCCATGCAAGTGCGCTACCAGGCTGCGCTACGCCCCGAAAAGCAGGCATTCTAACACAGAATCCAGCGTGACGGACATCAACCAACAACCACCCCAAACCACTGCACCACAGCAGAAAAACCCACTTGAATATATTTATAAATATAATATAATTATATGTATTGAATCTGTCCCTGGAGGAGTCGCCATGTTGCGGTTTGATGTGCCACCCGTATGGTCCAACGTGACCCGGTAGGAAGCCTTCGTCACTTTCGTCGTTTCCATCGCTGCTTTGCTGGTCAGCCCCTGGCTGATGATCATATTGGCGGTTCAGGGCCTGGTGCGCGGTTTTCTGGGTCACTACAAATGCCCTTCGCACCGCCTTTGGGCCCGGATCGCAGAGAACAACAGTCTGGGTGGAAAAAAGGAAAACGCGGGCGCCAAGATGTTCGCCAATAAAATTCTGCTTTTGGCCTCTGTCGTTGCCGTCGTCACCTATTCTCTCGGGCTGGACATGTGGCCGATCCCCATCTATGCCCTGATCATATTTTCCACCCTGGAATGGGCCGCGTCTTTTTGTGCGGCCTGCTGGGCCTATGGTTTTTGGTACAGCATATTTCCACCCAAAAGCCCTTAGGCATACACCCGCCAGGGCCTGTGGCCAATGTGCGACAGGCCCTGGGCCAGAATGGCTCAAGACGGTCAGCGCCCGGCCCTCGCGCCTTCGCAGCCGCTGCCGGTTCAGGCATATTTCAGTATGATGTCAGTCGACGCACAACGCACGACGCGCTGCTGCTGGGGCCTGTCGGCAGGCGCCCAACGATCCATCCGAAGATGACTCATGCAATATCCTGACTACTACAAAGTACTCGGCGTCTCCAAAACCGCCAGTGCCGAAGACATCAAGAAGGCCTTCCGGCGCCTGGCGCGCAAGTATCATCCCGATGTCAGCAAGGAAGCCGACGCCGCGCAGCGCATGGCCGAAATCAATGAGGCCAACGAGGTCCTGTCGGATTCCGAAAAGCGCAGTGTCTACGATGCCATCGGACACCAGGCCTGGGCTCAGGGCGCGCGCAGCATGGATGATGTACGCCCACCGCCGGGCTGGAACCAGGCCCAGGGGCGGCATCCAGGGGCTGGCTTCGATGGTTACACCGCAGGTCCGGGCCAGACAGGGGCAGAGTACAGCGAGTTCTTTGAAGAACTCTTTGGCCGGGCGGCGCGTGAAAAAGCGCGCCAGAATGCCCGGGGCGGCAGTGCATCCGGGGCCTGGCCAGGTGAAGACCAGCATGCCGAAATCACCCTCTCCCTCGAAGAGGCCTACCGTGGCTGCGAAAGGGCACTGCAACTGCAGTCGGTGAAGCTCGATGAGCAGGGCCAGATCCGGCCACAGGTGCGAACCCTCAACGTGAAGATCCCGGCCGGCGTCTCGCAGGGGCAATTGATCCGGCTCGCGGGTCAGGGCGGGCCAGGCCTTGGCGGCGGTACGCCAGGCGATCTGTTCCTGAAAGTCAGCATCCAGACCGATGAGTCTGCTCGGGTCGATGGCAGCGACGTCATCATGAAGGTCTTCGTAGCGCCCTGGGAAGCCGCCCTGGGCGGCGAGATCCATGTCAAGACGATCGCGGGCACCCTGTCGGTCACCGTACCGGCCGGTTCGGTCGCCGGGCGCAAGCTGCGCCTGCGTGGCAAGGGCATCCCTGCAAAGAAAGCCGGCGACCTGTACCTGGAACTCGACATCGCCGTGCCCAGCGCCATCACGCCCGAGCAGAGGCAGGCCTGGCAGGCGTTGGCCAACGCCTATCCCGGCTATGAAGTGCGCCCGCGCTGACACCAGAGGACACATCATGGAAAAACGAGATTTCGATACCTTTCCGGCCGATCTGGGCTGGGGCCCCGATGAGTGGATCCCGCTCGAAGACATGGCTCGTGCATGCCGGCTGGACACGCACTGGCTCATCGAGCGCATCGAAGAAGAGGTCCTGCACGCGACCCGGCGCGATGGCCGCTATTATCTGACCTGCGCGACCATCTGGCGCGCGCAGAAAATCGAGCGTCTCGAACGACAGTTCGATGCCGATCCCCAGCTCGCCGCCCTGATGACCGACCTCTTGGAAGAAGTCCGTTCATTGCGCCAGCAGCTGAAGCTTGCGCGACGCTAGGCGCCCGCGACCCCATCCAGGTACCTGATACGCCACATCAGGCACCCGGTACGCTGCGCACAGGGTCAGGCGCCATTACAGATCTTGTCAGGCACCCGGTAGGCTGCGCATCGGGCCAGGCGCCATTACCGATCTTGTCAGGCACCCGGTACCGTCGCGCACCAGGCCAGGCGCCGTTACAGCAGGCCCAGCTGCAGGCGGGCGGGCTCGCTGATCATTTCCCGGCTCCAGGGGGGATCCCAGACCAGATCCACCATGGCCTCATCCACGCCTTCGATATTCAGCAGCTTGTTGCGGGCCTCATCGGCAATCATCGTACCCATGCCGCAGCCTGCTGCCGTGAGCGTCATCTTGACCTCGATTCGATAGCGCTCGGGGGCATTCGCGGGCACGACATTGCACTCGTACACCAGCCCGAGATTGACGATATCCACGGGGATTTCAGGGTCGTAGCAGGTGGACAGCATGGTCCATGCGGCCTCTTCGACCACCTCGGCCGTAATGGGCCCTTCGTGCACGTGCTTTTCGTCTTCGGTGATCTCGAAGCCCAGCGCATCGCCATCCTTGCCTTCGATGCGATACAGATTGCCCTCGACCATGACGGTGTAGGTCCCACCCAGTTGCTGGGTGATGGTGGCCTCGCATCCGGCTTCAATGGTGACCGGAGAACCATAGGGTACAGTGACGGCCGGGCAGTCCCGGCTGACAATGACTTCCTGACGATTGAAACTCATTCTGTTACCTCTGCTTCATCGTATTCATTCTGTGATGGCGACGTCCCGGGCTTCGGTGATGGCGTTGTGCAGGGTATGCCAGGCCAGCGTCGCACACTTGACACGCGCGGGGAACTCCCGCACCCCCGACAGCACCTCGAGCTTGCCCAGATCACAATCGGGATGCGCCTCGGTGAGCATCTGATGGATGCTGCGAAAGAGGCGCTCGACATCTGCCACGGATTGGCCCCGTACGGCCTCGGTCATGAGTGAAGCCGACGCGGTCGAAATGGCGCAGCCGTGGCCCACGAAACTGACCTCCTGCACCACGCCATCCGCCACCTTTGCGTATACGGTGAGTTGATCGCCGCACAGGGGATTGTGACCATCGGCCTGGTGCGAAGCATCCGGCATGGCATGAAAATTGCGCGGACTGCGATTGTGATCGAAAATCACTTCCTGGTAGAGTTCACGCAGCCCATCATCGGTATCGCGCATCCGTCAGACTCCAAACAGCTTCTGGGCCTTGCGTACACCAGCCACCAGTGCATCGATGTCGGCTCGCGTGTTGTACAGGGCGAACGAGGCCCGCGCCGTGCCGGGGATACCCAGCCGGGTCATCAGGGGCATGGCACAGTGATGGCCCGCGCGGATGGCCACGCCTTCGGTATCCAGAATCGTGCCCAGGTCATGCGGGTGAATGCCATCGACCAGAAACGACAGCACTCCGGTCTTGTGCCGGGCGGTGCCGACCAGCCGCACCCCGGGCAGTTCACAAAGGCGTTCGGTGGCTTCGGCCAGCAAGGCCGATTCGTGCCTGGCAATGACCGGCAGGCCGATGCCGCGCACATATTCGATCGCTGCACCCAGGGCTGTGGCGCCGGCAATGTTGGGCGTCCCGGCCTCGAAGCGCTGCGGGCCCTCGGCCCAGGTGCTGCCTGCGAACGAGACGGTGTGGATCATGTCCCCGCCGCCCTGCCAGGGCGGCAAGCCCTGCAGGATGCTCGCACGCACATACAGCGCGCCAATGCCCGTGGGGCCATAGATCTTGTGCCCCGAAAACGCGTAGAAGTCACAGCCCAGTGCCTGCACATCGACTGTATCGTGCGCGACGGCCTGGGCGCCGTCTACCAGGACCAGCGCCCCCGCCTCGTGGGCCAGTTGGATCAGTTCGGCCACCGGATTCACGGTGCCCAGTGCGTTCGATACGTGCGCGATCGCCACCAGCCGGGTGCGTGGACCGAGACAGGCCCGGAAGTCATCCAGGTCGAGTTCGCCGGCGTCGGTGATGCGCGCATGGCGCAGGATTGCGCCTGTGCGCGCACACAGCAACTGCCAGGGCACGATATTGGAATGGTGTTCCATTTCGGTGACCAGGATCTCGTCGCCTGGCCCGAGCGTCTGCCCCCAGGTCTGGGCCACCAGGTTGATGGCTTCCGTTGTGCCACGCACGAAAATCACGTCGTCGCTGTCGGGCGCATTCAGCAACCCGGCCACGCGGCTGCGTGCCTGTTCGTACAGATCCGTGGCATGTTGCGACAGCCAGTGCACACCGCGGTGGATGTTGGCGTTGGACTGCTCGTAGAAGTCAGCCAGCGCCTGAATCACCGCCTGCGGCTTCTGCGTGGTGGCCCCATTGTCGAGATACGCCAGGCGTCGATTGCGCACTGGCCGCGCAAGAATGGGAAAATCAGCCACCCACGCCGGCTCTGCCACGACGGGCAGATCGAGAGGCGCTGGTCGCACTGCCGCAGTCAGGGGCGCGTTCATGCAGCCTCCGGGAGATCGCTGCCCGGCAGCAGGCGCCGGACGGCCTGTTCGACGTGGCGCCGCAGGGGTTCATCGGGTATGCGCGCCACGCTGCGCGCTGCAAAGGCATAGATGAGGATATCGCGTGCGCGGGCTTCTTCGATACCGCGGGTGCGCAGGTAGAAGAGGCTGTCGGCATCGATCTGGCCCACGGTGGCACCATGGGCGCATTTGACATCGTCGGCATAGATTTCGAGTTCGGGCCGGGCGTCTGATCTGGCCACCCGCGACAACAGCAGACTGTCATTGCGCTGGATGGCATCCGTGCCATCCGCCCCTTCAGCCACCAGAATGCGGCCCGTGAAAACGCCATGGGCAGCGTCTGCCATGATGCCCCGGTAGAGTTCGTGACTGACGCAGTTGGGTTTGAGATGCCCGATCAGGGTATGGTGATCCACGTGGCGACGCTGGTCGACATAGTACAGGCCATTGAGCAGGGTCTCGCAGCGCTCGTCCTGGAAATGGGTGGCGATATCGTGGCGCGCCAGGCGGGCCCCCAAGGACACCGAGTGCGATGCAAAATACGAATGTCGGGCCTGTGATGCTTCGATTTCGCCCAGATGCCAGGCCTGATGTGACTCTTGCTGCAGCTTCAGATGGGTGACCCGGGCATCCTGATCCAATTGCAGGCGCGTGACGGCATGGCGGAAATTGCCCGCCTCGGGCAGGCCAATGTAATGCTCGATCACCGTGGCCTGCGCACCGGCCTCGGCCCGGATCAGGTGGCGCAGGAAATGCGCCGCCGTGGGCTCGGACACCGCGCAGATCACATGAATGGGCTGCTCGAGCACGACCCCGCGGCCGATGCTCAGATAGGCGCCATCACTGGCCAGTGCCAGATTCAGGGCACTGGTGCTGTGGCCCTCATCGGCCTGGCCGTATAGTGGACGCATGGCATCGGCATGCTGCGCCCACGCCTCGGAGCACGCCTGCGCGACGACGCCGCCTGGCAAGCCGTCGAGCCGCGACAGGGCCGCATCGAACGTGCCATCGACGAAAACCAGCCAGTGGCCCTCATGCGCCGCCACCACAGCGCGCACCTGATCGGCCACCCCCTGCCCGCCACCGTCTTCGAAACGCGCCGCAGCCAGCGGGGCCAGCGAGGTGTGGTGCCAGGCTTCCTGGCGCGGTGTCGGCCAGCCCTCGGACATGAAACGATCCAGCGCCTGCCGGCGCAGGGCATCGAGCCAGGGCCACTGCGCGCCCGGCAGCGCCGCGGCGCGCCGGCCAAAGGTATCGGCCCAGGCCTGCAGATTGACGCTCATGCCACTGCCCCGCGCCCGGCGGGCCGCACGCCTATGCCTTTGCCATCATCTGGTCTGGCCGCAGCACCCCGACGGACAGCCGACGGTGTGGCCTGCACGCCATCGATCCAGCCATAGCCCTTGGCTTCGAGTTCCCTGGCAAGCTCGTGCCCACCGGAGCGCACGATCCGGCCATGGGCGAGCACGTGGACGTGATCCGGCACGATGTAATCCAGCAGGCGCTGGTAGTGCGTGATCACGATCATCGCGCGCTCGGGCGAGCGCAGGCGGTTGACCCCATCGGCCACCGTTTTCATGGCATCGATGTCAAGCCCCGAGTCGGTTTCATCGAGAATCGCCAGCCTGGGTTCGAGCAAGGCCATCTGCAGGATCTCATTGCGTTTTTTCTCGCCGCCGGAGAACCCTTCGTTGACTGAACGGTACAGGAATTCATCACGCATCCCGACCAGTTTCATCTCGGCCTTGGCCTTCTTGACGAAGTCCATGGCATCGAGATCGGGCAGACCGCGCTCGCGCCGTGTTGCGTTGACCGCCGCGCGCATGAAGTACGCGTTGGACACCCCGGGAATTTCAATGGGGTACTGGAAAGCGAGAAAAATGCCGGCGCGGGCCCGCTCTTCGACGCTGAGCTCGAGCAGATCCTGGCCAAGGAACTGGACCGTGCCTTCGGTCGCCACGTAATTTTCACGCCCGGTCAGCACCTGGGCCAACGTGCTCTTGCCCGCCCCGTTGGGGCCCATGATGGCGTGCACTTCGCCCGGCTTGACCTGAAGGGAAAGGCCCTTGAGGATTTCCTTGCCTTCGATCGAGGCGTGCAGATTGTTGATATTCAGCATATTCGAGTGCTCCTTAGCCGACGCTGCCTTCGAGACTGACGCCAAGCAGATTCTGTGCTTCGACGGCGAACTCCATGGGCAATTCCTTGAAGACTTCCTTGCAGAAGCCGTTGACGATCATCGATACGGCATCTTCGGCCGATATCCCGCGCTGCATGGCGTAGAACAGCTGGTCTTCGGCAATCCGGGATGCCGTGGCCTCGTGTTCGACATTGGCGCTGGGGTTCTGTACTTCCATGGTGGGGAAGGTATGTGCCGCGCACAGCTTGCCGATCAGCAGCGAGTCGCACTGGGTATAGTTGCGCGCATTGTCTGCCTTGGGCATCATGCGTACCAGGCTGCGGAATGTATTGCTGCCGTGCCCGGCCGAGATCCCCTTGGAAATGATGGTGCTGCGCGTGTTGCGGCCCATGTGCACCATCTTGGTGCCGGTATCGGCCTGTTGGCGATGGTTGGACAGGGCGACCGAGTAGAACTCGCCCGTGGAGTCATCGCCGCGCAGAATGACGCTGGGGTATTTCCAGGTGATGGCAGACCCGGTCTCGACCTGGGTCCAGGAAATGCGCGAGCGCGCGCCCCGGCAATCGCCACGTTTGGTGACGAAATTGTAGATGCCGCCCACGCCGTTTTCATCGCCTGGATACCAATTCTGGACCGTGGAATACTTGATCTTTGCGTCGTCGAGGGCCACCAGTTCGACCACCGCCGCATGCAGCTGGTTCTCGTCGCGCATGGGCGCAGTGCAGCCTTCAAGGTAGCTCACGCTGGCCCCTTCGTCGGCAATGATCAGGGTGCGCTCGAACTGCCCGGTATCGGCATTGTTGATGCGAAAATAAGTGGACAGCTCCATGGGGCACTTGACCCCCTTGGGGATATAGACGAACGAGCCATCCGAGAACACGGCAGAATTCAAGGCGGCGTAGAAATTGTCGGCCGGCGGCACGACGGTGCCCATGTATTTCTGCACGAGCTCGGGGTGGCTGCGCAGGGCCTCGGAGAACGAGCAGAAAATGATGCCCACATCTGCCAGCTGCTTGCGAAACGTCGTGGCCACCGACACCGAGTCGAATACGGCATCCACGGCCACACCGGCCAGCTTGGCGCGTTCGTGCAACGGCACGCCCAGCTTCTCGTAGGTGCGCAGGAGCTCGGGGTCGACTTCATCGAGGCTCTTGGGGCCGTCCTTCTTGGATTTGGGCGCAGAAAAATAGCTGATGTCCTGAAAATCGGGATCGGGGTAGTGCAGCTTCGCCCAGCGCGGCAAGGACATCTTCAGCCAGGCCCGGTACGCCTTCAGGCGCCATTCAAGCATGAATTCGGGCTCGCGCTTGATCGCCGACAAGCGGCGGATCACGTCTTCGTCGAGCCCCTTGGCAAAGGTCTCGGACTCGATTTCGGTGACGAAACCAGCGTCGTACTCGCGATCGAGGAAGGTGTCGAGCTTGTCGTTCACAGTGCTCATTGAATCAGGCTCCAGTTCGGAATGGAAGGGGCTGCGCGGGCGCGTCGACGGATAGGCCGGACGCTGTACGGGCCAGTACTGCGGGGCGCATGCCGTCACGCATGACATCGGGTACGGGCGCCAGCGCCTCGGGCAGCATGTCGGCCAGGGTCGTGGATTCGAGGGTCCGGCGCACGATGCGGTTGATACGCATCCAGTGCGGGCGGATGTGGCACGCATCTTCGACAGCGCAGATACCCGGCATGGCGGTGCATTCGGTGAGGCCAAACGGCTGATCTTCGAGGGCATCGATGATTTGCGCCACATTGATCTGCCGCGCATCACGCTGCAGGCGATAGCCGCCCTGGGCGCCCCGCTGGCTGATGACCAGATCGTGCTGCGCGAGCAACTTGAGCACCTTGCTGACGACCGGCTGGCCCAGCCCGAGTGTGGCCGCAAGTTCGGTGGCGCTGCAGAATTCTGCCGGACGCACGGCCAGGTGCGTGAGCACCAGGATACCGTAATCGACGATCTTGCTGATCCGCAACATTCAGCTGCCCTGCGATGGTGATTTTCAGGAAAATCAAATAGTACCACTTTGGTACGGTATGGATCAAACAGGCGCAGGTTCGGGCAGCGCAGCCTGCTGCAGTTGCCACATCCTGGCATACCGGCCTGCCTGGGCCAGCAGCGCCGCATGGGTGCCCTGCTCGACCACGCGCCCATGCTCCATGACCAGAATATGATCCGCGTGCACGATGGTGGAGAGCCGGTGCGCAATGATGAGCGTCGTGCGGCCCTGGGCGATTTTTTCGAGCTGGGTCTGTATGGATCGCTCGGTGCGCGTGTCCAGCGCACTGGTGGCTTCATCGAACACCATGATCGGTGGTGACTTGAGCAACGCCCGGGCAATGGCCACCCGCTGCTTCTCGCCGCCCGAGAGCTTCAGCCCACGCTCGCCGACCTGCGTATCGTAGCCTTTGGGCAGCGACTGGATGAATTCATCAATGTGGGCCGCCCGCGCCACGGCTTCGATATCCTGCTGGCTGGCCTGTGGTCGGCCATAGGCGATGTTGTAAGCGATCGTATCATTGAACAGCACCGTATCCTGCGGCACGATCCCGATATGAGCGCGCAGGCTGGCCTGCGTATAGTCGCGCAGGTCCCTGCCATTGACCAGCACCCGCCCGCCGGTGGGGTCGTAGAAACGGAACAGAAGCCGCGACAGCGTCGATTTGCCCGCCCCGGACGCCCCCACCACCGCCAGGGAGCCGCCCGCCGGCACACTGAAGCTGACCCCGTGCAGGATCTGGCGGTCGGGTTCGTATGAAAAATCCACGTTCTCGAAAGCCAGGCTGGCTTCGCGCGCCTGCAGGACCCGCGCATCGGGCCGGTCGGCGATTTCCTGGCTGTTGCGCAACAGATCGAACATGCGTTCCATGTCCGCCAGCGCATGGCGAATTTCCCGATACACGAAACCCAGGAAGTTCAGCGGTGCATACAGTTGCGTGAGGTAAGCCGATACCAGCACGACATCGCCGACGGTCATGTGGCCTTGCACGACCCCTGCTGCAGATTGCCACAGCAAAGCGGTCATGCCCACCGTAATGATGACCCCCTGCCCCATGTTGAGCAGGTTCAGCGACACCTGGTTGCGCACCGCCGAATCCACCCAGCGCGACAGATCGTGATCGTAGCGGCGACTTTCATAGTCTTCATTGTCGAAGTACTTCACCGTCTCATAGTTCAGCAGGGCATCCACGGCCTTGCCGTTGGCCTGACTGTCGAGCGTGTTCATCGTGCGTCGATGGACCATGCGCCGCTCGGTCACCTTGAGCGTGAACAGCACATAGGCCGCGATGGTACCCAGGGTGAGCACGGCAAACGGCCAGTCGTAGCGCCACAGCAGAATCCCCGTGACCATGCCGATTTCGAGCAGCGTCGGCAGGATGTTGAAGACCGTGAAATTGAGCAGGAACCCGATGCCCTTGGTACCCCGCTCGATATCGCGCGACAGGCCGCCCGTGCGCCGGCCCATGTGAAAACGCATGGACAGGGACAGAAGATGCCGGAACACGCGGATCGCAACCTCGCGGATCGCGCCCTGGGTCACCCGCGCAAAGAGCGCATCACGCAGTTCGCCAAACACCGAAGTGGCCAGGCGCGCCAGGCCATAGCCCAGAAGCGCCGCCAGAGGCAGCACGAGCAGGCCCGATGGGCTGCCCAGTTCGTCCACGATGTCCTTGAGCCAGATCGGGGTGACGACGTTGGCCACCTTGGCGATCACCAGGCACACGACAGCCAGCAGCACCCGGACCCGGAAAGCCCAGACGTAGGGCCACAGGCTCTTCAGGGTCTGCCAGTCATTGCGACGGGCCGGCGCCGGGCCGGTATGGAAATAGCGCATGGAAACATCCCGCAAAGAAGCAAGGTCGAGACAGGGCGATGCATTTGCACACTGCGCATACAATGGGGGATCATTACTGGCGCATCACCCCGTTTCGCCTGACCGCAGAGATTGTATGACTGTTTCGGTTCCCGATTTCGAAAACGAACTGCAAGCCTGTGCTGCCGGTGATCACAGCGCCTTCCTGGCGCTGTACTGGCACGAATCGGCTGCCATGTACGCCCTGGCCCAGGCCATGCTGGGCAGCGAGCCCGAGGCCCAGGCGGTGGTGCACGACACATTTGTCCTGATCTGGCGCAATGCGGCTGGCTACAGCCCGGCCATCGGCACGGCCCGCGCCTGGATGTACAGCATACTGCGCCATCGGGCGCGCGCATCCAGGGCGCACGGCAACAGGCCAGCACCAGCCCGGCCCGCACATCTGCCCCGACTGCACTTCACCGACACGCAGGCCGGCATCGGCATCACCGGCTCATTGCGCAGCCTGTCAGATCCGCAGCGCGATGCACTTCTGTGTGCCTATCTGCACGGCGGCACCTTCGAGTCGATTGCCGCGCAACTCAAGCGCACCGAGCCCGATGTCCGCGCTGCGCTCGAGGCCGCTCTGCAGCATCTGGCCGAGGCAGTGCGCGCATGAAGACCAGCCGCAATTTCACTGACCATGAAATCGCCTGCTACGTGCTGGGCATCGAAATTTCCGTACCCCGCAGCGAAATCGAAAACGCGCTGGCGCACGACAACGCGGCCGCCGCACGCGCGCTGAAATGGGAAGCCTATTTCCTGGGCATCGTCGACGTCCTGCCCAGGCAGACGCCAGACGGCACGGTACTGGCACAGATCGAATCAACCCTGGGCATGCGGGCGCTGCCCGATGGCGTACCGCCATCGCCCATGGGTTCTGTCCTGCGCCAGGTACCGGGCACGCCAGGCCGCAACGCCGACCCGAACGCCACCGATGCGCACCCTGAACGCAGGGCCGGGCGCGCTGTGCGACAACGGCTCGCATCCTGGTTGCGCCGCAGGCGCCTGCCCCTGGCCATCGTGCTGCTGGTGCTCGGCGCCGTCCTGCTGCTGGTCATCTGGGCCGGCACGCGCGATGTTCCGAGCACGATGGTGTCCGAGACCATACGCCTGCAGGGCACACCCTGATCCCACCGGGCTCGGGGTGGCTCGAGCAGCCGCCCGCGAAGGGCCCGAACACCGGGGTCAAAATGGCCCGAACAGCGGATTCAGGATGAACCCAGCGCCTGCTTCAGGCTGACGGCCAGCGCCTGGAGATCAGCGCGCAAGGCCTGGAATTCGGCTGCACTGAGCCGTACGGCCGTATCCTGACCACGACCGACGGGGTCAGCATCATTGAGCCGGTTGCGTGCACCGGCAATGGTGAAGCCCTGTTCGTAGAGCAGGTCACGGATCCTGCGCACCAGCAGGACTTCATGGTGCTGATAATAGCGCCGGTTGCCACGCCGCTTGACTGGTTTCAGCTGGCTGAACTCTTGTTCCCAGTAGCGCAGGATGTGTGGCTTGACCACGCAGAGTTCGCTGACTTCGCCGATCGTGAAATACCGCTTGGCAGGGATGGGTGGCAGTACGACGGGTTCGGCGGCGCGCGTCATGCCGGTTCTCCGTCGAGCACACTGGCCTTGAGTTTCTGGCTGGCATGGAAGGTGACCACCCGGCGCGCGGCAATGGGGATGATTTCGCCTGTTTTGGGGTTGCGCCCCGGGCGCGGCGGCTTGTTGCGCACCTGAAAGCTGCCGAAGCCGGACAGCTTCACATCACGCCCCTGCACCAGGGCGGCGCGGATCTCTTCGAAGAAAGTGTCGACTACATCCTTGGCTTCGCGCTTGTTGAGCCCGACCTGCTCGAACAGCAATTCGGCCAGCCGGGCCTTGGTCAGTGTACTGTCGATATCCACCGGTCATGACTCCTGTGAACGAAGGCGTGCACCATGCGTTTTCTGAAGTGTGCTGAACAGCAGTTGCACACACGCTTCGATCTGTTGCTCTTCAAGTGACGCATCGTGGCCCTGAAAGCGAAACCGCAATCCCAGGCTGCGCAGCCCGGGCGCCGCAGGATCGCGCCATATGTCGAACAGTTTAATCTCTTTGACCACGGCCAACGCAGCGTCGGCTGCAATCACTGCATTCAGTGTATCAAGCACAGCCTGCCACGGCAGGGCCTCGTCGAGCCAGATGGCCAGATCGCGTATGACCCACGGCTGACGCGACAGGGGGCCAGGGTGGGGGAAGTCGCGGCGGGCCACGACCGACAGCGGCACTTCGAAGACCACAGGGGCCTGTGCCAGGTCGAGCGCCTGAGCCCAGCGCGGATGGACTTCGCCCAGCCAGCCCGCGGGCTGCCCATCCACATACAGGCGGGCACTGCGCCCAGGGTGCAGGGCTGGATGGCTGGCTGCCTCGCAGCGCAGAAGCGCTGCCCGCGCGCCCAACAGGGATTCGAGGTCACGCTTGACATCGAAGAAATCGACCGGGCGGGCAGCAAGGCCCCACTGTTCGGGCTGCGCTGGCCCCCATGCGGCTGCAGCGAGATGGGTGGGCTGGGAGACACCTGCGACGGACAGATCGCCATCGGCCACCGCAGGATCACGCCGGAACACCCGGCCCAGTTCGAAGACCCGCACGCGTTCCTGGCGATGACGCGCATTGTGCTCGATGTTGGCCAGCAAGCCACCGATCAGGCTCGAGCGCATGACGCCCATCTGGCTGGCAATCGGATTGAGCAAGCGGATCGGCTGCGGATTGGCACAGTAGTCCCGCTCCCAGGCCTCGTCCACGAACGAGAAATTGATGACTTCCTGGTAATCCATATTGACCATGATAGTGCGCAGAATGTGCGGACCATGCTGCACTTCGGGCAATACCCGTATATTGGCGCTGGCCACCGGGGGATGGTGCGGGATCCGGTCAAAGCCGTAGATGCGCGCCACCTCTTCGATCAGGTCTTCCTCCAGATTCAGATCGAAGCGGGCTGCGGGCGGGGTCACGACAAAGGCTTCGCCATCGCGCCTGAACTCGAAACCCAGGCGCGTGAAGATATCGTCGACTTCTTCTGCAGCAAGCGTCAGGCCCAGAATCCGCATGCAGCGCGACAGGCGCATGCGCACCGGCGCCCGCTCTGGCAAGCGAGCCACGTTGTCGGTAATGGGCCCGGCCTGGCCGCCACAGATTTCCAGAACCAGCGCAGTGAGCCGTTCCAGGTGCGCCGGTATCGTGGCGTAGTCCACCCCGCGCTCGAAGCGGTGTGCGGCTTCAGAGGCCAGCTTGTAGCGACGCGGCCGACCCATGATGGCGTCCGGCCACCAGAATGCCGCTTCGAGATAGACATCGGTCGTCTCGAGCGATACGGCCGAAGCGGCGCCCCCCATGATGCCGGCCAGGCTTTCCAGGCGCCCCCCGGACTCGATCACCCCGACATCGGGGCCCAGTTCGACCTGTTGCCCATTGAGCAATTCGAGGGTCTCGCCCGTGCGCGCCCAGCGCACGACCAGGTCACCCGCAAGCCTGTGCAGATCGAACACATGGGTGGGCCGACCCAATTCGAGCATGACGTAGTTCGAGATATCCACCAGCGCCGAGACACTGCGCTGCCCGGCCCGCTCGAGCCGCGCCTTCATCCAGCCGGGGGTGGCGGCCCGCGCATCGACCCCGCGCACGATGCGCCCGGCAAAGCGCCCGCACAGGTCGGGGGCCTGCACGGTCACGGCCAGACGGTCGTCCAGCGTGGCCGGAACGGGCGTGAACGCGGGTTCAGTCAGGACACAGCCCGTGAGCGCGGCCAGTTCGTGTGCCACCCCCCGAATCGACAGGCAGTCGGCGCGATTGGGTGTGAGCTTGAGGGTATGGATCACGTCATCCAGTGCCAGAGCGCTGCGCAGGTCCGTACCCGGAATGAGATCGTCGGGCAGTTCGAGCAAGCCGCCGTGATCTTCCGACAGCCCCAGTTCACGCGCCGAACACAGCATGCCGGCCGATTCGACACCGCGCATGCGCACGGCACCGATGGCCTGACCGCCGGGCAATTGCGCCCCAACCCGCGCCAGGGGCACCTGCAAGCCCACAGCGGCATTGGGCGCGCCGCACACGATCTGCAGGCGCTCGCCACTGCCATCATCGACCTGACAGACGCGCAGCCGATCGGCATCGGGATGTGGGACCACCGATTCGATACGCGCCACCACCACCCCTGCAAATCCAGGTGCGAAAGGCGCAGACTCTTCGACTTCGAGGCCCGCCATGGTGAGACGATCCGCCAGCTCCTGGGAGTCGATCGAAGGATTGGCCCAGGCGCGCAGCCAGGATTCTGGAACTAGCATGATGGTATTCCGTGATACAGAGACTCAAGTGTTGAACTGGCGCAGGAAGCGCAAGTCGCCTTCAAAGAACTGGCGCAAGTCGGTGATGCCATAGCGCAGCATCGCCAGGCGCTCGAGCCCTGAACCAAAGGCAAAGCCGATATATTCTTCGGGATCCAGGCCAAAGTTGCGCACCACCTGCGGATGCACCTGCCCCGAGCCGGAAATTTCGAGCCAACGGCCCTTCAGCGGCCCGCTCATGAACATCATGTCGATTTCCGCCGAAGGTTCGGTAAACGGAAAAAACGATGGCCTGAAACGCAGGGTGAGGTCGTCGGTCGCAAAAAAGGCGCGCAGGAAATGGGTGTACACGCCCTTCAGATCCGCAAAGGAAATCTGCCGGTCTATCCACAGGCCTTCGACCTGATGGAACATGGGCGAATGCGTGGCATCGCTGTCGACCCGGTAGGTGCGCCCCGGCGCAATGACCTTGATGGGCGGCTCGTGCATGCGTGCATAACGGACCTGCATCGGGCTCGTATGCG
The DNA here is from genome assembly GCF_041677825.1 of Castellaniella sp. GTDB lineage: Bacteria > Pseudomonadota > Gammaproteobacteria > Burkholderiales > Burkholderiaceae_B > Castellaniella. Next base: position 109,713 of record NZ_JBAYPG010000005.1, read on the forward strand.
TGCGCAGCACCAGCGGCAGGCCCTGGGCATCATTCATGTCGACATAGAAGGTATCCTGCATGGAGCGCGCGGGATGGTTCTCGGGGTTGTTCAGCGCCGTGAAGTTCATCCAGTCATTTTCGATCTCCGGGCCATCGGCGACATCGAAGCCGATCGAGCGGAAGATCTGCTCGACCCGCTGCCAGGACCGGATGACCGGGTGTATGCCCCCCGTTGCGCGCCCACGCCCCGGCAAGGTGACATCGATGGTCTCGGCGGCCAGGCGCTGTTCGAGACGCAGACGGGCCAGCTCGGCCCGGCGCTCGGCAAGCAGGGCCTCGACGTGCTGCTTGGCCTGATTGATCTGTGCACCCCGCGCACGCCTTTCTTCACCCTGCAGGCGGGACAGGCCCTTGAGCAGCGCCGTGAGGGCCCCCTGCCTGCCCAGGAAAGCCGCCTTCTCATTTTCAAGCGAGGCCGGGTCGGGCGCCTGCGCGAACCGCTGGCGAGCCCGGGCAATCAATTCATCTAGCGAGGTATCCATGAAATCCGTCCAAATGCAAACGGAGCCCCATCGAGCTCCGTGTGCGGTGATGCAGCCCCTGACGCGAAGCGACGGGAATCAGGCTGACAGGGCCGACCTGGCTTGCGCCACCACGGCGGCAAACCCGGGCTTGTCGTGCACGGCCATATCGGCAAGAACCTTGCGATCGAGGTCTATGGATGCTTTCTTCAGGCCTGCAATGAACACACTGTAGCTGACGCCCAGTTCGCGGCAGGCTGCATTGATACGGGTGATCCAGAGCGCACGGAACGTGCGCTTGCGGTTGCGGCGATCGCGGTAGGCATATTGCCCGGCCTTCATGACCGCCTGTTTGGCGACCCGGAAGACATTGCCGCGACGACCGCGATAGCCCTTGGCGGCCTGGATGACTTTTTTGTGGCGTGCACGTGCCGTGACGCCGCGTTTTACGCGTGGCATGAGTATGGCCTCCGATCAGGCAAAAGGCAGCATCGCCTTGACCGAGGCGATATCCGAATCATGGACGGCGGTCGTACCGCGCAACTGACGCTTGTTCTTGGTGGTTTTCTTGGTCAGGATATGGCGCTTGAAAGCATGGGCGCGCTTGATGGAACCACTGCCACGTACCTTGAAACGTTTGGCAGCGCCCCTCTTGGACTTCATCTTGGGCATGAGACACTCTGTTGGCTTGGCAAAGACAGGTGTTCCGTGAAACGGATGCTTGTAAGACCTGTGATCTGCAAAAAGAAACCCAAAGTACGCGCAACATGCGTACAAAGGATTTGTAAAGCCCTTCATTCTAGCGCGAACGGGATCTTTTTGTCGAGAACATCATGAACGGGATCTTTTTGTCGAGAGTTTCATGACGATCGCAGGAAGGAAAGTGCATTGCCGGGCAGGAATGCGCGTCTCGCAAGGCTTCGGCCATGCCCACCCGCCCATATTCCAGTCGGACACATGCCATGAGAATGAAGCAAAATGAAAATAGAACGAAAATAGCCACAAATAAACGATGATCGAGTATTTTTTTGCAAAATTACACCATTCACCAGATAATGACCCAATCCCGTCAATGGTCTTGTACATGCTGCCCTGCCCACCCGAGCCCCGCGTCACCCCCACCGCGATGGTATTGCACGAAGCCCATTGGCTGCGGGGTTGCGAAACACGCGTCTCGACCATTTCCCTGCCCGGGCAGGACGACCTGATTCTGATGTCGCTGGCCGATCGCCAGCAGTATTGCGACCCCGATGGCGAGGCCAGCCAACTTGGCATCAGCTCCGCACTATGGCCGCTATCCGGGCTCTTGTGGCCCTCATCCCTTTACCTGACCACTGCACTGATGACGCAGCCCATCCAGGGCACCGGCATGCGCATCCTCGAGATCGGCTGTGGCCTCGCGCTGCCCAGCCTGGCCTGCCACCGCAAAGGCTGGGACATCACCGCCAGCGACCACCATCCCCTGGTGCCCGAATTCCTGCGACACAATCTGGCCCTGAACCAGCTGTCGCCCACGCTGCCCTATCGCCATGGAGACTGGAATGGCTGCACCCTGCCGACGCCACACACGCAGAAAACAGGTCTGCTCGCCAATACGTTCGACCTGATTCTGGGCAGCGACCTGCTCTACGAGCGGGACACCGCCCCGGCACTGGCCGCATTCATCGGCAGGCATGCCGACGCCGCCTGCATGGTGTGGATCGTGGATGCCAACCGCGGGGGGCGCGCAGCCTTCACGCGCAGCATGTGCGAGCAAGGTTTCGATCTGCGCGAGACCCAGCGTCTGAATCGTCGCCCCTGCCTGAGCGGTGCCCGATCGTACAAGGGTCAGTTGCTGAAATACCAGCGCGCCTGAACCGCACGGGTAGAGGCTGAGGGGTGAGACGGGGACACCCCGGGGGCGATGACGACGACTCAGGGGTGACGGGAACGGCTCAGGGATGACGGGGACGCCCTTGGGATGATGAGGCCGCCCCAGGGGTGACGGCGATGCCCCAGGATGACGAGGCCGCCCCAGGGGTGACGGCGATGCCCCAGGATGACGAGGCCGCCCGAGAAGTGGCGGCGATGCCCCAGGGTGAGACGGCTCAGGGGCGATCGGCGTGTTCCGGATCCTGATCACCGCGACGGACCGATGCGGTGTCTTGCGCAGTGGCGCCAGATGCCGCAGCCTTTGCCAAAAGCCCGTCCTCGAGGGCCTGGACACGGGCCTCGAGTTGCCGCAGTTGCTCGAGCGCCCGGGCCAGCAGTTCGACCTGTATGTCGAATTCTTCCCGGGTGACCAGATCCATGCGGGCGAAGGCCTGGGTCATGAAGGCCTTGACCGCCCGTTCGGCATCGGCCGCCGGCGTTCTGGCCAGCAAGTCTGATATGTTTTTTTGAAAATCCTCAAAAAATGGATTTCGTGCAATCATGGTGAACTCTGCAAATGGGTTTTCTGGATTTTAACGGCAAATGGATTCTGGCCTGTATTGCATGGCCTGCGCAACATGGCGGCTCTCCACACGAGGCGCCCGCTCCAGGTCGGCCAGTGTACGGGCGACGCGCCGGGTCCGTTGAAGCGAGCGCGCCGACCAGCTCCAGGCCTTTTCTGCCTGCTGCAGCAAGGCCCGGCTTTCGGCGTCCAGCGGTGCGTGCATCTCGAGCGCAGCCCCCTGCAACTGACTGTTCAGGCAAGCCTGACGCGCCCATTGCCTGGCCCGCGCGGCACACACCCGTGCGCGCACGGCGGCGGATGTCTCACCTGGCCCGGCCTCGGACCACGCGCGCTCGGGCGCCAGGCGTACATGCAGATCGATCCGGTCCAGCAAAGGCCCGGATACCCGACTGCGGTAGCGTCGGACCTGCTCATCCGTGCAGCGGCAGGCTGGCTTGCCCTCCGGACAGCCATACCAGCCACACGGGCACGGATTCATGGCAGCCACCAACTGGAATCGTGCCGGGAAGTGGCATGTGCCACTGGCCCTGGCTACCGTGATCTGGCCCGTTTCCAGCGGCTCGCGCAGCGCCTCGAGCGCTCGGCGGTCGAATTCGGGCAATTCATCCAGAAACAATACACCTTGGTGCGCCAGACTGATCTCGCCCGGCCGGATCCGCAAGCCCCCACCGACGAGCGCCGCCATCGATGCGCCATGATGCGGCGCCCGAAAGGGCGCTTGGACAGTGGGCGCATGCCCCGGATCGAGCAGCCCGTGCAGGGCTGCCACTTCGAGCGCCTGCTCAGCCGTGAGAGGGGGCAGCAAACCCGGCAGGCGCTGGGCCAGCATGCTTTTCCCGACACCTGGCGTGCCCGACATCAGCAGCCCGTGTGCCCCGGCGGCCGCCACTTCGAGTGCCTGCCGGGCGGCCAGCTGACCACGCACCTCCGACAGGCAGGGTACGGCGGCACCACCCTGGGCAGGCTCGGCCGACGCAATGGCACGCTGCAGGGCACCGCGGCCCGACAGGTGACAGACCACCTGAGCCAGAGTGTCGGCTTCGAATACGACCAGACCCGGCACCTGCGCAGCGACCTGCGCGTCGCGGCGGGCAAGAATCAGCTGCACCGGCGCGTGACCGGCCTGCTGTGCGCCGCGCACCACGGACAGGCCAATGGCCAGTGCCGAGCCCGTGGCCACGATGCTGCCGGTCAGGGACAGTTCGCCACAGAGCAGATAGTGGTGCACGATGGGCGCGTGCCCATCTGCCGTGGCAACCTGCCCCGAAGCCAGCAATACCCCCAGCGCGATCGGCAGATCGAAGTGCCCGGAGGCTTTCGGAAGCTCGGCGGGCGCCAGATTCACCGTGATACGACCGTCAGGGAATGCGTAGCCGCTGTTCAGGATCGCCGCGCGTACGCGTTCGCGACTTTCACGGACCTCGACACCGGGCGAGCCGACCAGCGAGAATGCGGGCAGCCCCCTGCCGATATGGACTTCGACCTGCACGGCTACGGCCTGCAGGCCGCGCAAAGTACAGCTGGACAGGACAGCAAGCGACATGATCCACCTACTCGCGGCAACGTGCCCACTATACGATGACCGAAGCGCCGGCGGGTGGCCAGCCCGGATGGTTTTGCCATACTGATCGGCAGCCGGGCGCTTCGGTCCATGCCCGGGCCACTTCGGCCGATGGCCGGCCACCGGAGTGCATGCCTGGCCCCTTTGGTGACGGCCTGGCCACCCGGGCCCACGCCTGACCACCTCAGTGGAAGCCGGGATGGATGCCTGGACCCGGGCCTCTTTCGAACACAACCACCGAAGACGACGAAGACACGGCCAATACCTGGCCAAACAGCGCCTCGAACGCCTCTGCGGGCAGTGGTGCCGAATAGCCAGCCCCCTGTCCGACCTGACAGCCCATGGCCAGCAGCAGCCCGCGCTGGGTCTCGTTCCTGACCCCCTCGGCCACGACCTTCAGGCCCAGTTGCTGCGCCATGGCCGCAATGGCCTGGCACAGGACCAGGTCTTCGGAATCCTCGGCGAGGTGATTCACGAAGCTGCGATCGATTTTCAGGCAATCCAGGGAGAAACGCTTGAGATAGGTAAACGAAGAATATCCGGTACCGAAATCGTCCAGGGCAATCCCGAACCCGGCCTCACGCAGGCGGCGCAGGCGATCCAGAACGTGATCATCGGACTGCATCAGCAGGCTCTCGGTGATTTCCAGCGTGAATGCAGAACATGGAACGCCCGCGGACTGCATGTAGTCCGCCCATGCCGCAGGCTCGAGCCCGCCCTTGTGAAACTGCACCGGTGACACATTGATGCTGAGTGTGAAGTCCGGATCGTGTCGCGCACGCCAACGGGCCAGCTGATCCACAGCCTGACGAAACACCCAGTCGCCAAAGGGGATGATCAGGCCGGAGTCTTCGGCCAGATCGATGAACCGGACCGGTTCGAGCAGCCCTTTTTCAGGATGCAGCCAGCGCAACAGGGTTTCTGCGCAGACCACCCGGCCCGTACACATGTCCACCAGCGGCTGAAAATGCAATATCAGTCTGCGCTCGTTCAGGGCGTGCGCCAGATCGGCCTGCAAATCGCGCCGCTCACGGATACGATCGTGAATCCGGCCCGAGTAGAAGCTGTACTGGTTGCGCCCCTTTGCCTTGGCCACATACATGGCCAGGTCGGCAAAACGCAGGAGATCGGCTGCGCTGACCCCGTCATGGGGGCAAAACGTAACGCCAATGCTCACCGAGACCTGCATCGCACTGCCACCCAGCCGGCACGGCGACGCCACCACCTGGAGAATGTTGTCGCAGATGGGTTGCATCTCGTCGCTCTGCTGAACCCCGTGGACCAGGATGGTGAACTCGTCGCCCCCCAGGCGGGCAACGCAGTCGGACTCGGCCACACAGGACTTCAGGCGTTCAGCCACGATCTGCAGCAGACGGTCGCCCTCATGGTGGCCAAATTTGTCGTTGACTTCCTTGAAATTGTCCAGATCCAGGAAAAGCAGCGCAAAGCTCGCGCCGCTTTCGCACGTGCTGGCGATGGACTTGTTCAGCGTGTCGTGAAACAGTTGCCGGTTGGGCAGATCCGTGAGCTGATCATGATGGGCCTGGTACCAGATCAAGGCCTCTTGCTTGCGCTTCTGGGTGACATCCGAGAACAGCCCGACGCGGGATTTCACCGAGCCATCGTCGTTGTAGGACGTACTGATCGTGAGGTGCTCGATATAGGTCTCGCCCGACTTGCGCCGGTTGTGGATATCACCCGACCATTGTCCCGTGGTGTTCAGGCAGTTCCACAATTGACGATAGAAGGCGGTGTCGTGGTGCCCGGAGCCGAGGATGGCCATCGAACGCCCCCTGACCTCTTCGATCTGATAGCCGGTGATTGCCGTGAAGGCCGGATTGATGTCCTGGATATGGCCATCCGGATCCGTGACCACCATGGCCTCGCTGGTATGCCGATAGACCAGCGCAGCCTGGCGATTGGACGCCTCGGCGCGCTGCAGGGCAGCGTGCTCTTGCTGCAATCGGGCGAGCAGGTTCTGTATGTGGGCCGCGGACTCGTTCAGTGCCCGGCCCAGCGCATTCATCTCCTCGCTGGCCGTGAAGCGGCTGCGCGCATCGAAGTGACCGGCCGACAGCGCCCTGCACTGGTCCATCAGGGCGGAAATGGGCCGCAGGATGCTGCGACGCAACAACAGCCAGGCCAGAATCAGCAACGCGCAGTTGAAGGCGAACAATGCATAGGCCGTGAACAGCATTCTGTCCTGCACACGCTCCGCGTGGCGCACCCAATAGCCGACGAACGACTCGGTCTGTTCGAGCAACTGCCCATCCGCCCGAAGGAATTGCTCCAGCGTGCCATCATGCGTGGCCGCCCAGGCCCCCGGATTGATCAGATACAGCGAATAGGTCTGCCAGGCATGATCGAGACTTTCCAGACCGGGCAGCAGCGTATCAGGCAAGACCGGCAACGTATGCCCAGGCAGGATATTGCCCTGCTCGAAATGCGCCAGAATCAGCTGGAACCGGGTTTCGAGCGCGCGCAGATCAGCCAGGGTCTGTGCACGGTTGCCCTCGTGCAGCAACAGGACCTTCTGTGTCATGCGCTGGCTGAGCATGCGCAGATTGCCGGCCAGGTTCACCGTGGCGGCGAGATCATCCGACTGGCGCAGAATATAATGGACGGTAAGTATGTTGGCCACCGCCAGTACACCGACCAGAACCACCCCCAACAGCACGCCACGCCGCAGCGAATGCAGCCCCAGGCGCCGCCAGAAACGGACCAGCTCGGACAAGAACCGCTTCGGAAGGGCTGGTCGTGTTTGCATGGCTGAATCATACCTGCATCATGGCGACAGGGCGGCCAGATCCACACGCTGCGCCCGATTCAGCGCAACCGCCACCCTGGAGCGCAGCATGTTCGAATGCGCCCCAAGAATTTCCTTTTTCACATCCAGCAGTTGCTGTGGGTGCATGGAGAAGCCCGTGAGGCCGAGGCCAAGCAGCATGCGAGTGTAACGCGCATCACCTGCCATCTCGCCACAGATGGAAACCGGGATGCCGAATCGCTCGCCCGCATTGATCACCTGCGCTATCAGGCGCAGGACGGCCGGATGCATGGGATCGTAGAGCGATGCCACATCCTTGTCGGCACGGTCTATGGCCAGCACGTACTGAATGAGGTCATTGGTTCCGATCGACAGGAAGTCGAGCACCTCGGCAAACGGTTCGATGGCGATGGCCATCGCCGGGATCTCGACCATGGCACCCAGGACGAGCTGTTGCACGTGAGCCACACCCTCGTCATGAAGCTCGCTGGCCGCCCGCTCGAGTGCGCAGCGTGCCGCACGAATTTCAGCCAGACTGGACACCATTGGCAGCAGAAGCCGTACAGGCCCATGCACGGCCGCCCGCAGCAAGGCGCGCAATTGGGTATTGAACAGTTCGGGGTGCGCAAGACAGTAGCGGATTGCACGCAGGCCGAGCGCCGGATTGGTCGCCACCGTGGCCTCGCCATCCAGCGTCTTGTCGGCACCGATATCCAGCGTGCGGATCGTCACCGGATGCCCCTGCATGGCGCGCACGACCGACGCATACGCCTGGTACTGTTCTTCTTCGGTTGGCAGGGTGGCGCGCCCCATGAACAGGAATTCCGTGCGAAACAGGCCGATGCCCTGTGCGCCGCTGGACAATACCGTGGGGGCCTCTTCGGGCATTTCGATATTGGCCTCGATCCGCACCTGCACCCCGTCGAGCGTCACCGCAGGCGCAAAGCGCAGCGCCTCGAGTTCACCGCGTTCGAGTTCGAAGGCCACCCGGCGCTGTTCGTACTCGCGCAACGCATTCCCACAGGGATTGACCAGCACATGGCCCTGCACCCCGTCGACGATCAGCAGGTCCCCGTCACGTACCAGAGCGCGCACCTTGTCCATGCCCACCACGGCCGGCACGTTCATGCTGCGCGCCGCAATGGCAGTATGGGATGTCGGGCTGCCGAGATCCGTGAGGAACGCGGCAAACCGCCCGCCGCGCAAGCGCATCATGTCGGCCGGGGAGATGTCGCGCGCGACAACGATCAGGCTGGCTTCTTCCGGCATGCCATCGAGATCGGGCAACCAGTTGCCGGAGCCCGAGAGCATGCGCAGTATCCGCTCGATGACCTGGCGCACGTCATTGCCACGCTCGCGCAGATAGTCATCATCGATGAGCGCGAATTGCTCGGACAGCACCTGGCCCTGTGCAGCCAGCGCCCACTCGGCGTTGTACTGGCGCTCGGCAATCAGCTGGCAGACGGCATCGACCAGCATGGGGTCCTGCAGCAACATGACATGCATGGACAGGAGGACGCCGAGTTCGCGCGGTGCATCGGCCGGAAGGTCATTGGCCACCTGCTCCAGGTCGGCCACCGCGGCCTGGACGGCCTGCTCGAAACGGTGCTGCTCGGCCTGAATCCGCTCGGGCGCAACCCGGTAATGGGCCACCTCGAGCGAGGCGGCACTCATCACGACGGCCCGGCCGATTGCGTAGCCACGCACCACACCCTGGCCATAGAGCGACAGCGTGGACGACAACGTACCTGGCGCTGAATCAAGCCGCTGCATCATGATGCCCGGGATCATTCGGCTTCGCCGAACTTGCCCTCGAACAAACGACGGATATCTGCCAGGGCCTGCTCTGCGTCTGCGCCGTGCGCCTCGACGCGCACCGTGACGCCCAGGCCAGCGGCCAGCATCATCACGCCCATGATGCTCTTGGCATTGACCCGCTGTCCACTGCGGGCGATGTGCACTTCACTCTGATAGCGCCCGGCCAGCTGCGTGAGTTTGGCCGCTGCCCGCGCATGCAGCCCCAGCTTGTTGGATATCACGAGATCGATGGATGGCATGGCCAGGGGTTCCGGTTAGTCAGGGGAGGGTTTGGCGTCCACATCAGGGAAAGGTTCGGCGTCCACGATACCGCGCAGCGCCCCTTGCAACACCCGGGTGCTGAGACACTCGGAATTGGCCGGCTGATCCGTCAGGGCCTTCAGGACCATGCAGGCGTTGGTGCCAGTCAGCAAATGCACGACGCGCCCTTCCTGCAAGGCCTGCTGGCGCGCCTGCGTGGCGATGTTGAAGGGCGTCGCCCCGTACAGGTCGGACAACAGGAGGACGGGCTCGACCGGATCGCCCGCACGCAGCCAGCGCAACAAGCCCGCGGCCTCGCGCTCGGGGTCTGCATCGGGTGCGATGTCGAACACCGGCAGGTCAGGGATTTCACCCAGCACATGCGCGGCGCACTCTTTGAAGGCCGCCCCAAGTGGCAGGTGCATGACCAGGGCAACGCGCACAGCCATGATCAGGCCGACACAGCGTGTTCCAGGGCCTCGACGAAGCGCCCTGCCACATTGAAACCCGTCTGCTCGGTGATCTCCACGAAGCACGTCGGGCTCGTCACGTTGATTTCGGTGATGCAGTCGCCAATGACATCGAGGCCGATGAGCAACAGGCCACGCTGCGCCAGACGCCCGCCCACCGCATGGGCAAGTTCGAGGTCACGCGGGCTCAGGGGCTGCGCAACCCCCTGCCCGCCCGCCGCCAGGTTCGCCCGCGTCTCGCCGGCCATGGGCATGCGAGCCAGTGCATAGGGTATCGGCTCACCGTCGATGATGAGGATGCGCTTGTCGCCCTGGGTGATGGCTGGAATGTAGCGCTGGGCCATGATGTTCTGGGTGCCCATGTGGGTGAGCGCCTCGAGTACGGCCCCGAGGTTCGGGTCGTGCGGCAGCAGGCGAAAGACCCCGCTGCCCCCCATGCCATCGAGCGGCTTGACGATCACATCGCCATGCCGTGCATGAAAAGCCCGCAAACGGGCCATCTCGCGGCTGACCAGCGTCGGCGTGGTGTATTCTGGAAATTCGATGATGGACAGTTTTTCGGGGTGATTGCGGATGGCCTCGCCCGAATTGAACACGCGCGCGCCCTGCGCCCTGGCGTGATCGAACAAGTGCGTGACATGGAAGTATTCCATATCGAATGGCGGGTCCTTGCGCATCAGGACCGCATCGAAATCAGCCAGCAGGCAGTCATCGGCCTGATCACCCTGCTGCCACCAGGCATGCCCCGACCAATCGGGGTCGGCCGCCAGCTGCATCGGGGTCGCAGCCACGCGAATCTGCCCCTCGTGGGCATACAGATCGGGCATGGTTGCAAAACTGAACGTATGCCCCCTGGCCGTCAGGGCACGCATCATGGCCACTGACGAATCCTTCCAGGCCTTCAGCCCGGGCAGGGGATCGATCACGAACAGGATGTGCATCAGGCGTCCCCGTGCTTGCCGCCCTTCTTGCGCGGCGCGAGCACCATGACCATCTGGCGTCCCTCGAGTTTGGGCATGGCCTCGACCTGGATCAGGTCGCCCATGTCATCGCGCACCCGTTCGAGCACCCGCATGCCAAGTTCCTGGTGGGCCATTTCACGCCCGCGGAATCGCAAGGTGACTTTGGCCTTGTCACCATCTTCGATGAAACGGCGCAGATTGCGCAGCTTCACCTGGTAATCACCCTCGTCGGTACCAGGCCGGAATTTGACTTCCTTGACCTGTATGATTTTTTGCCGCGCCCTGGCCTCGGCCTGCCGTTTCTGTTCCTGGTAGCGGAACTTGCCGTAATCCATGAGGCGGCAGACTGGCGGGCTGGCCGTCGGTGCGATCTCGACCAGATCGACGTCATTCTGCTCGGCCATGGCCATGGCCTCGGAAGTGCGAACAATACCGATCTGTTCGCCGTCTACCCCGATGAGGCGGACTTCATGAATGCGGATTTCACCATTGACGCGGTGCTTTTTTTCGGTTGCGATGTCTAGGACTCCTGAAGAAAGAAAAGAACGGGCTCAGGCAACTGGGCCCGCGACGGTCTGGCGTGTGCGAATTTCATTGAGCAGACGCGCGGAAAAATCGGTGATCGACAGAGCGCCGAGATCGAGATTGCCCCGGGCACGCACCGACACTGTGCCGGCCGCACGCTCTTTGTCGCCCACCACGAGAATATAGGGGATCTTCTGCAGGCTGTGCTCGCGCACCTTGCGCGTGATCTTTTCGCCACGCAGATCTGGAAAGACCCGAAACCCCTGCTGGATCAACGCCCTGGTGACCTCGCTGGCATACTGGGCCGAGCTTTCTGAAATGCAGCACACGACGGCATGGTGCGGCGCCAGCCAGGGCGGCAGCGACCCGGCATGGTTTTCGATGAGCATGGCAATGAAGCGCTCGAATGAACCAAGAATGGCCCGATGCAGCATGACGGGTGTGCGGCGCTGGTCGGCGGCGTCGACGTACTCGGCCCCCAGGCGCTGGGGCATGGAAAAATCGACCTGAATCGTGCCACACTGCCAGTGCCGGCCAATGGCGTCTTTCAGCGTGTATTCGATCTTCGGGCCATAGAACGCCCCTTCGCCCTCAGAGACTTCGTAGGCACAGCCCGAGGCATCGAGGCTGTCCATCAGGGCCCGCTCGGCCTTGTCCCAGACGGCGTCATCGCCAATGCGTTTTTCGGGGCGCGTGGCCACCTTGTACAGGATCTCGGTAAAACCGAAGTCGGCGTACACCTTCTGCAGCAACTGCGTGAAGGCGGCGCATTCTTGCTGGAGCTGGTCTTCGGTGCAGAAAATGTGCCCGTCATCCTGCGTGAAGCCGCGCACCCGCATCATGCCGTGCAACGACCCCGAAGGCTCGTTGCGGTGACACTGGCCGAATTCGCCATAGCGTACGGGCAGTTCGCGGTATGAATGCAGGCCGGCATTGAAGATCTGCACATGCCCCGGGCAGTTCATCGGCTTGAGCCCGTAGGTCCGGTTCTCGGACTCGGTGATGAAGATGTTTTCCTTGTAGTTGTCCCAGTGGCCGGTCTTTTTCCAGAGGGACAGGTCGAGGATCTGTGGCGCCTTGACTTCCTGGTAGCCATTGTCGACATAGACCTGGCGCATGTACTGTTCGACCTGCTGCCAGATGGCCCAGCCCTTGGGGTGCCAGAAAATCAGGCCCGGGGCCTCTTCCTGGAAATGGAACAGGTCGAGTTCGCGCCCGATGCGCCGATGATCGCGCAATTCGGCCTGTTCGAGCATGTGCAGATAGGCGTCCTGGTCTTCCTTGCGCGCCCAGGCCGTGCCATAAATGCGCTGCAGCATCTCGTTGTTGCTGTCGCCGCGCCAGTAGGCCCCCGCGACGCTGGTGAGCTTGAAGACCCGCAGCCGCCCCGTGGACGGTACATGCGGGCCGCGGCACAGATCGATGAAATCGCCCTCGCGATACAGGCTGATGGTTTCGTTGCCGGGAATGGACGCAATGATCTCGGCCTTGTAGGCTTCGCCGATGCCGCGAAAGAATTCGACCGCATCGTCACGCGACCACTCTTCGCGCACCACGGGCTCATCGAGGCGCGCCAGTTCGGCCATTTTTTTCTCGATGGCCTCGAGATCTTCGGGGGTGAAGGGCCGCTTGTAGGAGAAATCGTAGTAGAAACCGTTTTCGATGACCGGACCGATGGTCACCTGGGCATCGGGAAACAGCGACTTGACGGCATACGCCAGCAAGTGCGCCGTAGAATGGCGGATCAGATCCAGGCCGTCTGCATCCTTGTCGGTCACGATGGCCAGATCGGCGTCGTGCTCTATGATGTGGCTGGTGTCGACCAGGCGCGCCGCCTGATCGGGATAGGTCAGGCGGCCTGCCAGAGCCGCCTTGCCCAATCCCGGACCTATCGAACGCGCGACGTCATGCACGGACACCGGCTGCTCGAACGAACGTTTCGAACCGTCGGGAAGGGTAATGCAAATCATAGGGAAACAACCTGGATAGCGAAAATGGGCCTGCCGCCAAAAACCGCAGGCCACTGCCAAAGCGCACAACGTGCAACCTGTCAAGTTTAGCAACCAGCACCCGAACAATCAATTGAAAACCCGGCCTTTCTGAGTCCGGCCTTTCGGGCATCGATGCGACGTTGCGCATGAATGGGCAGGCCCGGCTGGCGCACAATGCAAAAAGCCACCGGTTGGTGGCCTGGGCATGCAAGAACCGCTGGGGGGTCATTTGGTAGGCAGTACTTAAACCGCAATCAACCCGCAAAGCCTTGATGTTGCGGCGCTTAGACTACCAACAGGTGGGACTATACCCCACCCATACCCCCAAACTCATTTTCGCCGTTGTCGCCATTACTCACCCAACTACTGCAGCGCCCTCGCGCGTTGATCTGTAATGGCGGCCAGCTGGTTGCGCAGCCGGTACAGCTCGTCGAGCTGCGCACGCTTCTCGTCCATGGGCCGGTGGTCCCGCTCCAAGGCCCTGATCCGCTGCGTGATCTTCGTCATTTCCTTGTTGGCACCCCTGGCCAGTCCGTACAGACGTGCCTCATCGCTTCGGCTGAGATCTGATGCGCGCTCCATGTCCCCCGTTGCCCTGGCCTGATTGTAGGCAGCATAGACCTGGTTGACCTCTTTTTGCATGTCATAGAAGCGCTGGATGTACTTGCTCGATCGAGCGTTGGGTTCTTTGACGAAGTCGCCCACTACGAAAATGTTGTCGATGCGGGTTATGTCGCGCCTTGGATTCTCGGGCAGGTTGGACAGGGGCCGGACCAGGTAGTCCGCGACATTCAGGGCCTGAACACCAAGCCAGCCGAAGTAGCCAGAAGCCAGGTGCTCGATACGTTGCGGGGAAACATCCAGGGCCCTGCCAAGCGCTATCGCCCCCGCGCTGGTCGACGTGGTGAAGCGCTCGCCGGCCGGCAACCGTTCCTGGGCCATGTTGTCGATGTTGCGCTGTCGGAACGTATCGTAGTTGAACGATGCCTCAATCGCGGGCATGAACATTTGCGGCGCAAGGCTTGAGATTCCAAGCTCCAACTGGTCATCCAGGATGGCATACACCTGCTTGGCGAAATCCTTCAGCCGGAAATCATCGCCCCCAAAGGCCAGCTCCGTTCCACGCTCGACCACCGAGGCCAAC
>NZ_JBAYPG010000006.1:0-117314 GCF_041677825.1 Castellaniella sp.
GCGGCGTGCGACTTCGCTGGCCACACGGCCCAGGACCTTGCCCCGGGCATCGATCACAAACCAGTCACGCCGGACTTCATGCGGCTTGGCCACAAAGGTCTTCATGATGGTGTTCCTGAATGAAATGTAGGATGAAATTTTCTTCGAGACCCGGGATGCATACATGGCATCAGCCGGGGCAAAGCGCCACGAGGCCAGGACATTGTGCCGGGGCCATGCCCCCTGCCCGTACCCGATGGACATCAAAAGAAAATCCGCCCATCATACTCGATTGGACGGATGAAATCAAAAAGCAGGGGGCACCATGATCAGGCCTTCGGTGCCGCCGAATTCAGCCCCCGCCCAGACTGGCCGGTGCAGGGGCTGCCGCGTTCACTTGTTCTGCTTGGCCAGCACGGCACCCAGATAATTTTCGAACACGCCTTCGCCGACACGGAACCAGGGCACCAGGTTGTCGCGATACCCCATGTAGTCGTCATAGATTTTCTTGAAGCCGGCGTCCTTGTCGCAGAACTCTTTGTAGACTACGTTCGAGGCTTCATAGCAGGCATCGAGCACGGCCCGTGGGAAGCTCTTGAGCACCGCACCCCCCGCGATGAGCCGACGCAGGGCTTCGGGATTGTAATTGTCGTAGTACTCGACCAGGTGATTGGATGCCGCCCGCGAGCAGACTTCGACGGCAGACTGATAGGCCTTGGGCAGTTCGGCAAAGGCCTTGTCGTTCACATAGAGCGAGACCTGCGCGGCGCCTTCCCACCAGCCCGGATAATAGTAATACTTGGCCACCTTGTTGAAGCCCAGTTTCTCGTCATCGACCGGGCCCACGAATTCGACCGCATCGAGCGCACCCTTTTCAAGCGCCGGGTAGATGTCGCCGGTTGCCAGCTGCTGCGGAATGACCCCGAGCCGAGAAAGGACCTCGCCGGCAAACCCGGCCGTCCGCATGGTCAGGCCCTTGAGGTCTTCGACCGAATTGATTTCCTTGCGGTACCAGCCGCCCATCTGTGCCCCCGTGTTGCCAAACGGGAAGTTGATGATGCCCAGCGGCGCAAACAGCTCACGCATCAGGTTCAGGCCATTGCCTTCGCGGAACCACGCATTCATCTGGCGCACCGTCAGCCCCCAGGGCACGGCGGTGTCGAAACAGAACGACGGATTCTTGCCATAGTAATAGTACGAGGCGGTCTGGCCGCACTCGACCGTGCGGTTGCCCACGGCATCCATGACCCCGAAGCCGGGCACCAGTTCGCCAGCCGGGTAGAGGCGGATGTTGAACTGGCCGTCGGTGACTTCCTTGACCATGTCGCAGAACAGCTGCGCCGTGGAAAACAGGGCGGGGGTGGCTGTGTTGTAGGTGGATGCGAGTTTCCAGCTGACCTTGGGGCTGGATTGGGCGATGGCTGGTGCCGCCACGGCGGCCGTACCCGCCACGGCACCAAGGCCGGCCTTTTTGAGGAACGCACGACGCTGCATGATATCGATCTCCGTCTGTTATGGGAATTATGCTGTGCAACCCTGAAGATATTACACTGCACCACCCTGTACGCCCAGCCCTGAATGATACTTTCTGGTGGGTCAGGGGGCCCTTTCTGGTGGCTCGGGGGCCCCGGCCGGCAAATATGACCCGCGGGCAGCGGCACACCTGCGCCGTGGCGGCCTACCGGCCTGCCACGGCCATGCGCTCGATCAGCACCGAGCCGGTGGCCTTGGCACCACGCCGGTATACATCGGCCCCGACCGCCACAATGCCCCGCAGCATGTCGGCCAGATTGCCGGCAATCGTGATTTCCTGCACGGGGTGACGAATGACACCGCCCTGCACCCAGTAGCCGAATGCCCCGCGTGAATAATCGCCCGTGACATAGTTGACCCCCTGGCCGATGAGTTCGGTCACCAGCAGGCCCGTATCGAGTTTGCGCAGCATGGCCTGAAAATCATCGCCGGCGCGCGTCAGGCGTGAGCGCAAGAGCAGGTTGTGCGACCCGCCGGCATTGCCCGTGCCGGGCAGACCCAGTTTGCGCGCGGTGTAGGTCGACAGGAAATAGCCATTGAGCACGCCGGCCTCGACCACCTGGCGCGCCTGCGTACGCACGCCTTCGGCATCGAAGGGGCTGCTGCCCATGGCACCGGGAATATAAGGGTTCTCGACCACGTCGAGATGCCCCGCCAGCACGGCTGTCCCCAGGGCATCGAGCAGGAAGCTGGCCTTGCGATACAGGGCGCCGCCGCTGGCGGCCTGTACCAGGCTGCCCAGCAGGCCCACGGCCAGGGGCGCCTCGAACAGTACGGGATACTGCCCGGTCTTGATGGGGGCCGCACCCAGGCGCGCCAGCGTGCGCTCGGCCGCATAGCGGCCGATCTGTGCCGGAGCGGCCAGTTCGGCCGGATCGCGCGCCGCACTGTACCAGTAATCCCGCTGCATCCCGTCGCCCTCTCCGGCAATCGGTGATACCGAAATACTGTGGCGCGAGTACGGATAACCCCCCAGAAAACCACGCGTATTGCCGAGCACGAAATGGCCTTCCTGCGTATCGACCGCGGCGCCTTCGGTGTTGCGGATGTCGGCACTGACGGCCAGCGCCGCACGTTCGGTGCGCATCGCCAGGCGTGCTGCCGCACGCGGGTCGATCAGCCACGGATGATGCAGCTCGAGTTCGGGATAATGACGCGCCAGGGTGTCGGCGTCCGGCAGGCCGGCCGCCGTATCTTCGGCCGTATGCCGGGCGATGTGCAGTGCCGCCTCGACCGTGCGCTGCAAGGCCTCTGGCGAAAAATCGGACGTGCTGGCCGAGCCGCGCCGCTGCCCATGGAACACGGTCAGCGACAGGGAGCGATCGCGGCTTTGCTCGATGGTTTCAAGCGCCCCTTGACGGACACCCACCGACAGGCCGCGGCTTTCGGAGACTTCGGCCGCGGCATCGCTGGCACCGGCCCGGCGCGCGCGCTGCAGCGTATCTGAGACCAGTTCGCGAAAACGCGCCTGCTGGGCTGGAACATCGAGAACTTCGTTGGTGGTGTCTTGCATATGTGATCTACCGGGACAGGACGGTTATGATACCCAATTCATCTTCATTTTATGATGTTCGCATGCCTGCACCGCCGTATCCCCCGGATACCGACCCCGACACCGACGCGCCACCGGCCAGCAAATCGCAAGTCAAGCGCGACATGCACGCGCTGCTCGACCTGGGGCGCCAACTGATCGCCCTGCCCGCCAGCCGTCTGGATGAACTGCCGCTGGACGACGCCCTGCGCGACGCCATCCGCCTGGCGCAGCGCATTCACAGTCGTGAAGGCCTGCGGCGCCAGGTGCACTACGTCGGCAAGCTGATGCGCAAGGCGGATGCCGACGCACTGCGTACGCAGCTCGCCCTCTGGCAGCAGGGGGCCGACCGGCAGACACAGGCCTTGCACCGGCTCGAGGCCCTGCGCGAGCGCCTGCTCGAGGACGATGAGGCGCTCACCGACCTGCTGGCCCGGCATCCCGGTCAGGATGCCCAGGCCCTGCGCACCCGGATCCGGGCAGCGCGCCAGGAGACACGCGGCAATGCGCAGCGGCCAGCGGGCCAGGAACCCGCGCGCAAGCATTACCGAGCCTTGTTCCAGCAACTGAAAACCATGGATCTTCAGGAAGACCCCAACGATGTCCGATCAGCTTGAAACCATAGAACATGCCACCGGCGAACACCCGACCCACGCCGTCATCTGGCTGCACGGCCTGGGGGCCGACGGGCACGACTTCGAACCGGTCGTGCCCGAACTGGCCCATCCGGACCTGCCTGCGCTGCGCTTTGTGTTTCCACATGCGCCGATACGGCCCGTCACCCTGAACGGTGGCATGCCCATGCGTGCCTGGTACGACATCTACAGCCTCGAGCGCGACATGCGTGAAGACATCGACGGCATCAAGGCAACCCGCACCGCCATCGGCGGGCTGATCGCACGCGAAGGCGAACGCGGCATCCCGCCGCAGCGCATCGTGCTGGCTGGCTTCTCTCAGGGGTGTGCGATGGCACTCTACACCGGCTTGCGTTTCGAACACCGGCTCGCTGGCCTCATCGGCCTGTCGGGCTATCTGCCCTTGCGCAACACCACCGCCGCAGAGCGCCATCCTGCCAATGCCGACACCCCGGTGTTCATGGCCCATGGTCTGCTGGATCCGGTGGTCGCGCTGGCGTACGCCGAGACCAGCCACAGCGCGCTGTCCGATCTGGGCCAGCCAGTCGAATGGCATACTTACCCCGTGCCCCACGGCCTGCACCCGCAGGAACTCGTCGATATCCAGGCTTTCCTGCTGCGCGTGCTGATCCCCTGAAACCTGCACGGCACCAGGCTCAGGTATCGAGCGGCATCCACAGCCGGCGCAAAGCCGGATCATCCGGGTCGGGATCATTGCGCAGACCCAGAAACGCCATCAATCCCAGCATGGGCCGGTTGGTCGCGAGCACCAGGCCTTCGATATAGCTCAGCCCCTGTTGTCGGGCCAGACCAATCAGGCTGCGCATGAGCTCGGCCCCCAGCCCCCGGCGTTGCCAGTCATCGGCGATCACCAGGGCGAATTCGGCACCGCGGCCATCGGGGTTGCGCAGGCAATGGGCAAAGCCGACGATACACTCGCGCAGCAAGCCGCGATTTTCGGGATTGGGAACCTGAATCACGGCCACCAGGGCGACTTCGCGGTCATAGTCGATGCGTGTATAGCGGGCCAGCATGCGCGGCGTGAGCTCGCGCAGCATGGACACGAAGCGCATGTAACGCGTTTCATCAGACAGCCGTCGAACAAACTCCTGAAGCAGGGTGGCATCTTCGGGGCGAATCGGCCGCAGCAGCCACTCGTTGCCTTG
This sequence comes from Castellaniella sp., assembly GCF_041677825.1. Lineage (GTDB taxonomy): Bacteria > Pseudomonadota > Gammaproteobacteria > Burkholderiales > Burkholderiaceae_B > Castellaniella. Next base: position 4,845 of record NZ_JBAYPG010000006.1, read on the forward strand.
CGGGGTCACCAGAGGGCGCACCAGGCGCCTCGGGTAGGGATGGATGGCCATGTGCCGATAGCCCCGATTTTCGGGCCGCTCGCCGTCGTAATCGGGGTCGAGCACGATGCGCACGGCATCGGCATGCAGAACGGTGTCATCCGACCACAGCGGATCGATCGAGAGGCTCTTGATGCCAGGCAACTCGCAGATGATATCGGACAGGCGCTCCAGCGCTTCGCGCAACTGTTCGAAGGCTGCGGCACTGAGCGCGTGTTCGAGCGCACGCGACCAGAACCGGCCACGCTGGATCAGTTGTCGGGCCAGGTAGTTGTTCAGCGGTGGCAGTTCGATTTCCAGATGCGGGGATGCGAGGCGGGCGTGCTGCCCCCCTGGGCCGAACTGCAGATACGGACCAAAACAGGCATCACGATGCACATGAATGGCCATGGGTATCACGCCGCGCACATCGTGCACAGGTCGGCGCGGGGATTCGGCCAGCCGGATCGGCACATGGAAGCAGTCGAGCAGCCAGCGTATGCTGTCTTGGGGGAGTTCGTTGCGCCCCGACATAATGGCGTCATTGAGCAGCAGACGCGCTTCGTCGAGGCGCGGCGCCAGGCTGAGTTTCTCGGGGGGCAGTACCTGCTGCGCCAGGGCCTGGTTGTAATGGTACGTGGCCAGAATGCCATAGGCATGCGCGGCTGCCTCGGGCGTGCGAAAAGCCGGCAGACCCACGGCATCGAGGCGCTGGCGTTGTGCCCGCATCGAGGCATCCCCCATCAGGCAGCTGATGATGGGTTTGTGGGCAGCCTGCGAAAACCGGGCCAGCGCGTCAACGGCAGTGTCCATATCGGACAGCGTATCCGGCGCAATCAGCACCAGCACACCATCCACGCCCGCATCGGCAGCCAGCAGCGCCAGCGTACGCTCGAGACGATCGGGTTCCAGCGGGGCGTGGCTGATCACCGGGTTGGCCACGCTCGCCCCCGGTTCGAGCAGCGCAGCGAGCGCCTGTCGGGTCTGGGTGGACAGTTCGGCCTGCACCACGGGCCCGCGGGTGCCTATGGCATCCAGGGCCAGATGGGCCGCACCATGGCCATTGGAAAACAGCGCGATACGGCGCCCGCGCTGCTGCCGCGCGTGAACCAGCACCTTCAGGGCAGAAAACAGCTGGACGTAGACATGGATGCGCACCGCGCCAGTACGCCGCAGCATGGCATCGAACACGGCATCGGCCGCCGGCTCGGCATCCGGCCCCTGGCGACCCACCTTGAGCACGATCACGGGCTTGACGCTGGCAGCCGCCATCAGCGCGCTGGTGAATCGCCGCGAGGAATCGACCTGCTCGAGATACAGCACGACGCTCTCGGTACGGGCATCCATGGCCAGGAACTCGAGGATCTCGGCTGTGGTCACCCCATCGGCGCCGCCCACCGTCACGACAGCCGAAAACCCGAGGCCGATGTCGCCCGCCCAATCCATGACGGCGGCCGCCACCATGCGCGACTGGGCCACCAGGGCGACCTGTCCGGCTGGCGCGGCCTTGGCCTCGAGCCCCAGATTCAGGCCCAGATGCGGGCGCTGGACCCCCAGCGCGCCGGGGCCGAGCACCAGGCAATCATTGAGCTGGCCCCACGTCTGGCAGTCGGCATGCATTTCACGCGGATCATGGGCCGCCTGAGGATGGGGCAGCACGATCACCACCCTGGGGCGGTGCGTGCGCAACGTGCCCAGCACGGACATCAGGCGCAACGGCTCCACACAAAGCACCGCCATGTCGAGTCGCTGCCCCGTGGCCAGAAAGGCAAGCGTGCGGGGGATGTCGAAGCGGCCCTGCGCGCCCATTACGACTTCGGCCACCCGGCCGCGCAGGAACTCGGGTGGGTGTTTCAGCGCCGGCAGCGGGAGCGCACTGACGACGAGCAGGGAACGCGGCTCGAACAGCGCCGAAAGACGATGACGCATCATGGACAATACCCGGGGCGACCTGAAACAGGACCTCATTTAAAATGACGGACTGAACAATTCATTCTACAGGGGTTCTTCCCGGTGTCGGCATGCGACACTGTACGGACACCCCGACATGCTGCCCACGATCCTGCCATGACTGCACCCCAGACGCGCCCCGTGCGCACCCGTTTTGCCCCCTCACCCACCGGTTTCCTGCATCTGGGCGGTGCCCGCACCGCCCTGTTTTCCTGGGCCTATGCCCGGCACTTCAATGGCTGCTTCGTGCTGCGCATCGAAGACACCGACGTCGCACGCTCGACGCCCGAGGCCGTGCAGGCCATACTCGATGCCATGCAATGGCTCGAACTGCAAGCCGATGAAGGGCCGTTCTACCAAATGCAGCGCATGGGCCGCTATCGCGAGGTCATCGGCCAGATGCTGGACCAGGGCACGGCCTATCATTGCTGGAGCACTCCGGCCGAGGTCGAGGCCATGCGTACACGAGCCCGCGCGCTCGGCACCAAGCCGCGTTACGACGGCACCTGGCGCCCCGAGCCGGGCAAGACCTTGCCCCCCATACCAGCGGGCGTGCAGCCAGTGGTCCGCTTTCGCAGCCCCCTCGAAGGCGTCACCGCCTGGGACGACCTGGTCAAGGGCCCGATCCGTTTCGACAACGCCGAACTGGATGATCTGGTCATTGCCCGCGCCGATGGCACGCCCACCTACAATTTCTGTGTAGTGGTCGACGACTGGGACATGGAGATCACACACGTCATACGTGGCGACGACCACGTCAACAACACGCCACGCCAGATCAACATCCTGCGCGCCCTGGGCGCCGAGTTGCCCATCTACGGCCACGTGCCCATGATTCTCGGCCCCGACGGCGAAAAGCTGTCCAAGCGGCATGGCGCAGTCAGCGTCATGGAGTACGAGCGCATGGGCTACCTGCCCGAGGCCATGGTCAACTACCTGGCCCGCCTGGGCTGGAGCCACGGTGATGACGAACTCTTCACCCGCGAACAGTTCGTCGCCTGGTTCGACCCCCGCAACCTGAGCCGCTCACCGGCCCAATGGGACCCCAGGAAGCTCAACTGGGTCAATGCGCACACCCTGCGCACACTGCGCCCCGAAGACCTCGCACGCCAGGTTGCACCGCGCATCGAGCGGCTGGGTGGTACCTGCGGGCAGGTCGACTTGCCGGCAATCATGGCCCTGTTGTGCGATCGCGCCGAAACCCTCGAAGATCTGGCGCAGGCAGCCCTGCTGTTCTGCGAGATCGAGCCCCCTGTTGATTCTGCGCTGCGCAGCGAAGTACTCGATGCCCAGGCGCTCGAGCGGCTCGAAGCCTTCCGTGAACAGGCCAGCGCACTGCCCGAATGGACCAGTGCAGCGCTCGATGCGCTCATCAAGGCCTGCCTGAAGCAGTGGGGCATCAAGATGCCGCAACTGGCCATCCCCTTGCGCGTGGCCATCACCGGGCGCCGCCAGACCCCTGCCATCGGCGCCGTGCTGGCCCTGCTCGGGCGCGACACGGTATTGCAAAGGCTGTCCGCCCAGCGGGATCAGAACGGCAGGCGATAGCCGGGTGACATGCGCCTGGCCTGAATGGCCTGTGCCTGGGGGCCCTGCAAGTGCAGGGCATCGGGCTGCACCCGAATCACCTGAAATTGGTTGACGTAGATCGGGTCATCGAGGTTGACAGGCAGGCCGTTGGATTCCTGAGTGCGCAGGATCAGCGTCTGGCCCTGATGCACCCAGCATCCGGTTTCGTACAGCCCCTGCGATGGTTGGCGTGGCCGCTTGACCTGCTCGACATAGGCCATGCTGCCGTCTGCATTCAGCGTGTAAAGCGTGCGCAGGGCGCCTGCCACCCCCGCCTGTGCCGAGACCGACAGCCAATTGCCTATCAGGGGATCCGCAGCGGCCGCTGGCGTGCAGGCCCGTGTCACCGGCACTGCGGCATCCTCGGGCCCGGTACCCGTAGTGGAACAGGCCGACAGAACCAGCACGCCAGCAAGGCCTGCAAAATAACGAATACGGGACATGGGACCCACCTTCAGAAAAGGACAGCCCGGCAAACCCCTTGCCGCAGCAGGGCTGCCGGGGCTGCAGCAGGCAGGCCGACCTACAATCGGTGCATGTGCCCGCTGCACATCGACAATCCCGCCATTTTAACGACATGAGCCACGCTGTACTAATGACATGAGCCATTCCGCATTGGTCATTCTGCACCTGTATGCCGCCATATTCTTCGTAGGCACGGTATTTTTCGAAGTCATCATCCTCGAGGGCATACGCCCCGCCCTGGGCCGCGAAACGATGCGCAACGTAGAGCTCGCCATCGGGCAGCGCGCGCGCCGCATCATGCCCTTCGTCATTCTGATCCTGTTCGGGGCCGGCCTGGCCATGGCCTGGCAATTCAGGGCAGAACTCGCTCATCCGCTGGGCAGTCATTTTGCCACCCTGCTGTGGATCAAGATCATTCTGGCATTCAGCGTCCTCGGTCATTTCATCACGGCCATCACTCTCAGCGGCACAGGGCGGCTGAAGTCGCGCCATTTCAAGTGGATCCACGTCAGTGTGTTCTGTCACGTGGTGCTCATCGTGTTCCTCGCCAAGGCCATGTTCTTCCTGTAGGCACACGCCGGCCGAACGGGCCTGGCCACTTTCAAGCCGCATTGGCATGCGTTAGACTTCTGACGTTTCCCCAGAACGAAAGAGAGCGCATCATGGCCACTACCAGAAAATCCACGTCAACCAGCAGCAGCGCCAAAAAGACGCCTGCGCGGAAAACACCCGCCAGAAAGGCACCGGCAGACAATCTGGCACCCGCTGCCCGTACAGACACGAATCCAGCCGGTTCCTGGCCGTTCCCGACCGGCGAGCGGCCGTAAGGCGCGGGTCATGGCTCGGGAAGTACTCGGTTTTCTTCTGGATGTCCTCTTCCAGCTGTTCGGCATTGCCCTGATCCTGCGGGCCTGGGCCTTTGCCATCCGGCTGCACCCGTTCAACCCCTGGTCCCAGGTCCTGTTCAAGGTGACCGACTGGCTGATCATGCCCTTGCGGCGCATCGTGCCGGCCAGCGGCCGGATCGACTGGTCCAGCATTCTGGCCTGCTGGGTGGCGGCCCTGGCCTATTTGTGGCTGAGCTGGCTGGTTGCCATGGGGGGCCTGACACCCGATACGAATCTGCTGGGCCCGATGCTGCTGGCGGGCCTGCTGACCAGCATCAAATGGCTGTTCAATGTGATCGTGTGGATGACGCTGATCCAGGCCGTGCTGTCATGGATCAACCCCCTGTCGCCGATCATGCCGGTACTCTACACATTCACCGCACCCCTGCTGAACCCGATCCGGCGCTGGCTGCCCCGCACCGGCGGGCTTGATTTCTCACCCCTGGTGCTGCTGATCCTGGCACAGGTGGCCATGATGGTGGTGAACCATCTGGCCTACGCGAGCCTGGGGGCCTGAACCTGGCGGCCGCATCATACGGACCTCGGGGCCCGAATCGGGCACCAGCGTACGACTGAGGGCCACCAGGCGGCAGCGCACCAGCCACGCGGCCTGCCCGCCCCCCTTGCAGGCCGGATGTACCGACAACCAGCCGCCAGCGCGGGTTACAGGGGTGCGACGCGCGTGCCGCCCGCACCGCTGATCATCTGCACCCGCTGGCCGATCGAGAGGGGGACGTCGGCCTCTTGCACGACCACCCGTGTTTCGCCGCTGTCGAGCCGCACGGTGATTTCGAGCCCCTGGGTCTTGTCGACCTGCTTTTCGATGACATTGCCGGCCAGGCCACCCAGCAGGGCGCCGCCTATGGTGGTGAGCGTCTTGCCCTTGCCACCCCCGATCGTGCTGCCAGCCACGCCACCCAGCGCGGCCCCCGATACCATCCCCACGCCACTGGAGCGATCAGACTGGATCACGACCGAACGCACGCTCTGGACGGTGCCATAGCGCACGGTCTGCTCCTGGCGTGCCTGGCCATACGTATAGACCGAACTGGAGGCCGACTGGTTGGCGCAGCCCGCAAGCAGCAGGGCCCCGGCAGAAAGACCCAGTGCGGCGGCCTGACGCAGACGATGTGAAGAAAAGACCCTGGAAATGCCAGCCATGAAAGATACTCCGCAAAAGACGTGACACCGTGGTCGGTCGGCTCAGAGGGACTTGTCCAGACCGTAGTGACGGCTGAGAGAATCAAGGATGCGGGCATGCCCGGGCTGATGATTCTGGGGCCCCTTGCTCATGATTTTAAGGCTCCCCATGACATTCGCCAAACAGCAGGCCTCGACCAGCGTCCAGCCCTGTACGAGCCCGTGAAGCAAACCCGCCCTGTGGGCATCGCCACAGCCCGTGGGGTCCAGCGGCTCACTGACCGGAACCGGTGCAATGTCGGTCGACTGGCCATCGACATGCAGCACGCTGCCGTGCGCCCCGTGCGTGACGATCACCGCCTGCAACCGGCATGACCAGTCCTGCAGGGTACGCCCCGTACGCTCGACGATCACGCTGGCTTCGTAATCATTGGCCGTGAGGATGCTGGCCATGGCCAGCATCTGCTCCAGATCGGGGCCCTCGAAGAGCGGCATGGCCTGGCCCAGGTCGAAGACGAATGGAATCCCCGCCTGATGCAGGCGACGGGCATGTGCGAACATGGCATCCTTGGAATCGGGCGCCACGATGGCCCAGGCGGCAGGGTGCCCGGAGAGGTCGTTCTCTGCCGAGCGCAGCATGGCACCGGGGTGAAACGACGCGATCTGATTGTTCTCCTGATCGGTCGTGATGTAGCACTGCGGGGTATAGGCCTCGGGCAGGACCCGGACCAGAGACGTATCCATGCCCAGATCACGCATGCGCTGCACATAGTCTTCGGCGTCGGCGCCCACGGTGCCCACCGGCACCGGCCGCCCGCCCAGCAGATGCAGGTTGTAGGCGATATTGCCGGCACAGCCGCCGTATTCCTTGCGCAGCGTGGGCACGAAAAACGAGACGCTCAGTGACTTGATGCTTTCTGCCAGGATATGGTCGCGAAAGCGGCCTTCAAACACCGCAATCGTGTCGAAGGCAATCGAACCACAGATCAGCACATCCTGATTCATGAACATCCTCATGGATAAAAAAGGTCGAGCTGAAAGCCATTGATCTGCGCACCCTCGACAGTCAGTGGAAGCTCGAGGTGCACGTTGTCATGGGCAGGGAACGGCGTGGACTGCAATGCCGCCGGAAGATAATTTTCGGGTTCGAGATTGCGCCGCACCACGGGCGCGCCTGCGCCGTCATTCAGGGTGAGTACCAGCACGGGCCACGCCTGCGGCCGATCGGTGCCATTGCGCAGCATCACCGAAAGCAGATACTCGTGCCTGTCGCCTTCGGCGCCAGCCGGCCCATCCGGTGCCGCCGCTGTATTGTGCGTCGACCCGGGTTTTTCGTCGGGCCTGGGCGCAGGCCTGCTTTCGACCCGTTTCAGGCTCGATGACATGATGGCCGCACGCGTCAGGTTTCTGGCGTAGGGCACCTCGCACTGCAGGGTATCACAGGCACGCTCGAGCCAGGGCCGCAGCACGGGCACGGCCTGCGCCAATTGGGCACGCCAGACATACGCCGCCTGCGCCGCCAGAAGCAGCAACAGCACGATGAGCGCGCCCAGGCCAAGCACGCGCCACGGATTGCCCGCCCCCTCGCGCCTGCGGTGGCTGGCCAGCAAGGCTGACGCCGTGCCACCGTGCCCACCGTGCCCCGAACGGGCCTCGACGATGAATGCCTCGGGGCGGGCGCGCATGGATGGTTCACGCACATTGCGGAATACATGCGGGGCCTCTTCTTCGTCGGCGTCGGCGTCGGGCCCGAGCGCCAGCGAGGGTTCGGGAACATCCACGAACATGGGATCATCGTGCGCGTCGTGCTCGACAATGATCGGAATATCGTGCTGCACATCGCGCACAGGCCCGGCAGCCTGCGCGCGCCGGTGCACGGCATGCACGCCCATGGATGGCTCGGCCGCGCGCGAACCAGGCCCCGCGACCCCCGCGGATGCGTCCGTGGTCACCTCGGCATAGCCATCGAAAATATGTGCGCACTGCACGCAGCGCACGTAGCCCTTGCGCAGCTGCAGATCCGCCAGGCTCGTCTCGAATACGGTCTGGCAATGGGGGCAGCGGGTGGTCAGTTTCATGCCATTCGACCTCGCTGGCCGGCCAGGCACACCCAGCCGTCAAGGACCCCGACCACCTCGAGCGGCAACCACGGCGCGTAGGCCTGGATGACCTCTGTGGCCTGGCGCTCGAGCACCCCCGACAGCACCAGATGGCCACCGCACCGAACGCGTGCGCACAGCATGGGCGCCAGCAGCTTGAGCGGCCCGGACAGGATATTGGCCACGACCACCTGATGCGTGCCCGCGGGCATGTCATCCGGCAAACAGACCCGCAGCTCGACCTGATTGTCGAGCGCGTTGCGGCGGGCCGACTCGACGGCCTGCGGGTCGATATCGACGGCCACGACCGGACCCGCGCCCAGCAGGACCGCCGCGATGGCCAGGATGCCCGACCCGCAGCCGTAATCCAGCACGCAAGCCCCGGATGGCAGATGATCGGCCAGCCACTCGAGGCACAGGCGGGTGGTGGGATGATTGCCTGTACCGAACGCCAGCCCGGGGTCCAGCTCGATGCGAATCCCGTCGGTATGGCGCCCATGGGGCGGCAGCCCGGCATCTTCGCGGTGCCAGCTCGGCACGATCCAGACCCGTTCTGCCACCAGGATGGGTTCGAACTGCGCCTGGGTCAGGCGCACCCAGTCAGCGTCGGACACTTCGCGTACGGCATCGGCCTGCTGCCCCGCGCGCCAGCCCGGCAAGCCTTCGAGAGCCGCCAGCAGCTGTGCCGGATCCACCCCATCGGCCAACAGTACACACAGGCGACTGCGACGCCATGCCTGCACTTCAGGTTCGGTGCCAGGCTCGCCGAACAGGGCCTGCTCGTCTGGCGTGCAGGCATGCGCATCTTCGATGGCCACTGACAGCGCCCCTGCGCCCAGCAGGGCATCGGACCAGGCATCGGCCTGGTCTTCGGTACAGGACAGCACCAGCTCGCGCACGCCGGTTCCTCAGGGCCGCTGGGCCAGCTTGTGTTCGAGATAATGGATGCTGGTGCCACCCTTCTGGAAACTGGCATCCTGCAGGAGCTCGCGATGCAACGCGATGTTGGTCTGCACCCCCTCGACGATCATCTCGGACAGGGCGATCTCCATGCGCATCAGGGCATGATGGCGATCATCGCCATAGGCAATCAGCTTGGCGATCATGGAATCATAGTACGGCGGCACCACATACCCGGTGAATACGTGCGAATCCATGCGAATGCCCGGGCCGCCGGGCACATGCCAGTTCGTGATCTTTCCCGGGCTGGGCGTGAAGCGGTAGGGATCCTCGGCATTGATCCGGCATTCGACGGCATGGCCGTGCAGCTTGATGTCGCGCTGGCGCCAGGTGAATTTTTCATCGGCCGCGATGCGCAGCTGTTGCTGGACCAGGTCGATGCCGGTGATCATTTCGGTGACGGTGTGCTCGACCTGGATTCGAGTGTTCATCTCGATGAAGAAGAACTCACCCTTCTCGTACAGGAACTCGAAGGTCCCGGCGCCCCGGTAGCGCATGCTGCGGCAGGCTTCAGCGCAACGCTCGCCGATCCGCTCGACCAGTGCCCGATCGATGCCGGGCGCTGGCGCCTCTTCGATGATCTTCTGGTGCCGCCGCTGCATCGAACAGTCGCGCTCACCCAGCCAGACGGCCTTGCCATTGCCATCGGCCAGTACCTGGATTTCGATATGGCGCGGGTTTTCGAGGAATTTCTCGAGATAGACTTCGGGGTTGTTGAAGGCCGCCGAGGCTTCGCTGCGCGTCATGGCCACGGCGTTGAGCAAGGCGGCCTCGGTATAGACCACGCGCATGCCACGCCCCCCACCACCGCCGGCGGCCTTGATGATGACCGGATAGCCGACCGCGGCGGCCAGACGGTGGATTTCGTCGGGCTCATCGGGCAGGGCCCCATCCGAGCCGGGCACCACCGGCACGCCTGCGGCGATCATGGCCTGTTTGGCACTGACCTTGTCGCCCATCACGCGTATGGTCTCGGGGCGTGGACCCACAAACACAAACCCGCTCTTTTCGACCCGCTCGGCGAAGTCGGCGTTTTCAGCGAGAAAGCCGTAGCCCGGATGTATGGCCTCGGCGTCGGTGACTTCAGCCGCAGAGATGAGGGCCGGCATGTTCAGATAGCTGTCACGCGGTGCGGCCGGACCAATGCAAACCGACTCGTCGGCCAGGCGCACATATTTGGCTTCGCGATCGGCTTCGGAGTGCACGACCACCGTCTTCACACCCAGTTCGCGACAGGCGCGCTGAATGCGCAGGGCAATTTCGCCACGATTGGCGATCAGTAGTTTGTCGAACATGAGTCAGGCAATGATGAACAGGGATTGGCCATACTCGACCGGTTCGCCATTTTCAACCAGGATCTGCTGCACGACACCGGATTTGTCGGCTTCTATTTCATTCAGGAGTTTCATGGCCTCGATGATGCACAGGGGATCGCCTTCCTTGACCGCCTGGCCCACTTCGACGAAGGCGGGCGCATTGGGATTGGGCGCGCGGTAGAACGTTCCGACCATCGGGGCCTTCACGGCGTGGCCCTGGGGCTCTGCTGCGCCGACCCCGGCCGCTGCCGGTGCGTCTGCAACCGGCGAGACGGCGGCCGCGGCGGCCACAGGCGCCACCGCTACCGTCTGGGAAAACTTCACGATGCGGACCTTGCCATCACCTTCGGTGATTTCCAGTTCTGCGATACCCGAATCCGCCACCAGGTCGATCAGCGTTTTCAGTTTTCTGAGATCCATGAGTGTGTCCTGTGTGTCCCGCCAAAAATGCAGAACGTTCTTGATGATAGAAATCAGCGCTTTTTACGCCAATTTGACGGGTTTGTCCATTGAACAGGCCAGTCGTCATCCTGCGTGAACAACGGCTTGAAGCTTAAAGAATGTGCTCGATGCGCGTCTGAATGTCATCGTTCTGGAGCTCGCCCACGAGGCGATCGGCCACATGCCCGTCGCGATCGAACAGGACACTGAACGGCAGCACGCCGGACTTGTTGCCCAGTTCGCGCATCAGCGCCACGCCCTGCGTGCCAGTGAGCAACAGGGGATAGGACACCGGGACTTTGTCGATGAAACGCTGCACGTTGGCCTGGGTATCGACCGCCAGCCCCAGCACGGCCAGATCCGGGTAGCGCTCGTGCAAGGACTGCAACAGGGGCAGTTCGCGCACGCAGGGCGCGCACCAGCTGGCCCAGAAATTCATCAGGACAGGCTGGCCGAGCCAGCTCGACAGCGGGGTTTCGCCCCCCTGCAGCGCGGGCAAGCTGCGCCCGAATACCGGATTGGCCGGCAACAGCGCCGCCACGACCCCGGCGGGCGCCGCCAGCGCGCTGCAGGCCAGCAGGGCCGCGCCCTGCAGAAAAAAGCGTCTGTGCATGAAGCAACACGTATTCCAGAGGCCTAGGGTACCTGCCATCATAGCATTCGCCCTCTACAATACAGGGCGGAGGATGTCATGCACATACATTTGTTGGGAATCTGCGGCACATTCATGGGCGGGCTGGCCCTTCTGGCGCGTTCTGCAGGCCACAGGGTGACGGGCTGCGACACGGGGATCTACCCGCCCATGAGTACGCAATTGCAGGATCAGGGCATCGGCATGATCGAGGGATACGGTGCCGACCAGATCGCCCTTGGGGCCGATCTGTACGTGATCGGCAATGTGATCCGGCGTGGCAACCCCCTGATGGAGGCAATCCTCGACCGTGGTCTGCCCTATATATCAGGGCCGCAGTGGCTGGCTGAACACATCCTGCCGGGCCAGCATGTACTGGCCGTGGCGGGCACCCATGGCAAAACGACCACCAGCGCCATGCTGGCCTGGATATTCGAATGCGCCGGCCGGCCCGCCAATTTCCTGATCGGGGGCATAGCGCCCGATCTCGGGCTGTCGGCCCGGTTCGACCCCGCGCGCCGACACTTCGTGATCGAGGCCGATGAATACGACACCGCATTCTTCGACAAACGCTCGAAGTTCGTGCACTACAGGCCACGCACGGCAATCCTCAACAATCTGGAATTCGATCACGCCGATATCTTTCCCGACCTCGCTGCCATCGAAACCCAGTTCCATCACCTGGTGCGCACGGTCCCGGCACAGGGGCTGATCATCCGGCCGGCGCAGTGCATGGCTCTGGACCGTGTGCTGGCACGCGGCTGCTGGACGCCTGTGGACACGTTCGGCCCGGGCGGACATTGGCAGGTCCGCGCCATCGATGCCCAGGGTCTGGGCTGCGAGATCCTGCACCATGATGTCGTGCAGGGTGAACTGCACTGGGGCCTGAGCGGCGTGCACAACCAGTCGAACGCGCTGGCGGCCCTGGCTGCAGCCCACCATGCCGGGATCGCGGTCGATGCCGGCATCCGGGCCCTGAACGCATTCAAGGGCGTGCGCCGCCGGCTCGAACTGCGCGCGACAGTGCGTGGCGTTGCAGTCTATGACGACTTCGCCCATCACCCCGCGGCCATCGCCACCACGCTCGATGGGCTGCGCCGCCGCGTGGGCCCGCAGGCCCGCATCCTGGCGGTATTCGAACCCCGTTCCAACACCATGAAGCTGGGCACCATGGCCGCACAGTTGCCAGCCGCCCTGAAGCAGGCCGACCAGGTCTTCTGCTTCGGCGAGGCCCAGGGGCCCCACGCTCTGGGCTGGGTGCCGCAGCAGGTGCTCGCGCCGCTGGCCGACCGGCTGTGGTGCGGCGGTGATCTGCAGGCACTGGTCGACACGCTCGCGCAACGGGCACGCCCCGGAGACCATGTCCTGATCATGAGCAACGGCAGCTTCGGCGGCCTTCACGACACGCTGATCGAGCGGCTGGCATCGAGCCAATGCACTGCAGCATCTTCCCGGGCCTGAAGCCATGCATGTTCTATACGAAGACGCCGGCAAACTGAAAGCCGAAACCATCCTGTCGGAAACCGACAATGCCCTGCACGTCGAATCGGCCAGCGGCAAACGCAGCAAGGTGAAGCGTGCCAATGTCCTGTTCACCTTCGAGCAGCCCGCAGCCGACACCCTGCTGCCAGCCGCAGAGGCGCTGGCGGAGACGCTGGATGTGGGCTTTCTGTGGGAATGCGCGCCGCAGGAAGAATTCGACACAGCGCAACTGGCCGAAGAGTATTTCGGCCATGCACCGGATGCGATTGAAAAGACGGCGCTGGTCCTGGCGCTGACAGCTGCGCCGGCCTATTTTCACCGGCGGGGGCGCTGTCTGTTTCGTCCGGCACCGCCAGACATCCTGAAAGCGGCGCTGGCGGCCATCGAGAAAAAACGCCGGCGCGCCGAACAGCAGCAGGCCTGGACAGACGCGCTGGTGGCTGGCGAACTGCCCGGCGAGATCCGGGCCGTGGCACCTGCCTTTCTGGATAGCCCGGACAAGAACTCGCTCGAATGGAAGGCCTTCGATGCCGCAGTGCAGCAACTCGGCCAGCGGCCGGAGCGCCTGCTGCTGTCGCTGGGGGTCTGGCCCAATCCGCTGGTCATGATGCGCGAACGCTTTCTGGCCCGCCATTTTCCCGACGGCACGGGATTCCCGGGGTTGGACATCCATTTGGAACAAGGCACGGATCTGCCACGCGCCGAGATCGAGGCCTATTCGATCGATGACGCCAGCACCACGGAAATCGACGACGCCCTCTCGGTCCAGGTCATGGCCGATGGGGTGGTCCGTGTGGGGATCCACATTGCCGTACCCGCCCTGGCCGTGTCTCGGGACAATCCGCTGGATCTTCTGGCCCGACAGCGCATGGCTACGGTCTACATGCCTGGCGACAGAATTCCGATGTTGCCCCCCGATCTGGTGCGCACCTACTCGCTGGATGCGGGGCAATGGCGGCCTGTCCTGTCGCTCTACGTGAGCGCGCGCACCGATACCGGCGAGATACTCGAGAGCGAATCCCGCCTCGAACAGCTCTGCGTGCGCGCCAACCTGCGTGTGAACGAGCTCGAACCCCTGGCCACCGAAGCCACGCTGGCTGACCCGCAGGCCCCCGTGCCTCATGCCCACTGGCTGCGCCCGCTGTGGCAGCTGGCCTGTGCGCTGGGCAGTGCACGCGATCGCCTGCGCGGCAAGGTGGAAAACAACAATCGTACCGAATATATCTTCGAGCTGGCCGGCGCGCCGGATGATCCCGATGCCGTCATCCACCTCCTGCCCCGCCAGCGCAATGCGCCTCTGGAGCGTCTGGTTGCCGAATACATGATCCTGGCCAACACGCAGTGGGGCGCCCTGCTGGCCCGTCACGGGGTCCCCGGCATTTACCGCTCGCAGCAGGCCGGGCGCACGCGCATGTCCACCCAGGCCCTGCCCCACGAGGCAATTGCGGTCCCGCAATACATCTGGTCGACCTCGCCCCTGCGACGCTATGTGGACCTGGTCAACCAGAGGCAGCTGCTGGCTGCGGTCGAACACGGCGTCTCTGCCCGCCTGGTGGCACCGCACAAGCCGCGCGATGCCGATCTGTACGCGATCATCGGCAGTTTCGATGCACAATATGCCCAATGGATGGACTTTCAATCTTCGCTGGAACGGTACTGGAGCCTGCGCTGGCTGCAGCAGAACAACATCTGCGATGTATCCGCCCGCGTCCTGCGCGAAAATCTGGTGCGCCTGAACTGCGCACCGCTCATCACCCGCGTCGGCGGGCTGCCCGAGCTCGAGCGCGGCCAGGACGTCCTGCTCGACATCCTGGGCTACGACGAACTCGAACTCGACATAGAGTGCCGCTTCAGACAGATCCTCTGAGGCGACCGGTCTGCCATGGAACCCGCACCACTGCCATTGCTGCTGCTCGAACCCCACCCCGAGGGGCGCAGCCGCATGGCCGTGGCTGTGCTGGTCTCGCTCGCCCTGCACGCGGCGCTGCTGGCCTGGCACTTCGCACCCGCTGCGCCACCTGCCACGCACCTGGCCACACTCGAGATCACCCTGGTCAACACCCGCAGCCCACAGCCTCCGGTCAATGCGCAGGCGCTCGCCCAGCACGACCTGGACGGCGGGGGCGACCAGGCGCAGAAGCTGGTGGCCAGCCCTTTGCCGCGCATGGATGAAACCGATGACCAGGACCAGCTGCTGATTGCCCTGCGCACACGCCAGGCCCAACTGGAAAGCGAGCAGGCCCGCCTGTTGACCCTGCTGCAATCAAGCCAGAAGCATGCCCGGGACAGCACCGCAATCCAGGATGATGGCCCGAACACAGAGGCCGGGGATGACGACACCGAACAGGATACGGAAGTCTTGCGGGCCCGTGTGGCCGCCCTCAAGGCCGAGATCGAGCAATACAATGCACGCCCGAGGCAACACTTCATCGCCCCGGCGACCCGGCAGGCCATCGAGGCCCGCTATGTCGAGGCCTGGCGCGAACGCATCGAGCTCATCGGTACCGAGCACTACCCACCCGAGGCACGGGGCCGCATCTATGGCGATCTGCAACTGACGGTCTTCATCCGCCGTGATGGCCAACTGGACCACATCCGTTTCGACCGGCCCTCGAATCAAGCCGTACTGAACAGCGCTGCACGCCGGATCATCGAGCTGGCCGCTCCATTCGACCCCCTGCCGCCTGAACTGGCCGCGCAGACCGACATTCTCGCCATTACGCGTACCTGGCATTTCACGCGGGCCGGGGTCGGTACGGCCCCTGCGGGCCAGGTGCAATGAAAGGCGTGCGCAAGCTGTTGGCGGCGGGCGTGTTGCTGGTTCTGGGTGCCGCCTTCCTGTACCAGATCGGCCTGTTCGGCATGGTGGTCTGGTTCAACTTCCGCAACCCCGAGATCACGCCCATCATGCGCGCCACGCTGGTCGCCCAGCGCCAGACCGATCCCCAGGCCCAGCTGCACCATGAGTGGGTCGACTGGAATGACATCAGCACCCACCTGAAACGCGCGGTGATCGCCTCGGAAGACACGGGCTTCATGGATCACGACGGTATCGAATGGGACGCCATCCGTCAGGCCTGGGAGTTCAATCGACGCCAGAGCGAGGCCGGCAAGGCCCGGCGGCGCGGGGGCTCCACCATCACACAGCAGCTGGCGAAGAATCTTTTTCTCTCCAATGACCGCAATTATCTGCGCAAGCTCCAGGAATTGATCCTGGCCTACATGCTGGAAGCCGTGATGAGCAAGCAGCGCATTCTGGAGCTCTATCTGAATGTCGCCCAGTGGGGGCGCACCACGTTCGGCGCCCAGGCGGCCGCGCGCCATTATTTCCGTACCGATGCCGCTCGATTGAACATCAGCCAGTCAGCGCAACTGGCCACGATGCTGCCCAACCCCGCCTGGTATGACCAGCATGGGGTGACCCCGTGGCTGCGCTCGCGGATGGCCACCATACGTGCCCGCATGCGGCTGGTTGAAACGCCGTGAGCGGAACGCGGCAATCGAAGCAGCTTGGCCAAAGCAGCTTGATCGAAGCACCTTGACCGAAGCGCCGTGCTGGAAACGTCCTGTTCAAGCGGGCACGCTGCGATCCGCGGGGTCGCACGCGGTATCATCTTGGTTTTGTGGTGATTTCCATCATGCGCACAGCCCGACGTTATATTGCCCGCGAAATCTACCGCTCGACACTGGTCGTGCTCGTGGCACTGGTCGGCCTGTTCATGTTCTTCGCCCTGATCGAAGGGCTCGACAAGGTCGGCAAGCGCCTGACTCTGCTCGACCTGTTCTACCTGCAACTGCTCGACCTGCCCAATCACCTGTACGAGCTCCTGCCCATCGGGCTGCTGATCGGCACCGTGCTAGCGCTGGCTGGCCTTGCCCAGCGCAACGAGCTCACCATACTGCGCGCGTCGGGGGTCAGCGGCCTGCGGCTGCTGGGTGCGCTGTGGCTGATCGCCGTGCCACTGATGCTGGCAGCCCTGATCCTGTCCGAGTACATTACACCGGCAGCCGAACTGCAGGGCAGCGAGTCGCGCCTGATGCTTCTGGGCCGTACGGATGGCGGCCGCATGGCCAGCGGCTACTGGTTCAAGGAAAATGACGACCAGGGCCATCCGCGGATCATCAATATTCGCCGCCTCGAAGGCCGCGGCCAGGTCAGCGGGATCGAACTCTATGAATTCGGCGACCACAACACCATGCGCGCCCGTATCCGGGCCCGTCAAGGCCAGTTCACCGGCGACAGGCTGCGTCTGCAGGATCTCGACGTCCTGCAGATCCTGCCGCGTTCAGCGAGCGCCCTGGATGAAGCCACGGCCCCTGCCAGCCCCCTGACGACCCGCAGCCTGCAGGCCGAACGCGAGATCCGCACCACCCTGACACCCGAGCGCCTGATCGCGCGCGTCCTGACGCCCGAGCGCATGGCCATTTCGGATCTGCTCGACTACATCGACTACCTCGAAAAAAACCAGTTGCAATCCGACCGGCAGGAAATCGCCCTGTGGCGCAAGCTGGCCTATCCATTCACCCTGCTGGTCATGGTCACCATTGCGACACCCATCGCCTTCATCCAGTCGCGCCGGGGTGGCGTAGGGCCCAAAGTGTTTGCGGGCATCCTCATCGGGGTTCTGTTCTTCATGATCAACCAGCTTGCGCTCAATGCCGGGATGCTGGGCAACTGGCCACCGTGGGCCACCGCACTGGTACCCGACCTGTTTGCCCTTGCCGCGGCCCTGGCCATCCTGCTGGGCATGGAAAATCGTCACTCGCTGGCACTCTGGTGGCGCAACCACCGCCTGCGGCCCCAACTCCGACCCACGCCATGAGTGCCCGTGAAGTATGGGCCATCGGCGACGTACAGGGCTGTCGCCATGCCCTGCAGCAGTTGCTGCAGCATCCCGAGCTGGCCGATCCCGGCACGGACATCTGGTTTGCGGGAGACCTGGTCAATCGCGGCCCCGATTCACTGGGCGCGCTGCAACTCATCCGCAGCCTGGGCAGCAGGGCGCGGGTCATCCTGGGCAATCATGACCTGCACCTGCTTGCCGTCGCGGCCGGTGTGCGCAGGATCCGGCGTTCCGATACGTTCCAGGACGTGCTGCAGGCTGCCGATGCAGCCGAATGGATCGACTGGCTGCGCCGCCAGCCCCTGCTGATCCGCGGGCAGGGTCACGTCATGGTGCACGCCGGCATCCTGCCGGCCTGGACGCTCGAACAGGCGGCATGCCTGGCCAGCGAGATCGAATCGGCCCTGAAGGGGCCGGCATGGCGCCAGGCGGTCGATGACTTCTACGGCGAGCAACCCCTGCACTGGGACGATACCCTGCAGGGCCCGGCCCGCATGCGGGTCATTGTGAATGCACTGACCCGCATGCGGGTCTGCCACCGCAGCGACGGGCGCATGGACTTCACGCACAAGGCGGGCCCGCACGCCAACCCGGACCTGTGCCCATGGTACGAGCTGCCGGGGCGGCGCGACCCGGCCACCCCGGTGATCTTCGGGCACTGGTCCGCGCTGGGCCTGCACATCCGGCCCGACGCCATCTGCCTGGACAGCGGCTGCGTCTGGGGGCGATCCCTCACGGCCATGCGGCTGAGCGACCACCGCATCCTCCAGCAGGCCTGCACCCCATGCACCTGATCCCCAGTCAATGAGGCGGCAGGATCTTGCCACGAATGGCTTCATGCGCCAGGCGTGCCAGCTCGGCGCGGCTGAGTGTGCGGCTGCTGTACAGCGGTGGCAGAAACTCGCAATGCACCTCGACCCTGCGCGATCCCAGCAGGACCCACAGGTTGGCCACCAGCGTCTGGTCGCCCACAAACGCCAGTTCGGGTGCGCGCCGCCCGGCACGGTAAAAACGCAGGGCCACGGGCTGCACCGGCACGACGGCCTGGATGGCGGCATCGAACAGGCCGGTGTGAAAATTCCGGACATCGCTGCCATCGGTACTGGTGCCCTCGGGAAACAGCCCCACCACGTCGCCGTGGCCGAAACAACCCTGCATCTGCCGGCTGGCATCACGCACGGCGCGCCGGTGGCGACGATCGATGAACAGCGTACCCGACCAGGCCACCAGCACGCCGATCACCGGCCAGCCACGAATATCGCTCTTGGCCACGAACGAAGTGGGCCGCACGCTGTTCAGCACGAAGACGTCCACCCATGAAACATGGTTGGATACCCACAGCGCAGCCCCCTGCCTGAGCGGCTCGCCGAGTACCTGCAGGCGTACGCCGCACAGGGCCATCAGCACCCGCGACCAGCCGCCGACGAGCCAGCGACGCGCCCGGCGCCCCAGCCAGGGAAAGAACAGCAGTTCGACGAGCAGGCCCAGGCCGATCCAGGCCGACACCAGTACCGAGCGCACAGCAAAGAAAAGGACAGCCACGGATTGTTCCTCGATGCAGATCGAGGCACATGATACCCGGGCTTGAACGCCCAGGTACACCGTCGGCCCTGCTCAGCCCGCACGATCCAGCCAGCGCTGCAGAATCACCGCCGCCGCCATGGCGTCGTCATCGGCGTGTGTACCCAGGATGCCCTGGGCCTCGAGACTGGAGCCCCGTTCATCGACCAGTTCCACCGGCACCCTGAAGCGACCCTCGAGCTGCCGGGCGAACCGCCGGCTATGCCCCGAAGCGGGCTGTTCTTCGCCAGCCAGGGTAAGGGGCAGCCCGACAATGACGCGATCGGGCTGCCAGGCCTGCAGCAGATGCGCAATCTGGTCAAACCGCTGCTGACGCGTGAGCGGGCGCAAAATGCACAGGGGCCGCGCGTGCGCCGTCAGGGTGTTGCCCAGGGCCACGCCGATCTTCTTCAGGCCGAAATCGAAGCCCAGCAATACCTCGGGTGGCGCCGGCACACCCGGCCCGGCACCGGGTTCAGGCATGCCCGGCATCACCGCTGAGCATGCCGGCCCGTATGCCCAGTTGGGCCAGGGCGGCATCGTAGCGGTCTTCGGCCGGTGTCTCGAACAGGATCGTACTGTTGGCCCCGACATTGAGCCAGGCGTTCTGGGTGAGTTCGTCTTCGAGCTGGCCGGCACCCCACCCGGCGTAGCCCAGCGTAACCAGCAACTGTGCCGGCCCCTGGCCCGCAGCCACGTCCTGGAGGATATCGCGCGATGTGGTGAGCGCGACGTCTTCACCAATCGCGATGCTGGAGCTGTACTGCCCACGGGGCATGTGCAGCACGAAACCGCGGTCGGTCTGCACCGGCCCGCCGAAGAAAACGGGCGCGTCTCCGACCGGGCCGATTTCAAGCGACAGAGGCAGGTCGAGCCGGGTGAGCAGATCGTTGATGGTCAGCGTGGTGGGCCGATTGATGACCAGGCCCAGTGCGCCGTGTTCGGTGTGCTCGCACACATAAATGACCGTGCTGGCCAGTTCGCCTGCCACACGGCCGGGCATGGCCAGCAGGAACTGCCTGGACAGGTCGATGCGCCCGGTATCGGGCGCGGGCGTAACGGTTTTCATGAAGCCTCCCGCAAGCCATGGCGCTCATCACGTAAGAGTATCAGATCTCCATTAGAATGGCTGTGAGAATCTGCAGCGCCTATGGCAAACCCCACCATGAACCCGACACGCCTGCCGCGTGGCCTCTACGGCATCACCCCCGACTGGCCCGACACCGACCGCCTGCTCGAAGCCATCGAGCAGGCCCATGCCGGCGGCATGGTCGCACTGCAATGGCGCCGCAAACAGGGGGCGTGGGCCCAGTGGCGATCCCAGGCCCGGGCAGTGCGCGACACCTGCGCACGGCTGGCGTTGCCCCTGATCATCAACGATCACTGGCAACTGGCACTCGAATTCGACGCCGATGGCGTGCATCTGGGCCGTGACGACGCCGACATCGGCCCGGTGCGCGCAGCCCTGGGTGCCCGCAGGATCATCGGCTGTTCCTGTTATGATCAATTGGCCCTGGCGGCCAGGCGGCTGGCCGAAGGGGCCGATTACATCGCCTTCGGCGCACTGTACCCTTCGTCAGTCAAGCCCGATGCCGTGCGCGCAACGCTCGACCACATCCACCAGGGCAGCCTGCTGGTGCAATCCATGGCCCGGCCCCGCCCGGCCGTAGTGGCCATAGGTGGCCTGAACGCCGGCAATGCAGCCCCGGTCATCCAGGCCGGCGCCGATGGGATCGCGGTGATCAGCGCCCTCTTCGATGCGCCCGACATCGAGGCAGCTGCCCGCCGCTTCCAGCCACTTTTTTCATGAATCCCTTTCTTCTTCCTGCTCATGACTCAACATTCAGACCTGTTTGACCGTGCCTGCAAGGTCATCCCCGGTGGCGTGAACTCGCCCGTGCGGGCATTCCGCTCGGTCGGCGGCACCCCCCCTTTCATCGAACGCGCCCTGGGGCCCCGGCTCTGGGACACCGAAGGCCATTGCTACATCGATTATGTGGGCTCCTGGGGGCCGGCCATCCTGGGCCATGCAGATCCCGACGTCGTGGCGGCCGTTCAGGCCGCTGCTGCCCGGGGCCTGTCCTTCGGCGCCCCGACGGTGGCCGAGATCGAAATGGCCGAGGCCCTGGTCGAGCGCTTTCCGTCCATGGACCAGGTGCGCCTGGTCAGTTCGGGCACCGAGGCCACCATGTCGGCCATCCGTCTGGCACGCGGGTATACCGGCCGCGACAGGATCATCAAGTTCGACGGGTGCTACCACGGACACTCCGACAGCCTGCTGGTGAAATCCGGCTCGGGCATGCTGACCTTCGGCAACCCGTCTTCGGCTGGCGTGCCGCCAGAATTCGTGCAGCACACGCTGGTACTGGGCTACAACGATCTGGCTGCAGTCGAGGCCGCATTTGCCCACCACCCCGAAGACATTGCCTGCATCATCGTCGAGCCCCTGGCCGGCAACATGAATTTCGTGCGCCCGGTACCCGGTTTCCTCGAAGGCTTGCGCAGCCTGTGTTCCAGCCACGGCACGGTACTGATCTTCGACGAAGTGATGACCGGGTTGCGCGTGGGCCCGCAGGGCATGCAGGGCCTGAGCGGCGTGCGGCCCGACCTGACCACGCTGGCCAAGATCATCGGCGGCGGCATGCCGGTCGGGGCCTTTGGCGGGCACGCCGCCATCATGGCCAGCATCGCGCCGCTGGGTCCAGTGTATCAGGCCGGCACGCTGTCGGGCAACCCGGTCGCCATGGCCGCTGGCCTGGCCACCCTGCGCAAACTGCAGCAACCCGGCTTCTACGAAGCGCTGCAAGGGCAGACACAAAAGCTCGTGCAGGGCCTCGAGGCTGCGGCGCGGCGCCACGGTGTACCCTTCTGCGCCGACAGCGAAGGTGGCATGTTCGGCCTGTTCTTCCAGGCCGAACGACCACGCAATCTGGCCGAAGTCTCGGCGGGCGACGCCGAGGCCTTCAAGCGGTTCTTCCATGGCATGCTCGGCCATGGCATCTACCTGGCGCCATCGGCCTTCGAAGCCAGCTTCGTCTCGGCATGTCACGACGACGAGGTCCTGGACACCACCATCAGTGCTGCCGAACAAGTCTTCGCCACGCTGTGAAATGGTACAGGCTGCAACTATGAAATGGCACGGGCCGCAACCGTGAAATGGTACGGACTTCAAATTTCTTGATTTGGAACAAGGACACTTCGCCGGACATTACCTACACTGAACCCATCACAATGGCTTTGGTTCCGAGACGTGTCATGATCGACTTCACTTCTGCAGACACCGCCCGGCATGCGGAAACCCACCC
This sequence comes from Castellaniella sp., assembly GCF_041677825.1. Classification (GTDB taxonomy): domain Bacteria; phylum Pseudomonadota; class Gammaproteobacteria; order Burkholderiales; family Burkholderiaceae_B; genus Castellaniella. The sequence goes on from NZ_JBAYPG010000006.1 coordinate 27,512, forward strand.
TTCCGAGCCGGGCATGCAACTATCCGGCAGCTCGCAGACACCGCGCGACCTGCATCTCTGGATGCGCCTGACCCACTGCTGCACCCTGATCGAAAACGAACTGCGCAGCCGCCTGCGCGCCGAATTCCAGACCACGCTGCCGCGTTTCGAGTTCATGTGCCAGCTGGTATCGGCACCTCGCGGCCTGAAAATGAGCGAACTCTCCCGCCGCATGATGGTCACCAACGGCAACATCACCGGCATCGCAGACCAGCTCGAAAAAGACGGCCTGATCGAGCGCACCAAGGATCCCGCCGACCGGCGCAGTTCCATCATCCGCCTCACGCCCACCGGACGGCGTCACCACAGGCGCATGCAGCGCGCCCATGACGCCTGGGTGCGCAGCCTGATGAGCGGGCTGCCGGCAGGTACACGCCAGGCACTGTTCGAATTGCTGGGTGATCTCAGGCAATCCACGCTCGACGTCCTCCCGGTGCACTGACCGATTCGCGACAAGGCCCGAGCCGAGCCCGCACCCCTTAAAATGTCCTTTTCGATGCTTCAGGACCCCGCTCATGGCCATTCAGCTGCACATCCCGGCGCCCGACGCCATCCACCCCGTCAGGGGCGTTCGAATCGGCATCGCCAAAGCCGGCATCCGCAAGGCAGATCGCCGCGACCTGACCGTCTTCCTGCTGGATCCGGGCACGGCCGTGGCGGGTGTCTTCACACGCAACCGGTTCAAGGCTGCGCCCGTGCAGGTGTGCGAAACCCATCTGGCAGCCGGTCAGGCCATTCGCGCGCTGGTCATCAATACCGGCAATGCCAATGCGGGTACCGGCCAGGCTGGGCTCGACGCGGCCCTTGAAACCTGCGTGGCCCTGTCCACCCAGCTGGGCGTGGCCGCAGCGCAGATCCTGCCATTTTCCACGGGGGTCATCCTCGAGCCCCTGCCGGTCGAACGGCTGGTTGCAGCCTTGCCTGACGCCATCATGAGCGCCGGGGCGGAACACTGGTTCGATGCGGCCCACGCGATCATGACCACCGACACACAGCCCAAGATCCATTCCGCACACATCGAACTGGGCGGCTCGCCCGTCACCATCACCGGCATCAGCAAGGGGGCCGGCATGATCCGCCCCAACATGGCCACCATGCTGGGCTTTCTGGCCACCGATGCCGGCCTGCCGGCCCCGCTGCTGAAAAAACTGGCCCACGAGATCGCCGAACAATCATTCAATCGCATCACGGTCGATGGCGACACCTCCACCAACGATTCTTTCGTCCTCATGGCCACCGGCGCCAGCAGCGCCATCATCGAATCCGAGCGTGACCCGCGCTATGCCCCTCTGGCCAGCGCCCTGGCCGATGCCGCCCTCGACCTCGCCCGGAAAATCGTGCGCGACGCCGAAGGCGCCACCAAATTCATCACGATCCGGGTTGAAGACGCCGGCAACAGCCACGAGGCCCTGCAAGTGGCCTATGCCATCGCCCACTCGCCACTGGTCAAGACCGCGTTCTATGCATCCGACCCCAATCTGGGGCGCATTCTGGCCGCGATTGGCTATGCCGGCATCGAGGATCTCGATATCCAGGCGCTCAGGCTATGGCTGGATGACGTACTGGTCGCCAGTCAGGGCGGGCGAGACCCCGCGTACCGCGAAGAAGACGGCCAGCGCGTCATGGCGGGGCAGGACATCACGGTGCGTGTATCCCTGGGGCGTGGCGGCGTCGCCGAAACTGTTTACACTTGTGACTTCTCGCACGAATACGTCAGCATCAATGCCGACTATCGCTCCTGAACAAAGGCCCCACAGCCCGCCATGGCACCGCTGCAAACCCAAGGACACGCATGACGACACAAGCCACCCCCATCACGCTCCGGGCGCTGACCCCGGCCGATTTCGAGCACTGGCTGCCGCTCTGGAAAGGCTATCAGCAGTTCTACAATGTCAGCCTGCCCGATGAAGCCACCCAGACCACGTTCGGGCGCTTCCTGGACGACACCGAACCCATGCACTGCACGCTGGCCGTTCGCGGCCAGGACGTCATCGGCATGGTGCATTACATCGAACACCGCAGTTGCTGGACGCCGGGCGATTATTGCTATCTGCAGGATCTGTACGTCGATCAGTCAGCCCGTGGGCAAGGTGCGGGCCGGCTGCTGATCGAACACGTCTACGCGCATGCGCGCGCCCTGGGCTGCAGCCGCGTGTATTGGCTCACCCAGGAAAACAACACCACGGCGCGCGCCTTGTACGATCAGGTGGCCGACAACCCCGGCTTCATCCAGTATCGCAAGGCCATGTAGGCCACGGCCACTGCTACAGTGCGCCGCAGGGCCGGCGTGCCGCCCATGGGGCCATGGCCTCGAGCTGTGCCGATAATTGCAGGATCTGGTCTTCGCGGCCAAAATGCCCGATCAGCTGCACCCCCACCGGCACATTGCCCGCCGTCCAGTGCAAGGGTACGCTGGCAGCCGGCTGGCCCGACGCATTGATGAGCGCCAGGAAGGTCGTGTAGTCGGCCACCCGCTGGCGAAATTCGGCAAACCCCGCCTGCATCGACAAATACCCCAACGGCGCAGGCAGTTGTGTCAGCGCCGGTGTCAGCACCAGATCACATGACGCCATCTGGCTCTCGAACAACTGGCCGATCGAGTGAAACAGGTTGATCGAGCGCACGTAGTCGCCCGCGGGCAATTGCTTGCCCATGTGGTAGCCATCGAGAATGGCCCACTCGAGATCACCGTCGCGCAACGGGCGCCCCAATGCGCGCAACCGGGCCTCGACCGACACGACGATGTTCGCGCTCAGCACCCGGATATGGGCCTGCACAAAGGCATCGTAATCGAGATCGGGCATGTCTTCGACGACCACTTCGTGTCCTGCCGAACGGCATAGCGCAGCCGCATTGTCGACGGCCTTCAGGCATTCGGGGTCGATCGCCACGTCTCGCCAGGCGGTGCGCCACACGACGATGCGCAAAGGCCGTTCGAAATCCTGACGGATCAGCTGTTCGTATGAAGCGGGCGCCGGTGGGGCCGCATATGGCGCCCCGGACTCCCAGCCCATGACGGCATCCAGTGCCGCTGCGGTGTCGCGCACGCTGCGGCTGAGCACCCCATCGCTGGCCAGCCCCCCCCAACCTTCTCCGCGAAACGGCCCGATCGGGACCCGGCCGCGGGTGGGCTTCAGGCCAAAGAGCCCGCAACAGGCCGCGGGTATGCGAATCGAGCCGCCGCCATCGCTGCCATGGGCGACGGGCACCACCCCCAGCGCCACGGCAACGGCGGCCCCCCCGCTGCTGCCACCCGCCGAACGGCTGTGATCCCAGGGGTTGAGCGTAGGCCCGCCATTGTGGGTGGCCTCGGTCGTGGGCGCCATGCACAGTTCAGGCACGCATGTGCGCGCAAAGGGAATCAGGCCGGCCTGCTCGAAGCGGTCGGTCAGGGTGGCGTTGCCTGCGAATGTCGTATTGGCAAACAGCGCCGAACCCAGGCTGGAGGGCAAGCGCATCGAGGCGAGCCCTGAATCCTTGAGCAGGAACGGCAGGCCGCCAAAGCGGCCACCAAACCCGCCCTGGCGGGCCAATGCCAGGGATTCTTCATAGGCCGGGTGGCAAATGGCACGATGCGGTTCAGCACGCACGCGGGCCAATTCGATGGCACACGCCATGACCTCTTCGGGCGATGCGTCTCCCGCAGACAGCACATCCGCCAGCGCCACGCCATCCAGCGCCTCATATTCATACACCTGCATGACAGTCCTTATCCTGTATTCAACGAATCAGCCCGGCGCTCATGACGGCTCACTGCAGGCCGCCCAGGCGCCTGCCACCTCATCCCCGCGCGCAAACCAGACGTCGGGGAACGCCTGCATCCAGGCCACGAATTCCCGCAACATCGCGATCCGGGACGGACGCCCAATGACCTGGGGATGCATGGTCAGGCAGAACAGCCCGCCCCAGCGATGAATTTCGCGGAACTCGTCTTTCCAGACCTCGAGGATCTGCTGGTTGGAGACGATGGTGCGCGGCGTGCGGATCGAGAACAGCGCAAAAGGCGCGTCATCGAGGCTCCAGTGCACGGGAAGCTCGATCGGGCCCGGCCGGCCGTCCGGCAGACGGTGACGATACGGATTGATCTGGTCCATGAAGGAACTGTCGTAATGCAGATCGTATTTGTCGAGCAGGGCGATCATGTTGTGGCTGGTTTCCCAGGCGGGCGAGCGGTAGCCACGGGGCCTGACGCCCGCCGTGCGCTGCAGCGCCTCGAGGCCCTGCACGAACACCGCTTCTTCGCGCTCCGGGTCCGACGGATCCACCCATTCATGCAGATAACCATGGTGCCCCACTTCGTGCCCCTGCGCAAGCATGAGTTCGACGCATGCCGGGTGCTGCTCGGCGGTCCAGCCCGGGACGAAGAAGGTCGCGGGGACCTGCGCATCCTTGAGGGTTTCGATGATTTTCGGAACCCCCACCTTCGCGCCATACGTGCCCTGGGACAAAGTGCCCGGTCGCTTGCCGTTTTCTGCGTCGCGCGACAGCCACAGCGATTCTGCATCGAAGTCGAATGACAGCATGATGGCGCAACGCGCACCATTGGGCCATTGAACCGAGAAATCCTGATTCATTGCTTGCTCCTTGTCTTGCCTGATTGATTCATTCGCGCACCGGTCTGCTCATGCGCCCGCATGGCTGCGGCACGCCAGCCAGCCCCCATCGACCGCAATGATCTGCCCCAATACATACGCCGCATCGTCGGAACACAGGAAAGCAATGACGCTGGCGACCTGCTCGGGTGTTCCGATCGTCCCGAGGGGTGTAGCCTGCACCATGTCGCGCCAGTATTGCGGATCGGACTCGAGGCGATGGGCCGTCATGGGTGTGCGGATCACGCCTGGCGCCACCCCATTGGTGCGAATCCCCTTCGGCCCCAGATCGGCCGCCAGTTGCCGGGTCAACTGGGAGATCCCGGCCTTGGCGACGGCATAGGCCGTGCACCCGGGAAATCCCACCTCGCCATAGACGGAGGCGACATTCACGATGCAGCCGCCCGGTGTGCGCAGCTGTGGGATGACCTCGCGCGTGAGCCTCAGCACCGCCCGCAGATTGACGCCGATGATGCGGTCGAGCAGGGCATCATCGCTGAGCACCAGGGACTTCGACCCACCCACCCCTGCGTTGTTGACCAGGATGTCGATCGGCCCAAGGACACGTGCCGCACGAACGATGCGCTCGGGGGCGTCATCGCTGGCGAGGTCCACCGCCAGGCTCTCGATGCCCGGCCCGGCCAGGCCCGCGACATCGAGATCGACTGCCAGGACCCGCACGCCATCGGCCACGAGCCGGTTCACCACCGCCCGGCCGATCCCGCCACGCGCACCGGTGACGATGGCGTTTTTCTGCATCGCCGTCATGCGAGCCTCCCGCCATCGACGGGCAGACTGACGCCAGTCAGGTAAGAGGCCTCGTCGCTGGCCAGAAACAGCGCCGCCGCGGTGACCTCGGCCGGCTGACCAAAGCGCCCCAGCGGATGCCGGGCGAGATAGGCCGCGTGGCGGGCTGCGATGGCCTGCTCATTGCCGGCCGAATGAATGGTGGCCTGCAGCATGGGGGTGTCGATCGACCCCGGGCACACGGAATTGAAGCGGATGCCTTCGGCTGCATGCGCCAGGGCCAGGCTGCGCGTGAGCATGGCCACGGCCCCCTTGGAGGCCGAATAGGGGCCGAGAACCGCACTGCCCGCCAGCCCCGCGGTGGATCCGTAGGTGACCACGCAGCCCCGCGCCTGGCGCAGGGCCGGCAGCGCGTGTCGGATGGTGAGAAACGTGCCACGCACATTCACGGCAAAGATCCGGTCCCATTCATCGACCGAGCAGTCTTCGATGCGGGTCCCACGGCCCACCGTGCCAGCCGCGGTGAGCAGCACGTCGAGTGCCCCATTCGACGCATACTGCTGCCAGGCCTGCTCCTGGCTGGCGGCATCGGCAACATCACACGGTACGATCTGCGCGACTGGCCCGATCTGCGCCGCCACCTCGGCCAGCGCCGGCGCATCCCGGTCCATCAGTACCACCTTGCGCGCACCCTCGCGCGCCAGCGCGACGGCGGCATCTCTGCCCAGCCCCCCCGCAGCCCCGGTAATCACAGCAATCTTGCCCGAAAATCGATTCATGCTCAGGATGCTCCAAGGTAGAATTCCTGCAACGACGCCATGTCCACGTCGGGGCCATTGCGGCAGGACAAGGCAACCCGCCCTTCGCGCAGAACGTGGATGTCATCGGCCAGTTCGAGTGCCAGCGACACATTCTGCTCGACCAGAAGGATGGTCAGGCCACGCTCACGCAGCTCATGGATCATGTCGGAAATCTCGCCCACCACCTTGGGCGAGAGTGCGGCCGAAGGCTCATCGAGCAGCAGCATGCGGGGCCTGGCAAGCAAGGCCCGCCCCAGCGCCAGCATCTGCCGCTCACCCCCCGAAAGCAGCCCGGCAGGCGCACGCCTGCGCTGCACCAGCCGTGGAAAGAGTTCATAGACCTCGTGCAGATCGTGCTTCAGGGCGGCCCGCTCGCGGCGGCGATGATAGCCCCCCATGAGGATGTTCTCTTCCACGGACATTTCCGCGAAGACTTCTTTGCCCTGCGGCACCAGTACCAGCCCGTGCGCGGCCATGGCGTGAGCCGGCAGCTGATCGATGCGTTCACCCGCCAGCACAATCTGGCCGGAGTCGGGCCGCAGCAGCCCGCAAATCGTCTTGAGCGTGGTGGACTTGCCCGAACCATTGCCGCCCAATACGGCAGTCAGACCCCCATCGGGCACGCTGAAGGAGACCCTGTGCAGAATGCGGGTCTTGCCGTACCCTGCCTGAATATCGATGACCTCAAGCATGGCGCGCCCGCCCCAGGCCAATATAGGCCTCGACCACCCGCGGATCGGTCGTGGCCTCGGCAGGCGGTGCATCGGCAATCTTCCGGCCATAGTCGAGCACGACGACCCGGTCGCATACCGCCTGCACCACGCGCATCACGTGCTCGACCAGCAAGACCGTGACGCCATACTGCGCGCGCATGGTGGACACCACCTCGATCAGTTTGTCGACATTGGGCGGCGACAGGCCGGCCGCTGGTTCATCGAGCAGAAAGACCCTGGGCGAGGTTGCCAGCCCGCGCGCCAGTTCGACCATGCGCTGCTGGCCGATCGACAAGGCTGCAGCAGGCTGATCGATGAAGCGTTCGAGGCCGAACAGCGCCAGCATCTCGAGCGCCTTCTCGCGTGTGCGCACGTCGTCGGCCCGGGCACTGGGCAGGCGCAGCACGCTGGCCAGATCGCCACTGGGCAGCGCATGCTGCATCGCGAGTGCAATATTCCGGGCCACGCTCAGCGCAGGAAACAGGCGCAGCATCTGGAACGTGCGGGCCACCCCCATACGCGCAATCTGCCATGAGGGGCGGCCCGAGATCTGCTGCCCATCGAGCAACACCCGCCCGCTCGAGGGCACCAGCAGCCCGGTGAGGATATTGACCAGCGTGGACTTCCCCGAACCGTTGGGCCCGATCAGGCCCACGATCTCGCCTGGGGCAACCGTGAACGACACGTCATCGAGCGCCATCAGGCCGCCAAAATGCTTGGTGATGCCCTGGACCTGCAAAAGGGATTGCGTGCTCATCTGCGCCTCCGGTGCACCCAGGCCCCCAGGACACCTTCGGGCATGGCAATGATCATGAAAATCATCAGCGCCCCGAAAATCACCAACTTGAAGCTGGCCAGCGGCCCCAGCAGTTCGGGCAAGGCCGTGAGTACGACCGCCCCCAGCAAGGGCCCCCAGAGCGTGCCCTGACCACCCACGATCACCATGGCCACGATGCTGGCCGATACGAGAATGGTGAAATCATCGGGCGTGACCCCGCGGATATGATGGGCAACCAGCACGCCCGCACCCCCGGCCAGGGCAGCGGCAATGACGAAGGCCAGCAGTTTGGAACTGGTGGTATGCAGACCGATGGCACGCGCCAGGACTTCGTCGTCGCGTATGGCCTGCCAGGCCGCGCCAACACGCGAATGCGTCAGCGCCCAGGCCAGCACCACCGTAAGCGCGGCGAGCGCCAGGGCCAGATAATAGAATTGCCCAACGCGCTGAAACCCCGGAACAGGCTCGACGGACAGCCCATATTGCCCACCGGTGAAGCTCGTCCATTGGGACAGGGCCAGATACACGATGGTCTGGAACGCAATGCTGACGATCGCCAGAAAATGCCCGCGCAGGCGCAGCGCCGGCAGGCCCAGGGCCAGGCCGAACAACCCGGCAACGACCATGCCCGATGGCAGGTTGACCCAGAACCCGGTGCCCAGATCACGCTCCATGATGGCCGTCGTGTAGGCGCCAATGCCGAAAAATGCGGCGTGGGCAAATGAAATCTGCCCCGCCCAGCCCATGACCAGATCCAGGCTGACGGCGAGAATGACGAAAATGAATATCATGACGATGATATTCAGCAGGTAGCCCCCGCTGCCGAGCACGGGCAGCAAGAGCAGCAGCAGGCAAAGCAGCAGGATCGAAACAGGTTTGCGCATGTCAGGAACGCTCTGTGATACGGCCGAACAGGCCTTGTGGACGCACCAGAAGCATGACGATCACCAGGAAGAAACCGATCATGTCGCGCAGCTCATTGCCGAGATAGCCCGACACCATGGCCTCGATGATGCCCAGCAGCAGGCCCGCCGTGACCGCCCCGCCCACGCTGCCCATACCCCCCAGAATGACCACTGTGAAGGCCTTCAGAACCAGCATCGAGCCGGAGGTGGGCTGAACCATGAACACCGCGGACATCAGCCCACCCGCAATGCCGGCCAGCGCCGCACCCACGGCGAAGGTGACGACGGACACGCGCCGCACATGCACCCCGCTGATCTGGGCCACCATGGGGTGTTGCGCCATGGCGCGCAGCGCCCGCCCTGTCCAGGTGTAACGCAGCACCAGCATCAGGATGCTGACCAGCACGAGGGTGGCCAGCACGATGAGCACGCGCTGGCCTGTAAGGAAGACCGGGCCGATCTGGAATGCAGTCTGTGCCATGCCATCGAGGCGCAAGGTCTGGGGCTGGGCACCGAACACGAGCAAGGCGCCATTCTGCAGCAGGACCGACAGCCCGAATGACGCAATGATCGCGTTGGTTGCATCCTTGCCGGCCAGCGGCCGGAACACGATGCGTTCGGACAGAATACCGAACAGGCCCAGGGCCACCGCCACGATCAGGAAGGTGGGCAGCAGCCCCCAGCCCAGAAAATAGGCGGCAGTGACTGCGGCGTAGCCCCCCAGCATGTAGAACTCGCCATGCGCGAAGTTCACGACACCCAATATGCCGAAGATCAGGGTCAGGCCCACCGCCACCAGGACGTAGCCTGACCCGTTGACCACACCATTGGCCAGGAACTGCAGGAACAGGTTGAAGCTATCCATTGCACACAGGAACGTCAGTCAAATGGCAGCCATTCTCGTTTGCCGTTCTTGACGATGGCCAGACCGATCTTGAAAGGCACGCTGCCCTGCGCATCGAATTTGGCCGTCGTGTCGGCTGGCCCCTGCACCAGAGGAAAGTCATCCATGTGCATCAGCGCCTGCTGAATGGCCGCGCCATCGGCCTTGCCGGCCCTGCGTACGGCTTCGATCAGGACGTTCATGGAGTCGTAGCCCAGCGCACTGTAGACATCGGGCTCTTTGTTGAACTGGGCACGAAAGCGCTCGGTGAAGGCCTGGCCCACCGGGTTGGGGGTGGACGGCTCGAACATGGAAGACACAGCAAAGCCCTCGGAAGCCGGCCCGGCCAGTTCGATGAGTTTGTCGCTCATCATGGAACCTGAGCCCACCAGTTGGGTGTCCATGCCGACTTCGCGCGATTGCTTGATGATCTGCGCGCCGGCATCCATGAGCCCCGCCATGTAGATGGCTTCGGGCTTCTGGGTGCGCAGCTTGGTCAGCACCGAGTAGAAATCGCGTTCGTCGGGATTGTAGGTTTCGATGGCGATGATTTCACCGCCCGCGGCCTCGACATCCTTCTTGAGCTGATCGGCCAGCGAAGAGCCATAAATGGAGTTTTCCTGGATGATGGCCACGCGCTTGGCACCCAGTTTGTGGACGATGTCTTCGGCCGACTGGCGGGCCTGCTCGACGCTGCCCGGAAAGGCGCGGAAGAACCAGGGGTCGCCAGGTTCGTTGGCATCGGTGACATTGGACGATGTGGACCCGGCCGACACCATGGGGACATGGAACTCACGGGCCACCTTGGAGGCTGCCAGGGCGACGGCACTGACGTAGGTGCCGCTGATGCCCACCACGCCGTCGGATTCGATCAGCTTGCGCACCGCGGTGACGCCCTTCGTGGACGAACCCTCGTCATTTTCGATGAACAGCTCGACCTGTTTGCCCAGCACCCCGCCCTTGGCATTGGCCTCTTCTGCGGCAAAGCGCACGCCTTCGATGATGGATGTGCCCGCCAGCGCAGCGGGGCCCGACAACGGCAGCATCACGCCCAGTTTGACCGTATCCTGTGCGGCCGCGGGCGCGGCCATCAGGGCGCACGCCAGCCCGAGGGCCCCGGCACCCGCAAGCGCTCTTGAAAAGATCCTGTACATGTCAGCTCCTATTCTGATGACCTGTGCAAACGATGAATTCTTTGTATAATTGCATTGCGATTGAGTATATCGCAATACGCTCACTGTAACCTCAGTACACGCAGCATAACCGTTCTTCCGCATTGTTTTCAAGCTGTCCGGGCTGGGGATTCCACCTACGCGACCAGCCTGCAATCACGCGGCAAAAGCCCGGAAACCCGTTCCCCATCCATCCATGGCAACCAACAATTCGCTGTACGTATTCTCGCTGGCCAAGGCTTTCAAGCTTCTCGAGGCGTTCTCCCATCACGGCGGCACCCACGGCCTCACACTGAAGGAACTGGCCGACCTGGCCGGTCTGGATCGCAGTTCGGCCCAGCGCATGGCCTACACACTGGTCGAACTGGGATACCTCGAACGCGCCGACAACCGGGCGTATGTGCTGGGCAAGAAAGTGCTCGAACGCACGTTCGATTTCCTGCGCACGCATCCCCTGATCGAGCGCGCCACCCCGGTGCTCGTAGACCTCCAGAAAGAAGCCGGCGAACGCGTCGATCTCAGCCTGTTCGATGATCTGTCCATCATCTATGCCCTGCGCCGGCAGTCGAAGCGGCAGACTTTTTTCGCCACCCTCGTTGGGCGACGCATTCCCACCTATGCGTCTTCGGGGGGGCGGGCCATCATGTCACACCTGCCCGCTGACCAGGTCGATGACATCCTGGCGCGCTCCACCCTGAAACCAATCACTGCCAAAACGAACACCGATCCAGCGCGCATCCGCGAACTGGTCGCCCAGGCCAAGGTGCAGGGCTTTGCGCTCGCCATAGAAGAATCGCTGCGCGGCGAAATCGTGTTGGCCAGCGCCGTGCTGGGCAATGCCCGGCAACCCGTGGCAGCGATCCATATTTCAGGCTCCTGCGCCGAATGGACGGCGGATGAATTCGTGCGGCGCTTTGCGCCCCTGGCCATGGCGGCATCCAGGGCCCTGTATGGCGGCGCCTGAACCGACTGCAGACCGGCCGCCGGCACGGAAGCGCATGAACCAGACGGCGCTGGCGCACGATGGTCGTGCCCATGGGGCCGTCCGGGAGAAGGCCCCGACCCGGGGAAGACCCCGATTGAACGCGCAAATGCCCGACTGGAAGGTATGCCGCTTGATTCGCACTGAATTTGGCACTAAAATGCAGGGCTTGGCCAATTTTTCGTTGGCCCGTTTTGGCATTTCAATTATCAGGAAACCCCCATGTACGCGGTCATAAAAACCGGCGGCAAACAGTATCGTGTATGCGCCGGCCAGAAACTGAAGATCGAACAGATACCGGCTGACATCGGGCAAGAAATCTCGCTTGACCAGGTGCTGTCGGTTGGCGAGGGCGAGAGCCTCAGGCTTGGCACGCCCTTGGTCGATGGTGCAGCAGTCACGGCAACCGTTCTTGCACAAGGCCGTCACGACAAGATCAAAGTCTTCAAGATGCGCAGGCGCAAGCACTATCGCAAGACCCAGGGTCATCGTCAGAATTACACCGAAATCCGCATCGACACGATTGCGGCCTGATCGGTCACCAGGAGTCCATCATGGCACACAAGAAAGGCGGCGGCTCTACACGCAACGGTCGCGATTCCGAATCGAAACGCCTGGGCGTCAAGGTCTACGGCGGCCAGCAGATTTCTGCGGGCGGCATCATCGTGCGCCAGCGCGGCACGCAATTCCATCCGGGCGTCAACGTCGGCATCGGCAAGGACCACACCCTGTTCTCGCTGGTCGATGGCACGGTCCAGTTCGGCATCAAAGGCGCCCTCAACAAGCGCACGGTATCGGTCAGCCCAGGCAACTGAACGCCTGCCGGCCCTCGGCCGACACAACGTGCACGCGCCGGCATCAGGGCCCTGCCACATGGCAGGGCTTTTTTCTTCAGAATGATCGGCACACCCGCAGTCCACCTTGCGTGTGGGGGTACTCAAGCATGAAATTCACAGACGAAGCCACCATCGAAGTCGTTGCCGGCAGGGGCGGCAATGGCGTTGCCAGTTTCCGGCGCGAGAAATTCATCCCCAAGGGCGGGCCCGACGGTGGTGATGGCGGGCGCGGCGGCTCTGTAGTGGCGGAAGCCGACCGCAACATCAATACCCTGATCGACTACCGTTACGCGCGCCTGCACCGGGCCAGAAACGGTGAACATGGGCGTGGCTCCGACCAGTATGGCGCCGGAGCCCCGGATGTCATCCTGCGCATGCCGGTGGGCACGGTCATCACCGATGCCGACACCGGCGCCGTCATCTGCGACCTCGACCACCACGGTGCACGGGTCACGCTGGCCGCCGGCGGTGCCGGCGGTCTGGGCAATCTGCGCTTCAAGTCCAGCACCAATCGGGCGCCACGCCAGTTCACGCCGGGCCAGGAAGGCGAACAGCGCCGCCTGAACCTCGAACTGAAACTGCTGGCCGATGTGGGGCTGCTGGGTATGCCGAATGCGGGCAAATCCACGCTGATTGCCCAGGTGTCCAATGCACGGCCCAAGATCGCCGATTATCCTTTCACCACCCTGCACCCCAACCTTGGCGTCGTGCGGGTATCGCCCGCACACAGTTTCGTGATCGCCGACATTCCCGGACTGGTTCCAGGGGCCTCCGAAGGCGTGGGTCTGGGGCATCAGTTCCTGCGCCACCTCGGGCGCTGCCGGGTACTGCTGCATCTGCTCGACGTGCATTCGCCCGATCCGGAGGTCGACGCCTGCGCACAGGCCGTACAGGATGCGCAAGCCATCGTTCGCGAACTGGGCCATTACAGTGCCGAACTGGCGGCCAAACCGCGCTGGCTGGTCCTCAACAAAATCGACATGGTGGCCGACCCAGCCGCAGTGCAACAGCGCATCTGCAATGATCTGGGCTGGCAGGGGCCGGTATACGCGATTTCCGCACTCACCGGCCAAGGAACGCAGGTGCTCATGCGCGCGCTGCAGTCATGGCTGGACCAGCAGCGGCAGGATGAGCAGCGGCAGATCGAACAGCCTGTCGATGCCGACCCGCATGCCTCGAACGATCCCGATTCACAGACCGAACCATGAAGTCACCCCCTCATCGAGACACGCCGGGCTCGGTCGTGCGCGATGCGCGCCGCCTGGTCATCAAGGTCGGATCCACATTGGTCACCAACGAGGGCCGCGGACTGGACCGCCAGGAAGTCGGTCTGTGGGCAGCCCAGATCGCCAGTCTGCACGCCAGTGAACGGCAGATCGTGCTGGTGTCCAGCGGCGCCATAGCCGAGGGCATGGTGCGGCTGGGCTGGCCACGTCGCCCCCGGAGCACGCCGGAACTCCAGGCTGCAGCGGCGGTCGGCCAGATGGGCCTGGCGCAGGCTTACGAAGCGGCCTTTGCCCAGCACGGTATCCGTACGGCGCAGATTCTCCTGACACACGACGATCTGGCCGATCGCCACCGATACCTGAACGCCCGCAGCACGCTCAACACCTTGCTGGCGCTGGGCGTGGTGCCGATCGTCAACGAAAACGACACCATCGCCACCGACGAGATCCGGCTGGGCGACAACGATACCCTGGGTGCGCTGGTCACCAATCTGATCGAAGCGCACGTGCTCATCATCCTGACCGACCAGGACGGCCTCTACAGTGCCGATCCACGCAAGGATCCGCACGCACGCTTCATCCACCATGGCCAGGCGGGTGACGCGACCCTCGAAGCCATGGCGGGCGGCTCGGGCAGCACGATCGGCACGGGCGGCATGCTGACCAAGGTGCTGGCGGCCCGGCGGGCGGCCAACAGCGGCGGGCATACCGTCATTGCCTCGGGCCGTGAGCCGGATGTCCTGCGCCGCCTGGCTGCGGGCGAGCCGGTGGGCACCGAACTGCGGGCTGCATTGCCCCTGCGTTCGGCGCGCCAGCGCTGGATGGCCAACCATCTGCGCCTGCGTGGCCGCATCACGCTCGACGCAGGTGCCGTGCGGGCCATCACGCGGGGACACCGCAGCCTGCTGCCCATCGGGGTGATCGCGGTAGAGGGCGAGTTCGGGCGCGGTGACGTGGTTGCCTGCGTCGATGAACACGGGGTCGAATGCGGGCGTGGCCTGATCAATTATTCCTCGGCCGAAACGGCCCGCATCCTGCGCCAGCCCAGTGCGAAGATTGCCGGCATCCTCGGGCACCTGTCGGACCCTGAACTCATACACCGCGACAACCTGACCATTACGCGCACACGCAGCGTCATTTCTGCGCCGGAATGAACAGGGTTTCCTTGACCTCTTCCATGACCACGCAGCTCTTGGTCTGGGTCACCCCTGGCAGACGCAGCAGGATATTGCCCAGCAGGTTGCGGTACTGGCTGATTTCCTTGATGCGGGCCTTGACCATGTAGTCGAAGTCGCCCGATACCAGATGACATTCGAGCACTTGTGGAATGCCCAGGATCTCGCGGCGGAAATCGTCGAAGGTGCGCTCGGACTTGCTCGACATGCTGATTTCGACAAAGACCAGCAGACCCGCATCCAGCGCCTGCGGTGCGACACGGGCGTGGTAGCCTGTAATGATGCGCTCGCGCTCGAGGCGGCGCACCCGCTCGATGCAGGGGGTGACCGTCAGACCAACGGCATCGGCCAGTTCGGTCATGGTCAGGCGCCCGTTCTGCTGCAGCAGATCCAGAATGCGCCGATCGATTCTGTCGAGCCCCTGGCCTGAAGTTTTATATACCCGCATCCTGTGATGTACCGGCCTGCCACTGCCTTGCCATCCGGGATACCGGCAGCAGCGTGTCAGACGCCGGGGCAGAAGAATGAGCAAATGGCAGTCATTGTAGCGCCGTACATATGAAAAATACGCACCTTGCCATGTGTTTTTAACAAAAACAAGAAATTTTCATTAAAAATTAACCATGAATTTTGCGTATCATCATTAAATCACACAGGAGGCAATATGAAAGTTCTGGTATTGGGTGCCGGGGTCGTGGGGGTGACCAGTGCCTGGTATCTGGCACAACAGGGTCACGACGTCACCGTTCTCGAACGCGAGCACGACGTGGCTGAAGAAACCAGCCACGCCAACGCCGGGCAATTGTCATTTGGATACTCGTCGCCCTGGGCCGCGCCAGGCATACCGTTCAAGGCCTTCAAATGGCTGTTCGAAGCCCACGCGCCCCTGGCGATACGCCCTGACGGCAGCCTGTTTCAGATCCGCTGGATGCTCGAAATGTGGCGCAACTGCACACCGGCCCGCTACGCCGTCAACAAAGAGCGCATGCTGCGCCTCTCGGCCTACAGCCGGCAGTGCCTGCATGCTTTGCTGGCAGACACCGGCATCGACTTCGAACACCGCTGCAAGGGCACGCTGCAGGTGTTTCGCGACCAGAAGCAGCTCGATGCGGCACAGCGTGACGTACAGGCGCTCAATGATCTCGGCGTGGCCAACGCACTGCTCACCCGCGAACAGCTGGCCAGCGTCGAGCCGGCCCTGGCGCATGTCAGCCACAAGCTGGTGGGCGCTCTGCACACCCCCGATGACGAAACCGGTGACTGCAATCTGTTCGTGCACCACCTGGCTGAACTCGCCCGCCAGCATGGGGTGCAGTTCCGCATGGGTGAAACCATCCGCTCGCTGCACGTGGCCGGCGGTGCCGTCAGTGGCGTGCAGTGCGTCTCGGGCCTCGTCCAGGCCGATGCCTATGTCGTCGCCATGGGTTCGTGGTCACCTTTGCTGCTGCGCGGCGTGCTCGACGTCCCCGTCTATCCCATGAAGGGCTATTCGATCACGGCCGATATCACCGACGCCGAACGCGCACCGGTTTCCACCGTACTCGACGAAACCTACAAGATCGCCCTGACGCGCTTCGACAACCGCATCCGGGTGGGCGGCATGGCCGAAGTGGTGGGCTACGACACCCATCTGAAACCCGCCCGCGAGCATACCCTTGAAATGGTGCTCAACGACCTGTATCCCGGCAGCTACCGGCCAGGAGACCTGAATTTCTGGACCGGCTTGCGGCCCAAGACCCCGGACAGCACGCCAATCGTGGGGGCCACGAGCCTGCCCAACCTGTTTCTCAATACGGGCCACGGCACGCTGGGCTGGACGATGGCATGCGGCAGCGGGCGCCTGCTGGCCGACATCGTGTCAGGCAAACCCACTGAAATCAGGCATGACGATCTGAACCTGAGCCGATATGGCAGGGGTGGCTGAATGCAAACTGGCAGGCTTGGGCTCTCTGATTGGAAACAGGCCTGGCGATAAGCTCAAGCCAGACCCTGAGTCAGTCCATTGCAAGCAAGGCTTCTTCAGCAATTGCGAGGGCTGATGTCAACCCAGGCGACTCGATACCGTAGAGATTCACAAGCCCTGAGACCCCATGTTGGCTGACGCCCTGGATCAGGAAGTCAGCTTCTGGTCCACTTGGACCGTGCAGCTTTGAGCGGATACCAGCATAATCGGGGTACAGCGAATCGTCAGGCAGGTCGGGCCAATATTGGCGAATGGCTTCATAAAACCTGCTGACACGCGTCGGATCTACGGCATAGTCAATGCCCTCAACCCACTCGACGTCCGGACCGAAACGGGCTCGACGATTCAGATCCAATGTCAGATGTACACCCAGGCCTCCAGATTCCGGGATGGGGTAGATCAGGCGCGAGAACGGGGCCTCACTCCTTAGAGCGTAGTAGTTCCCCTTGGCAAACCAGATCTTTGGAATCGATAGAGCAGGGATACCTTCGATCGAGCGCGAGACTGCAGTAGCCTGCAGACCCGCACAGTTGAATACGTGGCGGGCCCGAATCTCAAAACTTGAACTGTCACTGTGGGGAGCGCTGCCACTCAGACACAGCCGTATTCCTTCGCCATTGTGGGCGCTCCCACCCTCTACTCTTGTGTACAAGGCAAGTACGCCGCCAGCCGCTTCCAGATCCCCCAGAAGGGCCATCATCAGGCCATGACTATCCACGATGCCCGTGACTGACGATTCAATGGCAGCCAGACAACGTAAGGCCGGTTCCAAGCTTCGAGCTTGCACCCCATCCAACAGCTGGATGCCCGTCACTCCATTCGCTTTACCGTTGCGAACCAACGCATGCAGTACCGGCAGTTGCCGTTCATTGGTGACCACAATCAATTTCCCACAACGCCGGTGAGAAACACCATGCGACTCGCAGTAGGCGTACAACAGACTACGACCGCGCACGCACAAACGCGCTTTCAGGGATTCTGGGGCATAGTAGATACCTGCATGGACCACCTCGCTGTTGCGTGAGCTGGTGCCCGTGCCTATTGTTGCCGCGGCATCCACAAGTATCGTTTCCTGACCATTGCGCGCGCAAGCGCGTGCAACGGCCAAGCCCACCACACCAGCGCCGATTACGACGCAATCAACAAGCTCGCTCATCAGCCAGCGCCAGTTACCATGCCAGGTGAAGCTTGATCCAATGCGGTTTGTCGGCTAGGCGCAAGCGCCTGTGTCGCCAGGATTTCGTACGGTCCTGCATAGGCCTGCTCCCATCGTCGGCGTGTCGGCTGCATATGATCGACTACCAGTTGCTCCAGAGCTGCACGGTCCTGAGTCTGGATAGCGTGGATCATGGCAGCATGCTCTTCGATCGCCTGGTCCAGCCAGCTGGCGTCCGTAATGCCATAGGAACGGATAGGATTGGACCGCTCGGCATAGGCGTGGATGGCCCGACACAGTTCGGTATTGCTGCACAGCGAGAAGAGCTGAGCGTGGAATTCGTCGTTCAAGGTATGGATCAGATACTTGTCTGCGCCCACGCTGACGGCGGCCACATATCTGACATGGATTTCCTTCAGCACATTGAGTTTCTGCGGAGAAACTGGAAAAGGCATGATATGTGCCGCATTGCGCTGCAATAGTGCCCGCATGTGATACACCTCATCCACCTCCCGTGGCGTGAAATCTTTCACGCGTGCCGATCGTGATCGGACTTTGGTAGCCAGCCCCATCGCCACCAATTCCTGAATTGCTGATCGCACCACATGCCGCTTGGCCTCAAAGCGCGCCATGAGGGTGTCTTCAAGAATTTCCTGATTGGGTCTCATACGCCCGAAAATGATGTCCGTCTCCATCCGGGCAACGATCTCGCCGACCAGCGGCGAGAGCTTGATTCTGTTGGTCATTGTGCAATGGCTCGAGATCATGTGGGCCTGACCATAAAGGCTTTCCACATTTTATATTGATATAACAATTGATAATGTACCTTATCTGGTGTAAAGACACAATATTCCCATAGACTACTTGAGCATAAGCAATCATAAAAGCCCTCGTACACATGACCGGATAAGTAATTACCCCATCATCCGGCACAATTGATTGCGACGTGAAAATATCAATAGTATTATTGATGATGAGCATGGACCGTTCTGGGCTGCTTGTCCGGGCCGCTGGTCATGGAGTGGCCACGGGCCGTTCCCAAACTGATAGCGATATCACCAAAACATAGTGAGACTAACGTGAAGCCTAGTACCAATTTCAAGCACCTTGCTGCGTTCCTGCGCAAGAAGAAAGTCATCCTGTCGTGTGCGTTACTGTCCTGCGTCATGGGCATGCCCGCCTATGCCGATCTGCTGCAGGACATCAAGGATCGGGGCTATGTGCGTGTAGCCACGGAAGCCCGTTTCACACCTTTCGAATTCATTGAGGATGGCAAGGTCGTCGGCTATGATTTCGACCTCCTTGCCAAAGTCCTCGAAGCCTTGCCAGGGATCGAACTTCGCATCAGCGACTTGCCATGGCAAGGCGTACTGCCAGCCCTGACCCAGGGCAAGGTTGACTTCGTGGTCGCAGCGGCATCCCCACTGGAGTCACGCCGCAAATTCTTCGACTTCACCATACCTATCGCTGATGCCAGCCTGGCATTCGTAGTACGCGCCGACGAGCAGAACATCAAGCAGTCCGCTGATGTGGTCGGCAAGATAGTGGGATCACAGTCGGGAGCCAGCCAGATCTTTGATACCGAAGCCTACGACAAGGAGCTCATCAAGGAACACGGCAAGGGTATGGCACAGATCAAGGGCTACGTCAGCTTCGACGAAGCCTACGCCGACCTGCTGAACCGCCGGGTGGATGCCGTGTCGCAATCCCTGCCCAACCTGCTGTTCGTCCAGAAGCAGCACCCCGACAAATACAAGGTCATCACACCGCCCTTCGGGCAGCAAGCCTACTTCAACTGGGTCGTGCGCAATGACGATGCGTCCAAGAGCCTGCTCGAGTTCCTGGACGGAGAGCTCAAGAAATTCAATCATGACGGCACCATGAACCAACTGCAGGAAAAGTGGTTCGGTTACGCGATGAACGTGCCGGACTACATCCCCCGTTATCAATAGGGTGAACATGAAAGATACCGCCCCGGTCATCGAGGTGATGAAGGTCAGCAAGGCATTCAATGGTGTCAAGGCGATCAATGATATCTCCATCAGCATCGGCAAATCAGAGGTCGTCTGCATCATCGGCCCATCGGGATCGGGCAAGAGCACCTTGCTCAGGTGCATGAACTTCCTCGAGGAATACGACTCGGGCGAGGTCAGGATTCTGGGGAAATTGCTGGGGTACCGCAAGGCTGCTGACGGCAGCCTTGCCAGGGAAACTGAGCGGAATATCGATCTGGTGCGCAAGCCGCTGGGCATGGTGTTCCAGCATTTCAATCTGTGGCCCCACATGAGTGCTCTGCGCAACGTCACCGAGGCGCTGCGACTGGTCAAGAAAATGGATCGCACCCAAGCCGAAACCATCGGTATGGATATGCTGCAGATGGTCGGCCTGGCCGACAAGGCTCACGAATACCCCGGCAAACTCTCTGGCGGCCAGCAGCAACGGGTTGGTATCGCTCGTGCGCTGGCCCTTGAACCCGAAGCGATCCTGTTCGACGAACCCACATCTGCCCTGGATCCGCAACTGGTGGGTGAGGTACTGACAGTCATGAAAAAGATCGCCAACGAAGGTGTGGCGATGGTGGTCGTGACCCACGAAATGGGTTTTGCTGCCAAGGTGGCTGATCGGGTTGTCTTCATGAGCGAAGGCAAGATCGTAGAGATGGGGTCACCACTGAATATCTTCAAAGAACCCAGGAGCACGGAGTTACGCACATTTCTTTCTTCCTGGGTTGAACGCAATTCACTATGAATAGGAGCGAAACATGTCCCGCCAAGAAAATCTGTCCATCGTACCAGCCCGCAAGGGTAAGGCCGTTCGCCTAAGTAAAGGTCAGGGCCTGAAGATTCTGAATATTCATGGCCATCAGGTTGTGGATTTCTGGGCGTTCAACGCCGACGATCCCAGCGAGTTCATATCGCTCGAGCACACCCGCGCTGACAACCTCAAGTACTACGCTTCGGAAGGGGATCCGCTGCTAAGCAACCGCAGGCGCCCGGTAATGTATTTCGAGAAGGATACTTGGGGTGGTCGTCACGATACGCTCATCGCCGCCTGTGACACCTATCGGTATCAGGGCCTGGGCTGCACTGATTACCATGAAAACTGCACAGACAATCTGCATGCAGCACTGCGGGCCATCGGTGTAAACGGAACCGAATGCCCAAGTCCCCTGAATATCTGGATGTTCTTTCCAGTCGATGAAGAAGGCGGGATCATCAGGGGTGCCCCCAAGGGGATCCAGAAGGATGACTATGTAATCCTGCGGGCAGCCATGGATTGCATCGCTGTGATGTCCTGCTGCCCCATGGATGTGTTCGACATCCACGGCGGTGGAGCAAAACCGGCGGATGTCGCTTACGCCATCATTTCTTGATGGGTATTCCGGTCAATGCCATTGCCATGATGACCATACCCTTCCGCATCGCGTCGATGGTACCACCTCGCACTGATCAGTCATGATATCCAGCTACGAGGCGGTACTTTCCCACTTGCCCTTCCTTCTCATGGGCATCCCCGTCACGCTCGGCGTGTCCCTGACCGCAATCGTGCTCGGATCAATCGGCGGCATGCTTCTAAATCTGATGATGCTGACCCGCAACCGATCAGGCCGCTATCTGGCACGCGCCTACATCAGCATATTCAGGGGCACTCCCGTCCTCCTGCAACTCCTGGTCGTGTATTACGTACCGGGTTCAATGGGTTTCGATATCAAACCCTTCCCAGCTGCCATGCTGGCACTGGCTCTGAACACCGCTGCATACCAGGCCGAGATCTACCGCGGTGGCTTCAGCCTGATACCGAAGGGGCATATGGAAGCTGCCAAAGTTCTGGGCATCAGCCATACACAGGCCTTTCTACGCATCCAGGTCCCCCAAGTCTACCGACTTGTGATGCCTTCGCTGTTCAATGAGTTGATCCTGGTGCTCAAGGCCTCATCCCTGGTCTCAATCATTTCGGTGGTCGATCTCACGCGCAGGGCTCAGGAAATTGTCTCGGCGACCCAATTGCCCATCGAAATCTACATCATCACAGGGATCATCTATATTCTCATCAACATGGCAATTGCCAGAATAGGGCTCAGGATCGAGAAGACAATGGGGGTCTACAACCGATGATGAACCTGATTCACTTCTATATGGAGAACGGTGCAGATCTGCTGCAGGGCTTTTGGTACACAATTCAGCTGTGTTTCCTGGGTGTGCTTGGGGCCGCCATTTTTGGGGCGATTATTTTCCTGCTGTCGACCATCAAGCTAACTTTCGTCACGTGGCTGTATCGCTTGTACGTGGACTCTGTGCGTGGCATCCCGCTGCTCATCCTGCTCTTCCTGCTGTACTTTGCCGGACCACGCGTGGGCCTGCTGCTTTCCGCCTATATGTGCGGCGTTGTCGGTATCATCGTGTATGGCAGCGCCTACTTCTCGGAGATCTACCGCGCCGGGTACGCGTCAATCCCAACAGGCCAAATCGAAGCTGCACGATGCCTGGGTATTGGTCGAAGGCATATTCTCTTCCGGATCCGACTGCCCTACATGTCCTCGCTCCTGCTTCCCCAGGTTACCAACCAGGCGATCGTGTTGATCAAGGAATCCGCTGTCCTGTCTGTCATTACCGTGCACGAGCTCACATTCGTAACCGGGGACATCATCAATCGAACCTATGAAGTGGTATTACCCTACGTGGCAGCCGGTTTGCTGTACTGGATCTTCGTACAGGCTGTCGATACTATTGGGCAGTTCGCTGAACGGTTCACGCATTCAAGCCGAATTTACTGAACGACGCTCGTTTCGACGACCTTGGGCGTACAAATCAGAGCACCTTGCTACGTTGTCAATCCTTAACCCATGAACCCTAAACCCACACATACCCGACATCGCTCAGCGCCTTGATGGGCGGCGCACCCAGGTGCGCCTGCCGGGCGCGGGCCCGCAGCCGGCTGAACTGATGCCGCAGGCTGGCAGAATCCGCAAACCGCAGCCGCGCCCCCTGCGCAGCCTGCCGTAACGCCTGCTGCAGGATATCGACGTGCGCCACATGACCCGGCGCGGCAAACAGCACCTGCAGCAGGGCCCGCTCGGGCACTGAAAGCCGCATTTGGTGCCCCGCATGGCTGAGCCACCAGCCGTTTTCGCTGAGCTGCCAGCCATCGATCATTTGCGCATGCGACGCCGCCCGCGTACGGGTGGACATCTGTACGGCAAGCACGGCACCGAGCCAGTCGGGCCTGGCGTCGCGTGGCAGGATGCATGCGATGCCCACGCGCAGCAAGGCCTTGTACTCGCCCAGGTGACCGTGCTGCATGCCCGCGAGCAGGCACACATCAGCGCCCGCCGCCTGCAACTGGCCAGCCACGCAGCAGTTGGACACCACATCGGCCAGCAGCACCAGCGCATCGGCGCGGCTGGCGATGGCCAGCCAATCGGACGGTAGCGCCTGAACGGTCGGCCAGACCTGCGCCGCCTGCTGCGCCAAAAAAGGATAATGCACATTGCCGGGCGGGCAGAGCGCCAGGACAACGGGTGCATTCACACCAGGGACAGGATCTGGGCGGGCCTGTTCGTGCATGCATGGCTCCAAGAAACAGCCCGATCATATTACGAATGCAATATTGACAACACCCCTGTGGCACTGGTTTTTAGTCCAATGGCGGTGTGAATACCTTTGGCGAACGACTCCGATATGCGCGTGAGCTGCGCGGCATGTCCCAGAAGCAGCTGGCAGATGCCTGCGGCCTGTCCCAGAGTGCAATATCCAGCTACGAAAGCGGCAGTCGCAAGTCTGCCCAGAAGCTGCTGATCATCGCCAGCAAGCTGGAAGTGGATCTCTACTGGCTCAGCCGTGGCACGGGGCACGTGTTTCCAACCGGGCAGTCGCGCTTGGCCATGGGTGAATCATGGCCGTTTCCATCGGTACCACCGGATCAGATCATGGCCTTGTCGGAACATGATCGCCTGACTGTGGAAAAGACCCTCAAGACCTTGATCGACAGCCTGAGACTGCGCCAGGCTCACCGCGACTGAAGGCCCACCGTAAAATGCACCGACGCTGAAGGCCCACCGCACGATACGCCGGCACTGAATCCTCGCCGCAAAAAAGACCACCGGCAGGAAAACACCCCGGACAGCCCCTGCGTCTGTACGAGAGCCTGTCTGCCGAGTACCCGGCAGACAGGGTCGTGATCACTGCTGCACGGCGTACAGGTACAGTTCGACCCGGCGATTCAGGGCACGGCCTTCGGCCGTGGCGTTGTCGCCAATGGGGCTGGACGCCCCCATGCCTTCGGCAGACAGACGTGCGGGTGCCACGCCCTGCCCGATCAGATACTGGGTGACGGCGGCAGCGCGATCGCGCGACAGCGGCAGATTGATGGCATCCGTACCCGTGCTGTCGGTATAGCCCAACGCCCGGGCACGCAGTTCGGGGTGCTGGTTCATGGCCCGTGCCACGCTGTCAAGGACCGGCAGCAGCGCCGGCTGCAGGGTCGACTTGCCGGTGGCAAACGACACATTGCTGGGGATATTGACCCGCAAGGTGCCATCGGGCATTTCGGTGACCGATACGCCCAGATCGGTGGCCCCCGAGCTTTCGACATCCTGGCGGATGCGATCCCAGTTGTACCCGACCACGGCACCCACGGCCGAGCCGATGCCAGCCCCGATCAGCGCAGCCCGGCTGGAATCGCCGATGATGGCCCCCAGACCCGCACCGAGCGCCGCGCCGGCGCCAGCGCCCACGGCCGTATTCTGACCCTTGGGCGACACGTTGGCACAAGCGGCCACGGCCAGCACCAGACTGCCCACCAGCGCCCAGCGTACGGGCCGCGCGACCATTGCGTTCATGTGGATGCTCCTGTTATGGATATTGGAGACGATAGCGTACCAAAAAAAGCCCCGGCGCACTCAATGCAGGATCTGGCTCAGGAACAGGCGCGTGCGTTCGTTCCGAGGATGGTCGAAAAAGACATCGGGCGTATTTTGCTCGATGATCTCGCCGTGATCCATGAAAATCACCCGATTGGCCACCTGGCGTGCAAAACCCATCTCGTGCGTGACGCACAGCATGGTCATGCCTGTTTCCTCAGCCAGTTCGACCATCACGTCCAGAACCTCTTTCACCATTTCCGGGTCCAGTGCCGAGGTGGGCTCATCGAACAGCATGATCTTCGGATTCATGCACAGCGAACGGGCGATGGCCACACGCTGTTGCTGGCCCCCCGACAGTTGCCCCGGATATTTTTGCGCCTGATCGGGGATGCGCACGCGTTCGAGGTATTTCATGGCGGTGGCTTCGGCCTCGGCGCGTGGCCGCTTGAGCACCCAGACCGGCCCCAGCGTGAGGTTTTCGAGCACCGTCATGTGCGGGAACAGGTTGAAATGCTGGAACACCATGCCGACATCGCGGCGGATGGCCTCGATTTGCCTGAGATCGTTCGTGAGTTCGGTGCCATCGTCGATGATCTGCCCTTCCTGATGCTCTTCGAGCCGGTTGATGCAGCGGATCATCGTCGATTTCCCTGAACCCGACGGCCCGCAGATCACGATGCGCTCGCTGGGGGCCACATCCAGATCGAGGTCTTTGAGGACGTGGAACTGCCCGTACCACTTGTTGACCTTCTTGAGCTGAATGATGGGTTCGGACATGGGATGCACTCCGGAATGCCGGGATGTTCATGCACCCCGGACACAGATTAGCGATGATGCCCCTGATCCAGCTGGCGCTCGAGCGCCAGGCTGTAGCGTGAGATCGAGAAGCAGAACACAAAGTAGATCACGGCAATGAACAGGTAGGATTCGGTACTGAAACCACGCCATACCGCGTCGGAGACCGCGGCCTTGGCCGCCATGGTCAGGTCGAACAGCCCGATGATCACCACCAGCGACGTGTCCTTGAACAGGGAGATGAAAATGCCCACCAGAGGGGGGATCACAATCTTCAGGGCCTGCGGCATGATGATCTTGCGCATCTGCTGCCAATAGCTCAGGCCAATCGAATCCGCCCCTTCGTATTGCCCCCTGGGTATGGCCTGCAGGCCGCCGCGCACCGTCTCGGCCACGTAAGCGGCGGCAAAGAGAATGATGGCGATCTGCGCGCGCAAGAGCTTGTCGATCGAAAACCCCTCGGGCAGAAACAAGGGCAGCATGACCGAGGACATGAACAGCAGGCTGACCAGCGGCACGCCACGTATGAGTTCGATGTAGATCACGCAGACCGCCTTGACCCCCGGCATGTGCGAACGGCGCCCCAGGGCCAGCACGACCCCGAAGGGGAAGGCAAAGGCGATACCGAACGTGGACAGGATCAGGGTCAGCGGCAGCCCACCCCACTTGGCGTTTTCGACGTAGGCCAGCCCGAAGAGGCCGCCCCACATGAGCACGCCCACTGCGGCCAGCCCCACCCCCCACAGCAATGCCAGCGAGGGCCGCCAGAACCGGCGCATGCAACTGCAGACAATCACGCCGACCAGAATCGCAGAAGCCAGCAGGGGACGCCATTGTTCATCGTAGGGATAGACGCCGAACAGGATGAGGCGGTGCTTCTCGCGCACGAACGCCCAGCAGTAGCCCCCTGTTTCGCGGCACTGCTCGGGCGTGGTGGCAGCGAAATCAGGCCGCACGAACAGGTAGTCGACCAATGCCGGGATCGCCAGCAGCAGCACCCAGATGGTCAGCAGGCTGAGCACCGCATTCAACGGGCTGGAGAACAATTGGGTGCGCAACCACCCCATTGGCCCGGCACTGGACCGGGGCGGCAGGCGATCAGGCAGGGGCTGGGCCATGTCTCAACGCTCCACCAGTTCGATGTGCTTGTTGTACCAGTTCATGAACAGCGAGATCGACAGGCTGACGACCAGATACGCCGCCATGATGATCATGATGCCTTCGATCGCCTGCCCCGTCTGGTTCAGGATGGTGTTGGTGACGGCCACGATGTCCGGATAGCCGATCGCTACGGCCAGTGAACTGTTCTTGGTGAGATTCAGATACTGGCTGGTCATGGGCGGCACGATGACCCGCATGGCCTGGGGCAGAATCACCTTGCGCAGGATGCGGGCACGCGACAGCCCCAGGGCAGACGCGGCTTCCCATTGCCCCTGGCTGACCGCCTGGATGCCTGAACGCACGACTTCGCCCACGAAGGCCGAGGTGTAGATCACCAGCCCCAAGAGCAGTGCCGTGAATTCGGGCGACATGGTCAGGCCGCCCTGGAAATTGAAGCCCTTGAGTTCGGGTCGGTCGAGCTCGAAGCTGCCCCCGCTGAGCCAGGCCGCGAGCGCCGGCACGACGACCAGCAGGCCCAGGGCCGACCAGCCGAGCGGGAAGATCCGCCCGGTGGCTTCCTGACGGCGCCGCGCCCAATGCGCCAGCAGCACGATGAGCACAATCGCCACGGCCAGGCCACCAAACAGCCAGTCGATGGCATTGCCGTGCACCCAGGGGATCTTGAAGCCCCGATTGGAGATGAACACATCCGGCAGGGGATTGAGCGCCTGGCGGGGGCCGGGCATGATCTCGGTGATCAGGGCATACCAGAAAAACAGCTGCAGCAGCAACGGAATGTTGCGCATCACCTCGATGTACAGGCCTGCCAGGTGCGAAATCAACCAGTTGCGCGACAGGCGCCCTATGCCCAGCAGGGTGCCGAACAACGTGGCCACGATGATGCCCACCACCGAGACCCGCAAGGTATTGACCAGCCCCACCAGCACGGCGCGCCCGTAGGTATCGGCCGGGGAATAGTCGATGATCGACTCGCCGATGGCAAACCCGGCTTCCTCGTGCAGGAAACCAAACCCGGTCGAGATGTTGCGCACCGCCAGATTATGCAGCGTATTCGATGTGAGATACCATACCCCCAGCGCGACCAGACCCAGGATGAGGATCTGATAGATCAGCGCCCGGGTGTCGGGGTCGTTCCATGACCACCGGCGGCGGGCGCGGCCCGGGGGAGAAGATCGGCGCGTTGATTGCGAAGAGACCATGCTGGAGTCATTTTTCACGGGTTTCCCGGATCGCACGCTGTTTCGGCCACAGCCGCACACAGAATACAATCCGGATGAACGGGCCGGGCCCGAAGCTGATGGTAGCGTGTCCAGGCCGAACCGATACATGCGGGATATCCCTGTCGAACCCAAAGCCGATGATCGAATTTCAGCACGTTTTCAAATCCTATGGCCGTGGCAGGAATATTCTGGCGGATGTCAACTTCAGCACTGAAGCCGGCGAATTCCTGTTCATCTCGGGGCCGTCGGGCGCAGGCAAATCCACCCTGCTCAAGCTGGTGGCCGGGCTCGAACCGGCCAGCCGGGGCGCCATCACGGTCAACCATCATCGCATCAACCGCCTGAACGCCCGCACCTTGCCCTACCTGCGGCGCACGGTGGGCCTGATCCTCCAGCACACCCATCTGCTGTTCGATCGGCGCGTCATCGACAACGTGCTGCTGCCATTGGCCGTGCTGGGTCTGGATGCCCGCACCGCAATCACCCGGGCCCGGGCCGCCATGGACAAGGTCGGCCTGCGCGGCAAGGAAGACTACTGGCCCATTGAACTCTCCGGGGGCGAGCAACAGCGGCTGGCCATCGCGCGCGCCATCGTCGGCCGCCCGGCCATCCTCATCGCCGACGAACCCACTGCGAATCTGGACGCCGCCAGTGCACTGCGCATCATGGACGTATTCCGCGACTTCAACCAGGTCGGCGTCACCACCCTGATCGCCTCGCACGACGCGCCGCTCATGGCGCGCTACGCACGTCGCACCCTGCATGTCGAAGCGGGGCGTTTCACGGATCTGCCGGGGGTTCCCACATGAGGCGCTGGCTGCGTCACCACCGCTATGCGCTGCAGGTGGCCTTGCGGCGCCTGCGCGGCCATGGCCTGTCTTCGCTCGCCAATATTCTGGTGATCGCGCTGATGCTGGTCGTCCCATTGCTGGGCGCGGCCGCCCTGCAGTCGGCCCAACCCCTGATGCGCCAGCTCGCCGTCAATCCCGAACTGACCCTGTTTCTCACACCCGGCCTGGACACGGCCGCGCAGCAGGCCCTGCAGGCCCGGATCCGCACCGAAGCCGACGAACAGGTCGCCCAGGTGCGCCTGATCCCCGCCGCCCAGGCCATGGACGAGTTGCGTGCCGATCCGGCCTGGGCCCAGGCCTTCGATGCGCTGCCCGCCAACCCGTTGCCCGATACGCTGGTCGTCACGCTCAAGGACACCGACGCCCCCACGCGCATCGCCGACACGCTGATGCAGGCCTGGCAGCACTGGCCGGGCGTGGACCGCATCCAGCTCGACAGTGACTGGGTCCGTCGGCTCGAATCCCTGCTGGCCCTGCTGCGCACCGGGCTGACCCTGCTGGCCGGGGCCGTGCTCATCGTGGTTCTGGCCACCGTCTTCAACACGGTACGGCTGCAGGCGCTGACCCAGCGTGAGGAAATCGCCGTAGCGCGCCTGGTAGGCGCAACCGAACCCTTCGTGCGCCGCCCCTTCCTGTATGTGGGTGCCCTCACCGGGCTGGCGGCCAGCCTGCTGGCCTGGCTGCTGGCCGGCCTTGCCCTGATCCCGCTGAACCGCATGCTGGAACGTTTCACGCACACCTACGATCTCGAATGGGTCCTGCACTTGCCACCCCCGGCAGACCTGCTTTCGGCCGGCGCCCTGACCGTGCTTCTGGGGGCCGTGGCCGCGCGCCTGTCGGTGACCCGGCATACCCGCTTCTGATGGCCCGATCCCGCGCACCGGCAGTGACACGGCCAGAGCTCGCCGGCCTGGCCGAGCGCGTCAGCACGTGGCAGTTGCAGCATGGGCGCCACGACCTGCCCTGGCAGGGCACGCGTGACCCCTACCGCATCTGGCTCTCGGAAATCATGCTGCAGCAGACCCAGGCCGCCACGGTCATACCCTGGTACCAGCGTTTCCTGCGCCGGTTCCCCGATCTCGCCACGCTCGCCAGTGCCTCGCTCGACGAGGTCCTGACACTCTGGGCCGGGCTGGGCTACTATGCACGCGCGCGCCACCTGCACCAGTGCGCGCAGATCGTGTACACCCGCTACGCCGGGCGGTTCCCGCAGACGGCGGCCGAGCTGGCGCGCCTGCCCGGCATCGGCCCGTCCACGGCGGCGGCGATCGCGGCCCTGTCCCATGGCGAGCGCACACCCATTCTGGATGGCAATGTACGGCGGGTGTTCATGCGCCTCGAGGCCCTGGATGCAGACCCCGCTGCGGCAAGCACCCTGCGCGCCCTGTGGGCCCTGGCGCAGCGCATCATCGAGGCCGCACCCGCGTCACTCGACATGACCGCCTACACCCAGGGCCTGATGGATCTGGGCGCCACGGTCTGTACCCGCCACCGGCCCGACTGCGCCCGCTGCCCGTTGGCCGGGGATTGCCTGGCGCACCGCCAGGGGCTGCAGAACGCATTGCCACGCCCGCGCAAGCGTCGCGATCGCCCGCTGCGCCAGAGCACGGTTCTGATCCTGCAGCATGAGGATCACGTGCTGCTGACCCGGCGCCCGGCACGGGGCATCTGGGGCGGGCTCTGGAGCCTGCCCGAGTTTGCCGATGCGCCCGCCCTGCAGGACTACTGCCTGCACCACGCCCAGGCCGGGCAGCCAGCCCGCGCACTGGCCACCTTCGAACATGACTTCACGCATTTCCGGCTGCAGATCCACCCGTGGTACCAGCCTGTCGAAGGCAGGCGGCCCGGCCCAGCGGCCGAACAGGCCTGGGTGAGCCTGCCCGCGCTGGCCCGCCATGGGTTGCCGGCACCTATTGCCCGCCTGCTGGCAGGCCTGCAGGCGGGCGCGGGCGCATGCGCCCTGCCAAGCGCTGGGCCTGCCCGCCAGTGACCCCATGCGGCAAGCCGCTGCGCCACGGGACGGCGCCCCGGCGATGGTTCTTCATTCGTGCTCGGCCTGTTGCGCACCGATGCCCATCAGCAGGCCGAACACGACGCCGAGGGTCATGAGCGCCGTGCCACCGTAGCTCATGAACGGCAAGGGTACGCCGACCACGGGCAGGATGCCCGACACCATGCCGATGTTGACGAATACATAGACGAAAAACATCATGGACATGGCGCCACCGAGCAGGCGGCCGAACTGTGTGGGCGCCCGTACCGCGATGGTCAGGCCCCGCAGGACCACCAGGCCGTACAGGATCAGCAGCGCCACCGCACCATACAGGCCGAACTCTTCGGCAAACACGGCAAAGATGAAATCGGTCGTGCGCTCGGGGATGAAATCCAGGTGCGATTGGGTCCCCTGCATGTACCCCTTGCCATACAGCCCGCCCGAACCCACGGCAATCATCGACTGTATCGTATGAAAACCCTTGCCCAGCGGATCGGTTCCCGGATTGAGCAGCACGCAGACCCGGTATTTCTGGTAATCGTGCAGCAGGACCCAGTCGACGTCCGGCTGACAGATCCGGTCTTCCAGGGACACCAGGACCGCAATCGCCACCACGATGATCAGCATCACGGGCGCCAGCAGTCGAAACGGAAACCCCGCAAAATAAATCACACAGACGCCCGAGGCCAGTACCAGCAGCGCGGTGCCCAGATCAGGCTGATCCATGATGAAGGCAGCCGGCACCAGCAACAGGACGCTGGCCACCAGAAAATCGCGCAGGCGGAATCCACCCGTACCCTGGCGCTGCAGATACCAGGCGAGCATCACGGGCACGGCGATCTTCATCATTTCGGAAGGCTGGATGCGGGTGATACCCAGATCGAGCCAGCGGGTCGCCCCCTTGCTGGTCACCCCGAAAAAAAACACCGCCAGCAGCAGAGCCAGCCCCACGGCATAGATGGCCGGCGCCCAGCGCCTGATCCAGCCGGGCGGCAGCAGCGCCACCGCCCACATGGCGACAAAGGCCAGCAGAAAATTGCGCAGCTGATCCGCAAACCGCCAGTCTGTATCACCCACCGCGGAATGCATGGTCGCCATGCCCACCAGCGCCAGCACCGCCAGCAGCAACAGCAAAGGCCAGTCGAGTACGGCAAACATGCGTCGCAAGGCCTGCACGATCAGACTCATGACACGTCTCCCGGATCCGGCCGCACAGGCAGGGCGAGCTGCGGTTCAGGCAAGGTCGGCGGCGCCGACGGGCCACCGGGCGCATGCCACTGGACAGGCACCGCAGGCGGTTCGTCGCGCTGCTGCAAGTGCCGTTTTTCGAGCCGCTCGGGATCGAGCCACCAGTCGAAGACCGAGCGCGCGATGGGCGCAGCCACGGACGCGCCCCAGCCACCGTTTTCAACGATCAGGGCGACGGCGATCTGCGGGTCGTCCACAGGCGCATAGGCCATGAACAGGGCGTGATCGCGCAGGCGCTCATCGACCGTCTGTGCCTTGTAGCGCCCGCCGCGCAGACTGAACACCTGCGCCGTGCCGGTCTTGCCAGCGGCCTGGTACGGCGCGCCCTCGAAGGCAAGCCGGGCCGTGCCCTTGCGCACGACATCCACCATCGCGTCCTGCACCACCTGCAGGTTCTCGGGGTTCAGGTCGATGGCGTACTGCGGCCCCACCACGGGATAGGTCGAATCGCCCGTATCCGGATCGATCACCCGGCGCACCAGATGGGGCTTCATGTAGACCCCCTTGTTGGCCAGCACGGCCGTGGCCTGGGCCAACTGCAGGAGGGTGAAGGCATTGGCGCCCTGACCGACCGCCACCGAAACCGTCTCACCCTGGTACCAGTGCTGCTGTTCGGCCGTCTTGTAGGCCTTGCGCTTCCAGGCGCGCGAAGGCAGCACCCCCTTGCGTTCGCCATCGAGATCCAGGCCTGTGATCTCGCCGAAGCCGAATTGCCTGTTGAAATCATGCAGGGCGTCCACGTCCATGAGCGCCCCCAGCGAGAAGAAATAGGTGTCGGACGACACCACAATAGCGCGATGCATGTCGGTGGGCCCGTATGCGGCCCCACCTGCGTTGCGAAAACGCTGGCCCGCGAGCTCGAAATAGCCCGGATCGGAGACCTTTTCGCGCGCCCCGCGCAAGCCCATCTCAAGCGCCGCGAGGCCAACGAAAGGCTTGTACGTGGAACCTATGGGATAGGTGCCATACAGAGGCCGATTGATCAGAGGATGATCCGGCGACTCATTGAGCTTGCGCCAGTTTTCGACGTCGATGCCATCGACGAACAGGTTCGGATCGAACGAGGGCGACGACACAAACGCCAGGATCTCGCCGGTGCGCGGCGCGATGGCGACCAGCGCGCCGCGCCGCCCCTCGAACTGGGCTTCGGCCATTTTCTGCAGGCCGATGTCCAGGGACAGTTCGAGATTGGCCCCCGGGATCGGATCATTGCGGCTCAGTTCGCGTACGGGCCGCCCACTGGCCGTTACCTCGAGTTCCTCGACCCCGGTCTGGCCATGCAGCGCGTGCTCCCAGGTTTTTTCGATGCCTTTCTTGCCCATCACCTGGGTGCCGCGGTAATTGCCCAACTGCCCGGATTCTTCGAGCATCTGTTCGTCGGCTTCGGAAATTCGCCCCACATAGCCGATCACATGCGCGGCCGACTCATTCTGCGGGTACTCGCGCACCCAGCGTGCCTGCAGGGTGACCCCGGGAAAGCGCCAAGCCTGGGCCGCAAACCAGGACGCTTCGAGATCGTTCAGGTTGTTGCGCAGCATGACCGGTACGTAGCGCCCGCTCTGCTCGTACTGGCGCAAGAATTTCTGCCGCGCCGAATCGCTGAAATACACCAGTTCGCGCAAGTCATCGAGCAAGGCCTCGATGGAGCCGCGCACCTGCGCCCGCGTGATCTGCAGGGTGTAGTCACGCAGATTGTCGGCCAGCACGGCGCCGTTTCGATCGAATACCAGGCCCCGGCGCGGCGGAATCGGGACAATCGTGATGCGGTTCTGTTCGGCGCGCGCGGCAAGACTGTCGTGGCGCTGGACCTGCAAATGCCACAGACGCCCCACCAGAAGCAGCAGGCACAGCAGCGCGAAGACGCCGGCCACCCATGCGCGCAACAGGGTCGTCTGGCGCTGATGGAGACCGGGCTTGCGAAATTCGAACATCATGCTTCTCAGACCGGACCCGCCTCACCGGCCCCCGACTGGCGTACCGGCAGCGACATCACGATGTCGAGCAGAGGCCACAGGGCCACCGTCATCAATACCGACCACAGCCACCCCCAGCCCGCCCAGGCCCCCTGCAACCAGGCACCCAGCAGGTGGGGCACCAGCATGGCCAGAACGAGCACCGGCAGGATGTGCAGCATCTGCACCACCGCTGGAAAGCGCAGCAGCCGCCTGCGCAGCAGTTCAACCCCGTATGCCGCCAGCACGTAGCCCAATGCCTGAAGCCCCAGCAACCCCGTGTCATGGACATCCATGAGCAGACCGAACACGAAGGCCGTGGTCAGCCCGACCCGGGAAGGCTCGTGCAGGCACCAATAGACCAGGAACAGCAGAAGCAGATCGGGCACCGGCTGCCAGAGACGCCAGGGCAGCAGCGACGCCATCCAGACCAGCAACAGCGTACCCCACACCACCCAGCCGGGCATGCTGCGGCCAAACGCGGCCTCATCCACCGGCTGCAGGCGTGCCAGCGATGACCTGTGACTCAGGTGTGCAGGCTTATTCTGCGGCATGTCCTGGCTCCTGGGAGGTGGGTGGGCTGGCCTTCTCTATGCTCAAGACCAGAAAATGCCGATAACGTTCCGGATGGGACAACGGCTCGGCGATCGCACGGCCAAACCCGGTGCCTGAATCCCGTTCGATCTTGAGAATGCGCCCGACCGACAGGCCGGCAGGAAACAGCCCGCCGATGCCGCTGGTAATGAGCATGTCACCCTCTTCGACATCGGCATGATCAGCCAGATAGCGGACCTCGATCCGGCCGGCCTCGTCGCTGCCGAAAGCGATGAGGCGCAGGCCGTTGCGCAGGACCTGCACGGGGATGGAGATGCTGTCGTCGATCAACAGGGCCGCTTCGGACGTGAATGGCGTGACGCGCACGATCTGGCCCACCACCCCGCCCTCGTCGATGACCGGCATGCCGGCCTCGATGCCATCGTCGGACCCCTTGTTGAAGATCAGCCGGTGGCTGAAGACGTTGGGCGGGACGTAGAAGACCTCGACCGCGATCGATTGCCGGGCCGTGGCTTCGGCGACCCCGAGCAGCCTGCGCAACTGCTCGTTCTCGGCGACCAGTTGGGCGGCGTGCGTGGACAGCTGGGCCATTTCGATACGCTGGCGACGTATGGCGTCCTGCTCGGCACGCACCGTACTGGCCGAATGTGACCAGCTGTCGAAGAAATCCAGTGCCTCGCGCGGCGCCATGACGGTACGCTGGAAGGGATAGATGGCCACCGAGATGGCATTGCGCAAGGGTGCCAGTACAGACCAATGGGCATCGACGATGACCAGAGCCAGGCTCAGGACGAGCAACAGCACCAGACGGACTTCTACACTGGGGCCCTGCCTGAACAGACGAAGGTTTCCGGGCTGTGGCATGACGTATACACGGCGGGCGGCGGATCAATCATAGATGAACACGCCCCCGAGACGTTCGAGATGCTCGAGCGCTTCGCCGCAGCCGCGCACCACGCAGGTGAGCGGGTCTTCGGCCACCACCACGGGCAGGCCGGTTTCTTCCTGCAGCAGGCGGTCGAGATCGTGCAGAAGGGCCCCGCCACCCGTGAGGGCGATGCCCTTGTCGGTGATGTCGGCCCCCAGTTCGGGGGGGGTTTGTTCGAGTGCCGTCTTGACGGCGGAAATGATTTGATTGAGCGGATCGGTGAGCGATTCGAGGATTTCGTTGGATGATACGGTGAAACTGCGCGGCACCCCTTCGGACAGGTTGCGCCCCTTGACTTCGATCTCGCGGATTTCAGACCCGGGGAACGCCGAACCGATTTCTTTCTTGATGAGTTCGGCCGTGGGTTCGCCGATGAGCATGCCGTAGTTGCGGCGGATGTAATTGATGATGGCTTCGTCGAATTTGTCGCCGCCCACCCGCACCGAACCCTTGTACACCACCCCGCCCAGAGAGATGATGGCGACCTCGGTGGTGCCCCCGCCGATGTCGACCACCATGGAGCCACTGGCATCGGATACAGCCAGGCCGGCGCCAATGGCTGCCGCCATGGGTTCCTCGATCAGGTAGACCTGGCTCGCGCCGGCGCCGAGTGCCGATTCGCGGATGGCGCGCCGCTCGACCTGCGTGGAGCCGCAGGGCACGCACACGATGATGCGCGGGCTGGGCGCCAGCATGCTGCGCGGGTGCACCATGCGGATGAACTGCTTGAGCATCTGCTCGGTTACGGTGAAGTCTGCAATCACCCCGTCTTTCATGGGTCGGATGGCTTCGATGTTGCCGGGCACACGCCCCAGCATCTGCTTGGCCTCGTGCCCCACCGCCTGAATGATTTTCTTGCCATTGGGCCCGCCATCGTGGCGGATGGCCACGACCGAGGGCTCGTCGAGCACGATCCCCTTACTGCGAACATAAATGAGCGTGTTCGCAGTACCAAGGTCGATGGCCATGTCGCTCGAGAAGTAGCTGCGTAGGAATCCGAACATGAGAGCGCACGAATGGAAATTGAATCTGCAATGATAACTTATAATCGCAGTGACACTTCGGGGAATGACGCCCATGGCACTCACAGAACAGGACATCACACGGCTCGCCCAATTGGCCAGCCTGCAAATGGATCGCGCCAGCCTCGCGCAGGCCCAGACCGACTTCACCCGCATCCTCGGCCTGATCGAAACGCTCCAGTCGGTTGACACCACGGGCATCGAGCCCATGGCACACCCGCTCGAAGCCCGGCAATCGGTCACCCTGCGGCTCCAGAAAGACATCCCGGAGCCGCCACACACCCAGGCCGCGCTCGATGCCTGCCTGCGCAATGCGCCGGCCGCCCACGATGGCCTGTTCCTCGTCCCCACCGTCATCGAATGACACCATGACTCTGCCCACGCAATATCCCTCCATCGCCTCGCTGGGCAAGGCCCTGCGCGAGCGGCGCATCAGCGCGCTCGAGCTGGCGACCGACGCGCTGCAGGCGGCACGCAACGGCGCTGATCCGCACCTTTTCCTGCACATCGACGACGACCTGACACGCGCCCAGGCCCGGGCCGCCGATGCACTGCTCGAACGGGGCAATGCGGGTCCGCTCACCGGCATCCCCATTGCCCACAAAGACCTCTTCGTCACCCGTGGCTGGCGTACCACGGCAGCGAGCCGCATGCTCGCGGATTACGTCAGCCCTTTCGATGCAACGGTGGTCGAACGTCTCGAACAGGCCGGTACCGTTTCGCTGGGCAAGCTGTCCTGCGATGAGTTCGCCATGGGTTCGGGCAACGAAAACAGCGCCTTCGGCGCGCTGCAGAACCCGCATGACCCCGAACGCATTCCCGGGGGCTCATCGGGCGGTTCTGCCGCGGCCGTCGCTGCGGGTCTGGTGCTGGGTGCCACGGGCACCGACAGCGGCGGTTCGGTGCGCCAGCCTGCAGCGTACTGCGGCGTCAGTGGCATCAAGCCCACTTATGGCACGGTCTCGCGCCACGGCGTCATTGCCTACGCGTCCAGCCTCGATCAGGCCGGCGTGCTTGCCCACAGCGCCGCCGATCTGGTTCCGCTGCTCGACACGATGAGCGGTTTCGATGAGCGAGACTCCACCAGCCTCGAATCCTGCGATGGGGTGGCCAATGCCCCCGGGCGCATCGCGGCCGCCCATGACGCCTGGCGCCACCAATTCAGCCAGGCCGGCCGCCAGCCACTGGCCGGTCTGCGCATCGGTGTGCCACAGGAATTCTTCGGCAGCGGGCTGGCTGCAGAGGTGGCCGATGCCGTCGAGGCCGCCCTGCAGGTCTTCGAAGCCCTTGGCGCGCTGCGGGTCGACATCTCCCTGCCCCTGACACGCCTCGCCATTCCAGCCTATTACGTCATCGCGCCAGCCGAGGCATCGAGCAATCTGGCGCGCTTCGATGGCGTACATTTTGGCTACAGGGCGCCGCATTACCAGGATCTGGCCGACATGATCCGCCGCTCGCGCAGCGAAGCCCTGGGCCCGGAAGTCCGCAAGCGCATTCTGGTGGGCACCTACGTGCTGTCGCACGGCTATTACGATGCCTACTACCTGCAGGCCCAGCGTGTGCGCCGCATGGTGGCCAATGACTACCAGCAGGCACTCGATGAAGCCTGCGACATCATCATGGGCCCGGTCACGCCCGGTGTCGCCCGCCGCCGTGGTGACCACGACGATGACCCCATCGCCGACTGGCTGGGCGACATCTATACGCTGGGCGCCAACCTGGTGGGCCTGCCGGCCCTGTCCATTCCGTGCGGCCGGGGTGGCCCGGCGGCACGCCTGCCCATCGGCCTGCAGATCATCGGCCGCCACTTCGACGAAGGGCGCCTGCTGGCCCTGGCCGATTGCTTCCAGCAGCACACCGACTGGCATCAATACACCCCGAGGCAGACCTCATGAGTTGGGAAACCGTCATCGGGCTGGAGGTCCACGCCCAGCTGTCCACCCAGTCCAAGATCTTCTCGCGCAGCAGTACGCGCTTTGGCGCCGCACCCAACACCCAGGCCAGCGTGGTGGACATGGCCCTGCCGGGCACTTTGCCGGTCATGAATCACGGCGCAGTCGAGCGGGCCATCTGCTTTGGCCTGGCCGTGGGTGCCCGGGTGGCCGAACGCTCGATCTTTGCACGCAAGAATTATTTTTACCCGGATCTGCCCAAGAACTACCAGATCAGCCAGTTCGAGCACCCCATCGTGATCGGCGGCCAGCTGAAATTCCTGCTCGACGATCAAGAGCACGTGATCCGCCTGACCCGGGCCCACCTCGAGGAAGACGCCGGCAAGTCGCTGCACGAGCACTTTACCGGCCCACATGGTGAGTCCTCGTCCGGCATCGACCTGAATCGTGCCGGAACCCCCCTGCTCGAGATCGTCTCCGAACCCGAAATGCGTTCAGCAGCCCAGGCCGTGGCCTATGCGCGGGCCCTGCACGCCCTGGTCGTCTGGCTGGGCATCTGCGATGGCAACATGCAAGAGGGCTCGTTTCGCGTCGATGCCAACGTCTCGGTGCGCCCCAGGGGGCAGGCCGAATTCGGCACGCGCTGCGAAATCAAGAATTTCAATTCGTTTCGCTTTCTCGAACGCGCCATCCTGCACGAAGCCCGGCGCCAGATCGAACTCATCGAAGATGGCGGCACGGTGATCCAGGAAACCCGCCTGTATGATGCAGAGCTCGACGAAACGCGCAGCATGCGCAGCAAGGAAGACGCGCATGATTACCGCTACTTCCCCGACCCCGACCTGCCGCCGCTCGTGCTGTCGCCCGAATGGATCGCGGCCGTGCGCGCCACCATGCCCGAATTGCCGGCCAGCCGGCAGGCGCGTTTTCAGGCAGAGTTCGGCCTGGGCGCCTACGATGCGGCGCAACTGACCATGCACCGCTCCACGGCGGACTATTTCGAGTCCTGCGCGGCCGGCCTGCCAGCGGGGCAGGCGAAACAGGCGGCCAACTGGATCCTCGGTGAATTGGGCGCCGCGCTCAACCGGGCCGATATCGGCATCGCCGAATCCCCGGTCCCGCCCGATGCGCTGGCCGGCCTGATCCGGCGCATCACGGACGGCACCATATCGAACAAGCTCGCACGCGAGGTGTTCACGGCCATGTGGTCGGGCGAATGCAACGGCAGGGCCGACGACATCATCGCCGCCCGTGGCCTGCAGCAGATCACCGACAGCGGTGCCATCGAGACGCTGGTCGATCAGGTGCTCGAAGCTCACCCGCAGATCATCGAAGAATACCGTGCCGGCAAGGACAAGGCGTTCAATTCACTGGTCGGCCAGGTCATGAAGGCAGCCCGTGGCAAGGCCAACCCCCAGCAGGTGAACACCCTGCTGCGCCAGAAACTGGGCGGCTGAAGGCCCGCTGCCCAAGGCGCCCCGAGGCGCCGTGTGCGGCCCCTCGTGGCCCGCGCAGCCGCCGCATCGATGGCGCGCAGGTCTTGGGGCCGTCAGGCAACGCCGTAGCGCGCCCGGTAGGCCGCTACCGCTTCACGGTGGCTCGCCCAGGCGGGCTCATGCTCGAGCAGCGCCATGATGTCATCCAGCGTGGCAATGCTGATCACTGGAATGCCATGCACGCGGGTCACCTCGGACACGGCCGACCCGGCATCGAGCTGCCCCTGGGCACCGGCCCGTTCCATGCGATCCAGCGCGATGAGCACCGCCGCCGGTTGCGCGCCTGCCGCGCGGATCAGGGCCACCGACTCGCGTACCGACGTACCGGCCGTGATCACATCGTCGACGATCACCACCCGCCCGCGCAGCGGCGCCCCCACCAGCACCCCCCCCTCGCCATGATTCTTGGCTTCCTTGCGATTGAAGGCAAACGGCACCGCCCGCCCGCCCAACTCGGCGGCCGACAGGGCGATCGCCGTGGTGGTGACCAGCGGAATCCCCTTGTAGGCCGGACCGAACAGCATGTCGAAACCCACCCCGGAGCCGAGCAGTGCACGGGCATAGAAACGCCCCAGCTGCGCCACGCTGTCGCCCTGGTCGAACAGCCCGGCATTGAAGAAATAGGGGCTCAAGCGCCCCGACTTGGTCTGAAAACGGCCAAACCGGAGGACCTCGCGCGCGAGCGCGAAGCGGACGAATTCGTGGGCCTGCGAAGCGGACATGACGGGCCTCGATGAAAGAAAACCGACATTATCGGATAATTCGGGGCGTCAGTCGCAAGAACAGGAGCCCGATCGTGCTGCGCATCACCACCCTCAACGTCAATGGCATTCGTGCTGCATTTCGCAAAGGCCTGGACGGCTGGCTGGACAGGGCCGGGCCGGACATCGTCTGCCTGCAGGAAATCAAGATCCAGGACAGCGATCTGAAAGAGGCAATGCGCCACCCGGATGCCTACACGGGTCACTTCTTTCATGCCGAGAAAAAAGGCTACAGCGGCACTGGCCTGTACACGCGCAGCCCGGCCGATCGCGTCGCTGCGGGGATGGGCATACCCGAATTCGACGCCGAGGGCCGCATCCTGCGGGCCGACTGGCCCGGCCTGACGGTCATCAGCGCCTATCTGCCCTCGGGCACCAGCGGTGACATCCGCCAGGAGGCCAAATACCGCTTCCTGGACCATTTCGAACAATGGCTGGGCAGCCTGATGGCCGAGCACGAACGCGAAGGGCGTGAATTCGTGATCTGTGGCGACTGGAACATCGCCCACCAGGCAATCGACCTCAAGAACTGGCGCGGCAATCAGAAGAACAGCGGCTTCCTGCCCGAAGAACGGGCCTGGATGAGCAAGGTCTTCGATACGCTGGGCTGGGTGGATGTCTATCGGCGCCTGCACCCGGACACGACGGACGAGGCCTACACCTGGTGGAGCAACCGCGGCCAGGCCTGGGCAAAGAACGTGGGCTGGCGCATCGATTATCAGGTGGCCACGCCGGGGCTCGCGGCCCAGGCCCGGCGGGCTGAAATCTACAAGGACGAGCGCTTCAGCGACCACGCCCCGCTGAGCATCGACTATGACCGCCCCTGGCCGCATACGGCCGGCTGACGGCCCCCGCCCCGGGCGAACGCCGCTGGCTGCAAAAACCCCTGGCCGCGCCGGCCCGGCCCACCCGACCTGCCGACAGGGCCCCCACCCGCCGCACGTCAACCCGCGCATCAGGACGCTGTGACGGCCTGCACGTGCAGAGCCGGATCCGTACGCTGATAGTTCTGCGCCAGCACGGCGCACACCATCAGCTGGATCTGGTGGAAGATCATGAGCGGCAGGAGCGCGGGGCCGATGGCGGCGGCGCTGAAGAGCACACCGGCCATGGGCACCCCCGTGGCCATGCTCTTCTTCGAACCACAGAAGACGATGGTGATTTCATCGGCCCGATTGAACCCCAGCCTGCGCGTCGACCAGGTGTTGAGCACCAGCACCACGGCCAGCAACACACAGCACACCACCAGCAGCCACAGCAACGAGGCCGTGTCCACGGTCAGCCACAGGCCGCCAATCACCGACTCGCTGAACGCCGTATAAACCACCAGCAGGATCGAACTCTGATCGACATGGCCGACCAGCCTGCGATGCTGGTCTATCCAGGCACCGATCACCGGGCGCATCAGATGGCCGACCACGAAAGGCAGCAGGATCTGCACGCTGATGCGGCCGATGGCCTGCAGCATTGAACTGCCCCCCAGTGCCGACGTATCGGCATCCAGGAAAAACCGCAACAGGATGGGTGTGAGCACAATCCCCACGATGCTCGAGGCCGAGGCCGCACAGACCGCCGCGGGCACGTTGCCACGCGCGATGGAGGTGAAGGCGATGGCCGACTGTACCGTACCCGGCAGCACACAGAGATAGATGACACCCACATACAGGGGCTCGCCCAGCAGCGGCAGCAGGACGGGCCGGAACATCCACCCCAGGAGCGGAAAGAACACGAACGTCCAGAGAAAGACCAGCCCATGCAGACGCCAATGCGTTGCCCCCGCGATGATGGCCTGGCGGGACAGCTTGGCCCCATGCAGGAAGAACAGCAGGGCAATGGCCGCGGCGGTGAGCCATTCGAAGAACACCGCCCCCTGGCCTTGCGCCGGCAGCACGGTGGC
Source organism: Castellaniella sp. (assembly GCF_041677825.1). GTDB lineage: Bacteria > Pseudomonadota > Gammaproteobacteria > Burkholderiales > Burkholderiaceae_B > Castellaniella. The sequence goes on from NZ_JBAYPG010000006.1 coordinate 70,073, forward strand.
GGCGGCAATGATGGCGATGAGAATCAGGGTGAACCGATCAAGAAGCAAACGTAGTCTGGATACCATGGGAATGAAAACCCCGGCAGCCCGGAGCGCTCGAAAATTGGATTGTGCGAATGGATTGAATTGGGCAAATGGAAATGGGCAGCCTGGCGGCAAGCGGCCGGCACGGCTCTTTGAACAGGCAACCGCTCATAGGGGCGCATCCAGGCCGCGGATGAGATCGCGCATCAGCCACAGCAGCCAGAGGCCGGGCAAGGCGATCAGCACGGTGCCCAGGAAGAATTCGGGCCAGCCCAGCCAGCCCACCATCACCGGCGTGAGCGGGCCCGCCAGATAGGTACGCCCCACGGCCGAAAGGGCCGACAGCAAGGCAAATTGCGTGGCCGAGAAACGCGCCTCGCACAGGCCCATCAGCAAGGCGACGAAGGCCGCAGTCCCCAGACCGCCACACAGGTTTTCAAGGGCTACGACGCTGGCCATGGAAATCAGGTAAGGCGGCGTGATGGCCAGGGCCCAATAACCCAGGTTGGACACCGCCTGCAGAACCCCGAACCACATCAGCGCCCGATACAGGCCCACACGCGCCATGAGCGCGCCCCCCGCCAGGGCGCCGATGATGGTGGCAGCCAGGCCAAACACCTTGTTCACCAGGCCCACCTCGGTGACATCGAACCCTGCACCACGCAGCAGGAACGTCGTCGACAGGGCCCCTGCGAAGGCATCACCCAGTTTGTAGAAGACGATCAGCAGCAGGATGAGCCAGGCGCCGCGGCGGCTGAAGAATTCGCGCAGGGGCTCGACCACGGCCTCACGCAGCCTGCGTGGCGCGACGGCTGCCTGCTCGGGCTCGGGCGACCACAGGGTGGCCAGCGAGGCCAGGGCCATCAGGCCGCCCATGAGCATATACATGGCGCCCCAGCCCAGCCACTGGTCGGCGATGATCAGGGCCAGGCCCCCGGACACCACCATCGCCAGACGGTAGCCCATCACTTTGAGTGCCGCCCCCGCCGCACGTTCGTCGTGCCGCAATACGTCTGTGCTGTAGGCGTCGAAGGCGATGTCCTGTGTGGCGGAGAGAAAGGCCACCCAGACGGCCAGAAGCGCGAGCACATGCAGTTCGGCCGAAGGCGAAAACAGCCCCATGGCCGCGATCGATGCGGCCAGCAGCCATTGCGTCAGGAACACCCAGCTGCGTCGCCGCCCCAGCCAGGGGGGTGCCCACCGGTCGATGAAGGGCGCCCAGAGAAATTTCAGGGTGTAGGCCGTACCCACCAGGGTCAGAAAGCCGATGTTCTGCAGGGACACCTGTTCGACCGTGGCCCAGGCCTGCAAGGTGCCGGAGGTCAGCGCCAATGGCAGCCCGCTGGCGAACCCCAGCACCAGCAACGGAAGGACCCGCTGGCTGCGGTAAATGGCCCAGTTGCCCTTCACGAGGCCGGCCTGTTCACGCAGCCGGCCTCGCGACCGGCGATTCGAAATGATAGACCGCCAGGGTACTGCGCCAGCCCCGCAAATGGCGGATCTCGTGATCCCCCCTGAAGGTGGCCAGATCGATGATGCGCAAGCCCAATTGCCGGGCCAGCGCTTCGAAGTCACGCAAGGTGCACAGATGGATGTTCGGTGTGTCGTACCACTGATACGGCATTTGCTCGCTCACCGGCATGCGCCCGCGCAATATCGACCAGCCGTGCGGCCAATAGCCGAAATTTGGAAAGGACACGACACCGTAGTGTGCGACCCGCGCCATTTCGCGCAGGATATGTTCGGTATGGTGCATCGACTGCAGGGTCTGTGACAGAACCACGGTATCGAACTGCTGGTCATCGAAGAGCGCGAGCCCTTCTTCGAGATTCTGCTGGATCACGCACACCCCTCGACGGATCGCGCTGATCACCCGATCATCGTCGATTTCGACCCCGGCGCCGCGGACATGCCGTGTCTCTTGCAGATGCAGCAGCAGACTGCCATCGCCGCAACCCAGATCCAGCACCCGGGTGGCCGGCTGGATCCACTGCGCAATGCGTTGCAGGTCGACGCGCAGGCCGCCGCGCTGCGCGGTGCCATACACCGGCGGGCCGATCACCGGCAGCCGGGATGAATTGGCCGCCCGACTCATGCGAGTACCCCCGTGGTGCGTGTGCGCCCCGGCAGTTCGAGCCGCCGGGCCATGTCATCGAAATAACCCTGCACGACGGCATGATAGCGCGTGTCATCCAGCAGGAACGCATCGTGCCCATGCGGCGCATCGATTTCAGCGTAGGACACCTGGCGCTGATTCTTGAGCAGGGCGCGCACGATTTCGCGTGAATGTTCGGGGGCAAAGCGCCAGTCGGTCGTGAAGGACACCAGCAGAAAACGTGCCTGCGCAGTGGCCAGGGCGCGCGCCAGATCACCCCCATGGGCGCGCGCCGGATCGAAGTAATCGAGCGCACGCGTCAGCAGCAGGTAGGTATTGGCGTCGAAATAGCGCGAGAATTTCTCGCCTTGATGGCGCAGATAGGATTCGATTTCGAATTCGATGTCGTAGTGGTAGCGATAGTCGCCGTTGGGGCCCGGTGCCCTCTGGGTGCGCCCGAAGCGGCTGGCCATGACGGCATCGGACTGATAGGTGATGTGCCCGACCATGCGCGCTACGGACAGGCCATGCGCGGGCACGACGCCATGCTCGTGGTAGCGCCCGCCATGGAAATCGGGGTCGGTCGTGATCGCGCGGCGCGCCACCTCGTTGAAGGCGATGTTCTGCGCCGAAAGCCGTGCCGTACTGGCGATCACGACACAATCGCCCACCCGCTGCGGCTGGGAAATGGCCCAGCTGAGCGCCTGCATGCCCCCCAATGAGCCCCCCATGACCGCCGCAAAGCGCTGGATGCCGAAATGATCGGCGACACGGGCCTGGGCATGCACCCAGTCTTCTACGGTGAGCAGCGGAAAATCGGCCCCCCATGGCGTACCCGTGCGGGGATTCAGGCTGGTCGGCCCGGTGGAGCCGAAGCAGGAACCCAGGTTGTTGATGCCCATGACGAAGAAGCGGTCGGTATCCACCGCCTTGCCGGGCCCCACCATGTTGTCCCACCAGCCGATCTGGCCGGGGTGCGCTGAATCCATGCCCGCCACGTGATGCGATGCATTCAGGGCATGACAGATGAGCACCGCATTGTTGCGTTCAGCGTTGAGTTCGCCATAGGTCTCGACCGCCAATGTGAATTCGGGCAGCACCTGGCCACTGGAGAGCACCAGCGGTTCGGAAAACTCGACGTATTCGGGCGCCACGAAACCGACGCTGCCAGTGGGCACATCGGGGCGGTCTTGGGTCTGCAAGGGGGCTTCGGGAGCGGAAACGGAATGGGTCATGGGACCTCTTTAGCTGGATTTATGGAGCGCCCGCAAGCGGATCAGGCAAATCGGCGCCATTGCCCCTCGATTCTAGCACTTCGACCCGCGCGGCCCCGGGGCCCGCGAGAACAGCAAATACCCCGGACAAATAGGCCCTGTTCTATTGATTCACAATATGGCACTAATGATACATTTACTAACGTCAAGCGGCACGATATCAATCAACATCATCCAGGAGACATCATGAAACCGACCCCGCGAGACGTCATGAAACTCACCCCGCGCGAGCTCGATTGCCTGCACTGGGCGTCACATGGCAAGACCAGTTGGGAAATCGGCCAGATTCTGGGCATTGCCGAGCGCACCGCGAACTTCCACCTGTCCAACACCTGCAGCAAGCTGGCGGTATGCAATCGCATGGCGGCCATCACCACCGCCCTGAAAATGGGCCTGTTACCGGGCGCGGGTTTACCCGGCGCTCATTTCGATAAAATGGAATCCCTTCAGACCCTCCCGGGACCCAACGACCATGAGCCTGGTCTCACATCGACGCGCCCAACTGGCAGCGCACCCAGAGCTGCTTCGCAGCATCCGCCGCGGCATCGAAAAGGAGGGCCTGCGCGTTGATGCGCGCGGCGGGCTTGCGCTCACACCGCACCCGGCGAGCCTGGGGTCGGCCCTCACCAATCCCGGCATTACCACGGATTACTCCGAGGCCCTGCTCGAGCTGATCACCGCCCCCCATACCAGCGTGCACGCGATGCTGGGTGAGCTCACGGACATCCACCGCTTCGTGGCACTGCGCAACCCGGCAGAAGCCATCTGGAACCAGTCCATGCCGGCCCACCTGCCGGCCGAAGACCAGATCCCCGTGGCGTGGTACGGGCCATCGAACAGCGGGATGCTCAAGCACGTCTACCGGCTTGGGTTGGCCGTGCGCTACGGCCGGATCATGCAGTGCATCGCAGGCGTCCACTACAATTTCTCGCTGCCCGAGGCCATCTGGGACCTGCTGCAGGACGGCCCGACCGCACGCGACCGGCGCGATGCCGGCTACATGGCGCTGATTCGCAATTTCATGCGCCATGCCTGGCTGCTCATGTACCTGTTCGGGGCGTCACCCGCCGTATCGCGCAGTTTCCTCGGGGGCATGGGGCAAGAGGCCAGGCTGCAGCGCCTCAGCCCCGACACCTACTGCCTGCCCTGGGCCACCAGCCTGCGCATGAGCGACCTGGGCTACAAAAGCCCGGTGCAATCCGAACTGCAACTGTGCTACAACGACCTCGATACGTTCACGGCCCGCATCCATTCGGCCGTCACGACACCATGGCCGCCCTACGAGGCCATCGGCACGCACCGTGATGGTCAGCGCATACAGCTCAATACCAACATCCTGCAGATCGAGAACGAATACTATTCGCCCATCCGGCCGAAACAGGCCACGGCCCGCTGTGAACGGCCCAACACCACGCTCAGGCAGCGCGGGATCCAATACGTGGAAGTGCGCTGCATGGATATCGATCCCTGGTCACCGGCGGGCATCAGCCCGGATACCGCCCGGTTCCTGGATGTTTTCCTGCTGCATTGCGCGCTGGATGACAGCCCGCTGTTCCCGGCGCCCGGCCATTGCCAGGAAAGCCAGGCGAACTTCAGCCTGGTGGCCCGCGAGGGCCGGCGACCCGGGCTTGTGCTGCAGCGCGATAACTGCATCAGCAGCCTGCGCGACTGGGCGACCGAAACGCTCGAAGCCCTGTCGGCCACGGCCGAACTGCTGGATACCCACAGCGGCGATGACCAGCACCAGGCCAGCGTGAGCCGGCAGCATGCGGTAATCGAAGACCCGCAGGCCACCCCTTCGGGGCGGCTGCTGGCCGATCTGCAAGACCGCGGCCAGGAGTTCCACGACTACACGCTGCAACAGAGCATGGCGCATTGGGCAGCCTTGCAGGCCAGCCCGCCCGAGACCCGCACCCTGGCACGCCTGGATCAGCTCGCGGCCACGTCGCTGGCCGAGCAGGCCGAACTCGAGGCATCGGATTCGATCAGTTTCGAAGACTATGTCGCGCAATTCGAGGCCGCGCTGAGCTGAACGCCGCAGGCCCTGAACTGGCGCGCCCGCCAGGAATCGAACCTGGATCAGAAGCTTCGGAGACTCCTATTCTATCCATTGAACTACGGGCGCCCTGCGCTGCTGCAGAAGCAGCGCATGCCGACTCCACGAGCCGACAGGAGCAACATTGTAGCGTGATTGCCGGCGCCACGCCGCAGCCCCTGCAAGTGCAGGGCCCTGTCGCTATAATCGTTGCTTCAGGCATGAAATCAGTTGCTGTGCTGCAAGCCGGCGGCCGACCACCCAGGAACCCGACATGAGTCACCCAGAACATCCCTCTGCCATCAAGTCACCGCTGCGGCTGCTGATCACCATCATCCTGGCGTTCCTCATCCCCATTGCGATCATCATCATCATGACCAACGTGCTCAGTCCGGTGATCCGTTCCGGGGCCGAGCCCGATCCCTATGCCATCGAGCAGGTCGCCAGCCGCATTCAGCCCGTGGCCGGCTTCAAACTGGTCGATGCCGACGCGCCTGTCAGCTACAAGACCGGCCAGCAGGTATTCGAATCCACCTGCTCGGCCTGTCATGGCAGCGGCGTGGCGGGGGCGCCCAAGTTCGGCGATGCCGGCGACTGGGGCAAATACATACAGCAAGGCTTCGACAGCCTGCTCAAGAACGCCATCGATGGCATCGGTGCCATGCCGCCACGGGGTGGCAATGCCGCCCTGTCCGACTTCGAAGTGGCCCGGGCCGTGGTCTACATGACCAACCATTCAGGGGCCGACTTCCCCGAACCCGCCGAGCCTGATGCAGACGGCGCCACCAGCGAAGGCCCGGCGCCCGACACGGCGGCGCAGGCCACGGCGCCCGAGGGCGATGCCGAACAACAGGCCCAGGCTGCTGCAGCCGAAACCGCTGCCGAGGATACTGCCGCTGGCGCAGAAACCGCCGCAACGACCCAGGCGGCCGCCGCCAGGCCCGCCTCCGAAATGAGTGTCGGTGAAAAGCTCTATCAGCAAATCTGCATCACCTGTCACGACACGGGTCTGGCTGGCGCGCCCAAATTCGGCGACCCGCAGGCCTGGGCACCCTATATCGAGACAGGGCTGGATGCGATGCTCAACAATGCCATTTCCGGCGTCGGGGCCATGCCGCCACGCGGCGGCTCACAGGCCAGCGATGAAGAACTCAAGGCGGCAATCGAATACATGATCGCGGCAGCCCAGTAACCCCGGATCTGGCGGGCCGCCCAGCCTGCACGCCGCCGCACGTGCGCGAGCAGCCCTGATATCCCGGGGTCTTGCGCTGTCCGGCCCCCCGCCCGGCCCAATGGCCGGGCGGTGTGCATTCTGGCCACGAATCAGGGTTTACCCCTAGACTTAACCTAGGGTTTTCCCTATAATGAACTCCATTCAAATCTAAAGCTTCTGAAGCAGGAGTTCATCATGCATGCCAATACCCCACATCTCCAGATGTCCGACGCCCTCGAACGCGCCTATGGCAATTTTGCCCTCGATGCAACCCGGCCCCTGTGCCTGAAAAGCGGCCTGAGGAAGGTCGGTGCCTCATTGTGGCACGCCGGCAAGGCCGCTGGACGCTTCCTGGGTGACGCCATCAATGCACAGGCAGAGGCCCGGGCTCGCGACATGCGCTACAGCCGCACCCCCTGGTAAAAGCCGGATTCTCTGGCCCGGCCTCGGGCCGTCAGAATGAGGCTCTGCGCTGCAAGCCACCTGAAACAGGGCTTGCAGCGTTATTTTTTCAGCAACTGCCTGAGCCGGGCCAGGGTCGCCTGCGGGTCGGCAACGGCCACGGGCCGTTCGGGCTGCAACCCCATTTCTGCGATGAAGCGTGAGGGTTCGCACAGGACTTCGTCACGCCCGCGTCGGCGCCGACGGCACCAGCTGATCTGGAGTGTACGCTGGGCACGGGTCATGCCTACGTACATCAGGCGCCGCTCCTCCTCGAGACGCGACTGGTACGACGCATCGGCGCCGGGTTCGGTACCGCCGTCTTCTTCATTGCCACGATGCGGAAGCAGGCCCTCTTCGACGCCCACCAGATACACGTGCGGAAACTCCAGCCCCTTGGCCGCATGCAGGGTGGACAGCTTCACCGCATCGGGCGTCTCTTCATCCGAGCGTTCAAGCAGCGTGACCAGTGCGACCCGCTGCACCAGCTCGACCAGCGTCAAGCCCTCTTCATCGGCCTTGCGGACCAGCCATTCACGCAGTTCCAGCACGTGCCCCCAGCGCGTGCGTGCCTGCCGATCATCCAGCATGTCATACAGATACGCCTCATAGCCAATGGCCTGCAGCACGTCATCGAGCAGTTTCGCAGCCGCCTCACCGAGGCGCGCGCAGAAGCCCTGCACCAGTTGCACGAACTGGCCCAGCGCAAGTGCCTGGCGCGCGGTCGGGAAGGCCTCGGCGGGCAAGTGCAGGGCTGCGGCAAACAGCGAGCAGCCTTGACGCGCAGCCTCGCTGCCCAGGATGGCCAGAGTGCTCTGACCAATGCCGCGGCGCGGCGTACTGACGGCCCGAATGAACGCCGGATCTTCATCCACATTGGCGATCAGGCGCAACCAGGCCATGATGTCGCGGACCTCGGTCTTGTCGAAGAAACTTTGCCCGCCCGACACGGTGTAGGGAATGCGCAGGGCGCGCAGGGCCTGCTCGAGGATGCGCGCCTGGTGATTGCTGCGATAGAGCACCGCAAAATCCTTCCAGTGCGCCGCACGCCCGAACCGCTCGGCCGAAAGCCGCATCGCCACGGACTCGGCCTCGAGCTGATCGGTATCCATGGCCATCAGGCCGATGGGTGCCCCCGCGCCCAGATCGGACCACAGGGTCTTCTCGAAGTGCCGGGGATTGTGAGCAATGACACGATTGGCCGCCTGGAGAATGGTCTGCACCGACCGATAATTCTGCTCGAGCTTGATGACCCGCAGATCCGGGTAGTCGCGTGCCAGCTGAACCAGGTTCTCGCTGGTCGCGCCACGCCAGGCATAAATGGCCTGATCATCATCGCCCACTGCAGTGAACCGGGCCCGACTGCCGATCAGGTGCCTGAGCAGCTCGTACTGGCAGGTACTGGTATCCTGATATTCATCCACCAGCAGGTAATGGATGCGGGCCTGCCAGCGCGCCCTCATGTCGGTATCCTCGCCCAGCAACCGCGCCGGCCGATAGATCAGGTCATCGAAGTCCACGGACTGCCAGGCCTGCAGGGTCGCCTGGTAGCTTCGATAGACGCGCAAGGCCTCGGCCTGCCCCATGTCGCTTGCCCGTGCAGCGGCTTCGTCAGGCCCCAGAAGGGCATTCTTCCACAGCGAGATCTGTTGCTGTACGGCCCGCAGTCTGGCCCGGTCGGTCGTATCGAGCACATTCTGGACGATCGCCAGGGCATCGGCAGCATCCAGCACCGAGAAACCCGGTTTGAGCCCTGCCGGGCCATGCTCCTCGCGCAGAAATCTCAGGCCCAGTGAATGGAATGTGCCGACGGTGAGCCCTCGCAGCAGTCGCGCGCCAACCTGGGCGCGCACCCGTTCATTCATTTCGCGGGCCGCCTTGTTGGTGAAGGTCAGCGCCACCACGTGGCGCGCCTGGTAGCCGCATTCGCCCAGCAGGTAAGCCATTTTCCGGGTGATCACCCGGGTCTTTCCACTGCCCGCCCCGGCGAGCACCAGGCACGGCCCATCGAGATGGCGCACCGCCTCGCGTTGCCGCTCATTGAGGCCGCCCGGTGCGTCCTGCACCACAGTATCACGATCCATCGTCTCTCAGATCTCCAGTGGATCGATTTCTACCCCCCAGCGTACGCCCGAGCGTGCTCTGGACAGCGCATGGGCATGCGGCAGCAGGGCCTGCAGCAAACGATGCAGGCAAGGCCGGTGGTCCGCCTCGAGCAGCATCTGCGCCCGTTCGACGCGGTCGACCCGCATGATGCGCAGCGGCACGGCATCCAGCACCCGTACGCCCCCTGCACCGGGCAGTTCCAGAGCCTGCGCCCGCAATACCAGCAGGAAATCGAGCGCATCCTGCAGGTGACGGGCCCGTGCCGTGAGCAAGGCCTGGTGCGACCATGGGGGCAAGGCCAGTTCGCGGCGCTCTTCCAGTGTCAGCGCAGCAAAACCGGCATAGTCGTGAGCCACCAGAGACTGATAGACCGATTGCTGCGGATAGTCCGTCTGCACCAGCACGCGCCCACCCAGGCCATGCCGTCCGGCCCGCCCTGCCACCTGCATCAACTGTGCAAACAGGCGTTCGGGTGCCCGAAAGTCCTGGGCAAACAGCATGCTGTCCGAATTGAGAACCGTCACCAGGGCCAGGCGCGCAAAATCATGCCCTTTGGACACCATTTGAGTACCGACCAGAATATCCGCGGCGCCCGCATGAACCTGGGAAAACAGCGCTTCGGCACTGCCTTTGCGCCGGGTCGCATCGGCATCGATGCGCAGGATGCGAGCGCCCGGAAAACGCTCGGCCAGGAAGGTTTCGACGCGCTGCGTACCACTGCCCAGCGGCTGCAGGTCCTGATCGCCACACGCCGGACAGGCGTGCGGTACAGCCCTGCTGGCCCCACAATGATGGCACTGCAGTACGGCCCCCCGGCCGCCATCGCGCCGGTGCAGGACCATGTGCACCGAGCAGCGCTGACAGTCGCTGACCCAGGCACATGAGGGGCAGCGCAGCACAGGGGCATAGCCGCGCCGGTTGATGAAAACCAGGCTCTGCAAGCCGGACTGCAGCGTATCTTCGAGGGCCTGCAGGGCCACCGGTGAAAGGCCATGCTCCAGGGGTGCGCGACGCGTGTCGAGCAACTCGATCGTCGGCAGATCACGGCTGCGCGCGCGCTGCGGCAACGACAGCAACTGATAGCGCCCCTGCCGGGCGTGCAGCCAGCTTTCCAGAGACGGTGTCGCCGAACCCAGCACCACCGGGATGCCCAGATCATGGCCACGCCAGACCGCCAGATCCCGTGCCGAATAGCGCAAACCCTCCTGCTGCCGGTAGGAGGCATCGTGTTCTTCGTCGACGACGATCAGCCCGAGGCGCGGCAACGGGGTGAACAGCGCCAGCCGCGTGCCCAGGACAATATCCGCCTGCCCCCGCGACGCGCGCAGCCAGGCACGCAGCCGCTCGCCTTCGGACAGCCTGCTGTGCAGGACGGCCAGCGTCTGGCCCGGCAGAAGGCGCGCCCGTACCAGCTGCTCGAGTTGCGGCGTGAGATTGATTTCAGGCACCAGAATCAGAACCTGCTGGCCATGCGCCAGGCACAGGGCGGCCATGCGCAGATAAAGCTCGGTCTTGCCGCTGCCGGTGATGCCATGCAGAAGCGCGACCCGGGCCGCATCGCCATGGCCGGCGCATGCTGCCAGCATGGCCTGCAGAATGTTCAGGGCACGTGCCTGCGCCTCCGTGAGCACAGGCGTCTGGCCGGCCGGTGCGCCCAAGGGCACCGGCGGCGCGTCATTCTGGCCGGGGCTGGTTGCATCCCGTGGCGCCTTGCGGGCGCGCGGTCGACGATCTGCCCGTGCAACAGGCCCCCCCGAAGCCCGTGGCCCAGTGTACGCGGCTGGCCTGCGCAGGCTGGCCGGCAGTACGGGCAACAGGACTTCGCCGGGCGGACGGTGGTAATACGCCGCGGCAAACCGTGCCAGCCGCATCCAGTCGGCCGGCATGGGAGGCAGGTCATCGAGGACGGCTTCGATGGCATGCACGCGTGCAGGGTCGATGCCGGGGCGTTCGCGCACCTCGCAGACCATGCCCACCAGATGACGGTGTGCGAAGCGCACACGCACCCGAACCCCGGGGGAGACGATGTCATGGTGCGAGTAATCGAACAGCCCCGGCAAAGGTACATCGAGCGCCACGGCCAGATAGACCCGCGGTGACACGCCGCACTGGGATGCGCGTGCTGGATCCCCGGGCGCGCTCGCAGGCTGGGCACAGCCCGATTGCCCTGTATCGGCCCCTGATCCGCCTGGTGCTTCGTTCATGCGGCCGGCCAGTACGGCATGGCGCGCGGGAAAATCGATGACCGGATGCCCCCCGCCTGTGGATAACTTTGTGTAAAACTGCGGTACAAAGCCTGCCGAATAAAAGTCAATAGTCTGGCCATGCTGTGGAAACCTGGCAAATAGTGGCAAATATCATTTTTAAACAATGGCTTAATGAATTAACCAAGAATCCACTTCGTTCAATCCATGCAAACCCTGACATCACCCCAATTGTGCATAAGCACACCACCGGTACGGAATATGTGCAGCCCCGACAGCCGCCCATGCGCGGGCAATGCACCTGGCTGGCCTCGTGCACTGCAGCACAGTGCAGCACGATCATGGCACCCAATGAACCGGCCGCGCGGTTGCACGACCATGTATCCGGCTCAGTGATAGGCCGGGCTGGCCTGACCCACCGCATCGACCAGTATCGAAACCGCGTCGGGCGGCGTGTGTTGTGAAATGCCATGCCCCAGATTGAAGACATGCCCGCCACCGGCCACTGCACCGAAATCGGACAGCACCCGATCCACCTCGGCCCGGATGGCCCGTTCGCCCCCGAACAAAGCCATGGGATCCAGATTGCCCTGCAAGGCAACCGCATCACCTGTGCACCGGCGGGCCCGCGCAAGACTGACCGTCCAGTCTACACCCAGTGCATCCGCGCCACAGCGTGCGAGATCTTCAAGCCACAGGCCGCCCCCCTTGGTGAACACGATGGCCGGAATGCGCTGGCCTTCATGCTCGCGCGGCAGGCCTGCCAGAATGCGCTGCATGTAGTTCAGCGAGAATTCCTGGAAGAGGCCATGGGCCAGCACCCCACCCCAGCTGTCGAAGATCATGATCGCCTGGGCACCCGCCCGGATCTGTTCGTGCAGATAGACCTGCACCGCACGGGCATTGATGTCGAGCACCTGGTGCAGCAGGTCGGGGCGCTGGTACATGAGGGTCTTGATGCGGCGATAATCGGTGCCACCGGCGCCTTCGATCATGTAGCAGGCCAGCGTGAACGGGCTGCCTGCGAAACCGATCAGGGGCACGGCACCGGCCAGTTCGCGACGCACCAGGGAGACGGCGTCGAAAACATAGCGCAGATGCGCCATGTCGGGTACCTGCAGACGCCGGATTGCGGCTTCCGACTGCAGGGGATGTTCAAATTGCGGGCCTTCACCGGCCACGAACTGCAGCCCCAGCCCCATGGCATCCGGAATGGTCAGGATATCGGAGAACAGGATCGCGGCATCCAGTGCAAACCGCCGCAGGGGTTGCAAGGTGACCTCGCAGGCCAGTTCGGGGTTCTGTGCGAGCGCCATGAACGACCCTGCCTGTGCCCGCGTACGGCGGTATTCTTCCAGATAGCGGCCAGCCTGCCGCATCATCCACAAGGGCGTCCGAGGTACCGGCTGACGCAGCAGGGCACGCAGGAAAAGATCATTCTTGAGCGGAGACACGTTGCGATCCTGTAATGAAGCAAAGGCCACGGATACGGTGGCCGCCCAGATTTTACCAGCCTGTGCACCTGACCCGGGCCGACCGGGCCCGCACACGGCATCAGGTGCCGTTCCGGTAGGGCGCCGGGTCGATTTCGTGCTTGCGCATCAATGCCCAGAACGCGCGGCGATGCTTCTGGGCCATGCGGGCGGCCATGGTGACGTTGCCGCTGTATCTGCCCAGTGCGGCACAGATATAGGCCCGCTCGAAGCGGGCAATGATGTGCCCCTTGGCCGCCCGGAACGATTCGTTCGACGTGGCCCGCTGCATGGCCAGGGCAACCGCATAGGCTTCGAGCTCGCTGCCTGAACGTTCGAGGATGGACGCACACAGATCGGCCTCGGTGATGGCCTGCCTGACGGGCTGGCCCGTACTGGCTGGCTGGGACGCGCGCAAGGCCAGGCCCTGCACGCCATAGACCGGATCACTTTCGGCCACCCCCAGCGGGCGCAGCCGCCGCAGCGCGTGTTCGATACGCGCCCGCAATTCTTCGGGGCAGAATGGCGGGCGCGAAAAATCGCTGACCCCGAGCGTGAGCAGATCGCGCACCGCCTGGGCCCGCAGATCTGCCGCATAGACCAGGACGACAGCCGGCAGCCGCCCGATGCGACCGGCCAAAGCAGTGCGCCACACCCCCAGGCTGCGCTCATCCACGTGCACCAGGGCGGCATCATAGCGCCCGTGGGCCAGAGCGGGATCGGCCAGACGGGCTTCGGCACAGGCATGGCCGGGCTGGCCCGGCCTGTCACGGACCTGCAGAGGATGCAGGACCAGCCGGCCACCCGCGTGGGTACCGCGGCAGGTGTCGACCCAGTGATCCTGCTCGAGCGCCAGCAGGGCGCAGTCAAGTCGCTCACGCATGATGAGGTCTCCTTGTATCGGGTTGTATCATGCGTGCAGAGTAGCCATTCGAGTGCGGCTGTCACATTCGCAAACATACGGCAGGGATAACCCCGAATGCATGCTGGCGCCCCGGGTCCGGCCCTCGCGGACGGGTTCCGGGTCAGACCGTTTCATGGACCCCGGGCGCACGCACATCCACGGGTACATCCACGGGTACATCCACGGGTACATCCACGGGTACATCCACGGGTACATCCGCGGGTACATCCACGGGTACATCCACGGGTACATCCGCGGACACATCGACGGACACATCCACGGGTACATCCACGGGTACATCCGCGGACACATCCGCAGACACATCCGCAGACACATCCGCAGACACATCCGCGGGCACATGCAGGCCGATGATCATCCAGCCCGCCTCTGGCTCCAGGCTCCGATCCAGCGTGAAGGGACGTGCATATCCCTTCGGATTGAGGGCGAACAGTGGAATGACGGCACCTGCATCGCTGCCCTTGCGATATTGGTTGAAGCCGAAGGTCTCGGACAGGCGGGTGGCCTTGATCTGCGCCCCGGCCGACAACAGGGCCGACAGTGTCCAGTACCCCAACTCTGGGGCAAACAGGGTACGACCTCGATACTCGGGGGTCAGCGCATGCTTCTCGGCCGTATCGGGCCCCCTGGAGCGCGGCAGGCTGAAGACCCGTTTCTTGCCATATTCGTCACGGCCGCGTACGGCAATCAGCTGGTTCACGTGATCGCGCATGCCCAGGGCCAGCAAACGGCCCAGCCCCGTGGTATCGAGATTGTGCCGTGCATGCTCGGACACGGGCATGCCGTGGTACGTGGGCAGGCCCAGCATGCGGGCCTTGGACAGGCTGTACCAGTCGCTGTCACAGAGCCGCACGGGAATCTTCTGCTCGTGCAGGGCAAGACCGATGGCGCGCGCCACGGGATTGGCACCGGCAATCAGGAACCCGACCCGTTCGGGCTCGGCCACCCCGAGCAGGCGCGCCACAGGACGGGCCGTCAGACTCTGCCAGACCACGGTGACGATGATCAGCAGAAAGGTCATGGGCAGCAATCGATCGCCGTAGGGCACCGAAATGGCCTCCAGGCGCAGGGCGAACAGGGCTGAAACAGCCGCGGCCACGATGCCCCGCGGCGCGATCCAGGCCAGCAGGCTGCGCTCGCGCCAATTGAGCGCCGAACCCCAGGTCGAGAACGCCACCTTGAGCGGACGCCCCACCCACAGCATGACCGCCAGCACCCCCAGCGCCGGCCAGCCCAGTTCGAGCATGCGATCGGGCGCCACGCGGGCAGCCAGCAGAATGAACAGGGCCGACAGCAGGATCTGGCTGAGCGTTTCCTTGAACTCGAGGATGTCGTCGAGCGGAATGCCGGGCCGATTGGCCAGCCAGATCCCCATGATGGTCACCGTCAGCAGGCCGGACTCGTGCTGCAGCATGTTGGAAAGCGAAAATGCAGCAAAGACGCTGGCCAGAACCGTCAGATTGAGCAGGGCATCGGGCACCCAGCCCCTGCGCAGCAAGGTGGACAGCAGGCTGCCGGCGATGACGCCCAGCACCAGGCCGGTGACCAGCGTGATGCTGAAATCCCACAAGGCAAAGCCCCAGTCCTGCGTCATGCGCAAGGCCACCACCAGATCGTAGGCCAGCACCGCCAGCAATGCACCAATGGGATCGATCAGGATGCCTTCCCAGCGCAGGGCATGGGCGACTGGCGCCACGGGCCGAACCGTGCGCAGCAGCGGGGCGATCACCGTGGGCCCGGTGACCACCGTGATCGCCCCGAACAGAATGGCCAGATCGGGTGGAAAATCAAGAAAGAAATGAACCGCCCACGCCGCAACGCCCCAACTGATCAGCGTGCCCACGCCAACCAGCCGGCGCACGACACGACGCAGACCGCGCAGCTGATGAAATTGCAGGGTCAGGCTGCCTTCGAACAGAATCACGGCCACCGACAGGGACACCAGAGGAAAGAGCAGGTCGCCGAACAGCGCATCGGGATCGAGCCAGCCCGCCACCGGACCCACTGCAATACCCGCAAGCAGCAGAAACAGGATGGCGGGCACACCGACCCGCCAGGCCAGCCACTGGGCGCCCATCGCCAGCACGCCGATACCAGCCAGTACGAGTTCAGGGTTGTCTATCATCGGATTGTCGGACGGAATCAGGGGAGGGTTCTTGACGCTGGCCACGCGACCGCGCCTGCCACAGCGACTGCCAGCCGTGCGCGCGCCACTGATGCCAGGCCCGCACCAGCCCCCAGGACAGGTGTATCTTTTCCTGCCCTACGGGAATATCGCTGCGCGCCCGCAGCCAGGACGATTTTGCATGGCCCACCCGCTGATCCGGATAGACACTGCGGTGGCCAATGATCAGGTAGGCGGCGATGGCCGCACCCGCTGCATACAGCGTGCCGGTTTCGGCACCAAAGAGCTCGACCCCCATCAGGATGGCGGCCAGAGGCGTATTGGAACACGCCGCGACGACCGACACCAGCCCGACCGCTGCCCCGAGCGCAGGATCGATACCGAACAGAAGCCCCAGGCTGTTGCCGGTCAGCGCGCCAATCACGAATTGTGGCGTGACGATGCCGCCATAGAAGCCGGAGCCCAGCGTGATGGCCACCAGCAGCGTTTTCCAGAAAAAACCGCTGCCCGCGACGCTGCCGCCTGCCAGGGCCTGATCCATGAGCGGCAGGCTCAACCCCAGATAATCCGTGGGCACCTGCAGCGTGACCAGCAGGGCCAGGACCACACCACCGGCCACCGGCATCAAGGGCGGCCAGATTGACCAGCGCGCCTGCACCCGCAGGCAGAAGCGGCGTACGGCCTGAACCATATCCACGAAAAACCGCGACACCAGACCGCACAGAATGCCGATCAGCAAGGTACGCAGGAACAGAGGTTCGGAAAACGGCCCCCGGACGGCGAGGGCATAGTCTTCGTAGGGAATGTCCAGGGCCTTGCTGACCTGGAACGCGGTGACCCCGGCAATCAGCGCAGGGAACAGGAAATCATGGCGGATGCGCCCGATCACCAGCATTTCGACCCCGTAGATCGCCCCCCCGATCGGCGTGCCGAACACACTGGCAAAACCGGCGCTGACGCCACAGGCGACGATGCGATGGCGCAGTTCGACATTGAGGCGGAACACCTGGCCCAGCCAGGCGCCCAGCGTGGCCCCCAGGTGTGAGCACGGCCCTTCCTTGCCCGCCGAGCCCCCGCTCGCCAGCGTGATGATCGCCGCCAGCGGCTTGATCCAGAAAATGCGCCAGGGCATGCGCCCGCCCTGCTCGTTGACGGCCGCAAAGATGGAATCACGCAGGCCCGCTGCCTGCTGGCAGCGCAGGCTCCAGCCCATGAGCAGGCCATTGGCCAGCCCTGCGGCCGGCAATAGCAGCCAGTAGGACCACAACGGCATGGATTGTGTCCGGCCCGTCATGAAGAACAGGGCGTGCAGGAAGGCGCTGGCCCCGGCCCCCACGACCAGGCCGGTGAGCGAGGCCAGTATCAGCCACTGCACCACCGTGGCCAACATGACGGTTGGCTCGAGAAG
Source organism: Castellaniella sp. (assembly GCF_041677825.1). Lineage (GTDB taxonomy): Bacteria > Pseudomonadota > Gammaproteobacteria > Burkholderiales > Burkholderiaceae_B > Castellaniella. The sequence continues at coordinate 87,392 of NZ_JBAYPG010000006.1, forward strand.
ATCGATGCGGGGCATGAGAAAGTATAGCTCAGGGTGATTACGGGGTTGCCTTGAGACAGGCGGCTGTTACCATCTGTATATTCCACGGATTCAACAAGGAAACCCATCATGCGCAAGACCCACTGGCTCGCTGCGGCCATCGTGGCCATGGCGGCTGTGGCCGTCACACCGGCCCATGCAGCCACCCAATTCATCAATATCCTCACCGGCGGCCAAAGCGGCGTGTATTACCCATTGGGGGTCGCACTCTCGCAAATCTACAGCAAGCATATTCCCGATGCAAAATCCACGGCACAGGTCACCAAGGCTTCGGCCGAAAACATGAACCTGCTCGAGGCCGGTCGTGGCGAACTGGCCTTTGCGCTGGCCGACACGGTGGCCGACGCCTATACCGGCAACGCCGAAGCCGGCTTCAAGGCCCCGCTCACCAAGCTGCGCGGCATGACGGGCACCTACAACAACTACATCCAGATCGTGGCCAATGCCGATTCGGGCATCAAGACCCTGGCCGACCTCAAGGGCAAGCGCATCTCGGTGGGGGCGGCCCGTTCGGGCACCGAACTCAACGCCCGGGCCGTGCTCAAGGCCGCCGGCCTGAGCTACGACGACTTCTCCAAGGTCGAATACCTGCCGTTCGGCGAATCGGTCGAACTCATGAAAAATCGTCAACTCGATGTCACGCTGCAATCGGCCGGCCTGGGGGTGGCCTCCATCCGCGATCTGGCCACGTCCGTGAGCATCGTCATCGTGCCGATTCCGGTCGACGTGATCGAAAAAATCGGCAACGCCGCCTATCAGCCCGCCACGATCCCGGCCGACACCTACGAGGGTCAGACCACGGCCACACCCACCGTCGCGGTGCCCAACTTCCTGATCACGGCCGAAACCGTACCCGATGATCTGGTCTACGAAATGACCAAGGTCTTCTACGAACAGCTCGATACACTCAAGGCTGCGCACAATGCAGCCAAGGCCATCGATATCAAGAACGCCCTCAAGGGCATGCCCGTCCCGGTCCACCCGGGGGCGGAACGCTACTTCAAGGAAGTCGGCCTGATCCAGTGATCGGGCGCACGCCCGTCATCGCAGACTGCAGGCGGTCCGGCACCTCACAGGCCGGGCCGCCTCTGCGTGGAACCCCATGAGCGAATCTCACGACCTCCTGACCCGGCCCCTGCCACGCGCCATCTTCTGGGTCGCCGTGGTGTTCTCGGCATTCCAGATCTGGACGGCCGCCTACAGCCCGCTGTCCAGTCAGGTGATCCGCTCCATCCACGTGGGGTTCGTGCTGCTCATGATCTTCACGCTTTTTTCGCAGGGCCGCAGCCCATGGCGCGTGGGCCTGGGCTGGCTCCTCGGTCTCATCGGCTTCGTCACCAGTTTCTACCACTGGATCTTCGAAGCCGACCTCACCGCCCGGGCGGGCCAGATGACCGATGCCGACATGGTGGTGGGCATCCTCACCATCGTTCTGGTGTTCGAGGCCACCCGCCGCATGATGGGCTGGGCCCTGCCCATCATCTGCGGCCTCTTCCTCGCCTATGGCCTGTTTGGCCAGTACCTGCCCGATCCGCTCATGCACCGGGGCTACGGTCTGGACCAGATCGTCAGCACCATGAGTTTCGGGGTAGAAGGGATCTACGGCACGCCCACCTATGTGTCGTCCACCTATATCTACCTCTTCATCCTGTTCGGCGCGTTCCTGGAACAGGCCGGCATGATCACGCTGTTCAGCGACTTCGCCATGGGGCTCGTGGGGCATACGCGCGGCGGGCCGGCAAAGGTGTCGGTGGTCAGCTCGGGGCTGATGGGCACCATCAACGGTTCGGGCGTGGCCAACGTCGTCACCACGGGGCAGTTCACCATCCCGCTCATGAAGCGCTTTGGCTATTCACCGGCTTTCGCCGGCGGGGTCGAGGCCACCTCCAGCATGGGCGGGCAGATCATGCCGCCCGTCATGGGGGCGGTGGCGTTCATCATGGCCGAAACGCTCAACATTGCCTATGTCGAAGTCATCAAGGCCGCCATCATCCCTGCCGTTCTGTACTTTGCGACTGCATTCTGGACCGTGCACCTCGAAGCAGGCCGCCGGGGCCTGCATGGTCTGGCAAAAGAAGATTGCCCCAATCCGTGGCGAGCCCTGCGCCTGCGCTGGTACTTGCTGCTGCCCTTGATCGGGCTGGTCGCCCTGCTGTTTTCGGGTTACACACCGTTGTTCTCGGGCACGATCGGTCTGGGCCTGACCGTCATCCTGATCTTTGGCGCTGCGGTCATCCAGGGTGCTCGCCCGCTGGTGCTGCGCTATCTGTTCTGGTTCTTGATGGGGGTGGCCTGCGCAGGGTTCGTGCGCTTCGGCGTCACCGACTTTTTTGTGATCATTGCCGTACTGGCCATGATCCTGCTGTTGCGCCGTCATGGCCGCGAAGCACTGCGCCTGTCACTCAATGCACTGGCCGAGGGCGCGCGCAACGCGCTGTCGGTGGCCATCGCCTGCGCTCTGGTCGGGGTGATCATCGGCATCATCAACCTGACCGGCGTGGCGGCGGCCTTTGGCGGCGAGGTCATCGCCATTGGCGAGAACAACCTGCTGCTGGCCCTGTTCCTGACCATGATCACCTGTCTGGTGCTGGGCATGGGCATTCCCACCATCCCCAATTACATCATCACCAGTTCGCTCGCCGCCCCCATCCTGCTCAATCTCGGGGTGCCCCTGATCATCTCGCACATGTTCGTGTTCTATTTCGGCATCATGGCCGACCTGACACCCCCTGTCGCGCTGGCGGCCTTTGCAGCCGCCCCGATTGCCCGGGAAGACGGCCTGAAGATCAGCATCCAGGCCCTCAGGGTGGCCGTGGCCGGCTTCGTGGTGCCCTATATGGCGGTTTACACACCCGCCCTGATGCTCCAGGGTGGCGGGCCACTGGACGTGATCTACGTGATCTTCAAGGCCTTGCTGGCCATCGGCCTTTGGGGGGCGGGGGTCACCGGCTTTCTGCTCATGCGGCTCAATCCCCTGGAGCGCCTCTATGCGGTGCTGGCAGCTGCTCTGCTGGTGGCTGCACTGCCGATCAGCGATGAACTGGGCTTCGCCGCGTGCGCGCTGTTCCTGGTCTGGCACACGCTGGGCTGGCGCCGGCACAGGCAACCCGCGCAGGTGGCCTGATGCTGCTGGCCCTGGGCGCCTGCCTGACCCTGGCCGCACAGCCTGATCTGCCACCGCGCTACCTGCCTGGCGAGCACTTCACGCTGGCCTGGACCCATTCGATCGAAAAGCAGCGCTGGGAAGAAGACTACCGCATCGAACGCAACCCGCACGGACAGATCATGCTGATCCCCGGTCAGGCACGGATCCGCGGCTCCGGCGCCGGCATGGAGCCCCCCGCCGATGCGCAGTTGCTGGCCAACGGCTGGTATGCCTATCAGCCGCATACGGCCCCCCTGCAGGCCCTGCGGCTGACCCGCTCGCACTTCGTGCCCGATTACGACTGGTGCGTTCACGGCCAGTGCCGGCCACTGCGGGCACTCATGCCTTCGGACGGCGGCGTGACCGTACTGCGGCCCTGCGAAGCACCGCGCTGAAACTCGGTATCATCTTTCATTTGTTGCGCTTCATCTGTCACGCGTATTGTCCGCATGAGACACCCTGTCAACGGCACGCCTGATCCCGGTCCGGCGGCCCAACCCGCAATGGCCTGCTGGCTGGCCGAGGCCATCCGGCTGCACGAGGCCTACCAAGGGCCCCTGGATGACGCCCAGGCCAGCCGGGTGGCCTGCGCACAGGCCGACGACCTGCCAGGCCGCATCCTGTGGCGGGCCCACTGCCTGGCATCCGACAGCGGTCTGCGACAACACCTGCAGCACTGGGCACACGGCGCCCGCTGGGCCATGATCCTGCTGCTGGCCATGGCCTGCGCCACCGGCGCCGGCACGGCGGCCACCGTACTGGCGCAACAGGGCGGCCGCATCAACCTCGCGCTGGCGCTCACCGGTCTGCTCGGGCTGCATCTCCTGACGTACGCTCTGTGGCTGCTCAGCCGGCTGCCGGCGCTGTCCGGTGGTCACGGCCTCGCCTCACTGTGGCTCTGGCTGACCCGCCGCCTGGCGCGTGGCCCGGACGCGGCCCTGGCCGGCCAGGCCCTGCTCTCGCTGCTGGGCCGGGCCCGCGCCACCGCCGCAGCCATGGGGCTGATCAGTCATGCGCTGTGGTGTGCGGTGTTTCTGGGCATGCTGTCTACGCTCGTGCTTTTGCTCAGCACACGCCAATACCGCTTTCACTGGGAGACCACGCTGCTCTCGCCGGGGGCATTCACCCACCTGACCCATTGGCTGGGCGCGCTGCCCGCCTGGTTCGGATTTCCCATACCCTCCGCCGCAGGCATCGCAGCCAGCCTGAACGATGCCGCCGCATCCGCCACCGTGCAGGCAGACTGGTCGCTCTGGCTGGTCGGGTGCGTGCTCACGTGGGGCCTGTTGCCGCGCGTGCTCGCCCTGTTGGCCTGTGCGGTCGAATTGCGCCACCGCCTGCGCAGGCTGCGCATCGATCCGACCCTGCCGGGCTGGGTCGAGCTGCGCGAGCGCCTGGCCCCACGGCATGAGTCCCTGGGCACCGATCAGCCGGCCCCGACCCGCGCAGCACATCGGGCATCGAGGCCTCTGACCGATCCACTGAGTGGCAATACGGCCATACTGGCGCATGAACTGGGGCCCGATCTCGTCTGGCCGCCGCCCGGTCTGTCGGCAGGCATCCAGAATCTGGGCCGCAGCGATGACCGTGACGATCGCCAGCGCGTGCGCCACCTCCTGGATCCCCCGCCGGCGCGGCTGGTGCTTTTCTGCGATGCCCGCCTGACACCCGATCGGGGCACCCTCCACTGGTTCGAGGAACTTCACACCCTGTGCCCGGGCCTGCAGGTGACCTGTCTGGGTGGCGCCACGCCGGCGCGTCTGGCCATCTGGCAGCAGGCGCTGGCCGACCGGGGCATCCCCATGCTGGCGGACCCGTCGTCGCCGCTCAACGCCGCGGGGGGCCCAATGCATGACTGAACCGATCAAAGCCGTGGACCTGGCCGTTGTCGGACACACCAACACCGGCAAGACCTCACTGCTGCGCACCTTGTTGCGTGATGAACACTTCGGTGCCGTGGCGGACCAGCCCGGCACGACACGTCAGGTCGAAAGCGCCCGGCTGCTGGATGACCGGGGCCAGGCCCTGATGATCCTGCGCGACACCCCGGGGCTCGAGGACGCCATGGGCGCACTGGACTATCTGGATGCGCTGGTGCCGGCTGGTTCACGGCCCGATGGCCCCGAACGCATCCGCATGCTTCTCGAGAGCGCCCGGGCCCAGGACAGGTTCGAGCAGGAATGCCGCGTGCTGCGGGCCGTTCTGCAGGCCGACGCCGCACTCTATGTCATCGATGCACGGGATCCCGTCTTGCCCAAGCATCGCGACGAACTGGCCCTGCTGGCCATGTGCGGCCGCCCCCTGCTGCCCGTGCTCAATTTCACCCACACGTCGCAGGCTGATCCGACGGCCTGGCGCACCGCGCTGGCCCGACAGGGCCTGCACGTCAGCGTGGATTTCGACACGGTCGTGCCACCCGTGGATGGCGAAGCACACCTGCTGCAGCGCCTGGGCCTGCTGCTCGAGCGCCACGACACCACGCTGCAACGCCTGCAGGCACACCTGCAGGCCGAACAGGCTCAGCGCCGGCATGACGCATTGCACCTGATCGCCGAACTGCTGGTCGACAGCGCGGCCCTGCGCGTGTCCTGCACGGATGAACCCGCCGCCGTGGCCGCAGCCAGCCGTGCCTTGCGCCAGCAGGTCCGCAGCCGCGAGCAGCGCTGTGTGGACGCAATGCTGAAGCGGTACCAGTTCAGCAGAGCTGCATTTCCGCACCACGAACTGCCGCTCGAGGGCGAGCGTTGGGGGATGGATCTCTTTCATCCGCAGGCGTTGCGCCAGTTTGGCATTCAGGTCGGCAAAGGGCTGGCCACGGGCGCCATGGCCGGCGCCACCGTGGACGTCCTGACCGGCGGATTGAGCCTGGGTGCGGCCACATTGCTTGGCGCGGCCCTGGGCGGCACGTGGCAGGGCGCCGGGCAATGGGGCAGGCGGCTGGTGTCCCGGCTGTCAGGGCGGCGCGAGATGACCGTGGATGACCCTGTTCTGCAGCTGCTGGCGATCCGGCAACTGGCCCTGCTGCGGGCACTGGAGCGGCGTGGCCATGCAGCCACCCAGGCCATCGGATCCGAAACAGCCGGGGCTGCGGGCACCGCAGTGGCGCCCGACCTTGCCGAACCCCCGCAAGAGTCACGAGCAGCGGCACCCACGCTGCCTGCGCCAGCCGGGGATCTGCTGAAGGAAGCCCGCAGCCAGCCCGCCTGGTGTGCAATCGCGGGCCCCGCAGCGCCAGACGAGCGGCGCGATGCCGTGATCACCGCCCTGGTGCAGGCGCTGCAGGCCGACCTGTGATCGCGCGCAAGGCCCAGCCCGGCAGGCCGCAGCCCCGATAGCCCCGCTGCGCAATGCCAACCCGGGCCGGCACCGGATCACCAGCCTGGCATCACCAGATGGGGGCCGGTTCCCAAGTCACGTCCTCGCCCTCTTCGCGCGCCAGACGCAACATCGCCAACAGCGGCCAGGCGCGCCGGCGCATGCCCACCGGGCGTGAAATCGGATGCTCGGCAGAATCATCGTGGTCATCATCCGGATCGTCATGGCTGACATCGGCAGCCATCAGGCTTTCGATCCCTGCGATGGCGGCATCCAACTGCGCCCGGGTGATCACCCCGCGCTCGGGGAGCCCCGGCGTATCGAATACCTTGCCGGCCGCCTGCAGGATAGGCCGGGCGTGCTGGGCGAACATGAGCACCTCGGCGGCCGATTTCGACTGAAACACAACAAGCATGGTGATTTCCCGCAATGGACATATCCATACACTAACCCATCGCCCGCAGGCTGCCAAGATGAACAATCAGACCGTAATGGATCCCATCTCGCCAACAGCCCGGCCGTCAGGCCACCCAGGACATGCCCCACCCTGTTTCAGCATATGCGTCCCGGCTTGCATGCGTCATTCGACGGTGCCGCCAGCGCCTGGCGCGCGGCCGGATTGCGCGCTGCACCCTGCTGTCTGCCCTGGCCCTGATGCCCATGGCCGTGCAGGCCGCATTGACCTGTCAGGCGCCCGCCATACAGGCCCCGTGCGGGGCCAGCAGCCCACTGGGGCCGGCACACGAACCGGGTCCGGATTCCGGCCTCGGCAATCCCATCCACCTGCCCAGTGGCGAGAAATTCCTGCGCGAAATCGATGTGCCGCAGCCGACGTATGCCGGCCATCCGTCCTGGGTGCGGCTGTATCGCGCCGGGCGCCTGAATGACGGGCCATTGGGGCGCGGCTGGCAGCACGAGTACGATATCCGGCTGCACGCGCTCACCGACGGCTGGCGCCTCGATTTCCCTGATGGGCGCAGCCTGCGCTTCGACCCCGACGGCCGGGCCACCGGGCCGGCAGCCAGCGGCTGGCTGGATCTTGCCGACCCCGAACAGCCGCAATGGCACAATGCCTCCGCCATGGATCCCGAAGGCAGGGCACGCCATCTGGTGTTCGATCATCGTGGGCGCCTGAAGGCAATTGGCGGATCTGCCGGCCCACGCCTGCAGCTCGAATACCACAGCACGCAACCCGGTCCGGCCTCCAGCGATGCCGCACTGGAGGGCCTTCTGAAACGGGTAGGCAACCCGGCCGGGGCCCTCTTGCTGAATTACCGGATCATCGATGGCGCCGCCCGTCTGGTTGCCCTGGACACACCGCTGGGCCGTTTTTCATACACCTACGTCGGCCAGCCCGTGCGCCTGAAAGAGATCCAGCGCCCCGATGGCATGCGGCGCATCCTGCACTACGAGGCCCCGCTGCAGGCGGGGCAGCGCCGTCTGATCACCGGCATCAGCCTGCAACAGGCCGATGGCCGGGCCCTGCGCGTGCGCACGTGGGGTTATGACCCGGCAGGCCGTGTGGTGCAGGCCATCGCCGGCGAGCACGGTACGACCAGCCCGCTCAGGCTTCATTATGAGGCGCCTGAACGCCATCCCCCGGAAGGCACTGATCCTGGCCTTGGTCCTGGTCCTGGTCCTGGTCCTGTCACCCCGCCCGCACCCGCGACGCGCACGAGCCTCGAGGCGGGTTCGGCCCGGGCCGTGCTGCGCCACAGCGTGCGCGCCGGGCGCCCCACCCTGCAATATGCCCAGGGCCAGGCCTGCCCGATCTGCCCCACGTACGAGACCGTCTTCGAACACGACACACAGGGCCGGCTGGCACGCATCGGTGACCTGACGCTGGGCCGCGACCGGCGCGACCAGCTGCGCAGCCTGCGCCAGGCCTCTGGTGGCTGGCCCGGCCTGCAACTGCATCATGATGCCAAGGGCCTGCGCCACACATGGGCCAGCGTGCTCACCGGGCAGACCCGCCTGCACCATGACGCCGCTGGCCGTTTGCAACGCGTCGAATGGGCCGACGGCCGGCGCATGACCGTATTGCACGACGACACGCACCGGCCCACCCGGCTGCGCTATTCCGATCGCGAGGCACAGGCTGTGGACATCCATATCCAATGGCGCGGGCCATGGCCCGAACGCCTCGTGCACCCCATGGAAACCGAGGTGCTGGCACGCGACCAGCAGGGGCGGGTGCGTGTTCACCAGGTGCAGCGCCCCCTGCAGGGCAGCAGCACGCTGAGCTACCAGGAGCGCTTCGAACATGATGCCCGCGGCCGGCTGATGCGCCACGAACTGCCCGAAGGCGGCGTGCTTCATTACCGCTGGTCAGATCCAGCCACCTTGCGCAGCCTGAGCTGGGAAGACCCGCAAGGCCGCATTCATCCAGTCCTTGACACCCTCCCCGGCCTGGCCGGCTACCGCTACGGCAACGGCCTGCACCTGCAGGGGCGTGCCAATGGCGATGGCCAGGCCAGCCAGCTGGTGCTGTCGCGTGGTGACACGCCCTTGTGGGGCCAGCAGCTGGCCCTCGATCGCAAGGGTCGCATCACCCGGCATGGCCAATGGCACAAGCCGGGCGGGTTGCTGTTCGATCGTCATTACCCGCATGACGCACAGGATCGGCAAATCGGGCAATTCGAGGCCACGAAACGGCAGTGGTGGGCCTGGCGCCCGGACGGCAGCCTGCTGGCCCGGGCCGAGAACGGACGCACCACACCATTGCCGGCGATCATGCGCAACCCTGCGGGCCTGCCCCTGTCCATCGGTACGCGTTCATTGCGGTACAACACTCAGGGGCGCCTCGCCGAGGTGCGCCAGAACGGCCAACTGATCGCACGCCATGACTACAACGCCCGCGGTCACCAGATCCGCAGCCGGTATGCCGGCATGCACATCGAGCGCTATTATCTGGACAACCGTCTCGTCGGCCTGTGGCGGTATCCGGCGGACGCACCGCGGCCAGGCACATTCGGGATCAGCCAGCGCTATCTCTACGCCAATCAGGTGCCGGTCGGCCTTCTGCAGACGGATGCACAGGGCCGCACACGCCTGTATTTCATCCATGCCGATCTGCAGGGCACCCCCGTACGCATTACAGACGAGCACGGCGCAGTGCGCTGGCAGGCCGTGCATGACGGCTTCGGCCAGATCCTCCAGATGACGGGGGATCTGCAATTCCCTCTGCGCCGCCCGGGCCAGGTCGAAGACCCGGCCACCGGCTGGTACGACAACGTCTTTCGCACCTATCTGCCCGAGCGCGGCCATTATCTCGAGCCAGACCCGCTGGGTCCGCTCCCCGGGCAGCAGGCCCTGGGCCATGGCGCCCAGCAGTTTCTGCGCCATGCCGATCCGCTGGGGCTGATACTGCTGGCCTTTGACGGCACCCGGCAGAACGCGGCCGCCGGCAGCAACGTCTGGAAGCTGGCCCAGATCTACGCCGACGGGGCGGCGTACTATCATGCCGGCCCCGGCCGGGCCGGCTACCTCACCTGGGATGCCGTCACCGCCGCCAGCAGCCAGCAGATCCTGAAGAATCAATGGCAATCCCTGCTGAATGCCATGGAAACTGCCCGTGGCCTGCCGACCCCGCTGCCCATCGACATTCTGGGGTTTTCGCGCGGCGCAGCCCTGGCGCGCGAATTCGCCAACCGCATTGCCCGCAATACACAAGGGGGCTGGTTCTCCTACGACGACCCACTGCGTGGCACCATCGGCCTGTGCGTCGATCTGCGCTTCATGGGCCTGTTCGACACCGTCGCACAATTCGGCCTGTTGGGCTCGGCCAATGCCGGCTACGACCTGAGCATCGCAGGGGCCTGGCAATGGGTGGCCCATGCGGTCGCCACACACGAATACCGCGTGCTGTTTCCGCTGGTTTCGGTGCGCGACAGCGCCGCCGGGCACACCATCGAAGCGCCGTTCATCGGCGCGCACTCGGACATCGGCGGCGGCCTGTTCAGCGATCTGCCGGCATCCACCGATACCAGGGGCGACCTGTCCGACGTGGCCCTGAACTGGATGGTCTGGCAGGCCCTGGCGGCCGAGGTCCCACTGGCTGCGCTGTCAGCCGATGACCGCAATGTCAGCCAGCCGCTGCTGCACGACGAACGCGCCCCGCTGCTGCGCGGCCTGGCGCCCGGCGACCGCTTGATCCAGGATTCGGCGACCCGCTCGCTGGGCCTGCAAGGCACCGACCCGGTGCTGGGTCAGGCCCAGCGCCAGCTCTTCGAGGCTTTCATCGAACGCATCGATCAATCCGGCCAGGCCGGCAATGTGGTCGGTCAGGTCGACATGCAGGCCTATGCACGCTGGCTGCAGGCCCAATGGGGCTTGCCTGCACCTCTGGCCCAGCCACAGCCGCTTTGAAATCAGGCTATCATTTCGGGAGTCTTTCATGCACGGATACCATGCTGGATCAGCAACACGCCCAACTCATCGCCTTGTTTCACCAGGCCCTCGCCACGGTGCTGCCCGGCGTAGACGCAGACATCGCGCTCGAGCGTCCCAAGGTGGCCGCCCATGGCGATGTGGCCTGCAATGTCGCCATGCAACTGGCCCGCCTGGCGCAGCGCAAGCCGCGCGAACTCGCGCAGGGCATCGTCAGCGCGCTGGTGGCTCTCGACGGCGCCCGGGCGCTGATCGCCCACGCCGAGGTTGCCGGGCCCGGTTTCATCAACCTCCGCCTCAGCGCCGCAGCGCATCAGGCCGTGCTGGCAGAAATCGCCACACAGGGCACCTCGTTTGGCCACCGGCAGCCCCAGCCTGTCCGCATGCTGATCGAGTTCGTCTCGGCCAATCCCACTGGCCCGCTGCACGTGGGCCACGCACGCCAGGCGGCCCTGGGTGATTCGCTGTGCCGGCTGTTCGCAACCCAGGGGGTGCAGGTCACGCGCGAGTTCTACTATAACGATGCCGGCAATCAGATCCATAATCTGGCCGTCAGTGTACAGGCGCGTGCGCGTGGCCTGCAGCCCGAAGACCCCGGCTATCCCGCAGACGGCTACCGGGGCGAGTACATCGCCGATATCGCCCGCGCCTATCTGGCGCAAGGCACCGCACAGGCCAGCGACGGCACGCCCGTGCAGGCCAGCGGCGATGCAGATGATCTCGAAGCCATCCGCCGGTTCGCCGTGGCCAGCCTGCGCCACGAGCAGGATCTCGACTTGCAGGCCTTCGGTCTGCAATTCGACCACTACTATCTCGAAAGCTCACTCTATGCCGATGGCCGTGTCGAACAGACCGTCCAGGCGCTGATCGATGCCGGGCACACTTACGAGCACGAAGGCGCGCTCTGGCTGCGCACGACAGAACTCGGCACCGGAGACGACAAAGACCGGGTGATGCGCAAGTCCGATGGCAGCTACACGTATTTCGTGCCGGATGTCGCCTACCACGTCACCAAATGGGAACGCGGGTACCGACGCGCGATCAACATCCAGGGCAGCGACCATCACGGCACCGTGGCCCGGGTGCGGGCCGGCCTGCAGGGCCTGGGCCTGGGCATCCCGGCGGATTATCCAGCCTACGTGCTGCACAAGATGGTGCGCGTCATGCGCGACGGCGCCGAAGTCAAGATTTCCAAGCGCGCCGGCAGCTATGTCACGCTGCGCGACCTGATCGACTGGGTCGGGCGCGATGCCGTGCGGTTTTTCCTCGCCATGCGCCGCGCCGATGCCGAATTCGTCTTCGATATCGATCTTGCGCTATCGCACAGCGAAGAAAACCCGGTGTACTACATCCAGTATGCCCACGCCCGCATCCATTCGCTGCTGCGCCAGAACGCAGCGGCAAGCCGCCAGCAGGCCGACCTCAGCCGTCTTGTGTCGACGACCGAAATCACCCTTCTGAAACGCCTGGCCGAATATCCGGGGGTACTGACCCAGGCCGCCAATGAACTCGCCCCACACCAGCTGGCCTTCTGGCTGCGCGACTGCGCCGCCGACTTTCATGCCTGGTACAACGCCGAACGCATCCTGGTCGACGAGGCCCCGCTGGCCGCCGCACGGCTGGAACTGGCCCGATCCACGGCCCAGGTCATTGCCAATGGCCTGGGCCTGCTCGGCGTCAGTGCGCCGGAGCACATGTAGGCCATGGCGCGCAAAAAGAAATCCTCACCCCGCTCGGCCAACTGGCTCCTGCTCGTCGTGGGCATGGTGCTGGGCGTGGGGGCGGCCGTGGCCGTGGCGCTGTTCGTGACCCAGGCCCCCATGCCCTTCAAGGACAAGGCCAGCCGCAATCCGCCCGGTACACTCCTGCCGGACGTGGCCAATGCGCCCGATCCGAACATTGCCCTGTACGGCAAGAACGGGCCGGCGGGCAGCCGCAGCACTGCCCAGGGTGGCAGCGGGCTGGGCACACCCGCCCCCGATGGCCAGAGCACTGGGCCCGATGGCATCAGCAGCCTGATTGCAGGCCTGGGCAACCGCAGCGGCAATGATTCTGCGCCTGGCACCGATGCAACGCCCGGGCCCGCCGATGCCCGCCCGGCAGAACGCCGGCTGCCGCCACCGCCTCCGCCGCCCCCTGCGCCCGCAGGCGGCACGGCCGCCGGCACGCAGACCACGTATTATCTGCAAACGGGCGCCTTCCGTTCCGAAAACGAGGCCGAAACCATGCTGGCTCGCGTGGTGCTGCTCGGTTTCCCGGTGCGCATCGAAGCCGGCACCGCCAACGATGCCCCCATCCATCGTGTCCGCGTGGGCCCCTTCAAGGGCATCGACGAAATGAACCGCGCCCGCAGCCGCCTGGGCAACGAGAACATCGAATCGGCTGTCGTCCGGCCGTGACTGCAGCCAGGCCAGGTGCCGATCCTTCATTCATACTCTTGCAGGAATCCAGACCATGAAAGCCCTACTTTTCCGCATCGCAGCCACCGTCACGCTGGGCCTCAGTGCCCTGGCCCTGTCGCCGGCACACGCCGCCACCTTCGACACCCTGGATCCCGTCCAGCCCTCGGACACCCCGGGCAAGGTCGAAGTGCTCGAGTTCTTCTCATACTCGTGCCCCCACTGCGCCCGCATCGAACCCCTGCTCGAGACCTGGACAGCCACCCTGCCCGACAACGTGGTCTTCAAGGGGGTTCCGGTTGCCTTCAATGCCGGCATGCAGGATCTGCAGAAGCTGTTCTATGCCCTCGAGGCCATCGATCGCATGGACCTGCATGCCGCAGCCTTCAAGGCGATTCACGAAGAGCGCAAGCAGATCTTCAGCGCCGATGACATCATCGACTGGGTCGCGGCCCACGGGGTGGATCGCGATACGTTCGCGGACGTGTTCAATTCGTTCGGGGTGCAGGCCAAGATCCGGCGCGCAGACGAGCTGACCAAATCCTACAGGATCGACGGGACGCCGTCATTGGCCATTGCAGGCCGCTACGTGACGTCACCGTCTCACACGGGCAGCTACCAGGGCGCAGTCGATGAAGCCGACCGCCTCCTGAAGGAAGTTCTGGCCGGCTCCTGAGCCCGCCCTGATCGAGACCCCGCCCCGATACAGGATCCTGATGCGGCACCGAAGCGTCGGCGCCGCATCAGGATCCGTACGGACACTCAGGCGGCCACCGAATCCTGCACGCGGATCGGGTGGCCCGCCGCAGCATGGCGATTGATGGCGCTCAGGATCGCCATGAACGAAGACGTCACGATATCTTCGTGCACCCCGACCCCGAAACCGCTGGCCCCGCCATCGATACGCATTTCGACATACGACGCGGCCCGCGTATCGGTACCTGTGCCGATGGCATGTTCTTGATAGTCCATGACCCGGGCATCGATCCCCAGGGCCTGGATGAAGGCCGAGATCGCGCCATCACCCTGGCCTGACACATTGCGGATCTGGCCATCGACCGAGACCTCGAGTTCGATCATGAACTGCTTCTGCCCGGTGGCCTTCGGGCTGCCCGTGATACGGTGGCGAATCAACCGCACAGGCGCATCGAGATCCAGGTATTCTCTGCAGAAGATGTCATGCACATCCCTGGATGTGACCTCGCAGCCGGTTTCATCGGTGACCCGCTGAATCGCGCGGCTGAATTCGATCTGCAGGCGGCGCGGCAGGACCAGGCCGTGTTCCTGTTCGAGCAGATAGGACACCCCGCCCTTGCCTGACTGGCTGTTGACGCGTATGACGGCGTCATAGCTGCGGCCCAGATCGGCCGGATCGATGGGCAGATAGGGCACTTCCCAGACGGCATCCGCCTGCTGGACCGCAAAGCCCTTCTTGATGGCGTCCTGGTGCGAACCGGAAAACGCCGTGAAGACCAGATCCCCGGCATACGGGTGGCGCGGATGCACCGGCAACTGGTTGCAGTGCTCGACACAGCGCCGCACCTCGTCGATATCCGAGAAATCGAGCCCCGGATGCACCCCCTGCGTATACAGATTGAGCGCCAGCGTGACCAGGTCCACGTTGCCTGTGCGCTCGCCATTGCCGAACAGGCAGCCCTCGATCCGGTCGGCCCCGGCCATGACCGCAAATTCAGCCGCTGCAACGGCGGTACCGCGATCGTTGTGCGGATGCACGCTGAGCACGATCTTGTCGCGCTCGTTCAGGTGGGTGTGCATCCACTCGATCTGGTCGGCATACAGATTGGGCGTGGTCGCTTCGATGGTTGCCGGCAGGTTGAGGATGATCCTGTCTTCGACCGTGGGTTGCCAGGCCTGCACCACCGCGTTGCAGACATCCAGGGCAAACTCGGGCTCGGTGGTGCTGAATACTTCCGGAGAATACTCGTAGCGCCAGTGCGTTTCCGGATGTTTGGCCATTTCGGCCTTCACGACCCGCGTGCCTTCGACCGCGATGGCGCGCACTTCGTCACGGCTCATGCGAAAGACGATCTTGCGAAAGGCCGGGGCACAGGCGTTGTACAAGTGAATGATGGCGTGGCGCGCGCCCGCACAGGACTCGACGGTGCGTGCGATCAGGTCGTCGCGCGACTGGGTGAGCGCGATGATGGTGACGTCATCCGGAATGTGTCCTTCATCGACCAGCGTGCGCACGAAATCGAAATCCGTCTGCGAGGCCGAGGGGAAGCCCACCTCGATCTCCTTGAAGCCGATCTTGACGAGCTGACGGAAGAACCGCAGCTTGCGCTCTACGCTCATGGGCTCGATGAGGGCCTGGTTGCCGTCGCGCAAATCGGTGCTCATCCAGATGGGTGGCGTCGTGATGCGGCGGCTGGGCCAGGTGCGTTCGGAGAAGTCATGCGCGAACGGCGCAAACGGGACGTATTTTGTGGCGGGATTCTTGATCATTGCTGTACCTGTCGGTGTCTGCCCGGATCACGGGCCAGGGAAAAAGTGGCGCATCAGGTTGCCGGACTGCCACGTGGCGCTAGGCCCGGCAACCGATCGTTAGCAGCAGCAGGCCCGACAGGGGCAGCAGAAGCGGGATGGCAGGCGCCACCCGGGCACACACACGCCCCGACACGGGCGTGTCGGCGGCTGGATCGGGGTGTGTGCAGGAAGTGTCCATAGCCGAAAGTCGAACACATTCTTGACGAAAATGCAAGCACAAAACGCGGCCGAACCGGCCTGAGCAATGCACATGCTGCCATCCAATGCCGTTTCTGCGGCCCATCAGGGCTGCCCGCTCTGTCGTGCCTGCAGGGCATCCTGCAGGACACGACGCTGATGGCGGGCCGTCTGCAGGCGCGTGGCCCGGTGGGCAACCAGTTCCGCCGCTGCGTGTTGTACATCGCCAACACGCAGCGGTTCATCCGTGCTGGGCCAGGCCCATAAAAGTACATCGAGTGCGGGCGCGGACAACTGCCCCGCGAGCCTCTGAAAGGCCTCTGGGCGGACCCTGCGCAGGCGTGCATGGGCCAGCAGGCTGCGCCCCAGGGCAAACAGAATGCGCAACACGATCAGTGTGAGCAGACCCACCAGAACCCACCAGAACCAGGGATTGATGCGCTCGAGCATCGACAGGGCTTCGGGGCCGGCCACATTGAAACGCCGGAAATCGAAATCCAGGCCGAATGCCAGCACGGCCTGTGCGAGCCGTGCCCAACCCCAGGCGATGAGCAGCACCAGAACCAGGATGAGCACCCAGATGCCCAGCAGGTGCGCCAGCACCGTACGACGCAACAGGCGGCGATCTTCGCGCGTGGGGGCGGGTTCGGTGGCCATGGGGTCAGTATGCATGATGTCGACAGGGTCCATCGGGTGGGATCATCGGAAGCCGGGAGCACATCAGAAATCGGATTTCCTGGCAGGGCAGCCCTCGACCTTGCCCCAGGCTGCATTGGGCTCACAGTACTGGTTGCGCACCGCCCATGCGCAGGATGGGCGCGAGAAGAAGCCCACGTTTTCACAGGCCTTGAGCTCGGCACGGAACTCGGCCTGCCACGAGCCCCCACCAACCTGACCCGTACGGCCGACAGGGGGGCCATCGGGCGACATGGAGGGCTCGGTGACGTCGATCGGCTGCACGAAATGGCCGCCGCCCGGCACCCCGATGCCAGCCAGCGGGTCTGCCGGCGCGCCCCCCATCTGCCTGAGGGCAGCCTGCTCTATGGCCTGATCGAGGGTGATGGTCGTGGTGGCCAGCGCAATGGGGCCGGCCTGCTCCATGAGCGAAGTGGTCTCGATCGACCAATCGACGGGCGGCATCATGCTGGGTACCCCCTGCCGGCCATTGGGCAGCAGCTGCGGGGCTGTGGCGACAAAGGGCCGGCCCTGTGCATCCAGGCTCGCGCTGCTGTCGAGCTCTGGGTGGTGGGCCGGCATCTGAATCTGTGTGGGACCGTGCGCAATCAGCCAATCGCCCAGTTGCAGGCCACCCCAGGCCGAAAAGCCTGCAGCCAGCAACAGGAAGGCAATGATCAGACGCCAGGACATGAAATGCTCGCCTCGAGGTCATGTGCAGAGGATATGAGCATTGTATCGAAAGCAGCGCGCCGGTCAGCCCGAGAAGAAATGGCCGGCATGCTCGCGCATGGCATGAAACTCGATCTCCGGATTGCGCTCCATGGCGATGCGCAGCTGCGCGCCCGACGTCGCCAGGAAAGCGGGCGCATCCACAACATCATGCGCCATGTTGGCTGCATTGGCGGCCATGAACTTGCGCAGCGCAGCGGGATCCTTGCTGGTCACCCAACGCGCCAGGCTGTAGCGTGAGGGGGCCATGCGGGCGTCTACGGCATACTCGGTCTTCAGCCGCTGCGCCACCACCTCGAACTGCAGCTGGCCCACGGCGCCGAGCAGGAGCGCGCCGCCCGCCATGTCCGGACGGAACACCTGGATGGCCCCCTCTTCCCCAAGCTGGGTCAGGCCGGTACGCAACTGCTTGGTACGCAGAGGATCGCGCACTTCGACCGACTGAAACAGCTCGGGGGCGAAAAACGGCAGGCCGGTGAACGTGAGCGTCTCGCCTTCGGTCAGCACGTCGCCCAGCTGCAGCATGCCATGGTTCGGTATGCCGATGATGTCGCCCGCCCAGGCTTCATCCACGATCTCGCGCCGCTGGGACAGGAACGACACCACATTGTTCGGCCGGATTTCCTTGCCCGTGCGGGCCACTTTCAGGCGCATGCCGCGCTCGAAACGACCCGAGCTGACGCGCACGAATGCCACCCTGTCCCGGTGCGCGGGATCCATATTGGCCTGCACCTTGAAGACCATCCCCGTGAAACGCGGCTCTTCGGGCCGCACCTCGCGCTGCAGCGCCTTGCGCGGCCCGGGTGGCGGCGCCTGCTCGACCAGCGCATCCAGCACTTCACGCACGCCAAAATTGTTGATGGCCGAACCGAAGAACACCGGCGTCTGGCGACCGGCCAGGAACGCCTCGCGATCGAACGCAGGCACGGCCCCGGTGATCAGATCAATCTCTTCGCGGGCCTTGCGCCACGCATCGCCAAAGCGCGTCGACAAGACCGGATTATCGAGGCCGGACAGCGTTTCGTCATCATCGCGATGGCGCTCGGCGCCCGGCCTGAAAACCCGCATGTGATCATGGCGCAGGTCGAAGACCCCGCCAAAATGGCGCCCCATGCCGACCGGCCAGGAAAATGGCACGGCATCCATCTGGAGATGAGCCTCGATCTCGGAGAGCAGATCCAGGGGCTCGCGCACCTCGCGGTCCAGCTTGTTGATGAACGTGATGATGGGCGTGTTGCGCGCCCGGCACACCTGCAGCAGCCGTATCGTTTGCGGTTCGACCCCATTGGCGGCATCGATCACCATGAGGGCGGCATCCACGGCCGTCAGGACGCGGTAGGTGTCTTCGGAAAAATCCTGGTGGCCCGGCGTGTCCAGCAGGTTGATCACGCAATCGCGGTATTCCATCTGCATGACCGACGAGGCCACGGAAATGCCGCGCTGCTTTTCGATCTCCATCCAGTCGGACGCGGCGTGCCGGCTCGCCTTGCGCGCCTTCACGCTGCCGGCGATCTGGATGGCGCCAGCGAACAGCAGCAGTTTCTCGGTCAGCGTCGTCTTGCCGGCATCGGGGTGTGAAATGATGGCAAAAGTACGGCGGCGGCCGACTTCCTGGCGTGGATTCATGCGCGCCGGCCCGCCGTCGACGGCGTTCTGCCGCGTCGTGCCCGCTGGGTCCGGCCGGCGGGATTCTCCCGGTGGCCGCGTGGGCGCGCCGCCGCAGTGGCCACCTCGGAGTCGGACGCTTCGGCCGACGGCACCGGCGGCACCCAGCCGGCTATCGTGATCGGTTCGAGATTCTGCCGGGTGAGGCGCTCGATGGCACGCAACAGCTTGACTTCGGAATCATCCACCAGAGACAGGGCCGAACCCGGGCTGCCAGCCCGCCCCGTCCGGCCGATGCGGTGCACATAGTCTTCGGGCACGTTGGGCAGCTCGAAATTGACGACTTGCGGCAATTGCTCGATATCCAGGCCACGGGCGGCAATGTCGGTGGCCACGAGCACGGCCACCGTGCCATCCTTGAAGCCGCTCAGGGCCCTGGTGCGGGCAGACTGGCTCTTGTTGCCATGAATCGCGGCCGCCGACAGCCCATCCTTGACCAGTTTTTCTGCCAGACGATTGGCGCCATGCTTGGTGCGCGTGAATACCAGCACCTGATGCCAGCCGCTTTCGCGAATGATATGGCTCAGGAGATCGCGCTTGTCGCCCTGCCGGGCCATCACGACCTTCTGGCGTACCAGCCCGCTGGCGGCATTGCGGCGCGCCACGGATACTTCCTGGGGTTGATCGAGCATGCCCTGGGCCAGGGCACGGATTTCATCCGAGAAGGTGGCCGAGAACAGCAGGCTCTGGCGTGTCCGGGGCAGCAGACGCAGGATGCGGCGGACATCATGGATGAAGCCCATGTCCAGCATGCGATCCGCTTCGTCGAGCACCAGGATTTCCACACCTGACAGATCCAGCGTTTTCTGGCTGACATGATCGAGCAGGCGCCCCGGCGTGGCCACCAGAATATCCACGGGCTTTTTCAGGGCGGTGATCTGTGGGTTGATGTTCACCCCGCCAAAGATGACCAGCGACTGGATGCGCGTATGGTGCGCGTACAGGCGCACGGACTCCTCGACTTGCGCAGCCAGTTCGCGCGTGGGTGTCAGCACCAGCACGCGCGGCCGCCCGGACGCGCGCCCCTTTTGAGGATGGCGCAGCAGATGATCCAGAATGGGCAGCGTGAAACCGGCGGTCTTGCCAGTCCCGGTCTGTGCTGCGGCCAGCAGATCGGTACCGTGCAGCACGTGCGGAATCGCCTGTGCCTGGATGGGTGTAGGGTGCGTATAGCCCGCTTCGCGCACGGCGCGCAGCAAGGGTTCGGCCAGACCGAGATCGGCGAAGGAAAGTTCGGAATTCAAATCGAGTGGCTCCAGCGACGCCCATCACCCGGAGCGGGCGATGCCAATCGGGGCCGTCATGCAGAATGATTGTGTGACGCATGGGGCAGGCCCGTGCGCCGCAATGAGAACAGCGTGCAATGAATGGCAAACTGCACGAAGTCCGGTAGTATAGCGCGATGTTCTCGTACAGGACACGTTCAGGGGTACAGAATGCAACGGATATTTTCTCGTGTGCTGGTGGTGATGCTGGCATTGCTGCTTTCGGGCTGCGGCTACAACGAACTGCAGCGCCTCGACGAGCAGGTGGCGGCAAGCTGGTCCCAGGTGCTCAGCCAGTATGAACGGCGCGCCGAACTGGTGCCCAAGCTGGTGGCCTCGGTGAATGCCTACATGGTGCAGGAGCGCAGCGTGCTCGAGCAGGTGACCGAAGCCCGGGCACGGGTCGGGCAGATCAGCCTGCAGGCCAGCGATCTGGATGACCCAGCCATGCTGCAGCGCTTCGAAGAAGCCCAGGGGGCCTTGTCCGGCAGCCTGTCGCGCCTGCTCGCGGTCTCCGAGAACTATCCCCAACTCAAGAGCGATGGCCTGTTCCGCGACCTCATGACCCAGCTCGAGGGCACGGAAAACCGCATTGCCGTGGCCCGTGAACGCTATGTGGCCGCCGTACAGGCCTGGAATCAGACGATCAGGCAATTCCCCGAATTGATCGTTGCGCGCGTACTGGGCTACCAGCCCAGGCCGCAATACGGGCTCGACAAGGCCGACCAGGTACAGCGTGACCCCGAAGTGCGCTTCGATCTGCCCGCTGCGACACAATGACGACGGCACCTGCCTTGCACGGGGCACCTGTGTCGCAAACGATGCTGCACGCATCGCCGACCGCTCGACACCGTACTCCGCGCGCCGTGGGCCCCATGTGGCTCGCATGGCTCGCGTGGATCGTCTGCGCGCTGAGCCTCCTGGGTTCGCCACGCCCCTCGATGGCCGCCGATCCGGTGCCGGTACCTGCCTGGCAGGCCTGGGTCACCGATCTCGCAGGGGCCCTGGACGCGGCCGAACGCTCGGACCTGAACCAGCGCTTGCAGGCACTGGAGCAGGAACGCGGCACTCAGCTCTTCGTGCTGCTGGTACCCACCACGGGCCCGGACACCATCGAGCAGTATGCGCGGCGTGTGTTCGATACCTGGGCCGTGGGGCGCCGCAAGGTGGATGACGGGATCCTGCTGCTGGTCGCCCTGGATGACCGGACCGTGCGCATCGACGTGGGCTATGGGCTCGAGGGCGCGATCACCGATGTGCAGGCCGGGCGCATCATCCGTGAACGGATCACACCCCAGTTCGCACAGGGCCACATCGCGGCGGGCATCCAGGCCGGCGTACAGGCTCTCGAGGCTCTCGTGGCCGGCGAAGATCTGCCCGAACCGCCGTCACAGGAATCAGGCGAAAACGATGCCCCACCCTGGTTCTTTCTGCTGCCCGCGGCATTTTTCGTGCTGGTCATGCCCGTGGCCGTAGGGGCCGTGCTCTTTGGCACCCTGTGCTTCATGCTGACCGACAGCATGTTCTGGAGCCTGGCCGGGGCCGTGCTGGCCGTGGTGCTGGCCATGATCAGCCGCGGCCTGGGGATCACGCAACGCCTCAGGCAAGGGTCCGGCAGGCGCGGCAGGCGGGACTCCGGACCCTGGGGCGGGCCGGGCGGTGGCGGCGGATTCGGTGGCGGGGGCTCTGGCGGCGGGGGCGGCGGCCGAGGCGGCGGGGGCGGCGCGTCCGGCAGCTGGTGAACCGGGGTCCGCCTGGCGGGGCGTCCGGCAGCTGGTGAACCGCGGGTCCGGCCGATGGGGCCTGCCGACGCGCCCCGCCACGAGCGGCCACCCGCTGCGGACCGTGTCCTGTGCAGCGCCACCGTGGCCTGCGCAGGCATCATGCCGTCGTTACGCCGCCGCGAACGCCGATTCGAGATCCTGCAGCAGATCGGCGACGTCTTCCAGCCCCACGTGCAGGCGCAGCACCGAACCGGCCTGCAGGCCACTGGCGACCAGGCTGCGCCAATATGAATGCGCTTCGAGGGTTGCCGGGCTCACCAGCGAAACCAGGCTCTCGTAGCCCCCCCACGAATAGCCGATCCCGAACAGGCGCAGCGCATCGACCAGCCGGCGGGCCTGGTGCTGATCGAAACTCAGCGCCACTGCGAGCAGACCATTGGAGCCCGACGCATCGCGCTGCCACAGCCCATGGCCCGGATCCTGTGGCCAGGCCGGGAAAAACACCCGCTGTACCTGTGGTTGTGCCGCGAGCCATTCACAGACCTGCAGCGCGTGATCGCCGCTGGCCTCCATACGCAGCCCGAGCGTACGCGCGCCCCGCAGGGCGAGCCAGACGTCGTCTGCGCCGACCGTGCTGCCCAGCGCATTGTGCGTGTCTGCGAGCGCCCGGATGTGCTGGTGGTCACGAACCACTGCCGCGCCCAGCATCAGGTCGGAATGCCCGCCAAGGTACTTGGTGGCCGCCAGGACCGATATATCTGCGCCCAGGGCCAGTGGATGGTACACATAGCCCGAGCCCCAGGTGTTGTCGACCACGACCAGCAGGCCGTGCGCATGGGCCCAGCGCGTCAGGGCGGGTACATCCAGCATCTGCATCAGCAGGGATCCCGGCGATTCGAGATAGAGCATCCGCGTTTCAGGCCGCAGGGCGGCCTGCAGGCTTTCGATGTCCGGCGCGACGAAATCCATGGCCACCCCCAGGCGCGCCAGAACCGTCTTGTGGAAGGCTCGCACAGGCCCATAGACGCAGTCGGCCACCAGGGCGTGATCGCCGGCACTGAGGCAGGCCATGAGTGTCATGCTGATCGCCGCCATGCCCGACGGCGCGAGAAAGGCCCGCTGGCCGCCCTCGAGCTCGCACACCAGCGCCTCGAATGCCTCGTGGGTATCCAGACCCAGGCGTCCG
This sequence comes from Castellaniella sp., assembly GCF_041677825.1. Classification (GTDB taxonomy): domain Bacteria; phylum Pseudomonadota; class Gammaproteobacteria; order Burkholderiales; family Burkholderiaceae_B; genus Castellaniella. The sequence continues at coordinate 110,611 of NZ_JBAYPG010000006.1, forward strand.
TAGGTGGCCACACGATGCCCCGCATGCCGGGCCATCTGGGCCTGATCGTGGGCGGCCATGGAAACGAAGCGCACCGTGCTGGTGCGCACGGCCGGCAGGGATACCGGACCCGTACCGGTGATCGGATTCAACGGGGCCTGGCCCGCGTGCTGAAGTACGGTATCGACGTGATCGGCTGTTTTTGGCATGGTGGCTCAGAGTGTTTGAAAACGGTACACGCCATCATCCCCCAGTTGGCGCTTCAATTGTCCACGATAATACAATGTGTGCAGATGCGCGATCGCCTCGCCCATGGCAAAAGTCAATTGGTGCATGTCGAGCTTGCGGTTGAAGAGCACCGGCAGCAGATCATGGGCACTTTTTGGCGCCTTGCAGGCCGCCAGTACATCAGCCAGGCGTTCGGCATGGTGGGCCTGCTGCTGGGCAATGCGCGTGTGCAGCCCGCGGAAGGGCCGGCCATGCGAGGGCAGCACCAGCGTATCTTCGGGCAGGCCATCGTAGCGCTGCAGCGAATCCAGATACAGTGCCAGAGGATCCGCCTCGGGTTCGAAGTCGAAAACGCTCACGTTGGTCGAAATGCGCGGCAGGATCATGTCACCCGAGATCAGCACCTGCAGGTCGGGGCACCACAGGGACATGTGCTCCGGCGCATGGCCGTGGCCGACGATGACCTGCCAGCGGTGCGCGCCCACCTGCACCTGCTGCCCATGCATCAATCGGTGGAAGTTGCGCGGCATGTCGGGCACCAGGCCCGAATAGTAGGCATGCCGGTCACGCAGCATCTGCTGGGCGGCCGGGTCGAGCAGGCCGTGTCGCGCAAAATGCCGCGCCGCAGAATCCCCGGTGGGCCCGCTGCCTTCGGTCTGCGCTGCGCTTGCGGCCGGCCCGCCGCCCGACCACAGGCTGGCCAGCGCAAAATCGGTGGCCGACATCCACAAAGGGGCTTGCCAGCGCTCGCACAGCCAATGCGAGAGGCCGACGTGATCCGGATGCATGTGCGTGACAATCACTCGCAGGACCGGCAAACCTTCGAGCCGGGATTCGAACAGCGTCTCCCAGGCCTGACGGACCTCGGGCCGATCGATCCCGCAATCCACCACGGCCCAGCCGTCGCGCCCGTCCAGGTGGTCACGCAGCAGCCACAGGTTGATGTGATCCAGCGCAAACGGCAAGGGCATGCGCAGCCAGTGCACCCCCTCGGCCATGGCCTGGGTCTCGCCCGATGCCGGCAGGGCATCGCCCCACGGATAATTCAAAGCCTGTTCCTGCGGATTCATCCAGTTCTCCTCTGTATGATCTTTACATTGACGTAAGCGTCATGCATAATCGGACCCTCCATTGTATGCATGTTTTGGGCGCTGTCAGCATGAGTCAGGACACCTGGTCGATTTCCGAGATGGCCCGCGAGTTCGCCGTCACGCCACGTACCCTGCGCTTCTATGAAGACCAGGGCATCCTCGCCCCCACCCGCGAAGGCCGCAACCGCGTCTATGCCGCCCGGGATCGCACCCGCCTGAAGCTTGCCCTGCGCGGGCGGCGCCTGGGCCTGCAACTGTCAGAGATCCTCAGCCTGATCAATCTGTACGATCGCAGCAAGGCCAGCACGACCGCGCAACTGCAGTATTACGCCCGGGTTCTCGCCGATCACCGCTACAAGCTCGAGCAGCAGCGTCACGATCTCGACCAGACCCTCAAAGAGATTCGCGACCAGCAGGCCGAATGCGAGGCCCTGTTGCGCACCCGCCTTGCTTCATCATCCACCCCTCAGGAGACCTCCTCATGAATCAGCCTGGCCTGGACTTCAACCTCGGATCCGATCTGGACATGCTGCGCGACGCCGTGCGCGACTTTGCCCAGGCAGAGATCACCCCACGCGCGGCACAGGTCGATCACGACGACCAATTTCCCATGGATCTCTGGCGCAAGTTCGGTGATCTCGGGCTGCTGGGTGTCACGGTCGACGAAGCGTATGGCGGCAGCCAGCTTGGCTACCTGGCCCACATGATCGTGATGGAAGAGATCTCGCGCGCCAGCGCCTCGATTGCCCTGTCCTACGGCGCGCACTCGAACCTCTGCGTGAACCAGATCCACCGCAATGGCACCGAAGCACAGAAACGCAAGTACTTGCCGGGCCTGATCTCGGGCGCGCAAGTCGGGGCGCTGGCCATGAGCGAGCCGGGCGCGGGCTCGGATGTGGTCAGCATGCGCCTGCGGGCCGACAGGAAGGGCGACCATTACGTGCTCAACGGCAGCAAGATGTGGATCACCAACGGTCCGGACGCCGATACCCTGGTGGTCTATGCCAAGACCGACCCCGAGGCGCACCAGCGTGGCATCACGGCCTTCATCGTCGAAAAGTCCTTCGCGGGCTTTTCGGTGGCCCAGAAGCTCGACAAACTGGGCATGCGCGGCTCGCATACGGGCGAGCTGGTCTTCGAGAACTGCATGGTGCCCGCCGAAAACGTGCTGGGTGAAGTCAATGGCGGCGTGCGCGTACTCATGAGCGGGCTGGATTACGAACGTGCCGTGCTGGCTGCAGGGCCCCTGGGCATCATGCAGGCGGTGATGGACGTGGTGGTGCCCTACGTGCACGAGCGCAAGCAGTTCGGTCAGCCCATTGGCGAATTCCAGCTCATCCAGGGCAAGCTGGCCGACCTGTATGTCACCCTGCAGGCCAGCCGTGCGTTCTGTTACACGGTGGGGCGCAACCTCGACAGCCTGGGTTCGCGACACGTGCGCCAGGTACGCAAGGATTGTGCCGGCGTCATTCTGTACTGCGCCGAAAAGGCCACCTGGATGGCAGGTGAGGGCATCCAGATCCTGGGCGGCAATGGGTACATCAATGATTATCCCACAGGGCGGCTGTGGCGCGACGCCAAACTGTACGAAATCGGTGCCGGCACCAGCGAAATCCGGCGCATGCTGATCGGCCGCGAACTCTTTGCCGAGACGGCCTGACGCCTCATGCCGCGCCTTGCCGAACAGGCCTGTATCGAAACGCCACCGCCCCGCGGGCATGCGCCCGGATCGGTGGCCGGCATGATTCTGGCCGGTTTCGACCGCCACTATGCCCTGTTCCGCTACAGTGCCCAGCGGGCCAAGTCCCTGTTCGAGTCGGCCCAATGGCAGGGCATACAGCAATTGGCCCGGGAACGGATCGAGTATTACGACACCCGGGTGCGCGAATGCGCGGCCGCATTGTCGCAAGCCCTGCGCGATACGGCGCCGGCCCAGGCCAGCCCAGGCAAGGCGCTCAGTGCCGAGCAGATCGAATTCTGGCAGGCCGTCAAGTCCGCATACATCGGTCTGCTGGCAGGGCACGACCAGCCTGAATGCGCCGAAACCTTCTTCAATTCGGTCTCCTGCCGCATCCTGCATCGCAGCTATTTCAACAACGCCTTCCTCTTCGTGCGCCCCGCAGTGGCCACCGACTACATCGGCGGATCGCCCGCGGCCTACCGCAGCTATTACCCACTGACCACGCGGCTCCAGGAGGCGCTGGTACAGTTGTTTGCCGCCTATGGCCTGGCCACGCCCTGGGCGGACCTGCCGGCGGACGTGCGCCGTCTGGCCCGCATGGGCATACGGCACCTGCGCCGGAATCTGCCGCGCGGGCGCGGGCGCCGGCTGTCGGCCGACTGTCAGATCCAGGTCCTGGACAAGCTGTTTTTTCGCAACAAGGGAGCGTATGTGCTCGGCCGCCTGGTCAACCAGGGAGGCATCCATCCTTTTGCCGTGGCCCTGCTGCAGAATCCGGCCGGTCAGGTGCAGATCGACGCTCTGCTGATCGGCAGCGACGAGCTCAGCACCCTGTTCAGCTTCACACGCGCGTATTTTCTGGTCGACATGCAGGCCCCGGCCGCCTGTGTGGATTTTCTGTCAACCCTGTTTCCGCGCAAGCCACGGGCCGAGATCTATACCGCCATCGGTCTGCAGAAGCAGGGCAAGACCCTGTTCTACCGCGATTTTCTGCACCACCTGTCGCACTCGCACGACCACTTCGACTATGCCCCGGGCATCGAAGGCCTGGTGATGACCGTCTTCACCCTGCCCTCGTATCCCTACGTCTTCAAGATGATCCGCGACCGCATTGCCAAGGATGGCATGGATGCCGCAACCGTGCAGCGCAAGTACCAGATGGTCAAGCGCCACGATCGGGTCGGCCGCATGGCCGACACCTGGGAGTATTCCTCGGTGGCGCTGCCACGCGCCCGCTTCTCAGCGCGCCTGCTCGATGGCCTGCGACGCGAGGTACCCGCACAGATGGAAGAACTGGGCGATCAGGTCATTCTGCACCACGTCTACATCGAACGGCGCATGACACCGCTCAACCTGTTCCTGATGCAGGCCAACGACGAGGTGCTCGATGCCGCCATCCAGCAATACGGCCAGGCGATCCGCGAACTGGCGGCGGCGAATATCTTCCCGGGTGACATGCTGTACAAGAACTTCGGCGTCACGCGTCTGGGCCGGGTGGTCTTCTACGACTACGACGAAATCGAACGCATGACGGACATGAATTTCCGCCAGATCCCCCCAGCCCCCAACGAAGAGGCCGAACTGGCCAGCGAACCCTGGTATCCCGTCGGCCGGCACGATGTGTTCCCCGAGGAATTCAGCCGCTTCCTGCTGGGCAATGCCCGTGTGCGAGCCGCCTTCCTGCGGCACCACGCCGAGCTTTTGGGTGCACAATGGTGGCAAGAGTGCCGTGCCCGGGTGGCACTGGGGCGCCTGGAAGACATTTTCCCCTACCCCGGGGCACGCCGCCTTCACATCACACACGCCCGGCCTGCTGCGGCAGCGGGCAATCCGTAATATTCCAGGAGTACATCATGAGTGATTCCATCGTCATCGTATCGGCCGCCCGCACCCCCATGGGGGGCATGATGGGCAGTCTCTCGGGCCTCTCGGCCCATGAACTGGGCGCCACCGCCATCAAGGCCGCCGTCGAGCGCGCCGGCATCCCCGGCGAAGCAGTCAGCGAAGTCATCATGGGCAACGTCCTGCAGGCCGGCCAGGGTCAGGCACCGGCACGCCAGGCTGCCCTGGGGGCGGGCCTGCCCATCAGCGTCCCCTGCAGTACCCTGCACAAGGTCTGCGGTTCGGGCCTCAAGGCGGTCATGCTGGCCCACGACCTGATCAAGGCCGGCTCGGCCGAGGTGGTCGTGGCCGGTGGCCAGGAAAGCATGAGCAATGCCCCCTACCTGCTGCTGCGCGGCCGGCAGGGTTACCGCTACGGGCACTCCACCGTCTACGATCACATGGCCCTGGATGGCCTCGAAGACGCCTACCAGCGCGGGACGGCCATGGGGGTCTTCGCTGAAGACTGTGCCGCAAAGTACCACTTCACCCGTGAGCAGCAGGACGCGTTCTCGCTCGAATCCCTGCGCCGAGCCCGCCAGGCCTCGGAAGATGGCAGCTTCGCCTGGGAAATCACCCCGGTCACCATCCAGGGCCGCAAGGGTGATACGGTTGTCGAGCGCGACGAAGCCCCCTTCACCGCCAAGCCCGAAAAAATCCCCAGCCTCAAGCCCGCCTTCAAGAAGGACGGCACCGTCACGGCGGCCAATGCCTCATCCATCTCGGACGGTGCCGCAGCCCTGGTCGTCATGAGCAGCAGCCGCGCCGAAGCGCTTGGCGCCACCCCGCTCGCGCGCATCGTGGCGCATACGCAATTCTCGCAAGAGCCTGCATGGTTCACCACAGCCCCGGTGGGCGCCATCCGCAAGCTGTTCGAAAAAACCGGCTGGTCTGCCGAAGACGTCGATCTGTACGAAATCAACGAAGCCTTTGCCGTCGTCACCATGGCGGCCATGGCGGATCTGGATCTCCCCCATGATCGCGTCAACGTGCATGGCGGCGCCACAGCCCTGGGTCACCCCATCGGGGCCTCGGGCGCGCGTCTGCTCACCACCCTCATCGGCGCCCTGCGCAAGACCGGTGGCCAGCGCGGCATTGCCTCTCTGTGCATCGGCGGGGGCGAAGCGGTGGCTCTGGCCATCGAAATGCTCTGATCCACAGGACACGCCATGCCGGTCATTGAATCCCGTATCCAGACCCGTTCACCCGAGTTTCAGGACAACGCGCGTGCGATGCGCGCCCTGGTGGCCGACCTGCAGCAGCAACTGGCCCGTACGGCCAGGGGCGGCAGCGACGCCGCCCGCGAGCGCCATCTGGCCCGCGGAAAACTGCTGCCGCGCGAGCGGGTCGAACGTCTGCTCGACGTCGGCACGCCGTTTCTCGAGCTTTCGCCACTGGCGGCCCACGATGTCTATGACAATGCATCGCCCGGCGCGGGGCTCATCACCGGCATCGGCCGTGTCAGCGGCACCGAGTGCGTCATCGTGTGCAATGATGCCACGGTCAAGGGGGGCACGTATTTTCCGCTCACCGTCAAGAAGCACCTGCGCGCCCAGGAGATCGCCCGGCAGAATCACCTGCCCTGCCTGTACCTGGTGGATTCGGGCGGCGCCAACCTGCCCAACCAGGACGAAGTCTTCCCGGATCGGGATCATTTCGGGCGGATCTTCTTCAATCAGGCCGTGATGTCCTCGATGGGGATTGCCCAGCTGGCGGCCGTCATGGGCTCCTGCACGGCCGGTGGCGCCTACGTGCCGGCCATGAGCGACGAGGCGATCATCGTACGCAACCAGGGCACCATCTTTCTTGGCGGCCCGCCATTGGTCAAGGCGGCCACGGGCGAA
>NZ_JBAYPG010000007.1:0-103143 GCF_041677825.1 Castellaniella sp.
CCGTCAAGGAGCAACCGTCAAGGAGCCACCGTCGAGGGGCTGCCATCGAGGCGCTGCCGAAGGCACCGCCCTTCAGGACCTGTCGAACACCGCCACGGATTCGACGTGCGCCGTATGCGGGAACATGTTGATGATGCCCGCAGCGCGCAACACCCAGCCGCCCACGTGGTGCAGAATGCCCGCATCACGCGCCAGGGTCGCCGGATTGCAGGACACGTACACGATACGCTGCGGCCGTTCGGCGGGCTCGAGCTCGCACAGCGCGCGGGCCACGGCGAGCGCCCCCTCGCGCGGCGGATCCACCAGCAGGCGGTCGAAGTGCCCCTGCGCCCTGAACCAGGCCGCATCCACCTCGAACAGGTTCTGCGCGCCAAACCGCGCCTTGCCCTGCAGGCCGTGCTGCGCGGCAGCATCACGCGCGCGCGCCACCAGCGTGGCGCTGCCCTCGACACCCAGCACGGATTGCGCCGTGGTGGCCAGGGGCAGGCTGAAGTTGCCCAGGCCACAGAACAGATCCATGACCCGGTCGTCGGCCCGTGCCTCGAGCAGGGCCAGCGCACGCGTGACCAGAACCTGATTGATGTACGGGTTCACCTGCGTGAAATCAGTGGGCCGGAACCCCATGCGCAGCCCCCAGGCCGGCAAGGCATAGGCCAGCACGTCGGCGCGCGCCGGATCCAGCGGATGAGCCGTCTCGGGCCCCCGCGGCTGCAGCCACCAATCGACCCCATGGCGTGCCCCGAAGGCGCGCAGCTGGCTTCGATCATCGTCTGTCAGCGCCTCGAGGTGGCGCAGGCACAGCACTGTGGCCCGGTCGCCCACCGCCACCTCGATCTGCGGCATGCGATCGGGCCGCGACAGCCCCCCGATCAGGCTGCGCAACGGGACCAGCAGCGCGGACACGTGGGGCGGCAGGATCAGGCACTGCTGCATATCGGCCACGTAGCTGCTGGCCTTTTCGTGAAACCCAACCAGTACCCCCCCCTTCTTGACCACCAGGCGCACCGAGAGGCGTGCCCGATGCCGGTAGCCGGCCGACGGCCCGTGAATGGCCGGCAGGATCTGCAGGGCCCGGACCTTGCCGATATGGGCCAGTGCGTCTTCCAGGGTGCGTTGCTTGACGGCGACCTGCGCGGCCACATCGAGATGCTGCAGGGCGCAGCCACCACACACGTCAAAATGGGGGCACGGCGGTTGCACCCGCTGACTGGAGGGGCGCAGTACGGCCTCGACCCGCGCCTTGTCGAACGTCGGCTTGCGGCGCACGATGCGTACCCGCACGGTTTCGCCCGCCAGAGCCCCCTCGACGAACACGACCTTGCCCTGATGATGGGCGATGCCCTGCCCGTCGGAGTCGAGCGATTCGATGTCGAGCACCAGGTGATCGGAATCGGCCATGGACAGATCAGTGGCCTGGCCAGGCGGCGAGAAATGCCCGCCAATGCGCACCGGGTTCGGCTTCGAGCGCATCGCGCACCAGCTGCAGCTCGGCGGCATAGGCGCTGGGGTCGAGTTCGCCCTTCAGCAGGCGCCAGCGGCAATACAGCAGCCAGGTGTTGACCACGTCGGTTTCACAGTACTGGCGGACTGATTCGCGTTCACCTGCGTGCCAGGCCTGCCAGACCTGCCCGCCGTCCATGTCGAGCTTGCCAGGAAAGCCGCACAGCCTGGCCAGCGCATCCAGTGGCGCACTGGCACGGGCGTTGTAGCCGGCGAGCACATCCATCAGATCGACATGGCGGTTATGGTACCGATTGAGGTAATTGTTGAAACGGAAGTCGCGATCGTCTTCACCGGTTTCCCAATAGCGCGCGGCCGGCACCCCGTGCACCAGGCTGCGGTAGTGCAGCACGGGCAGGTCGAACCCCGAGCCGTTCCAGCTGACCAGCGTGGGCGTATAGTGCCCAATCGTCTTGAAGAAACTGGAGATCAGGCTGGACTCGGGGTCGTCGGCCTGCCCCAGGGCGCGTACGCGAAACCCCTGTTCATCGCGAAACACGCAGCCGATGACCACGATCTGGTGCTGATACAGGGGCAGGAAATCGTGCCCGTGCGTCTCGCGCCGCGCCTGAAGCGCGTGCTCGATGACCTGGTCATCGGGCAGATCGGCCCACTCGGGATTCAGGCGCCGCAGGCCCTGGGCATCGGGTATCGTTTCGAGATCGAAGACCAGGGTGGGGATCATCGGGGCGGCAGATAGGCGAGCGGGTTGACCGGCGTGCCACGGCGCCGGATCTCGAAGTGCAGGCGCGGCGAGGTGGTGTCGCTTTGCCCCAGCGTAGCGATCTTCGCGCCTTTCGCAATGGTTTCACCCGTCTTGACCAGCAGGCTTTCGTTGTGCGCATAGGCCGTGATGAAACCGTCGGAGTGGCCCAGCAGGATCAGGTTGCCCAGGCCGCGCACCCCGTTGCCGGCATACATGACCTTGCCATCGGCGGCCGCCACCACGGGGCTGCCCACGGCGCCCTCGATATCGACCCCCTTGGTGGTGCTGTTGAAGCCCTGGATGATCTTGCCCGATGCCGGCCAGCCCCACTGGATGAGATTGGCGTCGGCGGCCCGCGCGCTGGAGGTGTCGGCCGCAGGCGGGGTGGCGGCTGCGCTGCTGCCTGCGCTGCCCGTGGTGACCGGTGCAGTGACCGCAGCATCGGCCACCGGGCGGGCCGTACCTGAATCGAGCCGCAGCACCTGCCCGATCGCCAGCTGCGTGGGGTCGGTGATGCCGTTGAGCTGCTTGAGCTGATCGACCGTGAGGCCATGCTTTTGGGCAATGCCGTAGAGCGTATCGCCCGAGCGCACGACATAGGTGCCCTGCGCCGGCGCGACGGCACTGCTGGAATGATCGGCCACCGGGGCCGGCGCCTTGCGCGATGCGCAGCCGGCCAGGACCAGGGCGCTGCACACGGCAGCCAGCAAGGCCACGCGATGCCAGCGCAGCGGTTGGGACAGAGCAGCTGTGACAGGCAGCGTGCCGTGGTACATGGGGGATCTCCTCAGGCCTGCGTTCCGGGACGCAGAGGTACAAAACGGACGGGTTCAAGTTCGGTACGCTGCCAGCTGGCGGGGCCCGTGCGCTCGATGAGCATGAGCCGCTGGTGCGTACTGCCTTCGGGGGCAATCAGCCGCGCACCCACGGCCAGCTGATCGAACAGTACTTCGGGGATTTTAACCCCCGCGGCCGCGACCACAATACCCTCGAAGGGCGCATGGCGCGCAAGCCCGGCCATGCCGTCGCCAAAGGACAGATGGACCCGCCCGGGCAAGGCCAGTGCGTCGAGGTGCCGGCGGGCCTGTTCATAGAGACCCTGCACGCGCTCGACGGCGTGGACCACCGGGACGAACTGCGCCAGCACGGCGGCCTGATAGCCACAACCCGCGCCGATTTCGAGCACCTTCTGCGGCGTGCGATCGCGCGCCATGGCTTCGATCATGTGGGCGACCACCCAGGGCTGCGAAATCGTCTGGCTGTAGCCAATGGGCAGGGCGGCATCGTCGTAGGCCCGGCTGGCCAGCCCCTGGTCCACGAACAGGTGGCGCGGCACCGCCCCCATCGCCGCCAGCACCCGTTCGTCGGTGATGCCCTGCGCACGCAGGCGGCGCACCATTTCGTGGCGCTGGCGTTCGGAATTCAGGCCAAGATTGGCCGGCGGGCCTGCGCTGGCGGCGGACTCGGTGGCGGCAGGCCTGGGCAGCACGAATGGGCGCGGCCCCAGAATGCGCGTATTGCTGTTGGCGGCCGAAAATGCAGCACGCCCGTCACCCGAACGGGCCCCCGGATGCGTGTTGTGCGGGCCAGGGCCCGCGGCCGGTCGCCGGGGTTTGTTCATGGCGCCATCGACAACCCGGCCCAACTGGCGATCGCCTCTGTACGGCTATGATCGGTCAGGTCGAGGCGCAGCGGCGTCATCGAGACCGCATTGGCTTCGATGGCGCCGAAGTCGGTTTCCGGGCCACTGTCTCGGGCCCGGCCCACCGGCCCGATCCAGTAGACTTCATCGCCATAGGGCGACGTGCTGCGGATCACGGGTTCGGACGGATGGCGGCGCCCCAGGCGGGTCGTGCGAAAACCCTTCAGGGCATGATAGGGCACCGCCGGGATATTGACATTGAGCAGCATGGGCTCGGGCCACGGGCTGTCGCGAAACCGGCCGACCAGTTCGCGGGCCACCTGCGCGGCGCAGTCGAGATGCCGCCACTCGCGCTGCACCAGCGAGAAGGCGATCGAGGGCACGCCGAACAGGAAACCTTCGGACGCCGCCGCCACGGTACCCGAGTACAGCGTGTCTTCGCCCAGGTTGGCGCCATTGTTGATGCCCGACACCAGCAGGTCGGGGCGAAAATCGAGCAGGCCCGTGAGCGCTACGTGTATGCAGTCGGATGGCGTGCCATTGACATGGTAGAACCCGTTGGCCGCCTGGCGTACCGACAGCGGCCGGCTGAGCGTCAGCGAATTGGAGGCCCCGCTGCAATTGGTTTCGGGCGCGATCACGGTGATGTCGCCCAGCGGCCTGAGTGCGGCCACCAGCGCCTCGATGCCGGCAGCGCTGTAGCCGTCGTCATTGGAAACCAGTATGCGCATGAACCCTGCCCCGAGCTGAAACCAGATGCTGCTGATTGTACCCGGTATAGAATGACAGGCATCCAGACCAGCCTGCCCACCGGGCCTGAACATGACCATGACCAACCTGCTGGCGGCCAGCGCGCTGTTGCCTGTGCTGCTCATCGCCTACCTGATGGGCTCCGTGTCTTTTGCCGTACTGGTCAGCAAGGCCATGGGCCTGAACGATCCACGCAGTTTTGGTTCGCACAACCCGGGGGCCACGAATGTGTTGCGTGGCGGCAACAAATCGGCTGCCGTGCTCACCCTGCTGGGCGATGCCGCCAAAGGCTGGCTGGCCGTCGTGCTGGCGGCCTGGGCCGTACAGCAGGGCTGGGTCGGCGCGGCAGCGGTGCCCCTCGCGGGCCTGGGCGCGTTTCTCGGGCACCTGTATCCGGTGTTCCTGCGTTTTCACGGCGGCAAGGGGGTGGCCACCGCACTGGGCGTACTGCTTGGGCTGCACGGCTGGCTCGCGCTTGCCGTGCTGCTGACCTGGCTGCTGGTGGCCGCAGTCACGCGCTATTCATCACTGGCGGCCATCCTGGCGGCCATTTTTGCACCCTTCTACTACATTCTGGGCAACGGCGTGGTCTGGCGCGTCGATACGCTGACCGCCAGCGTGATCGTCGCCATCAGCGTGCTGCTGCTGGCCCGCCATCAGGCCAACATCAGCCGCCTGCTGGCTGGCAAGGAAGGCAAGATCGGCGCGCGCAAGGCCACCCCGGCCTCCGGGCGGCACAGGCGCGGGCGCAAAAGCAGCTGAAGAGGCGGTGCCGATTCAGGCCACGCAAACATCCTGCAGATCCCAGCGCGGGCGCACGTCGAAGCCGGTCTCGCCACGCAGGGCGGCCCAGTCGACCAGACCGGCACGCTCGCGCAGCACGGCCGCCCAGGCAATCATCGCGCCGTTGTCCGTACACAAGGCCACCGGTGGAAAAAAGACCTGCCCGCCGCGCGCGGCCAATGCCTGCTGCAGGCGTGCGCGCAGCGGCGCATTGGCCCCCACCCCGCCGGCCACGACCAGGGTCTTCAGCCCCGTCTGGTCCAGGGCCTGCAAGGCCTTGCCCGCCAGCACGTCCACAATGGCGGCTTCAGTGGCCGCCGCCAGATCCGCGCGCGCCGCAGGATCGGCCGCCAGGCCCTGCTGTTCGAGCGCCTCGAGCCGGGTCCGGACGGCCGTCTTGAGCCCGCTGAAGCTGAAATCGAGAGTCTTGCTGTGCAGCATGGGGCGCGGCAGGGCATGCGCCTGCGGATTGCCGGCCTGCGCAAGCCGCGACAGGGCCGGCCCCCCCGGATAGCCCAGGCCGAGCAGCTTCGCGCTCTTGTCGAAGGCCTCGCCCGCGGCGTCATCCAGCGTCTCGCCCAGCAAGGTGTAGCGTGCCACCCCATCGACGCGCATCAGCTGCGTGTGCCCCCCGGACACCAGCAGCGCGACGAAGGGGAAGCCTGGCGCCTCGGCGGCCAGCAGCGGTGACAGCAGATGCCCTTCGAGATGATGTATGGGCAATGCCGGCAGCCCCAGGCCCCAGGCAAACGAGCGCGCAAAGCTCGCGCCGACCAGCAGGGCACCGGCCAGACCGGGGCCCGCAGTGTAGGCGACGGCCCCGAGCGCCCTGGGCTGCACGCCCGCCTCGGCCAGCACCTGCCGGGTGAGCGGCACGATGCGCCGGATGTGATCGCGCGAGGCCAGCTCGGGCACCACACCGCCGTATTCACGGTGCATGGCCACCTGGCTGTACAGGGCGTGCGTCAGCAGGCCGCGCCCTGTACAGGCAATGGCCACGCCGGTCTCGTCACACGAACTTTCAAATCCGATGATCAGCATAATCAGCCGTGAGTGTACATCCACGAGTAAAAGGGTTTTAGAATGGCAACGACAAACTGACACGCCACGCGAAAAACAACCCAGGAAGAGACACCATGCTCGAACAATTCTTCAAGCTGCACGAACACGGTACGACCATGCGTACCGAAGTACTGGCCGGACTGACGACATTCCTGACGATGTCCTACATCATCTTCGTCAATCCCGACATTCTCTCCAGCACCGGCATGGACCGCGGCGCGGTCTTTGTGGCCACCTGCACCGCAGCGGCCCTTGGTTCACTGATCATGGCCTTCCTGGCCAACTGGCCCATCGGCATGGCGCCCGGCATGGGGCTCAACGCCTTCTTCGCCTTCACCGTGGTGGCCCAGATGGGGTATTCCTGGCAGCAGGCGCTGGGCGCGGTATTCATCTCGGGGGTGATCTTCGTGATCCTCACGGTCACCGGCATACGCGAATGGCTGGTGGCCGGCATCCCGCCGTCCCTGCGCTCTGCCATCGCAGCCGGTATCGGCCTGTTCCTGGGCATCATCGCACTGGGATCGGCCGGCATCGTGGTTGAAAACCCCGCCACCAAGGTGGGCCTGGGCAATCTCACCGAACCCACCACCCTGCTGGCCATACTGGGCTTTTTCATCATCACCGCGCTGGCCGCCCTCCGGGTGCGCGGCGCCATCCTGATCGGCATTCTCGCCATCACGGTGCTGTCCATGCTGGCTGGCTTCACCGAATTCCAGGGCATCGTCGACACCCCGCCCAGCCTCGCGCCCACGTTCTTCGAGCTCGATATTCCCGGGGTGCTCAACACGGGCTTCTTCCATATCATTCTGGTGTTCGTGCTGGTCGAAGTATTCGATGCCACGGGCACCATGATCGGTGTGGCCACCCGCGCCGGCCTGATCACCCCGGGCAATCCCGGGCGCCTGGGGCGCGCCCTGATGGCCGACAGCTGCGCCATCGTGGCGGGTTCCATGCTGGGCACCAGCAGCACCACCGCCTACGTCGAAAGCGCCTCGGGCGTGCAGGCCGGCGGGCGGACCGGGCTGACGGCACTGGTGATCGCGATCCTCTTCCTGCTGGCCCTGTTCCTCTCGCCACTGGCCGCCGTAGTGCCACCGTACGCCACGGCCCCTGCCCTGCTGTATGTCGCCTGCCTCATGCTGCGCGAACTGGTCGACATTTCCTGGGACGACATCACCGAGTCCGTGCCTGCGTCGATTGCCGCCATTGCCATGCCGCTCACCTACTCCATCGCCAATGGTCTGGCATTCGGCTTCATCAGCTACGTGGTCATCAAGGCGCTCTCCGGGCGCTACCGCGAAATCCACCCCGCCACGCTGCTGGTGGCCATCCTGTTCGTCATCAAATACGCCCTGTTCCCCGAGTGACCGGTGGCTTGCAAATGCGTACATCGACCCCATATGCACCGTATGCACAGGAGCCAGGCTCCTGTCCTGCCACTCTTACGGAGGCTCCATGAGCGTCATCGAACTCGACCAAGACACCTTCCAGACCGCCACCGAGGCCACACAGCCCCTGATCATCGATTTCTGGGCGCCGTGGTGCGGCCCCTGCCGCCAGTTCGGCCCGGTATTCGAAGCCGCCGCCGAAAAGCACCCGGATGTCACGTTCGCCAAGATCAACACCGAAGAACAAACCGAGCTCGCCTCGGCGTTGCGCATCCGCTCCATCCCCACGCTGATGGTGTTTCGCGAAAACGTGCTGCTGTTCCAGCAGGCGGGTGCCCTGGCACCGGCCCAGCTCGAAGATCTGCTGCAGCAGGTCAAGGATCTCGACATGGCCAAGGTGCACGCCGAGATCGCCGAACAGGAAAAGGCCTCGGCCACCAGGCACTGAGCGCGCCCGCGCCGCGGCGCCTCAGGCGTCGTCCAGCACCTTGAAGTCCCCCTGGCCACGGGTCAGATCGGCCAGCAGCGCCTGCCAGTGCGGCAGCGCGTCGCGCGGCAGGCACAGGTGCCAGACCACGCCCGCAGCATCATAATCGGCCTGCTCGATCCGGGCGCCACCGGCCAGCAGGCGTGCCTGTACCCGGTCGATGTCCGGATAGGGGCAGGCGCAACGCACCCGGCATTCGTCGCGCAGCGGGCTTTTGGGCGCCAGGCGCAGGCACTCGGCGGCAGCCCCCCCATACGCCCGGATCAGCCCGCCCGTACCCAGCTTGATGCCGCCGAACCAGCGGATCACCAGAACGACCACCCGATCGCAGCCCTGGCCATCGATGGCCTGCAGGATAGGCCTGCCCGCCGTACCACCGGGCTCGCCATCATCATGGAAACGGTACTGCTGCCCCAGGCGCCAGGCCCAGCAGTGGTGGCTGGCGCCGGCATGGGCGTGAGCCTGCAGAAATTCCGATGCCGCTTCTGCGGACGTGATCGGGCCTGCCAGAGCGAGAAAGCGGCTCTTGCGCACCTGCGTTTCGTGGCGGGCCAGCCCGGTCAGCGTGTGCAACATGCGCCAGCCCCCTCGTGCACGCTCAGGACTCGATGCCCTGCGAAAAAAGATAATCGTCGTATGAGCCGGGATAATCGACCAGCCGGCCGTCCGGGAAGATCTCGATGATCCGGTCCGCGATGCCCGAGACGAACTGGCGATCGTGCGAGACGAACACCAGCGTGCCCTTGTACTGCTCGAGCGCATACTGCAATGATTCGATCGACTCCATGTCCAGGTGGTTGGTGGGCTCGTCCATGAGCAGGACATTATGGCGCCCGAGCATCAGGCGCCCGAAGCTCATGCGGTTCTTCTCGCCCCCCGAAAGCACCCGGACGGCCTTGCCGATCTCGTCGCCCGAAAACAGCAGGCGCCCGAGCACCGAACGGATTGCCTGATCCTCGTCGCCCGGCTGGCGAAAATCGGCGAGCCAGTCGAAGAGGTTGCGGTCGGAATCGAACTGGTCGGAGACGTCTTGCGCCATATAGCCCGGATCGGCGTTTTCGGACCAGCGCACCTGGCCGGCGTCCGGCTTCAGATCACCGGCCAGCAGGCGCAGCAAGGTGGTCTTGCCCACCCCGTTGGCGCCGATGATGGCCAGCTTCTGGCCGGCCTCGATCATGGTGGACAGCCCCTGGATGATGGGCCTGTCCCAGGCCTTGACCAGGTCTTCGACGTGAGCCGCCTGGCGGTGCAGGACCTTGTTGACTTCGAAGCGTATGTAGGGATTCTGGCGCGACGAGGGCTTGACCTGCACCGTTTCGGCCTTGATGCGGTCGATCTGCTTCAGGCGCGACGTGGCCTGGCGCGACTTGGACTTGTTGGCGGCAAAGCGGCGCACGAAGTCC
Organism: Castellaniella sp.; assembly: GCF_041677825.1. Classification (GTDB taxonomy): domain Bacteria; phylum Pseudomonadota; class Gammaproteobacteria; order Burkholderiales; family Burkholderiaceae_B; genus Castellaniella. Next base: position 9,722 of record NZ_JBAYPG010000007.1, read on the forward strand.
TGAAGTTCGGAGACGCGCTCCTTGGCCCGTGCATTGGCCGCCATCTGGCGCTCGCGCGCCTGGGTGGACGCCAGCATGTAGTCATCGTAGTTGCCCGGGTAGATCTGCAGCGCCCGATAATCGAGATCGGCCATGTGGGTGCAGACCTGGTTGAGGAAATGGCGGTCGTGGCTGATGATGATCATGGTGCTGTCGTAGCTGTTCAGCACCCCTTCGAGCCAGCGTATGGTGTTGATGTCCAGGTTGTTGGTGGGCTCATCGAGCAGCAGTACGTCGGGGTTCGAAAACAACGCCTGCGCCAGCAGCACGCGCAGTTTCCAGCCCGGGGCGACCTCGCTCATGGGGCGTTCGTGCTGTTCGACGGGGATTTCGAGCCCCAGCAGGAGTTCACCGGCGCGGGCTTCGGCGGTATAGCCATCGTACTCGGCAAACCGGCCCTCGAGCTCGGCCGCCCGCATGTAGTCTTCTTCGGTGGCGTCCGGGTTGGCATAAATGGCATCGCGCTCGCTCATCACCTGCCACATCTCGACGTGCCCCATCAGTACCACATCCAGGACCCGATGGGCCTCGTAGGCGAACTGATCCTGCTGCAACTTGCCCATGCGCAGGCCGGGTTCGAGGCTGACGTGGCCCGAGGTGGGGTCCAGATCGCCGCCAATGATCTTCATCAGGGTGGACTTGCCCGAGCCATTGGCGCCGATCAGGCCGTAGCGGTTGCCATCGCCGAACTTGACGCTGACGTTTTCAAACAGGGGTTTGGCACCAAACTGTATGGTGAGATTGCTGGTGGATATCACGATAGGGAATCAACGAAAGGCCGCGGCCACGGCGCTGGTCATGGCGTGGCGCGGCGGGATGCATGGCTGGCACCGGCTTTCTGGGCCAGATACAGGTAAACCTGCCATTTTAGCAGCCCTGGAGAATATTCAGGGCCGTCGGTAGCGCCCGGGGCAAATCTTCGGCCAACAGGCCCCAGCCCAGCTGATCGGCCGCCAGGCCGTGCAGCCAGACCGCCGCGCAGGCGGCCTGGAAGGCGGGCATGCCGGCGGCCAGAAGCCCCGCAATGCAACCCGCCAGCACGTCACCCGTGCCCGCCGTGGCCAGTGTCGCCGGCGCATTGTCGTTGATCACAGCCTGGCCGTCCGCTGCGGCGATCACCGTGTCCGGTCCCTTGAGCACAATGACGGCACCAGTGTGCCGGGCCGCAGCGCGGGCACGCTGCAGCTTGTCGCCCGCGCCGCCAGACACCGAACTGCCCGGCACCGGATCACCCGGCACCGAACTGTCAGACACCGAACTACAAGGCATCGAACTACCAGGCATCGAGCTGCCGAACAGCCGTGCAAACTCACCCTCATGCGGCGTCAGCACGCACCGCCCGTGCAGCGCGCCAAAGAGTTCGCCGACATGGTGGTCGGCAAAGGCGCTGAGTGCGTCGGCATCGAGCACGCAGGGCCGTCCGGTTGCCAATACCTGGCGCACCTGCATGCGCGCGCGGGCATGGCGCCCAAGGCCCGGCCCGATGAGCAGCGCGTTGCGCCGTGCATCGGCCAGGGCGCCGTGCAGCGAGCCATCGTCGGGCAGCGTCTCGACCATCACGGACGTGAGCGCAGCCGCCTGCACGGCCCAGGCGGCTGGCGGCACCGCGAGCGTGACCAGCCCGGCCCCCACGCGTGCGGCCGCCAGGCAGGCCAGGCGGCTGGCGCCCGTCATGTGTGCCGAGCCGATCACCAGCACCTGGCCGCGGCGATACTTGTGCCCATCGATGGCCGGCCAGGGAAAGCACGCCCGCCAGAGATCCGGATGGTTGGCCTGCGTGGCCACCGACAGTGCGGGCAGGACAGTGGCCGGGATGCCGATATCGGCGCACACCACCGTGCCGCACAGGGCGCGGCCCGGCAGCAGCAAATGCCCCGGCTTGCGCCGAAAGAAGGTAACGGTGAGTTCCGCCTGCAGGGCCACGCCCGGGCATTGCCCGCTGCCGCCGTGCAGGCCCGTCGGCACGTCCACCGCGCACACCGGCAGGCCGCTGGCCCGCACGGCTTCGAGCAGCGCCTTCAGTGCGCCTGCCGGTGCACGATCCAGACCGGCCCCCAGCAAGGCATCCACCAGCAGTGCGGCGCCCTGCAGAAAAGTCGCATCGGCCCGTTCGACCGGGCCCGTCCAGGTACTGGCCGCCCATGCCGCATCGCCTCGCAGCGCCGCCCGGTCGCCCCAGAGCGCCAGCCGGACGGGCCAGCCGGCCTGCTGCAACAGCCGGGCCACGACAAAACCATCGCCGCCGTTGTTGCCGGGGCCACACAGGACGTGTACCGGCCGCGGCGACCAGCGCGCGCAGATCGCCCGGGCCACCGCGCTGCCGGCCGCCGCCATCAGTTGAACCCCGGGCACCCCGGCCGCCATGGCGGCCTGATCGGCCTGCGCCATCTGCTGCGGATCGAGCAGGACATGCGGCCACAGCGAGGCGGCGCCGGCGCCGCCGCCCTGTGCGCCGGTCTGCTGCACTGCCACAGATCGCGTGTGCGCAACCAGAGCAGGCCCTGGCTGCGGATCCGGATGCGCGGTCGGAGTGGCCATGCCAGACTCAGCCCGACTGCGTGATCTTCTTGCGCAGATCGAATTTCTGGATCTTGCCCGTGGATGTCTTGGGCAGTTCGCCAAAAATGAAATGGCGCGGCACCTTGAAGCCCGCAAGCAAGCCCTTGCAATGCGTCACCAGCTCTTCGGCCGTGACCTGCGCATCGGACTTGAGTTCGACGAAGGCGCACGGCGTCTCGCCCCAGCGCTCGTCGGGTTGCGCGACCACCGCAGCCGCCAGCACGGCGGGGTGGCGGTACAGCGCGTCTTCGATTTCTATGGACGAGATGTTTTCGCCCCCCGAGATGATGATGTCCTTGCTGCGATCCATGATGCGCATATAGCCGTCGGGATACTGGACGGCCAGATCGCCACTGTGGAACCAGCCACCGGCAAAAGCCTGGCGCGTGGCCTCGGGGTCCTTGAGATAGCCCTTCATGCAGATGTTGCCCTGGAACATGATTTCACCCATCGTCTGCCCATCGGCGGGTACCGGCTGCAGGGTGGCGGGATCCAGCACCCTCGCCGCCTTCTGCAAATGATAGCGTACCCCCTGGCGCGCATTGAGCGCGGCGCGCTCGCCCACATCGAGCGCCGCCCAGGCGTCGTGCCGGGCGCACACCGTGGCCGGCCCGTAGACTTCGGTCAGCCCATACACGTGGGTCAGGTCGATGCCCAGCGCCTCCATGCCCTCGATCATGGCAGCGGGCGGCGCTGCGCCGGCCACCATGGCGCTGATGCCCGGCGGGATGGCCGCGCGCAGCGCCTGGGGCGCATTGACCAGCATGCTCTGCACGATGGGCGCACCGCAATAGTGGGTGACGCCGTGCTCGACCATGCGCGCCACCATGGCCTGCGCATCCACCCGGCGCAGGCACACATTCACGCCGGCCCGGGCGGCGACTGTCCAGGGAAAACACCAGCCATTGCAATGGAACATGGGCAGCGTCCAGAGGTAGACGGCATGCCTGGGCATGTCCCATTCGAGAATATTGGAAATCGCATTGATGGCGGCACCACGATGATGGTAGACCACCCCCTTTGGGTGGCCCGTGGTACCGCTCGTATAGTTGAGCGCAATCGCATCCCATTCGTCGGCGGGCAGCTGCCAGTCTGCCTGCGGGTTGCCCTGTGCCAGCAAGGCCTCGTATTCAAGCATGCCGATGGCCTCGCCCGGGCCGTCGTATTGCGGGTCATCCACATCGACCACCAGAACCGGCGTGGCCCGCTCGCGCAGGGCCAGTGCCTTTTGCATGGTGGCCGAAAATTCGCGGTCGACCAGTACGGCACGGGCCTCGCCGTGATCCAGCATGTAGGCGATGGCTTCGGCATCCAGCCGGGTATTGAGGGTGTTCAGTACGGCCCCGCACATGGGAATGCCGAAATGGGCCTCGACCATGGCCGGGGTATTGGGCAGCATGGCCGCCACCGTATCGCCACGCCGCACACCATGCGACTGCAAGGCACTGGCCAGGCGCCGGCAACGCTGGTACAGCGCAGCCCAGGTATGGCGGATGGCGGACTCACCCAGGCCGTGCACCACGGCCAGCCGCTCGGGGTAGACCTCGGCGGCGCGTTCGAGATACAGCAGGGGCGTCAGCGGCGCGAAATTGGCCGGGGTCTGCGGCAAGCCGCGATCAAACAGATGTGCGCTCATGATTCAATCTCCGTGGTGGGCCGAATCTCGATCTCCATGGGGGCTGCATTTCAAGCCCTGTCATGGGCCGGTTTTCAATCTCCGTGGTGGGCCGCATGATCGTGTTCGTTCAAGAGCAGGTGCGCCATGCCATCTTCGGTGGCCAGGCCCACGATGGCCCCCACCGGCAGCATGGCCTTGACGCGCACGTGCCCGTACGGCAAGCCGGTGACGACCGGCACGCGCACGGCCCTGCGCAACCAGTGCACCACCGCCGCCAGATCGAAGCCGTTGTCATGGGGCACCAGCCGGTAACCGGTGAACTGCCCCAGCACGATGGCCCGCTGCTTCTGCAACACCCCGGCGTGCCACAGCTGGGTCAGCATGCGCTCGATGCGAAACGGGTGCTCGCAGACATCTTCGAGAAACAGGATGCCGCCCTCGATCTGCGGAAAATACGGCGTGCCCAGCAAGGACACCACCATGGCCAGATTACCACCCCAGAGCACGCCGCGGGCGTCCACTGCGTCGGCGCCCGGGGCCTCGAAACTGAGCACCTGCAGTTCGCCCGACAACGTCTCTTGAAACAGATCCCGGGTCAGCTCATCGACTTCCGGCGCACCAAAATCGAACACCGCGGTCGGGCCGGAATAACTGCACGCCCCGGCGCGGGCCAGCAGGGCCAGATTGAAGGCCGTGAAATCGCTCAGGCCCACGAAGATCTTGCCGCTGTCGGCCACGGCCCGCCAGTCTATGGCGGGCAGGATGCGGCTCAGGCCATAACCGCCGCGCGTGGCCATGACCACCGGGTGCTTCTGTTTCAGCGCCCGGTGCACGCCCGCCACGCGCTGCCGGTCGGTACCGGCAAAGCGCTGATGCACCAGCCGGGCGGCGCGGTCCTGCGCGACGGGGTGACCCAGCGCGCGCAGGCGCTGGATCGCCAGATCCAGCGCGGCCGCATCCGCAATGGCGCTGGACGGAGAAATCAGATAGATGCCGGCGCGGCGCGGCGCAGTACGGGAAGAAGGCATGGCAATGGCTTTTGAATCGAGACAATCGGCCGCGCCGGCCTGCGGCAGCATACGTGCCCCGCCTGCAGAACGCCGCGCCCTGAAAAAGGCCCGCAACAACTCACTGGCCTCATCGGCCAGCACCCCGCCACGCACCCGCGCATGCGGGTTCAGGCGGCGCTCGGCAGACAGGTCCAGCACCCCGCCACAGGCCCCGGTCTTGGGATCTGCCGCGGCATACACCACTTCAGCCAGCCGCGCATGGAACACCGCGCCCAGGCACATGGCGCAGGGCTCCAGCGTGACATACAGGCGCGCGCCCGGCAAGCGGTGATTGCCCACGGCCCGTGCCGCCTGCCGCAGGACCACGATTTCCGCATGCGCACTGGGGTCATGATCCATGAGCGTGCGATTGTGCCCGGCCGCCAGCACGTACCCCTGGGCATCGAGCAGCACCGCGCCCACCGGCACTTCACCCTGCCCGGCCGCCCGATGCGCCTGGACCAGGGCCAGGCGCATGGCGGATTCGTCAGTCGAGTACGACGGCATGCGTTCGATTCCGCCCCGCGGCCTTGGCGGCATACAGCTGCTCATCGACCGCCTGCACCAGGCCCTGGGGATCGTGCTGGAGCGTGGTCGAGGTCGCGACCCCAATGCTGGTCGAGAGGAATTCACCCACTTCGGTCGGGTTCGGGCAACGCAGGTCGAGGACGGCCTGGCGGATGCGTTCGGCCATCTCGAAGGCCTGTTCGGCCGTGGTGGTGGGCAGCACGCACAGGAACTCTTCGCCGCCGTACCGGATCACCTCGTCGCCCTTGCGCCGGCAGTGCTGCCTGAGCACATCGGCCACCTTGCGCAGGTAGTCGTCACCCACTGCGTGGCCATAGCGGTCGTTGACCACCTTGAAGCGGTCCAGATCCAGCAGCAACATGCTCAGCGGCGCGACCTCGCCCACCGCGATACGCCCTGCCCTGACCGCCGTGAACACGTCGTTCGACCTGAGATCGAAGCGGCGGCGATTGTACAGGTTGGTGAGCGCATCGGTCTGGCTGAGCCGCTCCAGCTGCTGGTTGGCGCGTTCAAGTGCTTCTTGCTGATCCCGGATCAGGGCGCTGTTGGCCAGCTGGCGGCGTGTGCTTCGGCGATAGTGCCAGAAGGACGCAGCCAGGGCCAGCAGCAGCAGGCTGCTGATGAGGATTGCCAGCCACAGGACATTCCGTTCGCGCAGCCGCTGCAGGTAGCGCTGAATGAACTGCTCTTCGCCGATTTCGTGCTCGTTGAACGAGACCGAGGCATCGATGGCCGCCAGATACCTGTCGAACAGCGGGACCAGGCCCCGATTGCGCTCTGACGGGCTGAAATAGAACCTGTAGTTGCGCGGGTCGCTGCGAAAAGTGTAGATGGCCTGGAGATCGAAATAATCATTCCGGTAGCGATTTTCCTCGAAGAAGGCCCGGCCGATCACGGCCACATCGATCTCGCCGGCCCGCAGGGCCTGGTAGATACCGTCGTTGCCCGGGCCCACGGTAAAGGGATGCAGGGCCTCGGCGGCCAGATGCTGGCGCAGTACGGGCTCGATCGACGAGCGATCGAAATACCCGACCCGCAGGCCATTCAGGTCTGCCACGCGCCGGATATCGAAATCGTGCCCATCACGCGCCACGACAACATAATGGGTCTGATAGTACGGCTGGTTGAACAGGCCATGCCGCTCGCGCTCGGCATTCGAGCTCAGGGGCAGCAGCACGTCCAGGGTTCCTGCCTGCACGGCCCGCAGCGCCGCGCCCAGATCCTGTTCGGACGGTTCGAGAAACCGGAAGGCCAGGCCCAGCTCCTGGGCGATGAAGCAGAACACGTCGACCGCAATGCCCTTGTAGTGGCCGGTGGCCGCATCGTACACGGACAGCGGGGCTGCATCCAGCACCACGCCTACCTGGAGCTCGGCCTGGGGGATCAGGGCGCGCTCGGCCGCGGTCAGCTCAATGGGCTGCGCGAGCGTGGCGTACTCGCCTTCGCGGCAGGTGATGGCGGTGGCCACATCGGCCAGGGGCAGCGCCAGCAGCACAAGAAGCAATTGCAGGAAAATGCGGGTGCGGGGAGAGACGATATGCATCGTGCGAGAAGGACTCGGGGGTGGGCCATGTGCCCTTGACCCGGCACAGAAAAAGCCCGAGTCCGACAAGGGATGTTACAACATCCACTTTCATTCCGCTGGAAATCTCCATGAATTCTATGGTTGTCGTTCTTGTGCTCGGCGCGGCGGCCATGCATGCAGGCTGGAATCTGCTCGCCAAAAGCGCGGCCTCGACGGGTTCGGCCGTGGCCTTTGTGTTGGCCTACCGCTGTCTGTCCATCGTGCTCTACGCCCCCTGGGTGGCCTGGGTGCTGTGGCACGACGGAATGATCTGGAGCCTGCCCGTGCTGCTCTTCATCGCCCTGGCCAGCCTGTTGCACCTGGGATACAGCCTGACCCTGCAGCGCGGCTACCAGAAAGTCGACCTGAGCGTACTGTACCCGGTGGCACGGGGCACAGGCCCCCTGCTCGCCAGTGTGTTCGCCATCCTGGTCCTGGGCGAGGCGGGCGGCCCCCAACGCCTGGCGGGCATCGCGCTGGTGGTGGCGGGCATCCTGCTGATTGCTGCCGATGGCCGCTTGCGCCGCTTGGCGGACCGCCACGCCCGCAGGGCGGTACGCTGGGGGGCGCTTACGGGGCTGTTCATCGCCGCCTACACCGTCGTCGATGCGTGGAGCGTGAAAGTGTTGCTGATCGTACCCGTGGTGCTCGATTGGTGCGCGGCGCTGGGCAACGTGATCGTTCTCTCACCCCGCTGGCTGACCCGGCGCGGTGCCCTGCAACAGGCCATGCGTGGCCGCTGGTCCGCTGCAATCGGGGTGGCGGTGCTCTCGCCACTGGCCTACATCCTGGTGCTCTATGCCTATCAGTGGGGCGGCGAGATCAGCGTGGTGGCACCCCTGCGCGAGATTTCCCTGATGATGGGTACCGTGGCCGGCGTCCTGATCCTGCGCGAACGGGCCTCGTGGGGTCGCTGGCTGGGTTGTGCCGTGATCATTGGCGGTGTGATGCTGCTCATGTAGCACACTTCTGCCGACACGGCAGAAAGCAGCTATGATCATTGACTTGCGGCCACCACGGTCGCCCTGGCCACAAAATACGGAACGCACGCATGACTACGCCCTCTTCAGCCGCCCGAAGCTGGCTGACCCCCGACATCGAATCACCGTATGCCTGGGTACGCCTGGTCATTTCGCTGCTGGTCGTCACCATCGGCAACGTGGGCATGTATGCCTCCAGCGTGGTGTTGCCCATGATCCAGGCCGATTTCGGTGTCGGCCGGGCCGATGCCTCGCTGCCCTATGCCGCCACCATGGTGGGCTTTGGGCTGGGCGGTGTCGTCATGGGCAAGCTTTCAGACCGCATGGGCATCTTCATGCCCGTCGTCGCCGGGGCCATCGCCCTGTGCCTGGGCTTTCTGGCGGCCGGGGCGGCCACCAGCATCACCTGGTTCATCGTGGCCCACGGCCTGTTGATCGGCTTCCTGGGCACATCGGCGATGTTCGCGCCCCTGGTGGCCGATGCATCGCACTGGTTCACGCGCCGCCGCGGGATTGCGGTGGCCATCTGCCTGAGCGGCAACTTCCTTGCCGGGGCCGTCTGGCCGCCCATCATGCAGTTCTTCATGCAGGATCACGGCTGGCGCGCCACCTACGTCGGCATCGGCCTGTTCTGCCTGGCCAGCCTGGTGCCGCTGGCGTTCTTCCTGCGCCGGCGCTCGCCCGAAGTCGAAGCCAACCGCCAGCTCGATCTGTCCCGGGCCGAACCCGATCCGGCACAACTGGCCCAGGCGCGCGCCCAGGAACGGCCACTGGGCATGTCGCCCCGCGCCCTGATGATCCTGCTGTGCATTGCCGGCGTGGCGTGCTGCGTCGCCATGGCCATGCCCCAGGTGCAGATCGTGGCCCTGTGCTTCGATCTGGGCTACGGGATGACCAACGGCACCAACATGCTCTCGCTCATGCTGGCCATGGGCGTCGTCAGCCGGCTGCTGTTCGGCCTGCTGTCCGACCGCATCGGCGGCCTGCGCGTGCTGCTGCTGGGTTCGATCCTGCAGGCCCTGGCCCTGGTCATGTACCTGTTCAGCCATGGCCTCATGTCGCTGTACATCACCTCGGCCATGTTCGGCCTGTTCCAGGGCGGCATCGTGCCTGCCTACGCGGTCATCGTGCGCGAGTACTTCTCGCCGCGCCATGCCGGCACCTTCATCGGCACCGTACTCATGGCCACCATGGTGGGCATGGCCCTGGGCGGCTGGATGTCGGGCGCCATCCGTGACCTGTCGAATTCGTATCAGGCGGCATTCATGAACGGCATCGCCTGGAACCTGCTGAACGCCGCCATCGTCGTGTTCCTGCTGTATCGGGCGGGCGGGCTGCGTCTGCTGCGCCGGCCGGCCGTGGCCTGAGCCCGGCGCCAGGCGCGCGCCTGATCAATCGATCAGGCGCAATTCGGTCAGCGCGCCGGCGATCTGCGCAAATGCGTTGGGCAGGTTGCTGGCGTCGGCGACATCAAAATAATTGTCGCCCGAAGCGCAGTTCTGCATCAATGACTTGTTGGTCACATCATTGCTCAGAGTCAGCGTGAAGATGCGGATGCCCTTGGCCTTGATGTTCGTGCACAACTGCGCCATGTAGCTGTCCATGGCCCCGACGGTGATCGCCGTGGCCGGCGGCTTGCTGCCAGCCCAGCCGATGTTGGTGCTGGCCGCCGTGCAGCCTTGCGTATAGTTGCTCGAAGTGATGTTGCCCGGGTCGACGATGCGCAGCCCCGAGACCGGGCACTGGTTGAAACTGCTCACGCTGGGCAGTTCCATGCTCTTGGTGGCGGTCTTGAGGCTGATCTGCTTCGGGTCGTCCCACTTGTAGGTACAGTTCTTGATGATGACGCCTGTACAGGTCTGCTTGCTGGTTTCCTCGTAGGCATAGGCCATCTGAAACCCGGCAAACTTGTTCGAATAGGATTCGGACACGCGCTGCACCACGCCACTGGGGGCATTGTCGCCATCGCTGAGCAGGACGATCACCTTGTTCAGCTTGTCGGTCTCATAATCACGCGGCAGCCCGGCGTGGCCCCAGCCGCTGTCGGCCCCGCGCCAGGCCGGATCGAGCATGCGCCAGGCCCACAGCAGGCCCATGCCCACGTTGGTGCCGCCGTAGCTCTGCATGGCCGCCACCGCATTGCTCAGGCTCTTGTTCTTCTGCTCTTCTTCGGTGCCCACGAAAAAGCGCACCTTCGAACGCGTACAGTACTGCGGCTCGAGCGTGAAGCGGGTCTGGATGTTGCTGGCTGATGGCACGAAATTGGCCGTCACCCGCCGATCCTTGGACGCACTGGCCGGCGCCAGGAACCCCACGCCGGCATCCGGATAATCGGCCCGGGCGACCAGCCGCTGGTTGTTGCCCAGCCCAAGGTCGCTGCCGGTGTACGCCCTGGCATACACGCTCACCAGCGGCTGGAAGCCCGCCAGGGGCGTCAAGGCCTCGGGTGGCAGGCGGTTGCTGTCGCTCCAGTTGCCCGCCGGCTCGACGATGCAGCCCGGCCAGTTGGTGGCGATGTAGTTCTGCTGATCGGGATAGCGGCCCAGCCAGCCTGCCATCCAGGCGCTGCGCGCCGTGGCCACATTGCCCACGTTGACCACATCGTTGAATGGCACCAGGCCGATGAACGCGCCGCGCACCTCGTCATCGTCCTCGTCGTAATCAGCCGCCCCTGCCGCGGCTGCTTCCATGACCGTCTGGATCAGATCCTGGGTGGAGGACTTGAGCACCGCCATGCGCGTGCCCATCTTGGAGCCCGCCGAATCGTCCATGGAGCCGGAGTTGTCCAGGGCCAGCACCAGTTCGAGGTCGTTGCGCACCTTGCGGCGTGCCTCGTTGCTGGCCCCTACCGGCCAGGCGGTCTGCTTGAAATAGCCCGTGCTGAGCAGGGGCAAATCGCCGGCCACCGACATCCGGATGCGCTGGGCCGTGCGGATCGCGCTGCCCGGCGCCTTGTCCTCGAGGTATTCGATTTCGAGCGCCTCGCGCGGTATGGCCATGCCCAGGTATTCTGCAGGCATGTTGGCGCGAAAATAATTGTAGGCGTCATCGAGCCAGGCCTGGTGTTCGGCCGGCTTGCCCGGGTCGAAATCCGCCAGCTTGCGCCCGGCCGAGATCACCGCCGTATCCAGGGCGTTCTGCAGCCGCGTCTGGGCCACGTTGTGGCGTACCATGTCCATGGCGAACAGCGAACTGGCCAGTATCACCGAAAAGGACAATATGCTGATGACGGCCACGGCGCCGCGCTCGTCGCCGGCCAGCTGCCGCAAGTGCCGCATCAGGGGTATCGGCATGATGGTCTTGGTCTTCATGTGACGCTGCCTCTCAAATAGGACGCTGCCTTTCAGGACGCCAGCCCTCAATTCTGCAAGGTCTTGAGGTCATCGAACCGCGGGCGGTAGAACGACGTGGATTTCAGGGTCTTTTTGCCGCCCAATGCCTGCCAGAACCTGGAACTGATCATGAACGGCTCGTACTCCTGGATCACCTCGACCACCAGGATCGTGTCATCCTTGTTGGGCGCCGGCATGTCGGTGCCCTGGTAGGCCCCGGTAAAACTGCTGCACGTGCCCGCCCCATTGCACGTACGCCCCCACTCGGGGCTGGTTTTCCAGACGGTCTGGCTGGTGATGTTCTTGCCCGAACCGGTGGTCTTTTCCTGGGTCGTGAACAGGCGGATCTGCAGCGTGCCGCCCTGCGCATAATCCACAGGGCGCATCAGCTCGGGCATGATGGCGCCATAGGTACAGACATGGTCCGTCAGGTTGCACGGGCCCCCGGCATGCAGGTCGGGCTGCATGGCCAGGCCATCGGCCACCGAGAACGAGGCCCGCGTCATGATGGCATCGGCACGGTAGTACTGGTAGAGTTCGACGATGCCGACGATGAAGAACACCATGATGGGCAGCACCAGGGCCGCCTCGATGGCTGCCACCCCCTGCTGGGCGCGCATGAAGGCGCGCGCAGGCCAAGCGCGCCTCATGGCTCGTTCTGGATGATCACAGTCCGCTCGAACTGCAGGACATCCAGCCCCATCAATGAAATCAGGCCCGTCATGCCGGGGCGCTCGAAGCCGACGCGAAACACCACCATGTCACCCGCATTGCCCAGATCGCAGACGATCTTGTCCTTGTAATCCGGGTCATCCTTGCTCTTGAAGCTGTTGTCTTCGCCCGGTTTGTAGAGTTTGGCATCGGCGTACAGGCCACGCCGGTCGCCCCAGATCGACAGCGTGTCTTCGAGTATGCCCATGACCATGTCGTGGCAGTCCTGCGTGCCGAACCCTTCATCGCGTTCCATGATCTTGCTCTCGCGGGCAATCCGGCTGGCCGCGCGGTCGAGCGTGGCATCGGCCACGAGCATGAAGGCCATCTCGAGGCTCAGGAAAATGACGATGAACACCAGCGGCGCCACAATGGCGAACTCGAGCGCCGCGGCCCCCTTCTGGCAGCGCCCTGCCCGCCGGCAACGCGCCTTGAGTGTATGCACGTATCGGGTCTCCATGGGCACGCTACTTGATATGTTCGCGCAGATAGCGATAGAAGGCCAGATTGTCCTGCACCTGGCCGCGCGGCTGATAGGTGAGCAGGATGTTCTCTGCGGCATCTTCGCGCCCGAGCAGACCGTAGGCCAGCGCCAGGTTGTCGCGGCGCTGCGGCAGGCCACTGGCCACCCCATCATAGCCCAGCAGCATGTTCACCGCCTCGCGCGGCTTGCCGCTGAGCGCCAGCGACAGCCCCAGGTTGGTGCGCAGGACTTCATCCTGCTTGTGCACGGCCAGGCCCTTGCGATAGGTCTGCTGGGCCAGGTCATGCTGGCCGGTCAGGTCGTAGACCACCCCGAGCCCTGCAAGCGCTACCGGGTCATCCGGCGCCTGGGCCAGAATGCGCTGGTAACGGGCCCGGGCCTCGTCGAAGGCCCGCACGCGCACATCGACGCGCGCCAGCGCCAATTGCGCCTCGGGCAGATCGGGCGAGCGTTGCGCCGCGCGCTCGTAGGCCGTGCGCGCCGCTTCGTAATTGGCCTGAAGAAAATAGGTATTGCCCAGGCCCATCCACACCGCGGTCTGGCCCGGGTGGGACTCGCTCAATTCGCGATACAGGGACTGCGCCACGTCCAGATCGCCGCTTTGCAGGGCGCTCGCGGCAATGCGCAGTTCACCTGCCGCCAGCGCGGCCTCGTCCATGGCCGGGCTGACGGGTCGCACTTCGGTATTCAGCGCGCTGCGCAGCGGCGCACAGGCGGCCAGCGCCAGCAGCAGGGCGCTGAGGAACAGCGGTCGGACGGGATGCAGGATCATGGACATGCGCTCTGGCTGCCTTGCCTCATTGGGAGGCGAAAAACTTCATCAGGTTCAGGATGGCCGGACCCGCCCCCACGATGATGACCGTGGGCAGGATGAACAGCATCATCGGCACCGACATCTTGACCGACAGCTTGGCCGCTTTCTCTTCCAGGCGCATCATGCGCGCCGTGCGCTCTGAACGCGCCAGGATGCGCAACGCCTGGGTGATTGCCGTGCCATACTGGCGCGCCTGCAGGAACGTGCTCACCAGCGTGCGCATGCCCTCGATGTTGGTGCGGTTGGCCAGACCATTCAACACTCTTTCGACATCGCTGCTGAGCTTGAGTTCCGTGGCGGTGAGCTTGAGCTCGTCGGCCAGTTCGGGGGACACCTCGGTCATCTCGTCGGCCACGCGATCCAGGGCGGCATTCAGGGCCAGCCCGGCATTGGTGCAGATGACCATCAGGTCCAGTGCATCGGGCAAGGCCAGGCGGATCGCTTCCTGGCGCCGGCTGACGAGCCGATCGAGCACCAGGCGCGGCAACAGGCTGCCCAGGTAGGCGGCCACCAGCAGGGCCGCCAGCCAGGCGGCGGCACCGCGCTCGGCCAGCCAGGGCTCGGCCAGCCAGGCCGTCAGTGCCATGGTGCCCAGCACGCTGAGCACGATGGTGCCCATGAGCACGAACATCGCCTGGCTCGAGCGGTAGCCGGCGGCCATCAGCTTGGTGCTGGATTCGGCACGCTGCGTCGCGCTCAGCATGGGCAGCATGGTGCCCAGATGCAGCAGGAAACCCACGCTCCCGCTGCGTACCTGCGCCAGGCCACGGCGCTGATCGAGCGCCGCGCCGCGGCGCTCGATCTCGGCCACCGCCCGCTCACGCAGCCGCTGGCGCTGGTTGGAGCGGCCATACAGGTAAATTCCGGCACCCATGAGGATCAGCAGGATGAGCGAGGCGTTGAGCCAGATGGCCGTATCCGTCATGCCTCACACCCTCAGGTTGGCGATATGGCGGATGGACAGAATGCCCACCAGCAGCATGCCCCCCGCCACCCACAGCAGCTTGCGCCCGCCGTCGGTGATGAACAGCATCTCGATGTACTGCGGATTGCTGGCATAGAGCAGGCCGGCGATGACAAAGGGGATGGCCGACAGCATCTGCCCCGACAGCCGCCCTTCGGCAGTGAGCGCGCGGGCCTTGAGCTGCAGGTCGCGCCGCGCGCGAATGATGGCCGAGAGGTTTTCCAGCGCCTCGGCGATCGAGCCGCCCGACTCGCGCTGCAGCAGCACGCACACCGAGAAGAACGTGAAGTCGGGCAGTTCGATGCGGCGCACCGCCTTGTCGAGCACGTCTTCGAGATCTTCGCCCAGCAGCAGGCTGTTGCCCATGCGCAGGAATTCGGCCCCCAATGGCGCTTCGAACTGCAAGCCCACGTTGTGGATGGATTGTGTGACCGGGATGCCGGCCTGGCTGGCGCGCACGATCATGCCCATGGCATCGGCCATCTGGTTGAGAAAGCGCCGGCTGAACCGGTTGATGAGCCAGCGGTACAGCCAGGCGCCCACCAGCAGCGGCACCACCAGCACGGCCAGCAGCGCCACCCAGAGCACCCGCGGCAGAATGCCCGTGGCCAGCAGCAGCAGCCCCAGCGCGACCAGCCCCAGCATCAACAGACCCAGAATGCGGACCCCCTTGCTGCCGGCCACGGTATCCAGGCGGTTCAGGTGGTAGCCCAGGCCGCCCATGGCCTCGCGGCGCTTGCGCCGGCGCGCTTCGATCTGCGCGCGCTGCAGATTCTGCAGCAGCCGCTCGCGGCTTTCACTGCCGCCGCGCCCGCTCACGCTGTGCAGGCGCTGGCGCAGCAGGTTGCTCGGGCGCTTGCGCCACATGTCCATGAACACCAGCACGCTCAGCCCCACCAAAATGACCGATACAAAGATGATCAGGGTGATGGCATCGATCCGGTTCATGGCCGCATCGCCTCCACCAGCGCGTTTTCCATGCCGAAATAGCGGGCCCGGTCGGCAAACAGCGGGCGCAGGCCCGTCGTGTCGTACGTGCCGCGCACTTCCTCGTCGAACGAGCTGGCATCGTAGGTGAAGTGGAACAGTTCCTGGGTGACGATGACCTCGCCTTCCATGCCGGCCAGTTCGACGATGCTGGTGACCTTGCGGCTGCCATCGCGCATGCGCTCGACCTGCACGATGAGATTGACCGCGCTGGCGATCTGGCGCCGGATGGTGAACAGCGGCAGATTGCCATTGGCCATCATCACCATGCTTTCCAGGCGGGTGATCGCATCGCGCGGGCTGTTGGCGTGCAGCGTGGTCATCGAGCCGTCGTGCCCGGTGTTCATCGCCTGCAGCACGTCGAGGGCCTCGGGGCCGCGCGTCTCGCCCAGAATGATGCGGTCCGGGCGCATGCGCAGCGAGTTGCGCACCAGATCGCCCTGGGTGATCTGGCCCAGGCCCTCGAGGTTGCGCGGCCGGGTCTCGAGCCGCACCACGTGCGGCTGCTGCAGTTGCAGCTCGGCCGCATCCTCGATGGTGACGATGCGCTCATCGACCGAGATATGCCGCGACAAGGCATTGAGCAGGGTCGTCTTGCCCGACCCCGTGCCGCCCGAGACAATGATGTTCATGCGGCAGGAGGCGGCGATCTCGAGCACCCGGGACATGGCCGACGACAGGCTGCCGCGCGCCGCCAGGCGCTGCAGGGTCAGGTCCTTGCGCGAGAACTTGCGAATCGAGATCGAGGCGCCGTCGATGGCCAGCGGCGGCAGCACCACGTTGACCCGGCTGCCGTCGGGCAGGCGCGCATCCACCATGGGGCTGCTTTCGTCCACCCGCCGCCCAATGGTCGAGGCGATGCGCTGCGCCACATTGACCACGTGCGCGTTGTCGCGGAATTTCAGCGGCGTGAGTTCGAGCTTGCCGTAGCGCTCTACATAGACCTGATCCGGCCCATTGACCATGATGTCGCTCACGCTCTCGTCCTGCAGCAGGGGCTCGATGGGCCCCACCCCGAACATGTCGTGCAGGATCTCCTGGCGCATCAGCCGCTGCTCGGACAGGGTCACCGGGAGATTTTCGCTGCGCACCGTCTCGTCGATGATGGCATCGACCTCGGTACGCATGGCCTCGGCCGATTGCGACAGCGCAGTGGATACGTCTATGGTGCCGAACACCGCCTGGCGGATGTGCCCGTAATGCTCGGAGCGCACCACCGATTCGTTGAACCGCAAAGGCGTGGATGAACCCAGCACATTCGAGCGCAACAGCGACGTGACCGGCTCGGAGGGTTCCTGGGCGGCATCTGTCTGGCTGGCCCGGCTGCGCTGCGCCAACGGTACGGCCTCGGCCGGATTGCCGCCCTCGTGCGCCGGCACCGGGCTGCCGGCGCTGTGGCCCGCCAGTTCGACGGATTCGCCCGGCACATGGTCCGCGACAGGCGCCGATGACCGGCCTTGCGGTTCGACCGGCGCGGGCTCGGGTTTTCGTCGGCCGAAATTCATGCGCGCCCCCTGAACAGACGGCGCCACCACGACGAGCCGGACGCTTTCAGGGCTTCACCCGTGACCAGTGCCGCCAGCGCCTGCACACCGCGGGCGAATTCGCTGCCCGAGGGCAATTCCTGGCCCAGGTTCTCGGCCAGCGCCGGCCCCTTGGCATCGTGGGCGATGCTCACGCGGATGGGGTGCGTGCTGACATCCTTGAAATCCGCATCCTGCACCTGGCTGCGGCCCGGGGCCCAGGGGTGGTTGAGCACCGGCAGTACGGTAGGCGGATTGGGGCGCGCTTCGATGTGCCGGGCCAGGCGCGCCAGCGTGCGCGCGGAATGCACCGAAGGATCGGCCAGCAGGCCCACCAGCGAGGCGCGCAAGAGCACCTCGTTGACCAGCGCACCCCGGCGGCTGGGGACATCGACCACCACATAATGAAAATACTGCGTCAGCGCTTCGAGCAGCCGGCGCAAGGCATCGGCCGAGGGCAGGAACTCGTCGGAATAGTCGAGCTCGGCGGCCAGCACGAACAGGTTGGGCCCGGCCTGCGCCAGGGTACGTTCGAGATACTGATGATCGAGCCGGTCGATGTTGCCCAGGATGTCGAGCAGCGCGGTGCCGCCCGGGCACCCGAGAATACCGGCGCCGCAGCCATCGAACGGGTTCAGGTCCACGTACACCACGCGGCGGCGTACCCCGCCCTGCCCCAGGGCGCGCGCCAGATGGGCCGCCACGCTGGAGACGCCCACCCCGCCGCGCGTGCCCATGATGGCCACGCAGCGGCCATGCCGGCTGCGCCGTACATTGGACTTCTCCTGGATCAGCAGGCGGCGGATCAGCTCGACCCCCAGGGGCTTGACCAGATAATCCTGCACGCCGCGCGCCAGCAGATTGCGATACAGCCCGACGTCGTTGCGCTCGCCCACCACGTAGACCAGCACCGACGGATCGCAGGCATCGGCCAGCCGGTCGAGGTCATCGAGGGCCCGCTCGGAGGTCGAGATATCCACCAGCAGCCGCTGGGGCGACTTGTTCTGCTTCTGCAGCCAGGCAATGGCCGCGTCGACCCCGCCCGGCGCCACCAGGGTATCGCTGACCGTGTCGGCATCCATGACCCGCTGCATTTCTTCCTGGCTGTGCCTGTCTTCCAGGAAGGCCACAAAAGCATACAGGCGGTCGGTGTCTCTGACTTTGGCGGCGGTGGCCATGGGGATTCTCTTTTATTGCCCGGACTTGGTGGTTCGGGTTTCCTTGAGCGGGGTGACCTGATTCTCGCGATAGCGCGTGACCGCGGCCGCCGCGTTGTCGGCCTGCTGGCCCGCGTAGGGCGCCGGCTGCACGAGGTCGCGCGGGTTGGCCACGCTGTTGGCGAGATTGGTGTACGTGGCGCAGCCATAGGCGACCTGGGGCCGGCTGTCGTACAGGGAACGCGGCGCCTCGGGATACAGGGTGTTGCACTGCGGCGGCAGCGCCACCCAACGGCCGTCCTGCAACTGCACCTGGATGACGTTGGCATCCGGCACCAGGCTGTAGTCGCGCTGCGGAAAGGCGCAGGCGGCCAGCCCCAGCACCAGGCCGGCACTTGCCAGGATACGCAGGCTGCGGACCTGCCCGCGACGGATCTGCTCGTTCATGCCGCCCCCTCAGTACACAAAGCCTGCCGTGCCGCTCAGGCGCGGCACCGCCCCCTTCAGGGGATCATAGCCAATGCTCTGGCCCAGTATGTACTCGATGTCGTTGTTGGCCCGCATGCTGGCCACCGGCGAGGTCAGCTGATCCGGGCTGGTGGGCCGCACCAGATACGGCGTGACGATGACCACCAGCTCGCTCTTGTGATTGCGGTAGTCGGCCGAGGAAAACAGCGCGCCCAGCACCGGCAGGCTGCCCAGGCCCGGGATCCTGTCGAGCTGGTCGGTGATGTTGTTCTGCAACAGGCCGCCGATGGCGAAACTTTGCCCGCTGGCGACCTCGACCGTGGTTTCGACGCGCCGCACGCGGATGCCCGGGATCGACAGACCATCCATGACGATGCTGGCCGACGGGTCGAGCTCGCTGATCTCGGGGCGCACCTTCAGGCTGATGCGGTCATCGGCCAGCACCGTGGGCGTGAAATCGAGCGACACGCCAAAGGGCTTGAACTCGATGCTCATCGTGTCTTTGTCTTGCTTGACCGGCACGGGGAATTCGCCGCCCGCCAGGAAACTGGCCGTCTGCCCCGAGACCGCCGTCAGGTTGGGTTCGGCCAGCACGGTGATCAGGTTCTCGCGATCCAGCATGTCGATCATGGCCTGGGCCGGCGCCCCGGTCTTGGAATAGCCGCCCAGCAGCGAATAGCCTTCGCTGGCGGCGATATAGCCGCCCGCGCCATCGTAGAAGGTGCGCCCGCCGATCAGGCCGGTGACGAACTGGCCCGGGGTGGCGACCACGTTCCAGTTGATGCCCAGCTTCTGCGTGATGGCCTTGGACATTTCGGTGACCCGCACGCGCAGGTACACCTGGGTCGGGCTGTCGATGCCGATGCGGTTGATGAGCTTGTCGTTTTCGCCCAGATACGGCTGGATCGTGCGCGCAATGGCCTCTACCGTTTCGGGGTTGGGGGCCGAGCCGGTGACCATGAGCGTGCCCGGTGCCGATTCGAGCCCCAGGCGCAGGGCCGGAAAGCGCTGGCGCAGGATCTGCTGCAGCTCGGCCAGGTTGTGGCGCACCACGATGGCCTCGTGGCGCAGCTGCCGGCCTTCGCCATCCAGGGCGTACAAGGTTGTGGTGCCCGCGCGCTTGCCCATGACCAGCACGGTCAGCTGCTCGCCCCGCTGCTCGGCAGGAATCTGCACGTCGGCAATGGTCGGGTCGGCCACGAACACCGTGCGCGCCCCCGGGATGCTGAGCATGTCGCCTGCGCCAATGGCCAGGGTCAGCGCCAGGGCGGCCCCGGGCAGGCCCATGGCCCCGAGCAGCAGGGCCAGCGCGGGATAAAGCCGGATCGAACGCTTGTCATGCATCGGGATTCAACTCCACGGTCTGGCTGTCCATCCCCCGTATGATAGTGGCTCGCGCAGGATTTTTGGGCGTTGCCTGGGCAGCGGGCTCGGCCGCCACCGGGGCCGGCGCCGCGGCTGCGGGCTCACCACGGGCGTTCTGCCGGGCGCGAGACACGTCACTGCCCCATATCGGCCCGCGCGCGTCATCGTGCTGGCCATCCCAGGCCGGCACCGAGGCTTCTTCGTCCTGCGCGGCCGCGTCGCGGTCGGCCTTGGCAAAGCTGCGCAAGGCCAGCGACAGGCTGCCCAGTTCGGAGGCCACCGTCACCGCTTCGGCAATGCGCGGGCGCACTTCGATGGTGATCGTGCGCGCCCGGCTGGGCTCGTTGCCCTCGGAACTGCGCTGGAAACTGGAGCCCACGGCAATCACGCGCACCTGCTCGACCACGGTTTCGCTGACCACCTGCTTCTCGCCGCGATCGAAATCACCGCGCCCGCCCAGGTGCTGGGTGAGAATCATGTCCACATAGTCACCGGGCTGGATCAGGCCGGCATTGCCCGAGACGTCATTGACCGGCACCGACACCGCCAGCATGCCGGGCTTGAGCGCCGCGGCCAGAAACCCCGGCGCATCCGGCCGGATGATGTCGGTGCTCTTCAACAGGCTGCCCGCTTCGAGCCTGTTGCGCAACAGCGCACCCGCCACATCGGCCTGTGCAGTACCCTCGACCAGTGCGTTCTTGGGCACCTGCGACTTGGGCGTGGCCTGCCACGCCAGGTCGGCCTCGCGCAGCAACAGGCCCGCGGGCACGTCACCGGCCACCGCCAGCAGGCGCACCTCGGGATCAGCCACCTGTTTGGGGGCCTGGCTGTTGACATACAGAATGCGCGCGCCGATCGCCAGCACGGTGGCCGCCAGCAGGATCAGGACAAACTTGAGAACGGAGGACATGGGTTCAGGCGATCCCTAGAGTGGAACGTGCCGCCAGAGCACGAACAGGCCACCGACAGCCAGGGCCACCCCGTAGGGTACCCCCCTGCGAGCAGAAAGCGCGTTACTCATGCTGCGCCAGGGTCGATTCGTAAAGCGCTGCAGGCCTGGCCGGTCGACCAGCCAGCCCGCAATCGCCAGCAGCCCGCCCAGCCAGGCCACGATCACCGTGACCGGCAGGGCCAGCGCCGGCCCGGCCCACAGGTATACCGCCGCGCCCAGCTTGACGTCGCCGCCGCCCATGGCGCCCAGCACGTACAGGATGAACAGCAGGACGAAGGCCAGAAGGCCCGTCAGCACATGCCAGCCCACGACCGGCCAGCCGGTTTGTGGCGCCAGCAGGGCATGGACTGGATACAGCACGGCAAGAACCACGACCCAGCGATTCGGCAGGCGCCGGAATCGCAGGTCAGTGGTGGTTAGGTAAGCCAAAATAACTGCTGAGGCCAGCAAAAAAAAGATGTGCACACTGGAATCAGCAATCTAGCGAGGGCAGAAGCTCCATTCAATAAAACTGAAAATAAATCCAATTATTATTACGATACATTATTAAGTGCGCCTTGAGCCGTATTGAAAATATCCTTGATGCTGTTACCAAACATACTCAAACCCGTAACCACTGCCACGATAATCACCGCAGCCAGAATGGCATATTCAATCGCTGACACGCCGCGCGCGTCGTCCTTGAGGTTTTGGGCAGCAACATAGACTTTGCGACACGCTGTGGTAAACATGAGCACGGCTCCTGTATGAAACAAACATTAAAAACGGGCTCAGGCACCCGTGACGGGCAGGCCTGAAGGCCCTGGCAATGGGCCTATTATACCCAAGCCCTGTCAACATACCGCATGCAAGTCTGCATGCATCCCCCGAAAAACAACACTTTCCGGCCGTTCTTCAAACCGTTCTGTTGACCAAGATCAAGCATACCCATGGAAAGGCAAGGGGTGATCCGATCTGGCCGACATCCGATCTGGCCGACATCCGATCTGGCCGACAATTGCAGCTCCGTTGCGTCTGGTCTAAGCTGTCGCCTTTGGACCAGGCCCCGGGGAGCCGCCATGATACGCCGCCTTGCCCTGTTCGCCCTGCTGGCTGGCCTGCTGGCGGGTTGCGCCGGCCGCCTGACATACACCGGCCCGGCCGTACCGGCTGCTCAGGCCGGCAGCGTGCTCTTGCCGTACGGCCTGCAAGCGGGCTGGGCCCACGCCCTGCAGGCACTGGAAAGACACGGCTACCGCATCCTGCAGGCCGACCCCGCCACGGCCAGCATCACGCTGCAGGTGGCGGGCCTGCCGCAGCAGTACGTGGACTGCGGTGACGTGCAGTCCATGGTGGCCACGGGCCGCGACAAGATCGTGCGCACCTACACCTTTCCGGCTGCAGCCGGGCAGCAGACCTACGAGCAGCTGATGCGCGGCAACATCTACGACGTGAACCGCCGCATGGCCCTGCTGAGCACGGTGCAGGTACACCTGGATGCAGTGGGCAAGGCACAGACGCGCGCCAGCGTCCAGGTAGAGTACAAACTCACCCGCACGGTGCAGATCCGCAACGCCACCCAGCGCGACTACCCGGCCATCACCGATACCATCGCCTTCACCAGCAAGGCCCAGGGGCGCTTCCCGGGCTTCGACAAGGCCACCCGCTGCGTGGCCACGGGCCAACTGGAGCGGGAAATCCTGAACGCGCTGCAATCAGGCGGCCAACCCCAGGCCGCAAGATAGCAAGACGATCGTTCAGAACAGGCGTTCGGCATAGACAGGCTTGGGAAAATAGCGTGCCCAGGCGTTGCCCGTTTCAGCAGCTAACTCATCGTCAGAGCGTTGGCAAATGGCATTCACGGCCATCCAGAAGGCATCATCCTCGCCCTCTGTCAATGCACTCAATTCGGACGCCAGGCAGAACATGGGCTTGTCGTTCAGCCGCCGGGCCAGCGCCGCTGACGCCGCTGGGTCGGGCAGGCGAACATAAGCATTGATGCGGGCGCGCGCTTTCCACAGAGGGTAAGAAGGTTGCAGCACGAAGCGCGGAACCGTACCCGCTTCAGGAACGGAACTGAACAAATCCGCGGGTAAAACGTGCCGACGCTGAAACACGCCCGTCAGGGACGGCTTGTGGTCACCGAAGATGACGACGGCCAGCGGGCGCCCTTTTTTGCGCGCCGCCGCCTCGATCGCGTCGAGGAAGGCCAGCAGGTCATCGACGGCAGACGCCAGCCGACGGCGGTAATCCGCTTCCCCGAAGTCACCCGTTTCAGGCACATAATCGCCATGCGAATACATGGTCAGCAAATACATGAACACGGGCTGATTCGGCGGGAGTGCGTCATATTCCTTGAGGGCCTGCCGGTACAGGATGCCGTCCGGTGGCCAGCTGTCGGCCGGCATGCCAGTCGTATCCATGTCTTCGATGAATATGGAACGCTGAAAGCCAAACCTGGGCAGCACGCGATTGCGCTTCCAGAAGCTGGCGTGAAAATTGTGCAAACTCAGGGTTGTATAGCCGGCATCGACAAAGCGACGCGCCAGGGTCCGCGCATCCGGGCGATAAAGATCATGAAAATCCTGGTAATCCACCCCCGGAAATACAGCCGATGAAAGCCCCGTCAGGGTTTCAAATTCGGCTTCTGGGGTATTGCCGCCATACACGGGGCTGAGCAATACAAACGGATCGAAACCATGGCGATCGAGCGCGTGCAGTGCCGTCCGGAACCGGTCATCCGACGTAGTGAAGCAAGACTCGCACAGGATCATCATCACATCGGGCCGATCGGGCTTCAGCACCAAAGGCGCCTGATGCACATAGAAATCGTGGGGACCGGGCTGAGGAACCTGCACGGCTTCCGCCGTCATGAGCACATGAGCCAGAACCCCGTTGGCCTGAACATTGCCCACCGGGTTCCAGCTGTAGTAGCAAATGCTCATGCGGCACAGCGCCTCGCGCGCCGCCTGAGCAACATGTCCTTCGGCCCCCGCATACACCCAGACCAGTAGAAACATGGGCAGAGCCAGTGGCAGGCGCCCAGCCAGCTCGCGCCAGCCGCGTCGACGATACTTCCAGCCCAGCACCAACGCCAGCAGGGTCAGGCCTGCAGTAACGTACAAGCTGACCGGGGCATATCCCGTGAGCGAAAACGCCTGGCCGATATCCAGCAGATCCCGCGCCGTGACTGGGTCACCGATTTTCTCGATCTTGATTTGACCGGCCTGCAACAGCAACATTTCCAGGCCCAGGCTGACGCAGGCCGCCCACAGAGGGTGGATGAAAATGGCCACCACGTAGAACAGCAGCAGAGAAAACAGGAAAGGTACAAACGCCTGCAAAAGCGTCTGGGCATGACCATCGAAATACATGGTCAAAATCCAGCGCCCCGCGATCAATATCCCGTAGGGCAACAGGGTCAGACCTATCCGTCCCGGTGCCCTACGCATCGCTCACCACCCCCTGGTCATGCACCGCATCGCGTTCATCCCCCCACTGCGATCATTGCCGGCGGCCCCAGGCTCTCGCCGGGCACGAAGACGGCCTGCATGGGCACGGTCGGCGCCACGGGCTGGCCCTCGACGAGCCGGACGATGAGTTCTGCGGCGCGGCGGCCGATCTCGGGCGCGGGCACGCGCACCGTGGTCAGCGCCGGCTGCAGCATGGCGGCCTCTTCGATGCCGTCGAAGCCGATCAGGGAGATTTCGTCGGGCACGCGCACGCCCATGCGGCGGCACTCGTCCAGCGCCCCCATGGCGAGCAGGTCGGTGCCAAAGAGAATCACCGATGGCCGCTGCGCCAGGGCCCAGTAATGCCGGATCGCCGCCCGCCCGCCATCGTAGGAGAACGGGAACTCGACGATCCATTCGTCGCGCACCTCGGCCCCCGCCTCGGCGACCGCCGCCAGGATGCCCTTGCGCCGGCAGCGGGCCCGTTCGTTGCGCGTGATGTCGCCGCCGCAGATGCCCAGGTGCCGGTGCCCCAGGGCCAGGGCCTTGCTTGCCAGCAGATGGGCCGTATCGAAGTTCGAGACCCCCACGCAGTACGGGTGCGGGCTTTCGTCGACCGACCAGGTCAGGACATAGGGCAGCTGGTACTGGTCCAGCATCGCGTACACCGAAGCCGGGTGGTCAGTACCGACCATGATCAGGCCGTCGATGCCGCGCTCGAGCGCGGTGCGGATGAACGCGGCCTCGTCTTCGGCGTGGTATTCGTGGCTGACGATCAGCAACTGGTAGCCCAGCGACCAGAGCGTCTGCTGGATGGAGTGCGTGGAGTGGGCGAAGATCGGGTTGTTCAGCGTCGGGTATACCGCGGCGATGGTCTGGGTGCGCCGCGACGCCAGGGCCCGTGCGGCACCGTCGCGGATGTACCCCAGCTGCGCCACGGCCTGGTTCACGGCCTGCAGCGTCCGGGGCCTGACCTGGGCCGGATTGGAGAGCGCCCGCGAGGCGCTGCCCAGCGACACACCGGCCAGGCGCGCGACATCCGCCAGCGTGGGGCGGCGCGCACTCTTACGGGTTTGTACGGACGGCTCGCTCATTGACAAGGTGTTTGCTTATCGCAATAATTTGCTCACGGACGAAAATGAAGCGCTTCAAGTTGGCTGCGCGAACAATCCTTCCGTGTCTGGAAGGGTGCCCCGCGAGGCATCGCGAGGGGGCTTCTGGCGCCTCATGCGTCCATCGAGATGGGTCGGGTGTCCCCGCGTGCAGCAGTATATGCGAAGCGTCTGCGTCTTGCACGGCACTGCTGGCCAGGGCCGCCCGGCTCGACCCTATTACCCGGGTGTGGCAAACGCTCGGGGCCAAAGGAGTGTAGACATGAAATATAGAATGCTGATTCTTGCACTGGCAACGAGCGCGATGGCGGCGTCGGCCAGTGCGGCCACCGTGAAGATCGGGGCGCTGTACCCGTTCAGCGGCGGCCTGGCGTCGCTGGGCCAGGAAAGCTTCCGCGGCCTGGAGCTGGCCGTCAACCAGCGCAACGCCGCCGGCGGCGTCAATGGCCAGCAGATCGAGCTGGTAAAAGTGGATGCGGTCGACCCCAACCAGGCGGTGGCGGGCGCCAAGCAGCTGGTCTCCGATGAGGTCGCCGCCATCTTCGGCACCTATGCCTCGGGCCTGTCGTACGCGGCCACGCCGGTGGCCGAGCTGGCCGGCATCCCCTACTTCGAACTGGGCGCCGTGTCGCAAAAGATCACGACGCGCGGCTATCAATACCTGTTCCGCAGCAACTCGACCACGGTGACCTACGGCACGGCGATCCTCGATACCCTGCGCGATTCGATCGCCCCGGGCATGGGGCTGAAGCCCGAAGACATCCGCATCGGCATCATCCACGAAGACGGCCCCTACGGGTCCGACGTGGCGGCCACCGAAGAAGCGCACGCCAAAGAGCTGGGCCTCAAGGTGGTCGAGAAGCTGCCCTACTCCGCCAAGGCGGTGGACCTGTCCTCGCTCATCCTGCGGCTCAAGGGCAGCGATGCCAATGTGGTGCTGCAGACCTCCTACCAGAATGACTCGGTGCTGTACTTCCGCCAGGCCAAAGAAGCCAATTTCAATCCGACCATCGTGATCGGGGCCGGCGGGGGCTACTCGCTGGTGGATACGGCCAAGGCGGTGGGGCCCGACATCAACGGCGTCTTCGACATGGACTTCCCGCAGATCACCATCAACCCGGCAGGGGCGCCCGGGCTGGACCGCTTCCTGGCCGATTATCAGTCGACCTACAACGGCTCGCCGCAATCCGGCCACAGCCTGGCCAACTACGTGGGTGCCGTGGGCTTTCTCGAGGCCATGGACCGGGCGGGTTCATTCGACAAGGACAAGGTGCGTGCAGCGGTCATGGCCTACGAGGTACCGGTGGGGCAGACGGCCAATGGCTGGGGCTTCAAGTTCGATGAAGACGGCCAGAACACCAGGGCCGACCTCTACCTGATGCAGTGGCAGGATGGCGTCCTGAAGACCATCGCGCCCGAGAATGTGGCCCAGGCCGAACCAATCTACAAGCACTGAGCAACGGGCATCCGGCGGCCCCTGAGCGGGCCGCCCGCCCGCCACCCGGCCAACCTGGCCAGCCCGGCGCACTGCCTTCGCCGGGACGCATTCCGGAACGGGGTTCATGGATATTTTCTTGCAGCTGTTGATCAACGGCATTCTGCTGGGGGGCGTGTACGCCATCATCAGCCTGGGCCTGACGCTCATCTTCGGGGTGGTGCGCGTGGTCAATTTCGCCCATGGCGAATTCCTGATGGTGGGCATGTACCTGATCTACCTGATGGCCCACTACCTGGGCCTGCATCCCTACGTGGCCCTGGTGCCGGCGGCCATCATTCTGTTTGCGCTGGGGGCCTTCATGCAGAAGGTGGTCATCGAGCCCCTGCTCGATGCCAGCGAGGAAATCCAGATCTTTGCCACGGTGGGCGTCTCCATCATGCTCATGAACCTGGCGCTGGTCATCTTCGGCGCCGATGTCTTTCGCGCCCACGTGACGCTGGGCACCACG
Source organism: Castellaniella sp. (assembly GCF_041677825.1). Lineage (GTDB taxonomy): Bacteria > Pseudomonadota > Gammaproteobacteria > Burkholderiales > Burkholderiaceae_B > Castellaniella. The sequence continues at coordinate 37,305 of NZ_JBAYPG010000007.1, forward strand.
TCGCTCACCGTGGGCCCGCTGTCACTGCTGACCGGGCAGATCTTCACTTTCGTGGTGGCGGTGGCCCTGGCCATTTTCCTGCACCTGTTCATGCACCGCACCTACCTCGGGCGCGCCCTGCGGGCCGTGGCCCAGCACCGCTACGCCGCCCAGCTGATGGGCATCAACGTGCGCGCGGTGTACATCTTCGCCTTCGGGCTGGGCACGGCCTTCGTGGGCATTGCCGCGGGCCTGCTGGCGCCGCAATATCCGGTGTTTCCCACGGTCGGCTCGTACTTCGTGCTCACCGCCTTCGTGATCGTCGTGCTGGGCGGCATGGGCAACCTGTACGGCGCCATGGCCGGGTCGCTGATCATCGGCGTGGTGGACACGATGGCCGGTTATTACATTTCGCCGGATCTCAAGGAAGTCGTCTATTTCGGCGTCTTCCTGCTGATCCTCATCTTGCGTCCCAGCGGGCTGTTCGGCCTGGGCACGGACTGACACACCAGGAGCGCCAGCCGTGTTTCCCGACCTTCGCCACCCCAAGACCTACACCAGCCTGATCCTGTTCGTGCTGGTGCTGCTCATCCCCATCGCCCTGAACAGCGCATTCTGGACCAACCTGTTCGTGCTGCTGTTCACCTTCTCGGCCCTGTCGGTCGCCTGGAACATCGTGGGCGGCTACGCGGGCCAGCTCTCGCTGGGCCACGCCGTGTTCTACGGCATCGGCGGCTATACCGCCACTTTGCTGACGCAGGATTTCTCCATCTCGCCGTGGATCGGCATGCTCGCGGGCGCGCTCATCTCCGGGCTGGTGGCGGTGATCATCAGCTATCCGACCCTGCGCCTCAAGGGGCCGTTCTTTGCCCTGGCGAGCATCGCCATCCTCGAGGTGGTGCGCCTGCTGGTGATCCACGAAGAAAGCTGGACGGGCGGTTCGAGCGGCATCAGCCTGCCGCTGCAGATCGGCTGGAAATGGATGGTGTTCCGCAACAAGACCAACTACCTGCTGATCGCCTTCGTGCTGTTCCTGTTTGTCCTGTGGGCGTCGTGGGCGATCCGCAAGGCGCGCCTGGGCCATTACCTGCTGGCCATCCGCGAACGCGAAGACGCCGCCCTGGCGGTGGGCATCCATACGGCGCGGGTCAAGACCCTGGCCGCGGTGCTCTCGGCCATGCTCACCAGCCTGGTCGGCACCTTCCACATCACCTACCTGACGTTCATCGATCCGGCCTCGGCATTCTCGCTCGAACTCTCCATCCAGATCGCGATGTTCGCGCTCATCGGCGGCATGGGCACGGTGGCCGGCCCGGTGGCCGGCACCTTTCTCGTCCTGCCCATCGCCGAACTGGCGCGCGCCTGGCTCAGTGGCGTGGGCAGCGGCATCCACGGCCTGATCTACGGCATCATCCTGATCGTGGTGGTGCTCACCATCCCCAGGGGCCTGGTCGGTGCCTTCGGCGCGCCGATCGAAGCCTGGATCGGCCGCCACCTGCCCTATCTGGGCCGGCCCCGGCCCATGGCGGCGTCCGGCGGGCCATCGGCCACCGTTCACACCCGCGGCGATGCCACGGTGCTCGAAGCCAGCCATCTGTTCAAGAGTTTCGGCGGCCTGCGCGCCACCCATGACGTGTCCCTCGAACTGCGCGAAAACGAGATCCTCGGCATCATCGGCCCCAACGGCGCCGGCAAGACCACCGTCTTCAACCAGCTTTCGGGCTTTCTGCAGCCGGATGCCGGCAGCGTGCGCCTGCTGGGGCGCGACGGCCAGTGGACCAGCTGTCGCGCGCCGTTCGAATATGCCCACATCGGCCTGAGCCGCACGTTCCAGATCGCCCAGCCGTTCACCGGCCTGACCGTGCTGGAGAACATCATGCTGGGCGCCTTCATCCACACCAAGGACCGCCGCGAGGCCGAGCAGGCGGCCCTGGCGATCGCCGGGCAGACGGGGCTCACCGAGCAGTTGCAGGTCGAGGCCCGCAACCTGACGGTGGGCGGCATGAAACGCCTGGAAGTGGCCCGCGCACTGGCCACGCGCCCGCGGATCCTGCTGCTCGACGAGGTCATGGCCGGCCTGAATCCGGCCGACATCGAGCGCGCCATCGCCATGATCCGGCAGATCCGCCAGTCGGGCGTGTCGGTCATCATGATCGAGCACATGATGCAGGCCATCATGGCCCTGTCCGACCGGATCATCGTCATCAACGAGGGCCAGGTGCTCACGGCCGGAACCCCGCAGGAGGTCGTCGAAGACCCGCGGGTGATCGAAGCCTATCTGGGCAAGGGGTATCAGCATGCTTGAGGTCACCAACCTGTGCGCGGGCTATGGCAAGACCCAGGTCCTCGAGCGCCTGAATTTCCACGTCGAGGCGGGCGAGGTGGTGACGCTGATCGGCGCCAACGGGGCCGGCAAGACGACCACGCTCAAGACGCTGTGCGGTATCCTGAAGGCCACCGAAGGCCGCGTGGCATTCGAGGGCCGCGAACTGACCCGGCTGCGCTCCTACGAGATCGTGGACGCCGGGATCACCATGATCCCCGAAGGCCGCCAGCTGTTCCCGAACTTCACCGTGCGCGATAATCTGATCATGGGTACGTACAAGCGCGCGGCCCGGACGGGCGTGCAACAGCGCATGGACGCCGTACTCGAACGGTTTCCCCGGGTGCGGGAACGGCTGGGGCAGTTGGCCGGCTCGCTGTCGGGCGGCGAGCAGCAGATGGTGGCCATCGCCCGCGGCCTGATGGCGCAGCCCAGGCTGCTGGTGTTCGACGAACCCTCCGTGGGCCTGTCGCCGCTGCTGGTCGAGCAGATGTTCGAGATCATCCGCCAGATCGCGGCCGACGGGGTCACGGTGCTGCTCGTCGAACAGAATGTGTTTCAGACGCTGCAGCTGGTCGACCGCGGCTACGTACTCGAAAACGGGCGCATCGTGCTCGAAGGCAGCGGGCCCGACCTCTTGGCCGATCCGCACGTCAAGCGGGCCTACCTCGGACACTGAAGCCGGTGCCGAATGCGCACCGGATGTTTTTCGCAACACAGATGAAGGATTGACATGAAACTGATAGATCACGGCCGGGGCGGCAATGCAGACGTACTGCGCGTGGTGGATGCCGCGACACCGCAGCCGGGCGCCGGGCAGGTACTGATCGCCGTGCACTACGCCGGCGTCAACCGCCCCGACATCCTGCAGCGTTCGGGCTCCTATCCGCCGCCCGCCGATGCCTCGCCGTACCTGGGCCTGGAGGTCTCGGGTGAAATTGCGGCACTGGGCGAAGGGGTCACGCAGTGGCAGGTGGGCGACCGGGTCTGTGCACTCACGCCGGGTGGCGGCTACGCCGAGTTCTGCATCGTCGACGCCGGCCATTGCCTGCCGATCCCGCAGGGCCTGTCCATGCTGCAGGCCAGCGCCCTGCCCGAAACCTACCTGACCGTCTGGACCAATCTGTTCCAGCGCGGCCGCCTGCAGGCGGGTGAAAGCATGCTGGTCCATGGCGGCTCGAGCGGCATCGGCCTGACCGCCATTCAACTGGCCAAGGCCCACGGGGCCCGCGTGTTCACCACGGTCGGCAATGCCGACAAAGAGCGCGCCTGCCTGCAGTACGGCGCCGATGTCGCCATCAACTACCACGAGGTGGATTTCACCGATGTCGTGGCGCGTGAAACCGGGGGCCAGGGGGTGGACGTGATCCTCGACATGGTGGGTGGCGACTACATCGAGCGCAATATCCAGTCATTGGCCCTCGAAGGCCGGCTGGTGCAGATCGCCTTCCTGGAAGGCAGCCGCATCAAGCTGGATGCCATGCCCATCATGCTCCGGCGCCTGACCTTCACGGGGTCCACCCTGCGCGCCCGCTCGGTGGCCCAGAAATCGGCGCTGGTGGCCGACGTGCGCGAACGCGTATGGCCGATCCTGGCCTCCGGCCGCTGCCTGCCGGTGATCTGCAAGGTGTTCCCCTTCGACCAGGTGCAAGAGGCGCATCGCCTGATGGAAAGCAGCCGGCACATCGGCAAGATCATCCTCCAGGTGCAGGGGGATCCGGCATGAGGCATGCGGGCAGAACGGTGCTGGTCACCGGGGGCACCGGCGGTATAGGCAGCGCCATCGTGGCGCAGTATCTTGCCGAAGGCGCCCGCGTGGCGATTGTCGATCTCGACGCCGCGCGCGGCCAGGCGCAATCCGATGAACTCGCGGCCCAAGGCCACGACGTCGTCTTCGTGGCCGCCGACGTGGGCACTTTCAAAGGCTGCCAGCAGGCGGTCGAGCAGGCGCGTGCGGCTCTGGGCGAGATCGATACGCTGATCAACAACGCCGGCATTTCCCCCAAGCACGCCGGCCATCCGGCCGCGGTCGGCGAGATGGCCCCCGAAGAATGGGATCGGGTGGTCGCCGTCAACCTCAGCGCGGCCTTCTATCTCACCCGCCTGCTGGCGCCCGGCATGCAGCAGCGCGGCTTCGGGCGCATCGTCTCGATGTCCTCGGTGGCGGGCAAGGCCGCCCTGGCCGACATCGTGGCGATCCATTACAGCACCACCAAGGCGGCCCTGATCGGCTTCACGCGGCACGCGGCGGCCGAACTGGGCCCCTACGGGATCACGGTCAATGCCATTGCGCCGGGGCGCATCGACACACCGCTGCTGAAGACCGTGGCCCAACAGGCCAATGACGCCGTGATCGCCCAGACGGCGCTGCGCCGCCTGGGCGAGCCCTCCGAAGTCGCGCAGACCTGCGCCTTCCTGACATCGAACGAAGCCGACTTCGTGACGGGGCAGGTGGTGGACGTCGCCGGCGGCTGGCTGATGACCTGACGATCAACAATGGGCCGGCGCCGGCCCGCCTGCGAGCCCCGGCGCCGGCCGGACACCGGCCGCAGACCAACGGAACACGATGAAATGATTACTGGAAACACACGGCTTTATGCCATCTTGGCCGATCCGGTGGCGCAGGTGCGCACGCCGCAGGTCATCAATGCCTGGTTCCGCGAGCATCAGGTCGATGCCGTGCTGGTGCCCATGCACGTGCCGGCCGGCGATCTGGACGCGGTGCTGGATGCCCTGCGCCGGATGCGCAACCTGGGGGGCTTCATCGTCACCGTACCCCACAAGACGGCAATCGCCGAACGCTGCGACGAACTCGGCCCGGCCGGGCAGGCGATCGGCTCGGTGAACACCGTGCGCCGCACAGCCGATGGCCGCCTGGTGGGCGAGATGTTCGATGGCGCCGGGTTCGTGAGCGGCCTGCAGACCCAGGGGCACGACCTGGCCCACAAGCGGGTCCTGCTGCTGGGGGCCGGCGGGGCGGGATCGGCCATTGCCTTCGCCCTGGCCCAGGCGGGCGCGGCCTCGGTGACGGTGGCCAACCGCACGCCGGCCAGGGCCCACGCCCTGGTCGAGCGGGTGCGCAAGGCGCTGCCACAGGCCACCATCGAGGCTGGCGCGCCCGAACCCGAAGGCCATGACATCATCGTCAATGCCACGTCCCTGGGCATGCGCGCCGAAGATGCCCTGCCGCTCGATGTCGAACGCCTGGCGCCTGACATGCTGGTGGCCGAGATCATCATGAAACCCGAGCAGACCCGCCTGCTCGATGAAGCCCAACGGCGCGGCTGCCCGATCCACCACGGGCGCCACATGCTGGACCGGCAGGTGGCGCTGATGACGCAGTTTCTGCTGCAGGGCCAGCCCGAGGCAGTGAACTGAGAGGCACCGAAGTTGGACATTCATGATTACATCATCGTGGGGGGCGGCACGGCGGGCTGCATTCTGGCCAATCGGCTGACCGCGTCGGGCCGGCACAGCGTACTGATGCTCGAGGCCGGCACCAACGCTGGCAGCCTGTGGATCAGCATCCCGGCGGGCTTCAGCAAATTGCTGGTCGATCCGCGCTTCAACTGGCAGTTCGAAACCGTGCCGGAAGCCAACACGCTCAATCGCCGCATTGCGGTACCCCGCGGCAAGGGCCTGGGGGGCTCGACGCTCATCAATGGCATGATCTACGTACGCGGCCAGCCCGCCGACTACGATCACTGGCAGAGCCTGGGCGCCACCGGCTGGTCGTGGCAGGACGTCGAACCCTATTTCCGGCGCCTGGAAAACTACCCCGGCAGCGACCCGGCCCGCGGGCACGAAGGCCCCATGCACCTGACCGAGGTCGCCCACAGGCACCCTCTGGCAAGCGCGCTGCTGGATGCGGCGCGGGAAGATGGCCAGATCATCAACCCGGACTACAACGGTGCGTCCCAGGAAGGCTTTGGCTATTACCAAGTCGTGCAACACCGAGGCCGGCGCTGGAGCATCGTGGATGGCTACCTGAATCCGGCCCGCCACCGGCGCAACCTCACGGTGCGCACGGGCGCCCACGTGCTGCATGTCGATCTGGACGAAGCCCGGCGCTGCACGGGGGTCACGTACCGCAAGGACGGGCAGGTCCACCAGGCCCATGCCGCAAAAGAGGTCATCCTGGCCGCCGGTGCCGTGCAGACCCCGCAGATCCTCGAACTCTCGGGCATCGGCGCACCCGACATCCTGGCCCGCGCCGGCATCCCCCTGCAACACGCGCTGGCGGGCGTTGGAGAACACTACATCGAACACTTCTGCACGCGCATGAACTGGCGCGTGCAGAATGCCCGCTCTCTGAACGAACTGACCCGGGGCTGGCGCCTGGCCAGGGCGGTGGCCGAATACTTCACCCGGCGCACCGGCATCCTGACCCTGGGCACCGGCCTGGTATCGGGCTTCGTCAAGAGCCGCCCGGGGCTGGCCGCGCCCGATGTGCAGTATTTCTTCATGCACGCCAGCTATGCCAACGCCGCCGAGCGGATTCTGGACCATCTTCCGGGCATGACACTGGGCGTGGCGCAGATGCGCCCGCAGTCGCGCGGCAGCATCCACATCCGCAATGCCGATCCCCTGGCCGGGCCGCTGATCCGCCCCAATTTCCTGGCTCAGCCCGAGGACCAGGACAGCCTGATCGGCGGCATGCAGCTGGCGCGACGCATCATGGCTCAGCCGGCCATGGCGCGCTATGTCGACCATGAAATGAGCCCGGGCCCCGATACGCAGAGCCATGCGCAGTGGCTGGAATTCGCGCGCTCCAATGGCCAGACCATCTATCATCCGATCGGCACCTGCCACATGGGCACCGACGCCCAGGCCGTGGTCGATCCGCAACTGCGGGTCCAGGGCCTGTCGGGCCTGCGCGTGATCGATGCGTCGGTGATGCCGGCCATGATTTCGGGCAATACCCAGGGGGCGGTGATGATGGTCGCCGAAAAGGGGGCCGACCTGGTGCTGGCGGATGCCGGCTGAGCTGCAGCCCGCCGCCTGTCGGCGGATCACGGCGCGCCAGCAGGCCCGCCGCCGGGCCGGCGCCACGGTATGGCCAGGTACGCCAGCCGCCGGATCTCGCGCCGGGCCCGCGCCAGGGAATCGAGCACCACCCCCACGGCCGCCAGCAACAGACCCAGCACGCACAGGCCGGTGACCAGCACCGCGGTGGGCAGGCGCGGGACCAGGCCGCTGTGGGCGTAGTCGATGAACAGCGGCACCGCCAGGCCCACACCCAGGGCGCACAGCAGCACGCCCAGCAGGCCAAAGAGCGTCAGCGGCCGCTCGAGCATGTACAGGCGCAGGATGACGCTGGCGATGCGCAGCCCGTCGCGCCAGGTGGACAGCTTGCTGGCCGAGCCCGCAGGCCGCGCCCCATACGGGGTCTGCAGCTCGCCCCAGGGCATGGCCATTTCGAGCGCGTGCACGGTGAGCTCGGTCTCGATCTCGAAACCGGCCGACTGCCCGGGAAACGACTTGACGTAGCGCCGCGAAAACACCCGATAGCCCGACAGCATGTCGGTGAACGCGCCCCCGAACACATGGCGCACCGCCGCGCTCAGCAGCCGGTTGCCGGCCCGGTGCCCGGGCCGGTAATTCTCGGCCTGCCCCGCGTCGGCCCGGCAGCCGACCAGCATGTCCAGCCGCTGCCCGACCAGATGCGCCAGCATCCGCGGGGCGCTGGCGGCATCATAGGTGGCATCGCCATCGACCATGATGTAGTAGTCGGCCTCGATGTCGGCAAACATGCGCCGCACCACGCTGCCCTTGCCGCGCTGCGCCACGTGGTGCACCTGGGCACCGGCCCGGCGGGCGATCGCGGCCGTTTCATCACGCGAGCCGTTGTCGAACACGTAGACCTGGATATCGGGTACGGCCGCACGGAAGTCGCGCACCACCTGCGCAATGGTGGGCGCTTCGTCATAGCAGGGCACCAGCAGGGCGATACGCGCTTCTGCTAGCATGGCGGCTTTGCTGCCGCAATCGCCGCGTTCGCTGCCGCCGCCATCGCTATCGCCGCGACCGCGAGCATCGACGCCGCGATCGTGGCGATGGCCGGCCCCGGCCGGGCGCGGCCGCATGCCGTCAGTCTCATCGGTATCATCGGGCTCCATCACATGCTGAATCCTCTGGACAAGCGCAAAGTCCTCATTCTAGCGTCAGCCATCTTTCTGCTGGCGATTGCCTTCAGCCTGGGGCGCCAGATGCCGGATCTGCTGGCCGCCCGGCTGGCCAACCCCGACAGCTACACCCGGCTGGTGCTGGTGCGCGACTGGCAGCCCGCGACGGGCTACCAGTACATGGCGCGCGATGCGGCGCCCCACGGCAGCTACCTGCACTGGGCAATGGTGCACACCTGGACCCTGCAGCACCTGGCCCAGGCGCTGCAGTGGCTGGGGCTGCCGCAGGACAAGGCCCTGTTGCTCGCGGGCGCCGGGATCACCGAACTCAGCACGCTGCTGCTGGGCCTGTTCAGCGTGCTGGCCATTCTGGCACAGGGGGGGCGGCTGGCGGCCATCGCCACCGCCCTGGCGCTGATCAGCGCGCGCGGGCTGCTGGCCTACGCGCAGCCGCTCCAGATCACGCACCACATCTTCATGCTGGTGCCGCTGGCGTGCGCGGCCTGGCTGCTGCTGCGCCCGCGCAGCAGGCCATTTCTGGCCGGCCTGGGCCTGGGGCTGAGCCTGTGGATTTCACCCGAGACCATGCCCTTCATCGCAGGGCTGGCCGCGCTGCAGGCAGGCCGGCGCCTGCAGGGTGCCGGTGGCGCTGCGTGCTGGCCCCTGGCATTGGGCCTGGGCCTGATGCTGCTGCTGGGCTGGTGGATCGACCCACCACCGCCCACGTTCGACGCCTGGGCGCTGGACCACCTGAGCCTGGCCTGGCTCGCCTGGGCGGCCATCGTCGCGGCCCTGCTCTGCCTTGCCGACATCCTGGCCAGCCGGCCCCGCCTGCCCCTGGCCTGGAAGGTCGGGCTGATCGCTGCGGCGGCGCTGGCCGGCGCCGCGCTGTGGCTGGCCCTGGCCCCGGGCGCGCTGGCGGGCCCTGCGGGCCTGCTGCCCGATGAGCTCAAAACCCTGTGGTGGCGCCACATCAACGAACTGCGGCCATCCAGAAAAGCCTCGGAGATTCTCGCCTGGGTGGCCATGCCGGCCCTGGCGGGCGGGCTGCTGCTGCACGCCGCGTGGCGGGCCCGCATCCTGTGGTGGGCGCTGCTCGGCCTGATGGCCACGGCCTACGCGGCGCTGGCCGCCTGGCACGTGCGCATGGGCGCCGCAGCGGCCCTGGCGGCCGCGCTGGCCTGGGGGATCTGGCTGACGCGGCAGGCCGTCTTCATCTCCGAAACCCCCACCGCCCTGCCGGCGCGCGCGCAGCACAGGGCGGCCTTCTGGCTGCTCGTGCCCATCCTGCTGGTGGTGCTGTCGCTGGGCAGCGTCGCCCTCGAGCGATGGCTGGGCGACACCCCCACGAGCCCCAGCCCATGCAGGCTGGCCGATATTGCAGACGAGCTGAACGCCGTGCCCCCGGCGACTATCCTGGTGCACCTGAACCAGGCCCCGGAACTGCTCTGGCGCACCCATCACCGCGTGATCGCCGGCAACTATCACCACAATACCGCCGGCCTTCTGGATACCTATCACGTCTGGCTGTCCGAAGGCGATGACGCACGCGCGCGCGCTATCGTGGCCCAGCGCGGCATCCAGTACATCCTGCAGTGTGCCGATGCGGATGCCGGCACCAACGCCGGTACCGACGCCGGGGGCGATACGCTGGCCCGACGGCTGGCGCGCGGTGCGCCGGTCTCCTGGGCGCGCGGCCCGTTTCCCCTGGGTGCCTGGAATCTGTATATACCCGGCACGGCGCCCGTGCCCCCAGCCATCAGGGCGCCTGCAGCGCAAGCACCTGGTCAAACAGCCCCGCAGGCAGATCCGCATGCGTGGCGACGATCAGGGTCCGGCCCTGGATCTGGTCGGCCAGCACCCTGAAAAAGGCCCGCGCGGTCGCGTCATCCAGCCCGGCGGTGGGCTCATCCAGCACCCAGATGCGGGCTGGCGACAGGAGGATGCGCGCCAGGCAGAGCCGGCGTACCTGCCCGGTGGACAAGGTGGCGCCGCGCTCGTCGACCCAGGCATCCAGGCCGGCGTCCAGGCCACGCACGAAATCGGCCAGCTGGGCTTGCTCCAGAACCTGCCAGAGCCGCGCATCGCTGGCCTGCGGATCGGCGATGTGCAGATTTTCGCGCAGGGTACCGAGAAACACGGGTGAGAACTGGCTCAGCAAAGCCACACGGGCCTGAACCTGTGCCGGGTCGGCCCGCTGCAGCGGCACCCCGCCCAGGCGGATCTCGCCCTCGACTGGATCCACCACCCGCAAAAGCAGGTTCAGCAGCGTGGACTTGCCCACGCCACTGGGCCCGACGATGGCCACCCGGTGTCCGGCAGGCCAGCGCAGAGTCAGGTCGCGCAGCACCCAGCGCCCGCCGGGATAACGAAATGAAACGCCTGCCAGCTCCAGGGCGCCGGTCTCGGGCAGTTCGCGGGGCCCGGCAGGGGCCGGCAAGGCGGCCCGGGTCTGCAGCAGCGCCTGCACACGGCGCATACCCTGGGTGATCACGGCGGTGCGCGATGCGCCGCGCAACAGGGGTCCGAGCACCTCGAACAGGCCTATGCCGCCCAGCACGACGCCGATCCACTGTGGCCCGTCGAGCCGGCCGGCATGAAAGGCCAGCGCCCCCAGAAACAGGAGCAGGGCCAGCGCAAGCCCCATGAACGCCTGCTGCAGCAACTGGCCCAGCGCACCCTGGGCCGACAGACGGTCACGCCCGCAGGCCAGTTCCTTGCCCAGGGCCTCGAACTGCGCCAGCGTGCGCGCCTGCAGGTCGAATGCGACGATGTCCACATGCGCCTGCACACTCTGCTGGACCAGATCGCGCATGCGGGCCTGGCTGTCCTGCAGCGCCAGGCCGGGGCGGCGAGCCTGCCAGGCCATCCAGGCGGGTACGCACAGGGCCCCCAGGAACAGCACCGCGCAGACCAGCCAGGCCAGGCGCGCGTCCAGCAAGCCCACCAGCAGGGCAAAGGACAGGCCGGCCAGGGCCGCCACCAGGGCCGGTGCCACCCATTGCAGGAAAAGGCCATCCAGCACATCCATGTCGCCGGTCAGGCGCGCCACCAGATCCCCTTCGCGGTAGCCCGCCAACTGTGCCGGACTGAGCGTGAGGACGTGGGCAAACACCCGGGTGCGCAGATCGGCCAGAAGTTCCAGGGTGACGGCATGGCCGAGAATGCGCTCGCCATAGCGCGAACCGATGCGCAGGAAGGACAGGCCCCGGATCAGCGCCGAGGGCGCAAACAGGTCGAACCCGAACGTGGTGCCGGCCAGAAAGGCAGCGCCCAGAAACCAGCCTGCCACCATGAACAGCCCGGTACCCGCCCAGACGGTGACCAATGCCACCCCGATCGCCAGCAGCAGCCTGGCCCTTCGCGCTGCGAACCAGGGCCAGAGCAGCCTCAGCCCGCGCATGCCGAATCCCGCCCGGCCTGCAGGACCAGGCAACGCCCAAGCGCATCTGCAACCCTGGCGTCATGCGTGGCCAGAATCAAGGTGCGGCCGCGGCAGAAGCGGACGATCTCCGTGAGCACGCGATGTGCCGTGGCGGCATCCAGATGGGCCGTGGGTTCGTCCAGAAGAACGACGCCGGGATCGAGCAGGAACAGGCGTGCCAGGGCCAGGCGGCGCAACTGCCCGCCCGAGAGGCCGTGGCCCATCTCGCCCAGGCGGGTGTACAGGCCCTCGTGACTGGCCGCCACGAAGTCCCACGCACAGGCCCGCTGCAGCGCCGCCTGCCATTGCCCTGCGTCCGTGGCCGGCGCCGCCAGGCGCAGATTGTCGGCCACCGTGCCGGCCAGAAAAAAGGGCCGCTGGCTGATGAACACCAGGCGTGCGCCCAGTTCAGGGTGTGCATGCACCCCAGTCGCCACGCCCCCGACCATGCTCCCGCAGCGCCCTGCCCCTGCCCCTGCCCCTGCCACAGCCGGCGGCGGCCCCACGCGGGCAGGCTCGAGACCCGCCTGTGCAGCGGCCATCCACCGCCAGCCCAGCACCTGCACTTCGCCCGCCAGGGGCACACGCAGGCCCGCCAGGGCTTCCAGCAGGCTCGTCTTGCCCACGCCACTGGCACCCATCAGGGCCAGGTGTTCGCCCTGCATCAGGGTCAGGTCCAGCGGCCTTGACCACAGCGCGCCCGCGTGCCGGTCCGGCATGTCCAGCCCGCGAACCTGCAGCGCAGCCGGCGGTTCCGGACTCACCGGAATCCACGCGGGGGCCGCTGCGGTGCCGGGGGCTGCTGTGGCGTCCTGGGCCATTGCGGCGTCGGGGGCCGCGGCCCGCCCGCCGGCCCCGGCCCCGGTTCCGGCCTCTTTGGGCGCGTACGCCGGCGTCCGTACCCTGGGCCTGGCGCCCGGCGCTGCAGGCTGCGGCAGGCCCTGAAACAAGTGGGCGATCTGATCGACGGCGGCCACGGCGGCTGCGCGGTCATGATAGCTGGCGGCCAGCTGGCGCAGGGGGTTGTAGACCTCGGGGGCCATGAACAGGGCAAACAGCCCCAGGGGCAAGTCGACCGGCCGGGCCTGCACCTGCAGGAAACCGAGATAACTCAGGCCGATGTACAAGGCAATGCCCGCCACCCCCAGCGCCGCGAAGAATTCAAGCACCGCCGAAGACAGAAAGGCAATGCGCAGCACGCCCAGCGTCTTCTGGCTCAGGGCATGGCTGGCGGCCCGCATTGCCGCCACCTCGTCCTGGGTACGCCCGAACAGCCTGAGCGTGAAGGCGCCGCGCAGGCGGTCGGCAAAGCGGCCGGAGAGGCGCACCATCGCCTGCTGATGACGCGCGCTGGCCGCCTGCGCGCCCCAGCCCACGAGGGCCATGAAGACCGGAATGAGCGGAGCCGTCACGAGCAGGATCAGGGCGGCCACCCAATCGAAGGGCAGCAGCACCACGGCAAAGGCCAGTGGCAACACGACGGCCGCCAGCACGGCCGGCAGGTAGCGCGTCAGATAACCATCGAGCTGCTCGACCTGGTCCACCAGCACGCTGGCCAGTTCGCCCGATATCTGCTGGCGCGTCCACTGCGGCCCCAGTTCGAACAGCCGTGCAAACAGCGCCTGGCGCACGCGTGCCTTGAGCCGCTCTGCGGCCCGGCTGGCCAGCCGTTCACCCAACCAGTGGATCAGCGCGCGCAGGGCGAGCAGCGTGACGATGCCCAGCACCCAGGGCGCCAGCTCGGCCAGCGCCATCTGCCCTTGAACCATGCGGCCCAGGACCTGGGCGAGCAGCCAGACCTGCGCGACGAGCAGCAGGCCGGCCGCCAGCGGCGCCCCCATCGCCGCGGCGAAGCACCGGGATTCGTGGCGCCGGAGCGCGGCAAGCCAGTGCGCCGCTGACGCGTCGTCAGTGGCCATGGGCGGCAACCTGGCGCATCGTTCGGCGCCGACTGCCGGACGTTATTCGTCTTCCTGCAGTTCGTGCCACAAGGCGTTGAGTATGGCAAAGCTGCAAGCCAGGCCCAGACCCAGGACCCAGGCAAAATACCACATAGGTTTCCTCAAGCATGCATGATGATGGCCCGCTTCAATAGGCGTGGCCATCGAGGTTTTTTTCGGTGACCTTGCCGCGCATGACCCGGTACACCCAGGCGGTGTAGAGGATCACCACCGGCAGGAAAATGCAGGTGGCCAGCAACATGAACCACAGGGACGTGCGGCTGGCCGAGGCGTCCCAGACGGTCAGGCTCATGCCGGGGTTCAGTGAAGAAGGCATCAGAAACGGGAACAGGCCCAGGCCGAAGGTGAAGATGACGCCGGTGATGCCGATGGCCGAGGCCAGGAACGCCCCGCCCTTGCGGCGCCACCCGACCAGCGCCACGGCAAGCACGCCCCCCAGAACCCCGAGCGCCGGCGCCAGCCAGGCAAGCGGCCAGCGTGTGAAGTTGAGCAGCCAGGCGCCATCGACGACCTGCACCGACTTGCCCAGGGGCGTGGCCACGGCATCGATGTCGATGCTGCCGGCGATGACATAGCCCGGCAAACCGGTGGCCCAGAAGCTGGCCAGCACGAAGAGCAGCACGGCCAGCAGCCCGCTGATGCGCGCCCACCGGCGCGCGCGTTGCGCGATGGGGCCTTCGGTTTTCCAGGCCAGCATGATGGCACCATGCTGGGCAAACAGGGCCAGCGTGAGCACGCCGCACAGCAGCGGAAACAACGTGAACAGATCGAGCAGCGACCCCTGGTAGACGGGCCGCAGGGTGGCCGCTTCGTACTCGAACGGCACCCCGAGGATGACGTTGCCCACCGCCACGCCGAACACCAGGCTGGCCACCACCCCGCACAGGCACATGAGGATGTCCCAGTTCTGGCGCCAGCGGACGCTTTTTACCTTGCTGCGAAACTGGAAGCAGACCGGGCGCAGGATGAGCGCCAGCAGCAGAAGCAGCATGGCCAGGTAGAAGCCCGAAAACGACATGGCATAGAGCAGCGGCCAGGCAGCGAAGATGGCCCCGCCCGCCAGGATCAGCCAGACCTGGTTGCCTTCCCAGACCGGGCCGATCACGTTATAGGCAATGCGCCGCTCGGCATCGGTGTGTGCCACCAGCAGGAGCACCGAAGCCAGGCCCAGGTCGAAGCCGTCCATGACGGCGAAACCGACCAGCAGCAGGCCCAGCAGCAGCCACCAGATGATGCGCAGGGTGGAAAAATCCAGGGGGATCAGCGCGTCCATGGGGTTCTCCTACAGGCCTTGGGTTTCCAGTGCCGCGGCCATCGGCTGCGGGCTGGGTGCCTCGTGTGGCCCCTGCCGTATGGCGCGCAGCATCACCTTGATGCCCACGACCAGCAAAACGGTGTAGAGCACGAGATAGATGGTGAGTGAGACGAGCAGGTCGCTTACCGTCAGGCCGGAGACGGCATAGAAGGTAGGCAGCACGCCCTCGATCACCCAGGGCTGGCGGCCGAACTCGGCCACGAACCAGCCTGCCTCGACCGAAATCCAGGGCAGCGGCAGGGTCCAGAGGGCCACGCGCCAGAAGCGCGGCGAGACCAGCAGCCGCCGCTTGCTGGCCAGCCAGAAGGCATAGGCAAAGAAACCGATGAAATAGAACCCGCAGACGACCATGATGCGAAACAGCCAGTACAACGGCGCGATTTGCGGTACGGTGCTTTCAGCCGCCAGCGCGATGTCGGCGTCGGTGGCCTGGGTGATGTCACTGCGAAAGCGCTTGAGCAGCAGGGCGTAGCCCATGTTGTGCTGGTATTTGTCGAACCGCGCCAGTGCATCGGCATCCTGCGGGCTTTCCTTGAGGACCTGCAGCGCCTCGTAGGCGACCAGGCCCTCGCGCACCCACATTTTGGCCCGCTCGACCAGGTCATTGATGCCCAGCAATGGCGTGGTGAGCGAGCGCGTGCCTATGATGCCCATCGCATAGGGAATCGTGATCTCGAAATGATTCTTCTTCTGTTCCTGATCCGGGATGGCGAAGAGGTTGAAACTGGCGGGCGCCGGTTCCGTGTCCCACATGGCCTCGATGGCGGCGATCTTCATCTTCTGGTGCTCGCTGGTGAGGTAGCCGCTTTCATCGCCCAATACCACCACCGAAAGCGAGGCCGCCAGACCGAAACTGGCCGCCACGACCATGGAACGACGTGCCAGTTCATGGTGCCGGTTGCGCATCAGATACCAGGCACTGACCCCCATGACGAATACGGCGGCCAGCACATAGCCGGCGCTGACCGTATGCACGAACTTGGCCTGGGCCACCGTGTTGAAAATCACGGCGCCGAAATCGCTCAGTTCCATGCGCATGGTGGCCGGGTTGAACACGGCACCCACCGGATTCTGCATCCAGCCGTTGGCGATCAATATCCACAGGGCCGAAAAATTGGAGCCTATGGCCACGAGCCAGGTGACCACCAGGTGCCCGACCCTGGACAGCCTGTCCCAACCAAAAAAGAACAGCCCCACGAACGTGGCCTCGAGGAAGAAGGCCATGAGCCCTTCGATGGCCAGGGGCGCGCCGAAAATATCACCCACGTACTGGCTGTAATAGGCCCAGTTCATGCCGAACTGGAATTCCATCACCACGCCGGTGGCCACCCCCAGGGCGAAGTTGATGCCGAACAGCGTACCCCAGAATTGGGTCATGCGCCGCCAGATGTCGCGCCCGGTGAGCACGTAGACCGATTCCATGATGGCCAGCAGGAATGCGAGGCCCAGGGTGAGCGGCACGAACAGAAAGTGGTACATCACGGTGGCGGCGAACTGGATGCGGGATAAATCCACCAAAGCCATGTCGATCATGATCGAGCCCCACGTGAAGTAACCCTGTCAATGTATCAAGAAATCGGGGCCGGTGAAAAGCATTTTCATGAGGCGCCCCACACTTTTCATGAGGCGCCTGGCTGGTTTTCTGCTACAAGATCCACTGGAGACGCCACTGGATTCCAGGAGGAGACCTGGCACATGATCGGTATCCTGCTTGCCGCCGGCCAGGGGCTGCGTTTCGACCCCCAGCGCCGGCAGAACAAACTGCTGCAGGTGCTGCCCAATGGGCAGACCGTGGCAGAAGCCAGCGCTCGCGCCCTGTGCGCTGCCCTGCCGCGCGTCCTGGCCGTGGTACGCGATCCACAGGGTCCGTTGGCCGATTGCCTGCAACGGGCCGGATGCGAACTGGTGGCCTGCCCGAACGCGGTTCTGGGCATGGGCGCCTCGCTGGTGTGCGGCATACGGGCCAGCCGGTACGCGCACGGCTGGCTGGTGGCGCTGGCCGACATGCCCTTCGTGCAAGGCGCCACGCTCCGGGCCCTGCAACAGGCCATCGAACGGGGGGCCGATATCGCCGCGCCGTTTTGCCAGGGCCGGCGCGGCAACCCGGTGGCCTTCGGCGCGGCCCATCGCGACCGGCTGCTGCAGGTGCAAGGCGATGCGGGCGCGCGGGCGCTGCTGCGCCACTGGGCCGTCGAACACGTCATGGTGGCGGATCCGGGCATCTTTCGCGACATCGACACCCCCCGGGACCTGCTCAGGGGTAATCCCTAGGTGGCGCACACAGACCCGGTGCCCCGAGAATGCTAAGGTTGAACGGTCAAACCAACAATCAGGAGACAGCCGCAATGAAAATCGCGCTCAAGGTCAACGGGCAAGACGTCAGTGCAGACGTCGCACCGAATACCCTGCTGGTCCAGTTCATCCGCGAGAACCTGCGCCTCACGGGCACCCACGTGGGTTGCGACACGGCCCAGTGCGGCGCCTGCACGGTGATCGCCAATGGCCGCAGCATCAAGTCGTGCAACGTGCTGGCGGCGCAGATGCAGGGGGCCGAAGTCACCACCATCGAAGGCCTGGCGGCGCCCGATGGCACGCTGCACCCCGTACAGGCGGCCTTCAAAGAGTGCCACGGGCTGCAGTGCGGCTACTGCACGCCCGGCATGGTGATGAGCACGGTCGACCTGCTGGCCCATCATCCAGACGCCGATGAAGCCCAGATCCGCGAACTGCTCGAAGGCAACCTGTGCCGCTGCACGGGCTATCACAATATCGTCCGTGCCGTGCAGACCGCCCGGAAAACCATGGCCGCCTGAGGCAAAGGAGACACCATCATGAGCAATCCCATGGCGAACCTGCCCCACGTGGGCGAATCCGTACGCCGTGTCGAAGACGCCCGTTTCCTCACCGGCACCGGGCAGTATGTCGACGACGTCCACCACGATGGCCAGAAACGCGCGGTCTTCGTGCGCTCGCCCCACGCGCATGCCACCATCCGCCACATCGACGCCACCGAAGCGCGCCAGATGCCGGGGGTGGCCGGCATTTTCAGCGGGGCCGACATCGAAGGCCAGGTGGGCGGCCTGCCCACCGGCTGGCTGATCACCAACCCCGATGGCAGCCCCATGAAAGAGCCGCCCCATCCATTTCTTGCCCAGGGCAAGGTGCGCTACGTGGGCGAACTGGTGGCCATGGTGGTGGCCGATACGCTCGAGCAGGCCAAGAATGCCGCCGAAGCCATCGAAATCGACTACGACCCGCTCGATGTCGTGGTCGACATGCGCAAGGCCAGCGCGGGCCCGGCGCTGCACGACGAAGCCGCCGACAACCACTGCTATACCTGGGTGCTGGGCGACAAGGCCGCCGTCGATGCCACGTTCGCTGCGGCCGCGCACGTCACGCGCATCGAACTGGTGAACAACCGGCTGATCCCCAACGCCATGGAACCCCGGGCCGACAACGCGCGCCACGATCGGGCCACGGGCGAGTCCACGCTGTATACCACCAGCCAGAATCCGCATCTGGCGCGCCTGCTGCTGGCGGCCAACGTGCTGCAGGTGCCCGAGCACAAGATGCGAGTCATCGCGCCAGACGTCGGTGGCGGCTTCGGCTCGAAGATCAATCTGTATGCCGAAGATGCCGCCGTGGCCTGGGCCGCGCGCACCCTGGCCTGCCCGGTCAAATGGACGGCCGAGCGCAGCGAAAGCTTCGTCTCCGACACCCACGGGCGCGATCACGTCACGGTGGCCGAAATGGCCATGGACGAAAACGGCAAGTTCCTGGCCCTGCGCGTGCATTCGCATGTCAACCTGGGGGCCTACCTGGCCACCTTCGGCCCGGTGGTGCCCACCATCCTGTATGGCACGCTGCTGGCCGGGCAGTACACCACGCCGCAGATCCATGTCCAGGTCGACGGCTGGTTCACCAACACGGTACCGGTCGATGCCTATCGGGGCGCCGGGCGCCCCGAAGCGGCCTATCTCATCGAGCGCCTGGTCACGCGCTGCGGCTGGGAACTCGGCCTCGCGCAAGACGAGATCCGCCGGCGCAACTTCATCACCGAATTCCCCTACCAGACGCCGGTGGCCCTGCTCTACGATACGGGCGACTTCCCGAAATGCCTGGATGAAGCCATGAAGCTGGCCGACGCAGACGGCTTCGAGGCCCGGCGCCAGGCCAGCGAGGCCAGGGGCCTGAAGCGCGGCATCGGCTACTCCAGCTACATCGAGGCCTGTGGCCTGGCGCCCTCGCAGATCGTGGGCCAGCTGGGCGGGCGCGCCGGCCTGTACGAGTGCGGCGAGGTGCGCGTCAACCCCACCGGCTCGGTCACCGTCTTCACCGGCACCCACAGCCACGGCCAGGGGCATGAAACGGCTTTTGCCCAGCTGGTCGCCGGGCGCCTGGGCCTGGCCATCGAAGACGTCGAAGTCGTGCACGGCGATACCGGGCGCATTCCATTCGGCATGGGTACCTATGGGTCGCGCTCGCTGGCCGTGGGCGGCGCGGCCATCATGAAGGCCGTCGACAAGATCGAAGAAAAATCCAAAAAGATCGCCGCGCACCTCATGGAAGCGGCCGAGGCCGACATCGAGTTCGTGCGCGGCGAATTCCGTGTCAAGGGCACCGACAAGGTCGTGCCTTTCGCACAGGTGGCGCTGGCCGCCTATGTGCCGCACAATTATCCGCTCGACAAGCTCGAGCCCGGCCTCAATGAAACCGCCTTCTACGACCCGGGCAATTTCACCTATCCGGCGGGCACCCACATCTGCGAGGTTGAGGTCGACCCTGAAACAGGCGCGGCGCGCGTCGACCGCTTCACGGCGGTCGACGACTTCGGCGTCATCGTCAACCCCATGATCGTCGAGGGGCAGGTGCAGGGCGGCATCATGCAGGGCATCGGCCAGGCACTGCTCGAAGAATGCGTCTACGATGACAACGGCCAGCTGCTCACCGGCAGCTACATGGACTACACCATGCCGCGAGCGGCCGATTTTCCGGATTTCCGGCTGGGCACCGTCTGCACCCCGTGCACGCACAATCCGATCGGCAGCAAGGGCTGCGGCGAAGCCGGCACCATAGGCTCGCCGCCTGCGGTCATCAACGCGCTGCTCGATGCGCTGGCCCCGCTGGGCGTGCACGACATCGACATGCCGGCCACCCCGCACCGCGTCTGGCAGGCCATCCAGGCCGCCGCCCACTAAGGAGATCGCTCATGTACGCATTCAGCTACACCAGCCCGGCCACGCTCGATGAGGCCCTGCAGGCGATGCAGGCGGGGGGCCAGCCCCTGGCGGGCGGCCAGACGCTGCTGGGTTCCCTCAAGCTGCGCCTGGCCGCCCCCGAGCAGCTGGTCGACCTGCGGGCCCTCACCGAACTCACGGGCATCCGGCCCGCAGGCCCGTCACTCGTGGTCGGGGCCATGGTGCGCCACGCCGAAGTCGCCGAGAGCGCCGAGGTCCAGCACGCGATTCCTGCACTGGCACGCCTGGCCGCCGGCATCGGCGACAAGCAGGTGCGCGCCATGGGCACGCTGGGCGGGTCACTGGCCAACAACGATCCAGCCGCCGATTACCCCGCCGCAGTCCTGGGCCTGGGGGCCACCGTGCACACCAGCACGCGCACGATCGCGGCCGACGACTACTTCCAGGGGCTTTTTGCCACCGCACTCGAACCAGATGAGCTCATCACGGCGGTGCATTTTCCCATCCCGCAGCAGGCGGCCTACGCCAAATTCGTGCAACCCGCCTCCCTGTTCGCCCTGATCGGGGTCTTCGTGGCGCGCTTCGAGCAGGGCGTGCGCGTGGCCGTCACCGGGGCGGGCAACGGCGTGTTCCGGCACACGGCCATGGAACAGGCGCTGGCACACAACTTCCGCCCCGAAGCCATCGCCGGCATCGACACCGATGCCAGCGAGATGTCGGCCGACCTACACGGCAGCAGCGCCTACCGGGCCCATCTGGTCAAGGTCATGGCGCGCCGGGCTGTTGCGCAGGCACTGGGCTGATCCCCCTCAGGCACCTGATGCATGCCCGAAACCCCGGATTCGACAGCCTCTCCTGCGGCCTCCATTGCGGCCCTGTCGGCCGCCCTGGAGGCCGAGGGCTATTTTGCCGACCGCCGGCTGGCGACCGCGGTGTTTCTGGCCCTGCAACTGCAGCGGCCCTTGCTGCTCGAAGGCGAGCCCGGGGTCGGCAAGACCGAGCTTGCCAAGGCCCTGGCCCGGGTGCTGGGGCGCAGCCTGGTCCGGCTGCAGTGCTTCGATGGCCTCGAACAGCAGGATGCGCTGTACGAATGGGATTACGCCGCACAACTGCTGCACGTGCGCGCCAGCGAAGGCCTGGTGCCCGCCGATACCCTCGAGCGGGGGGTCTACCAGCCGCGCTACCTGATTCGCCGGCCGCTGCTCGAGGCCCTGCAAACGCCAGCCCCCGGGGCCCTGCTGCTGATCGACGAAGTCGACCGCGCCGACGAGCCCTTCGAAGCCTTCCTGCTCGAATACCTGGGCGAGTACCAGATCAGCATTCCGCAACTGGGTACCGTGCGTGCCGATGTCACCCCCGTCACGCTGCTCACCAGCAATCGCACCCGCGAACTCAACGACGCAATCAAGCGGCGCTGCCTGTACCACTGGCTGGATTACCCCGACCGTGGCCGTGAACTGGCCATTCTGCGCGCGCTGGTGCCCGAGGCCCCCCGACAGCTGGCCGAGCAGGTGTCGCGCTTCGTGGCCCGACTGCGCCTGAATGCGCAGTCGGCCGGCTTCGAGCGGGCCCCCGGGGTCGCCGAGGCCATCGAGTGGGCGCGCGCGCTGGTGGCACTGGACACGCTCGAACTAGATCCCGAAGTGGTGCTCGATACGGCCGGCATCCTCTTCAAGCAGCGCGAAGACCTGGCCAGCCTGGACACCCCGCTGCTGGCCGATCTGCTTCAGGCGGCGCGTGAAACCTGAATCACCTTCTTCATCCGGCCCGCAGCCGCACTGGGTTTCGCAGCTGGGCGATGCGCGCCGCGGCAAGCTGGCTGGCAATATTGCGGCGTTCGGGCGCGCACTGCGGCGCGCCGGCCTGCCGCTGGATTCGGCCCGCATTGCGCTGGCGCAGCAGGCCTGGGCGCTGGCCCGACCAGGCGGCAAGGCCGAAGCAGAAGCGGTACTCGAAAGCGTGCTGGTGAGCCGTCAGCAGGACATTGCCGTATTCCGCGAAATGTTCGCAGCCTTCTTCAAGGACCCCGAACTGGCGCAGCAGCTGCTGGCCCGCATGGCAGCACAGCCCGCACGCCCAAGGCACGACGCGCCCCGGCCCAGGGTGCAGGCGGCGCTGTCTTCACCCAACCCGGCCGTGCCCCGGTCTGCGGCAGGCGACGTCGAGCTGGATGCCGCCATGACCGCCAGCACGATCCAGCGCCTGCAGCAGGCCGACTTCAACCAGCTGAGCGCCAGTGAATACCACCTGATCGAACGCCTGGTGCGCGAGATCCCGCTGCCCTTGCCCGCCGTGGCCAGCCGCCGCAGCCATGCGGGCACGCGCGGCCGGCGCCTGCACTGGCACGCCAGCCTGCAGGCGGCCGGTGCGCACGGCGGCGAGCTGATCCATCTGCGCCACCACCAGCGCCGCCTGGCCCCTTTGCCGCTTCTGGTACTGCTCGACGTCTCGGGCTCGATGGAGCGCTATGCCCGCATCCTGCTGGCTTTTCTGCATGCCGCCACACGGCGCACGACCATACGGGGTCGGGTGCGGCGGGTGAACCGCCAGGTCTACGCGTTCGGTACGGACCTGACCGACCTGAATCCGGCCTTCCGGCTTGCGGACACCGATGCCATGCTGCTGCGCGCCGCACCCCTGTTGCGCGACTTTGCCGGCGGTACGCGGCTGGCGGCCAGCCTGGCGACCTTGCGCCGCGGGCATGCCCGCCACCTGATCGGGCGCCGCACCCTGGTTTTGCTGATTTCCGATGGGCTGGATACCGGCGACCCGATCGAACTGGACCACGAGTTACAATGGCTTCGGCGGCATGTGCGCCAGCTGCTGTGGCTCAACCCGCTGCTGCGCTTCGACGGCTACGCACCGCTTGCACAAGGGGCAGCCGTCCTGCACGCGCACGCCGATGCCATGCTGGCCATACACAACGTCAGCCGGTTGCAGGCCCTGGCCGGCGCGCTGGCCGCTCTGGCAAGACAATAAGGAGACACCCGCATGCAAATGCAAGGATCACGACAGCTGTCCGTCAGCCAGCAGCAGGCCTGGCAGGCCCTGAACGACCCCGAGGTCCTCAAGGCCTGTGTGCCGGGCTGCGAAAGCATCGAATCCACGGCGGAAAACACCTATGCCGTGGTCAGCCAGATCAAGGTCGGCCCGGTTGCCGCGAAATTCAAGAGCACGATCGAACTCACCGACATTCAGGCTCCGGACAGCTATACGCTGAACTTCGACGGCAATGGCGGGGCCGCGGGCTTTGGCAAGGGCACGGCCAGGGTCCGCCTGAGCCCGCAGGGCGACGGCACGCAGCTGGATTACGATGTCCAGGCCACGGTCGGCGGCAAGATCGCCCAGGTGGGCCAGCGCCTGATCGACGGGGTCGCCAAATCCATGTCAGAGCGCTTCTTCAAGAGTTTCGACGAAGAAATGCAGCGCCGCCACCCGGCTGCCACGCAGGCTCAGGCCGCTGCGGCCGATACGCCCGCGGCGGGTGCGCGGGCCAGAATGCCGGGCTGGGCCTGGGGCGCCATCGTGGTGATCCTCATCGTGCTCATTGCCTGGGCCAGCCAGGGCTGAGGCACGGGCGACCACAATACGACCTATCCAACCATCCGACGGGGGCGTGTCATGGAAAATCTGGATCTCACTGTTCTGCGCACCATACAGGGCTGGCGCGAAGCGGGCCGCCGCGCCGTCCTGGTCACCGTCGTGCGTACCTGGGGCTCTTCGCCGCGGCCCATAGGCTCCATCATGGCCATGCGCGATGATGGGGTGATCGTCGGCTCGGTCTCGGGGGGCTGCATCGAGGATGATCTCATTTTGCGCTATACGCGCCACGATATCCCCGATGCCTTGCCGCGCACCGGCCCGCCCCTGTTCCTGCAGTACGGCCTGACAGCCGACGAAGCGCACCGCTTCGGGCTGCCCTGCGGGGGCACGCTCGAAGTCGTGCTCGAATTCGACCCCGATGCCACCCTGCTGGCCGAACTGGTCGCCGCGCTCGATACGGGCGCACTGATGCACCGGCATGTCGATCTGGCCACGGGCCAGGCGAGCCTCAGCCCCAGCCAGGTGCCGGCCGATCTCGAACTCGATGCGCAGCGGCTGGTCAATACCTTTGGCCCGGAATACCGCATGCTCATCATCGGCGCCGGCCAGATGAGCGAATATCTGGCCACCATGGCGCAGTTCTGTGGCTTCGAAGTCACCGTGTGCGACCCGCGCAAAGAATACGCCACCGTCTGGAACGTGCCGGGCGTACAGGTGGTGTCGACCATGCCCGATGATACGGTGCTCGATTTCAGGCCCGATGCGCGCACCTGCGTGATCGCCCTCACGCATGACCCGAAGCTGGATGACCTGGCCCTGCTGCAGGCCCTCGAGACGCCCGCCTTCTATATCGGGGCCATTGGCAGCCGGCGCAACAACCACGCACGCCGCCAGCGCATGATCGACTATCTCGACCAGACCGAAGCGTCCCTGGCCCGGTTGCGTGGTCCGGTGGGGATCTACATCGGCAGCAAGACCCCGCCCGAGATCGCGGTCAGCGTCATGGCCGAAGTGCTGGCCATCAAGAACGGCGTCACCCTGACGCGTGACGCCGATGTCGAATTCGTCAAGGACAGCCAGGGCCTGGTCTCGGCCGGCTCCAGCTGCCTGCTCTAGATTCTGTCCACACAAGGAAGACCCATGAAGTGTTACTGCATCGTCAATTTTCGCGAAGCCCTGGCCGAGCTGGACATGCCCATCCCCGAGCCCAAGGGCGCCGAAGTCCTGCTCAAGGTGAAGGCGGCGGGTGTCTGCCACAGTGACATCCACCTCTGGGAAGGTGGCTACGATCTGGGCAACGGGCGCATCCTGTCGCTCCAGGACCGCGGGGTCAGCCTGCCGCTGGCGCTCGGCCACGAGACCGTCGGCACGCTCGAAGCCATGGGGCCAGACGCCAAGGGCGTCGAAAAAGGGCGCAACTACCTGGCCTATCCCTGGATCGGCTGCGGCGAATGCGCCACCTGCCGGGCGGGCCGCGAAAACTACTGCGCCGCCCCCCGCACACTGGGGATCCTGCGCCACGGCGGTTACGCCGAGTACCTGCTGGTGCCGGATGCCAAATACCTGATCGACATCGGCGATCTCGATCCAGCCCAGCTCGCGCCCTATGCCTGCTCGGGCCTGACCACGTTCTCGGCCTTGAAGAAGATTGGCGCCGATACCTATACCGAGCACCCCATCCTGATCTTCGGTGCGGGCGGACTGGGCCTGATGAGCCTGCAACTGCTCAAGGCCCTGGGCGGCAAGGGCGCCGTGGTGGTCGACATCGACCCCGTCAAGCGCGAGGCCGCGCTGAAAGCAGGCGCACTGGCGGCGATCGACGGCAATGCGCCCGACGTGGCCGAGCAGATCGCCCAGGCCATGGGCGGCCCGGCACAGGCAGCCATCGATCTGGTCGGCGCACCGGCCACCTCCGAACTGGCCTTCAACTGCCTGGCCAAGGGCGGCAAGCTGGTCATCATCGGCCTGTTCGGCGGCCTTGCACCGTGGTCCATGGCGTTGATCCCAATCAAGGCGATACAGATCCTGGGCAGTTTCGTGGGCAACCTGGGCGAACTGCAGGAACTCATCGAGCTGGTCAAGACGGGCAAGGTACCACCCATGCCCATCGAGACCTTCGCGCTGAACGAAGCCGACGAGGCCTTGAGCCGGCTGCGCAAGGGCGGCGTCACGGGTCGCGCGGTGCTGATGGCCAGCTAGCGCCAATACGCTTCACTTGATTGTTCCTGACCTGGACTCGGGGACAGAAAAAGGCTAGATTATCACTTGGTATTACCAAGTGATAAGAGGCCCACTATGGCAACGTCTCTCAAGATCGACGACACGCTGAAAAGCCGAGTTCACCACCTCGCCAGCCTGCGCCGCCGTTCGCCCCACTGGATCATGCTCGAAGCGATCCAGCAGTACGTCGAGCGTGAAGAAGCCCGCGAGAGCTTCAAACAGGAAGCCCTGGCATCCTGGGCGGCGTACAAGGAAACCGGCCGCCATCTGACCGGCCAGGAAGCTCGCACCTGGTTGAGCACCTGGGGCACCGATGACGAAAGGGCGGTGCCGGGGTGCCACAAGTAATCATCACCGAAGGCGCGGCGGAAGGCTTGGAACGATGCCGGCGGTTCCTGGTCGCCAAGGCACAGGACGCCGCCAGGCGTGCCGGCAAAGCCATCGAGCAGCAATTCCTGCTGCTGGAGACGGCCCCGGGCATTGGCCGGCCGTTGCCTGAAATGCCCGAGCTGCGCGAGCTGGTGATTGCCTTCGGGGATTCCGGCTATGTGGCCCTGTACCGCCACGAGCCGGCCGACGATGCGGTGTATGTGCTGGCCTTCCGGCATCAGAAGGAAGCGGGGTACTGAGGCATGGAGTTCATGGACCACATGATTATTGTGTGCGCTCACGGCCTCGGCCGTGCCAGTGGTTCCTGGTTACTCTGTGGGTGCGACTGGTCTTTGCCGTGATCTGTCTGGCGGGCATAGGCTTGCCGTACCTGGTCGGCCAGTGGGCGTTCAGATGAAATGGAGCATGGCATGACCATGAAAACCGTGAGCGCCGCCGACACGCTAGCACACGGCATGATCCTGGAAACGGCTCAGGTGCCAGTCTGAATCACCCAGCAGGAATTCGAACATGGCCAGGCTGCGCACATAGTCGCTGGCCTCGAGCTCATCGGTCATGCCCATGCCGCCGTGCAGCTGCACGGCCTGCTCGGCCACGAACCGGGCGGCCGCGGATATCCCGACCTTGGCCGCCGACAACAGGCGCCGGCGCTCTGACGGGTCTGTGTCACCCAACCCGCGCGCTGCCACATGCGCCAGAGACAGGGCCATCTCCTGGTGCATGAGCATGTCGGCCAGGGCGTGCTGCAACACCTGAAAGCGCGCCAGGCTACGGCCGAACTGCTCGCGCACCTCGAGGTATCCGGTCGTGATTTCGACCAGCCGCTGCGTGGCCCCCGCCGCATGGGCGCACAGCGCGACCAGACCGTGATCCAGGGCTGACTCGAGCGCCTTGCGGGCGGCTGCGCCCCGGGCCACCAGCGCGCCCGCAGGCAGGCCGACCCGATCCAGGACCAGCGTGGCGCAGTGCTGGCCATCCAGTGTGGGGTAATCCTGCACGGCAACACCCCGGGCCCCGGCCGGCACCAGAAAAAGCGCCTGCTCATCGCCCAGTGCGGCCGACACGATGATCTGGTCGGCCTGAGCACCCGCCCAGACCAGTTTTTTCGTGCCGGAAATCTCCCAACCCTGGGCATCGGGGCGTGCAGTGACCGCCCGGGCCACGACCTCATGGCGCTGATCGCCCTCGAGCCACGCCACGGCAAGCACGCGCTCGCCGCTGGCCATGGCTGGCAGACAGGACTGACACACAGCCGCGTGGCCGCTGTCGCGCAGCAGCGCCGTCGCCATGACTGCGCTGGGGATCAGCGGCCCCTGAACCAGATGCCGCCCCAGCGTGATCTGCGCCAGCATCAAGGTGGCCGGGGTCTCCTGAAACCCCCCGTGCGCCTCGGGCACCAGCAGCGCCAGCACGCCCAGATCGGCCAGCCCCTGCCAGGCCGCGCGATCCAGTGAAGGATCCCGGGCCCGGGCTCGACGCGAGTCGAGCGCCCACTCGGATGCCAGCAGCCGGTCGAGGCTGTCGAGCAGCATGCGCTGTTCGTCACGGTATGTCAGATCCATGGGTACCCCTTGCCGAAAGCACTCTGGTTCGTCATGCGACCCCCATCAACATCTTGGCGATGATGCCCTTCTGGATCTGGGTGGATCCCCCATAGATGGTGGTCTTGCGCATGTCCAGGTAACTTGCGCCCGCCGCGGCTGCCCCGTCGGGCCCAGGGCCGAAAAAGTCGGCCTCGGCGAATCGCCAGGCGGGGTCATACGGCCAGGATTCAAGCCCCATGACCTCGAACTGCAGGCGCGCCAAGCGTTGCTGGATCTCGGAGCCAAGCACCTTGAGGATGGACGATTGCGGCCCCGGATGTGCGTCGGAACCGGCAGCCACTCGCAGCAGCAGCATCTCCAGACCCAGCATATCGATTTCCACGCGCGCGATCCGATCGTTCAGGCGTGCATTGGATGCCACCGAACGGCCATCGGCACAGGTCCGTGCCGCCATGTCTTTCAGCAGTGCGAGTTCACGATGACAATGACCCAGCCCGGCGATCCCGGTGCGTTCGTGACCCAGCAGGTATTTGGCATACGTCCAGCCCTGGTTTTCCTCGCCCACGCGCTGATCTTCTGGTACGTGCACGCCATCGAGCCATACTTCATTGACTTCGGTGCCGCCATCGAGCGTACGGATGGGGCGCACCGTGACCCCGGGCTGGCGCAGATCGATGAGCAGCATCGAGATCCCGGCCTGCGGACGGGCATCCGGATCGGTACGGGCAAGGCAGAACATCCAGTTGGCATGCTGCGCGAGCGTCGTCCAGGTTTTCTGGCCGTGCACCACGTAGCCGTTAGCGGCCCGTTCTGCACGGGTTTTGAGCGAAGCCAGATCAGAGCCCGCCTGCGGTTCGGAATACCCCTGGCACCACCAGTCTTCCAGCGTGATGATGCGCGACAGGAACCGGGCCTTCTGGGCCTCGGAGCCGTAGCGTATGAGCACCGGACCGATCATGTTCAAACCAAGGGGCAGCAGGCGCGGCGCGCCCCCCTTGAATGATTCGACTTCGAAGATCAGGCGCTGCAGGGGGCTCCAGCCCGTGCCGCCGTACGCCACCGGCCAGTTGGGCGCCCCCCAGCCGTGCGCGGCCAGGATGCGGTGCCAACGCACGTAGTCGTCCTTCTCGAGGCGCTGATGCCGTCGGCACTTGTTGCGTATGTCCGCTGGCAACCGGTCTGCCACGAATTGCCGCACCTCATCCCTGAACGCCAGATCGGCCTTGCTCCAGTTCAAATCCATACAGTCCTCTGAGCCATGGTCCATACACCATCGTTCACCAAGAGGGGCCCTTACCCGCCAGCCCCTGCGGGTTCAGATGGGGTCCCAACTGATCACATCCGGCGAGCGTTCCAGCGGATAGAAATGGCTGCGCAGCGCCGGAATGGCCACTTCGGCCACGCGCGCGGCCGACCAGCCCTCGGACAGGTGTACGCTGCGCAAGGGGCGCGGCTGGCTGAACAGCATGATCTCGTTGGCCCGGACCGCAAAGATCTGGCCGGTGACGTCGCTGGCCAGGTCGCTGCCCAGATACGCGACCAGGGGTGCAATCTTGCCGGGCTCCATTTTCTTGAGCTTCTCGACCCGGGCCTGTTCTTCGGGCGTGCGCGCCGGAATGGACTGGGTCATCGCCGTCCATGCAAAGGGCGCAATGCAGTTGGACCGCACGCCGCTGGCCTGCATGTCGAGCGCGATGGATTTGGACAGGCCGATGATCCCCGCCTTGGCAGCCGAATAATTGGCCTGGCCGAAATTGCCGATCAAGCCCGAGGTGGACGTCATGTGCACGAAAGAGCCGGACTGCTGTTCCCTGAAGAAAGGGGCCGCCGCACGACTGACGTGGAAGCTGCCGTTCAGGTGGACATCGATGACCTGCTGCCACTCGGCTACGCTGAGTTTGTGAAACCAGCGGTCGCGCAGATTGCCCGCATTGTTCACGACCAGATCGATGTGCCCCCAGGTGTCCACGGCGCACTGCACGATGCCGGCT
This sequence comes from Castellaniella sp., assembly GCF_041677825.1. GTDB lineage: Bacteria > Pseudomonadota > Gammaproteobacteria > Burkholderiales > Burkholderiaceae_B > Castellaniella. The sequence continues at coordinate 67,318 of NZ_JBAYPG010000007.1, forward strand.
GCGGCCTCTGGGTCAGCCACGCTGGCCACAAGCGCCACCGCGCGATCCGGCCCGTGCAGCGCAGTGATCTCGGCCACGACCTTTTCAGCGGCCTCGACAGCCATGTCATTGACGACCACCCGGGCGCCCTGTGCCACCAGTTCGAGCGCGATCGCGTGGCCGATGCCACCCCCCGCCCCGGTGACCACCGCCACCTTGCCCGACAGCAGGTTTTCACTCATTGGATATCCTCCAGATGGATCATGGCAGGGCAGGCCCGTGGTGCCCGGGCCGACCCTGTGTTCACAGGGTGTCGGCCACCCCCAGGACTGCGGTGGCCTGGCTGGACAGCGTGCCGCCATTGCCATGCACCACCGCAAGATTTGCCTGCGCCTGCTGGCGCGCGCCACACTGGCCACGCAACTGGCGCACCGCCTCGATCAGCAGGAAAATCCCGTACATGCCCGGATGCACGCAGGACAGCCCGCCACCGTTGGTATTCACCACCGTATGCCCACCCGGTGCAATGCCCCCACCAGAGACAAAATCGCCGCCTTCGCCCTTGGCGCAGAACCCGAGGTCTTCGAGAAACAGCAGGACATTGAGGGTAAAGGCGTCATACAGCTGCACCTGATCCATATCGGCGGGCCCATAGCCTGCCATCTCGAAGGCCTTGCGGCCGGATTCGGTGGCGGCCGTCACGCAGAGATCGGGCATGGCGGAAATCTGCCGGTGCCACGATGCCGTGGCCTGCCCGAGAACATATGCCGGTTTCTGCGGCAAGGTACGGGCCCGATCGGCGCGCACCAGCACCAGGGCACCGGCGCCGTCGGTGACCAGGCAGCAATCGCGCACCGTGAGTGGGTCGGACACCATGCGCGCTGCCAGTACGTCATCCACGCTCAGGGGGCCGCGCATGAAGGCCTCGGGATTGAGCTGTGCCCAGCGACGGGCCGCTACGGCGACTTCGGCCAGTTGCTCGCGCGTCGTACCATACTGGTGCATGTGCCGGGTCGCGGCCAGCGCGTAGGAACTGACTGGATTGAAAAGCTGATAGGGGTCCTCGAAAGGCTGCGGGTCGAGCCTGCGCCGCGCGGCGTTGATCTGGGCGCGCCCCATGACGGCGCTGCGCTGTGTGCTGCCATAGCAGATCAGCACGGCCTGGCACAGACCCGCCTCGAGGGCCAGCATGGCCGGCATCAGATGGGCAATGAAACTCGAACCGCCCAGCATCGTGCCATCGATGAACCCTGGCTTCAGGCCGAGGTATTCGATGACCGACATGACCCACATGGGCGAGGAGACGCTGGCGGTGCAGATGCCGTCGATATCGCGCCATTGCAGCCCGGCATCGGCCACCGCGGCGTTCGCGGCCTGAGCGAGAATTTCCATCTCGGTATAGCCATGGGCTTCACCCATGCCCGCCTGCCCCACACCGACAATGGCGGCCGACCCCCTGAGAGACGCCTTCATGCCGACATCTCTTCGAACGGCGTGAACACAAGCAGCGGCCTGATTTCTGCCGCTTCTGCCGCTTCTGCCACCTTTGAGGCCTTTGAGGCTTTTGCGTCATCTGCCGCTTCTGCAGCGCTTGCAAAGGCCCGGTGCGGTGGCTTGCAGATCTGCGCCTGCACCCGCAGGCCGATCTTGACGTCATCGGCTGCAAGGCCCTCGACCCGGCTCATCACGCGCACCCCTTCATCGAGGTCGACCAGAGCAACCTGGATGTCCCCACCCTGCTCGGGCCTGCGACGCACGATGGTGGTCGAATAGACCACCCCCAGACCCCTGGAGCCCTGTGTTTCGAGATCAGTACTGCCACAATGGGGGCACAGCACGCGCGGATGGAATATATGGCGTGCACACCCCCGACAGCGTTGCAACACCAGTGTGCCCTGTGCCAGCGCGCGCTCATAGCGCGCGGCAGGCCCCGTGGATTCTGTTGGGTCATCCACCAACGTACGACCTGACGCCCCGAGGCCACCAGCCGCTGCCCCGGGTGGGATTGCCGCAGACGAACACATGGACAGACTCCCGCAAAAAAGGTCAGCGTATCATGAAACCAGTTTGCGCCATGAGGAACCGGGCATGCCTCGTGATGCATCGGGCTTGCCTCATGATGGGTCGGGCGTGCCCCGTGATGAGCCGGGCGTTGCCCCGTGATGCATCGGGCTTGCCTCATGATGAGCCGGGCGTTGCCCCGTGGCTACCCGCACGCGGGGCGCCTGCATCCACGCGCGGTGGCTTTCAGGCGCTTGCCGGGGGCGTGGATTGCGGGGGGAAAACATCCTGCAGCACCCCGAGGAAATTTTTCACCATGGCGGATTCATTCTCGGGAGACCAGGCCGCAGAAATGCCGATCGAAGCCATGGCCGGCACGTCGGACAAGGCCTTCCAGACCAGACTTTCGCGTTCGGGCTCGCGGCTGATCGACGGCACCAGCGCAACCCCCATGCCCGCTTCGACCAGGCTGATCAACGTGGCCACCTGGGCGGCCTCCTGGGCCACCCTGGGCGTGTAGCCATGCACTTCACAGGCCAGTAAGGCGGCCATGCGCAAGCCCGCTGCATCTTCGGTATAAAAGACGAAGTCTTCGTCCACCAGATCAGCCATGCTCAGCCGGGACAGCCCGGCCAGCCGATGGCGGGCAGGCACGACCAGCAGAAAGTTCTCGCGCTGCAGGGAATACATCTTCAGCACGGCACTGGACTGCACCGGGATGCGCAAGATACCCACATCGAGATCTGCGCCCTGCAATGCGTCGACGATCTGCAGGGAACGGGACTCTTTCAGAATCAACCGCACGCCGGGAAACTGGGCGCGAAACCTGGGCAGGATCGCCGGCAGTATCCCGTGGGTGGCCGAGCCCACGAAGCCCACCCGCAGTTCGCCCCGTTCGCCCTTCGAGGCCGCACGCGCAGCATGCATGAATTCTGCGGCATGAAACAGCGCCCTGCGTGCCTCATCGAGCGCCGCCAGCCCGCTCTGGGTGAGCCTGACGCCTTCCCTGGAGCGATCGAACAGCGTGACGCCCAGCTCGGATTCGAGCTTGCGAATGGAGACCGACAGCGGCGGCTGCGACATATGCAGACGCTCGGCTGCCTTGCGGAAATTGAGTGTCTCGGCCAGCACGACGAACTGGCGCAAATGCCGGAAATCCATGGTGCACCTCGATGGAAACCTGAAGAAAGCGCGCAGGCCCCTGACAACGATTGAAAATCGGCACAGGACGCCGTTCGAATGAACGCCCCCTGTGCCGATGTACGCCCATGCCGGGCGGGCAACGATCCGGCCTGCAAGGGCCGGACGAATTGCATCGCGCTGGATGCCGGTCAGACCCCGACGACAGACACCGCCTTGGTGTTCAGATACGCTTCGAGGGCTTCGGGCCCGCCTTCGGTGCCGTAACCGGAATCCTTGATGCCACCGAACGGCAATTCGGCCGAAGGTGACGCTGGCTGATTGATCCAGATCATGCCGGCTTCGACATCGTGCATGATCTGCTGCACGTTCTGGAACGACCGTGTGAAGGCGTAGGCCGACAACCCGAAGGACAGGCGATTGGCCTCGGCAATGGCATCATCCAGCGTCTTGAAGCTGCGAATGCCGGCCACTGGCCCGAATGGCTCGTTGTTGAAAATGCTGGAATCAAGCGCGGGCTCGAGAATGATGGTGGGGGCAAAGAAGTTGCCGGCCTCGCCCACGCGCTCGCCACCGGTGAGGATCTTGGCCCCGCCCTTGCGTGCGTCTTCGACGACATCGAGCATGGCCGTGACACGCCGCGGGTTGGCAAGCGGCCCCATGGCCGTGCCTTCGGCCAGGCCATCGCCCAGTTTCAGGCTTTCGGCGTGCGCCACCATGGCCTTGGAGAAGGCGTCGACCTGGCTTTCATGCACCAGGAAGCGCGTGGGCGAAATGCACACCTGCCCTGCATTGCGGAATTTCGCCCCGGCAGTGATCTTGACCGCCAGTTCGATATCGGCATCTTCGGCCACGATGACCGGCGCGTGGCCGCCCAGTTCCATGGAGACACGCTTCATGTGGCTGCCCGCCATGGCTGCGAGCTGCTTGCCGACCGCCGTGGACCCGGTGAATGTCACCTTGCGGATGATGGGGTTCGGGATCAGGTAGCTCGAGATTTCGGCCGGTGAGCCATAGACCAGGCCGATCACGCCGGCTGGAATGCCGGCATCGACGAAGGCCTGCATGAGGGCGGCGGGCGCGGCCGGGGTTTCTTCGGCCGCCTTGCAGAGGAACGAGCAGCCGGTGGCCAGCGCCGCACCGATCTTGCGCACCACCTGATTGATGGGAAAGTTCCAGGGGGTAAAGGCCGCCACTGGCCCGACCGGCTCTTTGAGCGCCATTTGCAGGGCCGATACATTGCGTGCCGGTATGATGCGGCCATAGACGCGCAGGCCTTCATCGGCAAACCATTCGATCTGTGCGGCGCCGCCCAGGGTTTCGAGGCGGGCTTCCATGAACGGCTTGCCCTGTTCCATGGTGAGCAGGCAGGCGATATGGTCGGCGCGTTCGCGAATCAGTGCCGCGGCACCACGCATGATGGCGGCACGATCGTGCGCGGCCATCTTGCGCCAGATGTCGAAGCCTTTCTGTGCGGCTTCCAGGGCTTCGTCGAGATCGGCCGTGCTGGCGCGCGCCACCTTGCCGATGACTTCGCCGGTGGCCGGGTTGAAGACATCGAGGGTCTTGCCGCCAGCGGCATCGCGCCACTGGTTGTTGATGAGGAGTTGGGTATTCGGGTACTTCGGGATGGATGTCATGGTCTGTATTTCCTTCCGTTTCAATCGGGGCCATTGCCCGCATCAGGATTACTATAGCGAATTTGCAAGCGGCGCGTGGGGATCGTTTGGCCCGCGCTTATCCGGCCCCGCCGGAACGCTGCCATTGCCGGACGGCTTTTTCGAATCTGTCGAGTGTCAGCTGTACATCGTCTTGCGTATGGGCGCACGACACATACCAGGTACCGCGGGTGGTGGTCCAGATGCCATTGAACGCCAGATATGCCCTGAACGCCTCATAGCCGGCATTGTCCAGTTGCGCCACATCAGCGTAGTTCTTCATGACACCCGGCGCCCCGAAACCGGTATGAAACAGCGGCCCCAGGCCCTGCGAGCGCCACGGCAGGCCAAGCGCACCGGCCGCCTGGTCGAGCGCCCCCTGCAGTTCGAGCCCCAACTGCGTGACCCTGTCATAGGGCTGTGTCATGTCGAGGTATTCCTGTGCGGCAATGACTGCGGCACAGGCCATGATGGACCCATTGAAGGTGCCCGAATGATTGACCACGCCCGTGCCGAATTCTTTCAGGATCTCCTGCGAGCCGGCCAATACGGCAACCGGCCAGCCACCCGCCACGGCCTTGCCGTAGGTGGCCAGGTCGGGCTTGACCCCGTAGCGCCCGTAGGCGCCCTGGCGATGGATGCGAAAGCCCGTGATGATTTCATCGAAAATCAGGACCACGCCATATTGATCACACAGGGCCCTGACGCCCTGCAGATAGCCTTCGACAGGCTCGATGGCGCCATTGTTGACCATCACCGGCTCCATGATGACTGCGGCGAACTCATTGGGGCGTTCGCGCAGGCATTGCTCGAGCGCATCCAGATCGTTCCAGGGCAGCATCTCGGATTCTGTCAGGTGCTCTGGAACCTGCCCTTTCGACGCCGGCAGGGACTGGCCGTTTTTCGACAGTGACAGCACATTGTCGAGCCAGCCATGGTAATGGCCCTCGAAGCGGATGAAGCGCGTGCGCCCGGTGACCGCGCGTGCAATTCGCAGCGCCGCCTGATCGACTTCGGTACCCGTCATCCCGAAACGGACGACTTCGGGCCACTCGAGCGCCCGGAGCAGAATCTTTGCCGCATCCAGTTCGATGCTGGCCGTTGCCCCGAACACCATGCCGTCTTGCACCGCCGCGGCCACGGCGCGATTCACGTGCCGGTTGGCATGGCCCATGAAGGCCGGCCCCTGACCGAGTACATAATCGACATACATGTGACCGTCGACATCCCAGAGATACGCGCCTTCGGCCTTGCGGAACACCACTTTGGGCGGTTTGAGCCGGATATTGGAGTTGACGGCACCCGGCACCACTTTTTGCATTTCGTGGTTGAAGGCGTGGGTGCCGCTCAACAGAGCCTCAGTATTCATTGCATATCCTTGTATAGATGATCATGCCGGGTGCCCTGCCGCAATACCATGGTGGGCCGACGGATCACGCCGTCATCGGAATGCGGATATGGTACGACATTTGGCATGGTGTCGATCCCCGCTGCCGGAAAGGCACCCAGTGCGCGGCTGGCAGCCCGCCCGGTGCACCTTGACCCAGTGCGCGGCAAGCCTCGGCCTTCAGAGGGTGTCAACGCGGCCGCAAGAGGCCTGCGGCAAGAGGTCTACAATGAACAACCAGGAGACCACCTGAAGCGCACGCGCCCATTATCCGAACCCATCACACCATGCCGAATCCGAACGCCCCGGCCGCCCCCCTGTTACCTTCCCCGGATGATGTCATCGCAGCCGCAAGGCTGCTGTCGGCCCTGGTGCACCACACGCCCACCCTGACGTCGCGCAGCCTCGACGAAGAAACGGGCGCGCGGTTCTTCTTCAAGTGCGAAAACCTGCAACGCACGGGCGCCTTCAAATTCAGGGGTGCCTGCAATGCGGTGCACCATCTCACCCCCGGGCAGCGGGCCGCAGGCGTGATTACGTTTTCATCGGGCAACCACGCCCAGGCCATCGCCCTGGCCTGCAGCATGCAGGACATCCCGGCCACCATCGTCATGCCTTCCGATGCGCCCGCCGGAAAACTGCAGGCGACGCGGGGCTACGGGGCGCAGGTCGTCCTGTACGACCGCTATGCGGACGATCGTGAACACATCACCCGCGCGCTCATGGCGCAGCATGGCCAGACCTTCATTCCGCCCTATGATCATCCACATATCATAGCGGGCCAGGGCACCGCCGCTGCAGAGCTGTTTGGCGATGTGGGTCAGCTGGATGCGCTGTTCGTGCCCGTGGGCGGCGGTGGCCTGATCGCCGGTTCAGCACTGGCAACGCGGGCGCTGTCGGCTGGCTGCCGCGTATATGGGGCCGAACCGGCCACGGGCGATGACGCGCGCCGTTCCCTGCACACGGGCCAGATCGTGCACATCGAGCCGCCGCGTACCATCGCCGATGGTGCCCAGACCCAGCACGTGGGGCGCCATCCCTTCGCGATCATCCAGCGTGAAGTCACCGACATCCTTGCCGTCACCGATCAAGAATTGATCGATTGCATGCGTTTTTTTGCGCAGCGCATGAAACTGCTGGTCGAACCCACTGGCTGCCTGGGGCTGGCGGCCGCGCTGGGGATGCAGGGCGCCCTGCGTGGCCAGCGCATCGGCGTGATCATCAGCGGCGGCAATGTCGATCTCGAGCGATTCAGCGCCCTGGTCTCGCAGGGTACGCCGCTCAATGAATGACGGCTTCAGGGTGCGGCTGGTCGGGGATCTGCTGATCGGCATGACCCGACAGCGCCGCACTGAGGCTGTACAGGGGCTCGAATGATTCTGCCTGGGCCATGGGCCAGGCCGTGCGAAAGATCGTATTGCGAAACTTGCCTTCCAGAAGTTCACCCTTCTGCAGGTCGGGGTAGAGCGCCGACAGCACGCGGACTTCACCACTGGCCAGGCGCCGGGCAATATGGTGCGGGCGCAGATCGGATGGATGCTGCAACCCGGCCGCCCCCAGAAGTTCGCCCAGCGCTTTCAGCGTGTTGGCATGATAGTTGGCGACACGCACGGACTTGTCGGCAACCACCAGAGCCTTCTGGCGTTTCGGATCTTGCGTCGTGACCCCCGTGGGGCAGCGCCCCGTATGGCAGACCTGGGCCTGGATGCAGCCAATGGCAAACATGTAGGCCCGCGCGCTGTTGCACCAGTCGGCCCCGAGCGCCATGATGTAGGCCATGTCGAAGGCACTGATGACCTTGCCGGATGCGCCCAGGCGGATTTTGTCGCGCAGGCCCACGCCCACCAGGGTGTTGTGCACCAGACGCAGGCCTTCGCGCAATGGCGTACCGACATGATCGACAAACTCGATGGGTGCTGCTCCGGTTCCCCCTTCAGCGCCATCGACCACGATGAAATCCGGCGTGATGCCCGTGGCCAGCATCGCCTTGGCGATGGCAAACCATTCCCAGGGGTGGCCGATGCACAGTTTGAAACCCACTGGCTTGCCGCCGGAGAGTTCACGCAACTGGACGATGAAATGCATCAGGCCGATGGGTGAGTCGAACGCGCTGTGGCTGGATGGTGAAACGCAGTCCTGACCGACAGGGACCCCGCGGGCAGCAGCAATCTCGGGCGTGACCTTGGGTGCCGGCAACACGCCACCATGACCGGGCTTGGCACCCTGTGACAGCTTGATTTCGATCATGCAGATGTTGTCGCGCCGGGCCATCTCGGCAAACCGCTCGGGCGAGAAGCTGCCGTCCGGGTTGCGACAGCCAAAGTAGCCCGAGCCGATGTTCCAGATCAGGCGGCCACCCTGTTCGAGGTGATAGCGGCTGACCCCGCCCTCGCCCGTGTCGTGGGCAAAGTTGCCCAGCGCCGCCCCGCGGTTCAGGGCCCGCACTGCATTGGCCGAGAGTGCGCCAAAGCTCATCGCCGAGATGTTGAAGACGGACAGTTCGACCGGCCGGGTGCAGTCCGGCCCACCGACGGTGATGCGGAAATCCGTATCGGCGATATGCGTGGGCACCATGGCGTGGTTGATCCACTGATAGCGCTTGTCGTAGACATCACCCTGGGTACCGAAAGGGCGCTGGTCCATCTGCTGCTTGGCCCGCTGGTAGACCAGTGAACGATCCACCCGGGAGAACGGCATCTTCAGGGTGTCATCCTCGAAAAAATATTGCCGTATCTCGGGGCGCACGTATTCGAACAGGAAACGCATGTTGCCAATGACCGGGTAATTGCGGCGGATGGCGTGATGCGTCTGGGTCAGATCATAGAGGCCCAGAATGGTGAGCGCCAGAAATACGATCCCGGGCAACCACCAGGCCGCGCCAAAGACCAGCGCCAGAACGGCACAGAGCAGGGTCAGGCCGATGACGGCATAGAACGTCGTGTAGCGTGCGAGCAATCGGGGCATGGATGTCTCTGTCTGCGAGATGGACAAGACCATACCTTACTATGATGGCGTCTGCTCTTCTGCCATTTTATGTGCATCCAGCGCTCATACGGATATGAAAACCCGCACAAACCCGATGCCATACGGGTTTCTGGTGCTTTTCGGGCCGTTTTGGAGATATCCGAACGGGTGTCTGATACAGCAGGCCTGACCAGGACACAAGCATCACACGCCGCCTGCCTGGTGCAGGAAAGGTACGTTATAACAGACGGGCCTGGTACTGAAACCACCCCAACCGCACATTCCACGTAAATTCACCGCAGCCCAACCGGAGCGCCCATGAACGACGAGCAGCAGTTGATCATCTTTGAAGGCGAAGCCGGTCAGGTTGAAGTACGGCTGGGGGGTGAGACCGTCTGGCTTAGCCTTCAGCAAATTGCGGAGCTATTCAGCAGGGACAAATCAGTGATTTCCCGCCACCTGAGAAACATCTTCGCCACCGACGAATTGACCCGGGAGACAACCGTTGCAAAAAATGCAACGGTTCAACTCGAAGGAGGCCGGGAAGTCATCCGAAAAATCGAATACTACAACCTCGACGCCATTATCTCCGTAGGCTACCGCGTCAATTCGAGCCGTGCCACCCGCTTCCGCCAATGGGCCACGCAAACTTTGCGCGAGCACCTGACGCAAGGCTACACCCTGAACCGCCAGCGCCTTGAACAGAATGCCGCCGAGCTGGAAGCTGCTCTGACCCTGATAAAGAAAGCCGCAGCCGGTGATGCCCTGACCACCGACCAAGGGCGCGGCCTGGTGGACGTCATCGCCCGATATACCCATACCTTTCTATGGCTGCAGCGCTACGATGAAGGCCTGCTGACCCAGCCGCCCGGCAGCCCCGGTGGGGCGCTTCCGTCCACTGACGAAGCCCGCAGTGGCATTGCCCGACTGAAGGCCGACCTGATGGCTCGAGACGAAGCCACGGCCCTGTTCGGCAACGAACGCGAAGGCGGCTTGAGCGCCATTCTGGGCAACCTGGACCAAACCGTGTTCGGCGAGCCCGCCTACCCCACGGCAGAATCCAAGGCCGCCCATCTCCTGTACTTCATCATCAAGAACCATCCATTTTCAGATGGCAACAAGCGCATCGGCTCTTATCTGTTTGTGGATTTCCTGGCTCGCAACGGGCGCTTACAACGCAATGGCGAAGCAATAATCAACGATGTGGGCTTGGCAGCACTGGCCTTGCTGGTGGCTGAATCCGACCCGAAAGCCAAAGACGTGATGATTCGGCTGATCGAAAACATGCTGGCACCCAGCCAGCCCTGAGCGACAACAAAAAACCCGCACAAGCCTGATGCCATGCGGGTTTCGGGTGCTTTTCGGGCTGTTCTGGAGCAGCCCGATCTCAATCTGTGGTGCCGTCGGCGAGACTCGAATTCTTAGCATTCATGCGGGTCTTGAAAGACCCAGGCCGATGAAATACCCAAACAGATACCCAAAACGGCGGGCTTGGCACTTGTGGGGCTAAATAGTCCCACCGTATACCCGCGCCTGGGCACACTACGGTACAAGTAAAAAAACAAGCACTTCAAGGCACCGCAACAACCGAGGATTTCTCGGTTGTTCACCAGGCGCTTGCCCGCCATGGGCCATGGAGCTTCCACGCCCCTTTGAAGGAGGATAAAGTATGATTAAGTATGAATATCCACCAAGGTACAGCAGAATGTCCACCATTGAACGCCTGACCGTGACCATGCCTGCCGAAATGGCAGCCACACTCAAAAGCGCCGTCGATGCGGGTGAATACGCATCCACCAGCGAAGTCATCCGTGAAGCCCTACGCGATTGGTCTTTCAAACGCCAACTGATGCTGGATGAATTGGCAGCACTCAAACAGGACATCGACAAGGGACTTGCTGATGTCGCCGCCGGTCGCATCCGTGAATTCAATGCACAGCACATCGCTGAGCGGGGGAGAAAGCTATTAGCCGCACGCTCCTCCTGACCGACAACGCGGAAGCCGATCTAGCGGAAATCTGGTCGTATGTCGCAGAGGACTCCAGCGAAGCCACGGCAAACCGCCTGATTGCCACGCTATACACCACCTGCGAAAAAATATTGCCGTTTCCCGAGAGCCAGCCTGCACGGCCTCTCATTGCACCCGGCCTGCGTGTGACCTTTCATGGATCGTACGCGATCTACTATACGCATAGCCCTGCAGCCGTCACCATCATCCGCGTCCTTCATGGAGCGCGTGACATTGGGCGAGTCATCGCCGATGGCGGATTTCACTAGGAGGCTGTCGGGCTTTGCGTCGATAACCGGTAAAATAGCGTACCGTGCATGAGGTCAGAAGACATGAGCCGATTTCGCCCAATAGATCGTCAGACGCCATACCTGCTGTCGCCCTCGGTTCAGGACTGGTTGCCCGAATCGCACCTGGCGCGCTACGTGGTCGATGTGGTCGAAGGGCTGGATCTCTCGGCGCTGGCGCGCGAGTACGCCGGTCGTGGTTCGGCGGCATATCACCCGGCGATGCTGCTCTCGTTGCTGATCTACGGCTATGCCACAGGCATTCATTCAAGCCGCAAGATCGAACGGGCCACGTACGATTCGCTGGCCTTTCGCTATATCGCCTGCGATCAGCACCCGGATCACGATACGCTGGCCAACTTTCGGCGCCGCTTCGAGCGCGAGCAGGCTGAGTACGAAGCGAAGATGGCCAAGCGTGCTGCCAAAGAGAAAGCCACGGGCAAAAAACCCGGTGGTCGGCCCCCGGCACCGCCTACGGCTGGTCCCGGCGAGCGTGATCAGGTGAACCTCACTGATGAGGACTCGCGCATCATGAAGGTCTCGGGCGGTGGCTTTGAGCAAAGCTATAACGCGCAGGCGCTGGTCGTCGATACGCAATCGCTGCTGGTGGTAGTGCCTCATGCCACCCAGGCGGTCAACGACAAGGCACAGGTCGAACCGATGCTTGAGTGCGTGGCCTGCCTGCCCGAGGGTCTGAACGAGCCCGAGCAGCAGATGAAGCACCTGCTGAAGACCCGCGCAGGGCGCGCCGCTTACGCGCTACGCAAACAGACGGTCGAGCCGGTATTTGGCATTATCAAGTCGGTGATGGGATTTCGTCAGTTCTCGATGCGTGGTCTGGAGCACGTGCATCACGAGTGGACACTGGTGTGCCTGGCGTGGAATCTGAAACGCATGGCCGTATTGCGTCCGCAGTAAGCGTAAAACACAGGGAAATGGCGATTTTTGACCAAAATCATCTGTTTTGAGTCGGATACGCCTCTTTTTTCTCATATTGTGAAAATAATTCTCCAGATCTTGTTCCTACGAAGATCAAGCCCGACAGCCTCCTAGCCTCTTCCACAGCCTGCTGTGCAGCGATCTGCTCCGCATCTTTAGACGCCGCAGCGGCTCGCTGATGATCGTACAGGCCTTCAGGCCTGTCACCCATGCGTACTTGCTGGCGCAGCGCCTCTGTGGCCTTGTGAGCGTCTGCAACGCCCATGTCGGGATAGATGCCAATGACTCGGTTGCCGCGCTTACCTTCCGGCGTCTGGAATCTGACCCGCCATTGTTTCCCACCAGTAGGAAGCACTACGAGGAACAAGCCATTGCCCGATGCCAAGGTATAGGCGACATCTCTCGGACGAGCCTTGCGGGCCGCAAGATCAGATAGTTGTTTGGCAATTTTGGGCATGTCGGGTCTTCAATTGGGCCATCCTTGGGTATTTGGGTTTTAACATACCCAAACACATACCCAAAAACGCGGGATTGTCTGACCTGATCTGATTCACCCAAGCATGAAAAAACCCGCAAGAACCTAATGTTCATGCGGGTTTCCGGTACTTTCAGGGCTGTTCTGAAACAGCCTGTTTTTTTAACTATGGTGCCGTCGGCGAGAGTCGAACTCGCACAGCTTTCGCCACTACCCCCTCAAGATAGCGTGTCTACCAATTCCACCACGACGGCGCACTGCATGAAAGTCAGCGATTGTAGCATGAAGAATCGGCCTTCTCTGCAGGGCGGGGTCTGACGCACACCCGATCAGTCTCCGGCAGCCTGGCCCGTGCTGCCTGGTGCCGGTATCGCGGGGACCGACGCGGCAGACGAGGCACCACTGGGTACAGCCCCCGGGACGGCAGGCGCACTGCCGGCCGCACCCGAAGCGCCGCCTTGCGCACCAGGCGCTTCGGGCGCGGCCGGCACTGATGCCCCGAGTTCAGGCACCGCCGAACCGGTTGGCGCCGTATCGGCCGGGGCCGAAGAAGTGAACCCCTGCATGATGCCGGAGTCGAGCGGCGAGCCTGATGGGTGGTGCGCAATCCATGCCAGGCCACCCGTGGTGGCGAAAAAGACGATGGCGGCCCATTTGGTGGCGCGCGACAGGAAGTTGGCCGCGCCCGCCGAACCGAATACGCTGCCGGCCGAACCGCTGCCGAATGCAGCCCCCATGTCGGCCCCCTTGCCCTGTTGCAGGAGCACGAGCGCAATGACCAACAGCGAGGACAGGACCTGCAGGGTTTGCAGTATTGTGGAAAACAATTGCATGAATGAGTACTCCGCCGAATGTTTGCGTGCCCGGATCAGGACACGGCAGCCGCAATGCCGAGAAAACTGTCGGCCTGCAGCGAGGCCCCACCGATCAGGGCCCCGTCGATATCATCCTGAGCGAACAGTGCCGCCGCATTGTCGGGCTTGACGCTGCCGCCATACAGGATGCGGGTGGCGCTGGCCCCGTGCCGGGCCAGACTGGCGCGGATCAGTGCGTGGACTTCCTGGGCCTGCTCGGGCGTGGCGCTGCGCCCCGTGCCGATGGCCCATACCGGCTCATAGGCAATCACGAGACGGGACAGGGCATCCGCGCCCAAGGCCAGGACCGGATCGAGCTGATCGCCGACGACGCATTCGGTTTCACCCGCTTCGCGGTCGGACAGCGTTTCGCCCACACAGACCACGGGCGTCAGGCCGGCCGCCAGGGCGCCAGCGGCCTTGGCCGCAACCAGCGCGCTGCCTTCGCCATGCAGGGCACGCCGCTCGGAATGACCACACAGAACCCAGCGACAGCCGAAATCGGCCAGCATCGCGCCAGAGATTTCGCCCGTATAGGCCCCTTTTTCGTGGACGCTGACATCTTGTGCGCCCCAACTGATGACGCTATCGGCCAGGGCCATCTGCGCCTGTGCCAGATAAACGAAGGGCACGCAGACAGCCAGTTCAGGCTGGCCGCGCAGGCGGGCCGTGCCATCCCGGATACCCGCAAGCAACACTGCATTGTCAGCCAGGCTGCCATGCATTTTCCAGTTGCCCATGATCAGGGGCCGCCGCATTGCCATGCCAATACCACCATTTGAAAAATCGGTAACCCTGCATTGTAGCGTGTTTGGGGCGTATCATGAATCCAGACCCTGTTCACATTTCAGGAGGAAAGACATGGCCATCTACACCGTCACGCTCAGCGGAAAAAAACAGGTCGCCGAAGGCACCTTCGAGTTCCTGCTGAGCAAACCCGAGGGCTTCAAGTATCGGGCCGGACAGTTTTTCGACATTCTGCTCGAACCCATCGCCGACGCCCCGAAAAGCAGTTACGTACACGGGTTTTCATTCGCGAGCGCACCGTTCGAAGCCAGTCTGGCCGCCGCCACCCGCATGCGCGGTACGCCATTCAAGAATGCCATCCGCGACTTGCCGGATGGCACCGAAGTCAAGATCGACGCCTGCTTTGGCAGCTTCACTTTACCCAAACAGACCACCACGCCCGTGGCTTTCCTGATCGGCGGCATCGGCATCACACCGGTGCGCAGCATGGTCATGCAGGCCAGCCACGACCAATCAGCACAGGCGCTTACGCTACTGTACGCCAACAGGACGCCCGCACAGGCCGCTTTCACCGAAGACCTGCGCGAATGTTCGCAGCAGAATCCGCACTTCACCTTTGTGCCGGTCTACACGGACCCCGGGCAGCACGTGGACGGCGCCGAGCACGGCATGATCGATGCCGCCATGATCCGCCGCCACGTGGCGGACATCCCTGGTACCCTGTTCTATCTGTCCGGGCCCGCCGGCATGGTTCGGGCCATGCGCGCCATTCTGATGGACGAATTGAGCGTGGACGAGGACAATATCCGCACTGAAGAATTCGATGGCTATTGATACTCCGTGAGCGAGGACCCCCAGGATTTCAGCCTGCGCAAGATTGCAATCGCGGCATTCGGGCCCTCGCTGCTGTTCGGGATCGGCGAAGGGGCGATATTTCCAGTCGTGGCACTCAGTGCCCGCGACGTTGGCGCATCCACGGCCTGGGCGGGTTTCATCGTTGCACTCATCGGGCTGGGCGCCCTGGTGGCCAACATCCCGGCTGCTGCGCTGACCACCCGCTTTGGCGAGCGTCGGGCGATGGTGGGTGCGGCGGCATTCAGCCTGCTCGGGCTGGCGCTGTGCCTGCTGGCTGCCGAACCGATATTGCTGGGCGTCGGCATATTGATGGTCGGCATGGCCAGCGCCGTGTTCCTGCTGGCCCGGCAAACCTGGCTGATCGAAGCGGTACCCATTCCACTGCGCGCACGCGCCATGTCCACCCTGGGTGGCACCATGCGTATCGGCCTGTTCGTCGGGCCGTTCATCGCCGCACTGTTCATTCAGCTGCTTGGCCTGCGTGGCGCCTATTGGGCGGCCATGCTGGCCGTTCTGGCGGCCGGCCTGCTGTCGCTGCTGATTCCCGATCTGCCCGGCAGCCAGCAGAAACGGGGCGCGGCCTCCAGCCCGCGCATGGGCGAACTGCTCGGCCTGCATGCGCGCGTGCTGCTGACGCTGGGGATCGCCTGCAGTCTGGTCTCGGCGCTGCGCGCCTGCCGCCAGATCGTGATCCCGCTGTGGGCCGACCAGATCGGCCTGGATGCCACCGATACCGCCCTGATCTATGGCCTGATGGGGGGTGTCGACATGTTGCTGTTCTATCCGGCCGGCATGATCATGGACAAGCGCGGCCGACTCTGGATTGCACTGCCGTCCTTGCTGATCATGGCCAGCAGCCTGATGGTCATGCCGCTGAGCACCGGTTTTGCCAGCCTGCTGCTGATCAGCCTGGTCCTGGGCCTGGGCAACGGCATCGGCTCGGGCATCGTCATGACCATCGGCGCCGATGCTTCGCCCTCGAAGGGGCGCACGCATTTCCTGGGGGCCTGGCGCACCATCAGCGATCTGGGGGGCGGCACCGGGCCATTGCTGCTTTCGGCCATCACGGCTCTGGCTTCGCTGGCCTGGGGTATCCTGACCATAGGCGCCATTGGCTATGTGGCCGCCTGGATGTTCTGGCACTGGCTGCCGCACGCTCGGTCCACGACAGCCATCAGATCATGAACCCTCGTCCGCCCCGCGGTAGCGCCGGTACGGCATGTCATTCCAGATGCGTTGCTGCAGACGATTGTTGCTGACCGTCGGTGGAATATCCTGAAGAAGATCGCGCGCCGCCTGCAACTCGCGTTCGACCTCGGCACGATCCTGATACATGAACTGGTCTGATGTCTCATCCTGCGCCTGGGCGAGTTTGTTTTCGAGGTCGCCGATGAGATCCTTCTGATAGCCAGCCACAGCATCCCGGGCCTCCGTGATCCAACCGGGCTGGACATTTCTGTTGACATCCAGCAGCGCGCTGTATTCACGGTAGATGTCACCGTAGAGGCGGGAGGCATGCTCACGCACGTCACGACAGGCCGCCTCGAGATCGGCCACGCCGAGGTCTTCTTCCTTCAGGGGAACAGCCCGGGCCTGACCCCCGAGCGCCGCGTATTTCATGTAGTAGGGGAATATTTTCCTGACCACGCCACCCACGTGCATGGTACCGAAGTCGCGCTCATCGACCCCCTTGGGCTGCACGCCCTGCATGGCGGGCAGCGCGGATTCGGGCCGGACCACCTCTTTGGGCGGAATGATGCCAAAGCGCAGCATTTCCCGAATTGCAGTACCCGAGATATTCAGGTGATGACGTTCATCGTGGGGGCACGTCTGCTCGGTGGCATGACAGGCACAGCGCATGCAGTAAAACACTTCGTGGAACAGGCGCACCGAGATCCCGAGTTCCTGTGGGTCGTATTCATCGAAGATGCTGTGCCCGGCGTATTTGTCATAAAAACTGCCGATACCGGCATGATCCCGCCCGATGAGCGCATGCGTGCAGCCGTAGTTCTTCATGATCAGCGCATGCAGGACGGCCTCGCGCGGACCGGCAAAAATGTAGGTGACGCGCAGCGGCGAGAGGATGGCGCGATCTTTGGGATAGTACGTGTCGAGCACATTGCGATAGGCTCGTACCCGGTACTCGGGGCGCACGAACTCGCGCTTGGCCATCTCGACCAATGGCTGCAGAAAAACGCCATCCACCTCTTCGAGCGCGTTGCGATGGATGTATTCATGACCCCGATGCAGTGGGTTGGCGCCGGTAATGAATCCGGCGACCGACTTGAATTTCCGTTCTTCGTAGAACAGGTGCCAGATGTCCCTGGGTTCTCGGCGCAGGGCCTCGAACGGGCCCCAATCCACACGATTGAGCAGGTACAGGTGGCCGCCAATCGAGACGTCACCCATGCGTTCGAAAATGGACGCGACGCCAGGATGGCTACGATCCGTAGTGCCGAACAAGTGCTTCGCACGATGCTCGCGATCGTAGTCGAACAAGTCGTTGACCTCGAGCCTGGCCACCGGATTGCCTTCATGATCGACCAGGGCCACGCTGTCGCCCACCGACAACTTGCCGATGATTTCAGCATTGCGCCGCCCGACCGGCGCAAAGCTCAGTGGTACGGGCCAGATGGTGCCATCGGCCAGGCGCCCCTTCTCGAGGCTCGACAGATAGTCGGCCTGATTCATGAAACCCTTGTTGGGCGACAGGACACCGGTGCAAATCATCTCGATCGTGATGACGGCCTGCAGGTCGACCATGATGGCCGGAAGGCTGCGTGCCTGTTCGATTTCCTGATTTCTCCGTTCAGGCGGTACGACCTGGTCGACCAGATGCCCACCGTGCGGCGTCTGTGGATAGTCGTCGAAACGCAACGGGGCTGAATCGTGCATGGCTGTCTCCTGATCTGTTGGTGCGGGCGCAAACGATGCCCGAATGGTAGCAGACCATCCAGGCCACGGGATTCGCTACACTGTGAACCGATCCGAAACCCCATGAGCCATGCCATTTCCCGCTGGAGGTCTGTATGCCCCGAGAGAAGTTGCTCATCGCGGTTGCGTTACCCCAGGAACTGGAACACGCAGCCATGATCCACGATATCCCGGTGATCTACACGGGCGTGGGCAAGCTGAATGCCGCACTGTCGCTGATGGACGCCATCGAACGCCACCGGCCGGACCGGCTGATCAACTACGGTACGGCCGGGGCCCTCGCTGGCCGGGCCGATGGCCTGGTCGAAGTGGCCGAAGTGATACAGCGCGACATGGATACCGAGCCGCTGTTCCCGCGCGGCACCACGCCATTCGATGACACGCCGCCCGTGCTGTCGTCGAACGCTGACGGGCTGCGCTGCGCAACCGGAGACAATTTCCTGCAGGCCAGCGACCCCTGGCTGCTCGAGCAGGGCGTGGATCTGGTCGACATGGAGCTGTTTGCCCTGGCCGCAGTGTGCCATCGCCGGCAGCTTCCCTGGCGCGCATTCAAATTCATCACCGATGACTCGAACGACAATTCGGGCCGGGACTGGGCAACTCGGGTGCACCTGGGGCAGGCGCTGTTCCTGGCCCGGCTGGATGAACTGCTGGCTGGACGCTGACGTGGCACCTGAATCACCCAGAGCCTGATGCCACCAAACACCTTGAAACGTTAGGCCATATCGTTTACATTTGACTACATCAGCCGGCCTGTAGCCGATAATGGCCCGCGACGGCCTACGCCGTCGCTGCTGTCGATATCGTTGCTTTCCCACCATGGGGGCTTCAGACGATTGCAATACTTTGCTCATTCCGCCGTCGACAAGAGCCAGGAGCAATGGCAATTGCTCGCAACGCATCTTTCAAATGTGGGGGACATCGCGTCGACCTTTGCATCCGTGTTCGGAGCAGCCGATGCGGGGAAAGTGATTGGGCTGCTGCACGACCTGGGCAAGTACACGCAGGAATTTCAGGCCCGCTTGCATGGCCAGCGCCAGCGAGTCGATCATTCAACCCAGGGCGCTCAAATCGCCCTGCATCGTTTTGGCCCGATCGGCCAGATCCTGGCCTACGGTATCGCTGGCCATCATGCAGGTCTGGCCAATGGCATGGGCACCGGTGAACGGACGGCACTGGCCGAACGCCTGGCAGCGCAATTGCCGCCACTCGATCCGATCTGGGAGCATGAGGTCACGCTGCCGGCCGATTTGAACGCACCGGAAGGGTTCACCCCATATGGCACGACCAGGCAGGAATCCAAAGCCCGTGGATCATTCCAGCTTGCATTCCTGACACGCATGTTGTTCTCTTGCCTGGTCGACGCTGATTACATAGACACCGAACGTTTCTACCAGCAGATCGAAGGCAGTGCCGACCACCGGCAACGCTGCATGCCATCGTTGGCTGACCTGCGTGCACAACTCGATTTCCATTTGGCCGGGTTCACTGGCGATAGCAAGGTCAACCGATTGCGCGCCCATATATTGGCGCATGCGCGCGCGCAGGCTGGGCATGAACCGGGGATGTTTTCGCTCACCGTACCGACTGGCGGGGGCAAGACACTCACCTCATTCGCGTTCGCGCTCGATCACGCTATTCAACATGGTCTTGAACGTGTAATTTTCGTCATCCCATATACCAGTATCGTCGAGCAAACTGCTCAGGTTTTCCGTCGCGTGCTTGGACCACTGGGCGAAGACACGGTTCTGGAACATCACAGTGCCTTTATCGAACGCCCACCCCACGACAACGACCCAGAAAAATACCAGGCACGCCAAAAACTGAGGCTTGCCATGGAAAACTGGGATGCTCCCATTGTGGTCACAACGGCAGTGCAATTCTTTGAGAGCCTGTTTGCTGCACACCCATCTCGCTGCCGGAAACTCCATAATATCGCTGGAAGTGTCGTTGTCCTGGACGAAGCACAGACCATGCCACTGAATCTGATCAAGCCATGCGTTGCAGCAATAGACGAACTTGCCCGCAATTATCATACGAGCCTGGTATTATGCACCGCTACGCAGCCTGTTCTCGAAGCTCCGGAATTTGAAGGCGGGCTCACCAACGTACGCGAACTGGCACCTGAGCCAGTACAACTCTTCAAGCAGCTCAAACGTGTTCATGTCCGCCATGTTGGTTCGGTAAATGACGAATGGCTGGTCTCGCAGATGCGCGAACATGAACAAATTCTTGTCATCGTCAATAACCGTAGTCATGCACGCACGCTCTATCGGGCAATCGACGCTGCACCTGGCGCATTTCATCTGACGACACTCATGTGCGCCAGACACCGCAGCAAGACACTGAATGAAATACGGCTCCGCTTGAAGAAAGGCCTGCCCTGTCGGCTGGTGAGCACCAGTCTCATCGAGGCTGGCGTCGATGTTGATTTCCCAATCGTACTTCGTGCCGAAGCCGGGCTGGATTCCATTGCCCAGGCGGCTGGCCGCTGTAACCGCGAAGGCCTGCGTACCCCTGCTACGAGCGAGGTGATGATATTTGCAACTGATAATCCGGACTGGATCCCCCCAGTTGAGCTCAAACAATATGCACAAACAGCCCATGAAGTATTGCGAGACCTTGACCGCGATCCACTGTCTCCGGATGCCATCCGTGCCTATTTCACACAACTCTATTGGCAAAAGGGTGATCAATCATTGGACTCACACGATTTGCTCGGCTTGCTGGCACGTAGCCGTCCTGACTCTCTACCCATGGAAATACTGGCACAAAAATTCAGAATGATCGAGGATACGCAGGTACCGGTCATCATCCCCTGGGATGACACGGCACGCGCATTGGTCGAACAATTGAAATTCGCTGAAGGTTGTGCGCGTGTAGCTCGCCGACTGCAGCCTTATCTGGTACAGGTGCACCGCAACGGATTCGATGCCTTGCGCAGCGTCGGCGCCATCATTCCGGTAGCGCCGGACAAATGGGAGGAGCAGTTCATGGTACTGGCACATGAGGGTCTGTACGACAGGCATTGCGGTCTGAGCTGGGATCAACCCAACTTGATCGGTACCGAATACCTGAACTGGTGACACACAACGGAGAATCATCCATGGCTTACGGTATCAGGTTGAAAATCTGGGGTGAACGCGCCTGTTTCACCCGCCCCGAAATGAAGGTAGAGCGGGTTTCCTATGACGTCATCACGCCGTCAGCTGCTCGCGGCATCCTGGAGGCCATCCACTGGAAACCTGCCATCCAATGGCATATCGACCGCATTCACGTACTGAAACCCATACGTTTTGAATCCATCCGCCGTAATGAGGTTGGTGGCAAAATATCGAGCGCCAATGTGAAAAGTGCAATGAAAAAGAACTCGCTCAGCGGCCTCGGTAACGCCGTTGACGAAGACCGACAACAACGCGCAGCCCTTATCCTGCGTGACGTAGCCTACGTGATTGCGGCGCACTTTACTCTTACTGGCAAAGCCGGTCCGGATGATTCAGAAGGCAAGCACCTTGACATCTTCAAGCGCCGCGCGCGCAACGGCCAATGCTTTCAGCAACCATGCTTGGGTGTACGGGAATTTCCGGCACACTTTGCACTGCTCGAAGAGGATGATCTCATAACGGACGCACCGGATGGCGCTGCCGGTGTACGCGATCTCGGCTGGATGCTCCACGACATATCTTTTGCACAGGGCGCTGTTCCTCATTTCTTCCGCGCGCAAATGACCGATGGTGTGATCGATGTACCGCCCTGGCACAGCACGGAGATCAAGGCATGATTCTTCTGGCATTGACGCGCTACTACGAACGCCTGCGGGAGCAAGGCAGCAAAGGGTTGGCACCGCCAGGCTACAGTCCTGTCGGCATCAGCTACGAAATCGTGCTGAACATGGTGGGTGACATCGTGGCAGTCAATGACATCCGAGAAACTTCAGGCGGCAAGCTCCGTCCGAAACCCCTGATCGTGCCACAACCGCCCAAGCGTTCAAGCAACATTGCACCCTGTTTTCTATCGGACAAGACCAGCTATGTACTTGGAGTGAGCGCTACGAGCAAGCGAACCAAAGAAGAGCACGCAGCATTCAAGGCGCGACACCTGGATGCACTGAATGATGCAGATGATCCGGGGCTGCAAGCTCTGTGCAGATTCCTCAGGCGCTGGACTCCAGAACAATTTGTCACTACAGGGATTTTCAATGAAGACATGCTGGATGCCACACTGGTGTTTCGGCTGGACGGCAGCCGACAATATCTGCATGAACGTGAAACAGCCCGCGTTGCATGGGCACGGCTGATCAGTACGGATGACACCGTGGCTGCCCAACCGTGCCTGATTACCGGAAAAATCGGAGCGCCAGTCCTTTTGCATCCATTCATCAAGGGCGTGCGGGGTGCACAGAGCTCGGGCGCCTCGATTGTTTCCTTCAATCTCGACGCCTTCAAATCATTTGGCAAGGAACAGGGCGCCAACGCCCCCGTCTCGCAAGAAGCGGCGTTTGCCTACACCACTGCACTCAACCATCTGCTGCGCGCGGGTCCTGACAATTTTCAGAAGCTGCAGATCGGTGACATCACGGTAGTGTTCTGGGCTGAAGCCGATGACAGTGAGCAGGCGCAGGAGGCGGAACTGACCTTTGGCACCCTCCTGAATGGCTTCGCGCCCGATGATGACAGCGAGGCCCAGAAGATTCGCAACATACTGGACAACATTGCCCAAGGTCGTCCGCTCGATGATGTCAACCCAAAACTCAACGACACCACCTTGATGTATGTCCTTGGTCTGGCACCCAATGCTTCGCGTCTGTCCATCCGCCTATGGGAGATCGCCACATTAGGCACCTTTGCCCACCGTATCTTGCAACACACGGAGGATTTTCATATTGAACCATTACCATGGAAAACGGCGCCATCAACGTGGCGTGTAGCGCTCGCCACCGCCCCCATCCGCACTGGCGCGAAACCCAAGATAGATGACGTTGCCACCAACCTGGCCAGCGATATCCTGCGCTCGGTGCTCACGGGCCATCCGTATCCGCGAAGCATGCTGGCGACCACATTGATGCGTATGCGCTCGGATCATGTCATTTCCGGTCTTCGTGTTGCGATTTGCAAAGCCATCCCCACCCGAGAACGCCGGCTGGGCCTACATCAGCAAGAGGAGAAACCACCTGTGAGCTTGAACAAGGAATCCAAACACCCTGGCTATAGGCTGGGACGCCTTTTTGCCACACTGGAGGATGCGCAGCGTTGTGCGCAGGGGAAAATCAATGCAACTATTCGAGACCGTTATTATGGCGCAGCGTCATCCACGCCAGCGTCAGTCTTCCCTATCCTGCTGCGCAACACACAAAATCACTTGAGCAAACTTCGAAAGGACAAACCAGGCCTTGCTGCCAGCCTGGAAAAGGACATTCGCGAAATCATCGATGGTCTTCCTGAGGCCTTCCCACGCAGCCTTCCCATGGAGGCGCAGGGCCAGTTTGCCATCGGCTATTACCATCAATTTCAGGCACGCTTTCAAAAATCAACGCAAGATAAAGACGATGAGCACATCGAGGAAATAGCCATATGACCATCATCGAAAACCGTTATGAATTCGTCTATCTCTTTGACGTCACCAACGGCAACCCCAACGGCGACCCGGATGCAGGCAATATGCCGCGTCTGGACCCAGAAACCAACCACGGCCTGGTAACCGATGTCTGCCTGAAGCGAAAGGTACGAAATTTCATTGCTCTCGACAAGGAAGGTTCGCCCGGTCATGCCATCTATATGGCAGAAAAGGCGATCCTCAATCTTCAGCACCAGAAAGCCTGGGATGCCACCGCCATCAAGCCCGACAAAAAGGATGGCTACAAAAGACTGCCGAGAAGCGAGGTTGATGCCCGCAGGATTACTGATTGGATGTGCAGCAATTTCTATGACGTGCGGGCGTTTGGCGCAGTCATGACCACGGGAGTCAATGCAGGACAGGTGCGCGGCCCAATACAAATGGCCTTCGCTACATCCATCGACCCTGTCATTCCGCTGGAGATATCCATTACTCGGATGGCTGTCACTACAGAACAGGAAGCCGAGGCCCAGAGCGGAGATAACCGTACGATGGGTCGCAAACATATCATCCCATATGGCCTATATCGTACCCATGGCTTCATTTCAGCCAAGCTTGCTGAACGGACGGGATTCTCCACAGAGGATCTGGAACTCTTTTGGCAAGCACTCACCAACATGTTCGAACACGATCGTTCAGCAGCACGCGGTGAAATGGCAGCCCGCAAGCTCATCGTGTTCAGGCATGATAGTGCCATGGGTAATGCCCCTGCACATCTCTTATTCGAGACAGTCCGAACAAAGCGCCCGGATGATGTCGAAGGCGCGCCACGTAGCTATGCCGATTACACAGTCGATATCGATCGTGGGACCATGCCATCTGGTGTATCCATGCAGGTACTCCTGTAGATCCAGCCGTGGATGCCGACGATTACATCCCTATTTCTGCACTCCAGCATTATCTGTATTGCCCTCGTCAATGCGCACTGATACATCTGGAGCAGCAGTGGGCTGAGAATCGCTACACTGCCGAGGGTCGTGTGATGCATGTGCGGGCTGATCAGCCTAAAGGCCAGAATCGTCGTGGCGTGCGTACCGTCACAGCCATGCCAATAGTACATGTGGAGCTGCAAATTACGGGTTTGACCGATGTTGTGGAATTTTTGCAGATGGGCACTGGGGAGCGGCCGTTCCCTGTGGAATACAAGCGGGGGCGCCCAAAGGCACACCGAGCGGATGAAGTTCAGTTATGTGCCCAGGCACTATGCCTGGAGACCATGTTTGGGGTGTCAGTACCCGAAGGTGCGCTTTATTATGGGAAGACCCACCGCCGCAAACAGGTCTCCATGGACCCCGTACTGCGTCGCCTGACGACCGACACGATAGCCGCCGTACGCGCGATGCTCAATAACCATGAAACGCCCCCTGCTCACTATGAATCTGGGCGTTGTGATCACTGCTCGCTGTTTGATTTGTGTCTGCCGAGAGTTACATGCAAGGAATATAGTGTACAAACTTGGCTGACAAGAGAACTTGCAAGCTGAAAGGAGCCTCGATCATACGCAAGCAACTCAACACCCTATATGTCGCTACCGAAGGCGCATGGCTCACCAAGGATGGCGCCAATATTGTCATGAGCGTCGATCATCAGGAGCGCGCTCGAGTACCTGCGCACATGCTGGAAAGCCTTGTCTGCTTCGGGCGCGTATTGGTGTCTCCACCATTGCTTGGCTACTGTGCCGAGCAGAAGATCAGTGTCAGTTTCCTAACCAATTACGGAAAATTCCTTGCTCGTGTCGAGGGGCCTGTTTCGGGCAACGTGTTACTGCGCCGTGAGCAATATCGCGCGACTGACGACCCAGCGCATTGCACCCGCATCGTGCGCAATATTCTCGCTGGCAAACTCCATAATCAAAGAGCAGTCCTCGGTCGAGGTTTGCGCGATCATGGCAATAAACTCACTACTGCCGCCAGTGCAGCACTTGCACATGCTCATCGTCGCCTGAAATTCATCAGGACGGTACTCATGGATGATCAAACAGTCGATCTGCTGCGTGGCCATGAAGGAGAGGCGGCACAGGCTTACTTCGGTACCTTCGATCACCTTATCCAGGTACCAGATGCCGAACTGCGGTTTCACGGCCGCAATCGCCGGCCACCAACGGATCCCGTCAATGCTCTCCTTTCTCTCGTCTATACGCTGCTCACACACGATTGTCGTTCGGCATTGGAGACCACTGGTCTCGACCCTTCCGTTGGTTTTCTGCACCGTGACCGGCCTGGACGGCCCAGTCTGGCGCTGGACATGGCTGAAGAATTCCGCGCATTTTTGGCTGACCGCTTGGTTCTATCCTTAATCAATCGTCGACAGATCACGGCCAAAGGCTTCCTCATCATGGACTCGGGAGCCGTAGTGCTGAAGGAAGACACGCGCAAGATTGTGCTCACAGCCTACCAGGAGCGCAAGCGCGAGGAACTGCTACAGCCCTTTCTTGGAGAAAAAGTAGCCATTGGATTGCTGCCATTTATTCAGGCACAACTGCTTGCCCGCCACCTGCGAAGAGATTTGGATGCTTACCCGCCCTTTCTATGGAAATAGTTGTCATGATGGTTCTCGTCAGTTACGACATTGGCCACACTGAAGAAAAAGCTGGAGCGCGTCGGCTACGCCATATCGCCAGAGCCTGTCAGGATTTTGGTCAGCGCGTACAGTATTCAGTATTTGAGATCGAAGTAGATAATGCACAGTGGGTCAGGCTCAAAGAGAGACTGAAGGACATCATTGATGGCGATCATGACAGCTTACGTTTTTACTATCTAGGTGCGAATTGGCAGAGCAAAGTCGAGCACGTTGGTGCTAAAACAACATTGAACTTGAATGCACCCCTTATTTTTTGAGTATGGCCTACTCACCGATCTGCGAACCCCAATCGATCTCAATCTCCCTGACCTGTTCGCACCGTCTCAATCAATTGATTTAAAACAAAATTTTTGAACGGTATGTTCGAGCACACTCGTTGAGCAACGCGCATGGCTTCAGTTCGCAAAACACAAGGGTTTTTATTCTGACCGTAGAATGGTTTATAAAGACACAGTCGCGCCCCGCGCGGGCGCGTGGATTGAAACCTGTGTGTAGTATAATATAGCATGAAAAGGTAAGTCGCGCCCCGCGCGGGCGCGTGGATTGAAACTTCTGAAACCCAGTTGTGTCTGCGCCAATGACAAGTCGCGCCCCGCGCGGGCGCGTGGATTGAAACTGCGAGCGTATAATACCCGTCCGTCCAACCGGCGGTCGCGCCCCGCGCGGGCGCGTGGATTGAAACATCGGCCCAGCCCGCCAGGATCGCATTGAGCAAGTCGCGCCCCGCGCGGGCGCGTGGATTGAAACAGTTGGAAGGGAAGCGCTTCGGCGAATGGCTCGGTCGCGCCCCGCGCGGGCGCGTGGATTGAAACGCGCAAATTCGGCTTCACGAACGACACCGATACGTCGCGCCCCGCGCGGGCGCGTGGGCACGTCCACCGCTCCTGATGGATATTTGTTGGAATTTGGTCGGGTAGTGTGATGGATATGGGGTAATCCTCCTCGAGATGCTTGAATAAAGTCATCTTTTGGGGGAATCCCTTGCTTCCTAAGATTCGAGACGCGCCCAGCGTGCCATGACCTGCTGAACGACCCAAGCTTTTTTTCGCTGCTGTTGCGAATTGACCGTAAACTGGCCCAGACTCATCAGACCCAGGGCTGTCCCTGTAGTGGGGTACTGTATCGAGCAGTCGATTTCGAGCCGTCGGGTTGCAATATCCACATTGCACCAAAACAAGTTCGCAGGTGGCAAGACCTGAAACAAGCATTTGACGCTTAACGTTAAACGACATAGAATTTGGTTGTGATCAGAAGCTTCCGATGCCTTGAGACCCGTGCTTTATACGAAGGGCATCGCGCTCTTCGATTCACGAACGTGAGGGCTGTCGCCGAGCGCAAGCTGCAGTTGCTCGATAGCGCCAACACGCTTGGCTTTCTGCGATCCCCTCCGGGTAACAGGCTGGAAGCTCTCAAAGGAAACAGAGCTGGACAACACAGCATTCGCGTCAATGACCAATGGCGTATCTGCTTTGTCTGGACAGATGACGGCCCAACAGACGTCGAGATCGTCGATTACCACTGAAATGGAGATAGCCATGTCCAACAACGGTATGCGCCCGATCCACCCGGGCGAAATCCTGCGAGAAGAATATCTCGCGCCTTTGGGGATGAGCGTCAACGCCCTGTCCACCAGACTGCACGTCCCAGCCACTCGCATGAACGAGATCGTTCGCGAACGCCGTGGCATTACCCCTGATACCGCCCTGCGGTTGGCCGCGTACTTCGGCGGAGACGCGGCATCCTGGTTGAATCTGCAGCAGGCCTATGACCTCAAGATCACAGAGGCCAAAGTGGCCAAAATGATCGCCGAAGAAATTCAACCGCTTGAGCACGCTTGAAGAAGAAGGCCGTCGCAACCACCCTGGATGATGAAAGGCACTGGGGATGTGGGAGAGATCGGGCAGCCTCAAATACCGCCTGCTGTTGACAGCATGGCCGTTAATCAACGATGATTCTGCCACTGCCCGCGCCAATCATGGCGCGGGTTCGGTTTATCAGGACACTGGATTCAGACATGAAAAGAAACATTCTTGGGCTACTGGGTGCTTCGACGCTGGCTCTGGCGCTGGCACTGCCGTCAATCGCCCATGCGGCTGACTACACATTGCGCGCCAGCCATGCAGAAGCGGCAGATAGCCCACTGGACAAGGGTTACCACGTTTTCAAGGCGTATGTCGAAGGGGCCAGTGCCGGCAAGATCGAAGTCATCATCTCGCCAGCCAGTCAGCTGGGCTCGATCACCGACGTACTCGAGCAAGTGAAGGCAGGCGCCATCCAGGTCGCACAGGCCGATGAACAGACGCTGGATACGTTCTACAAGCCCATGATGATTCTGGCCGCGCCCTACCTTTTTTCCAATGACGAAGAGGCACGCGATTTTCTGGCCAGTGATCTGTTCGCCAGGATCAACGAAGACATGGCCAATGAAACGGGCCTGCGCATGCTGTCTGCCGGCTCGTACGGCTTTCGCAACTTCACCAACAACAAGAAGCCCATCCAGTCCAAGGACGACATGAGCGGCATCCGCATGCGCGTGCCACCCAGCCCCATGTCGCTCATCATGGTCGAGGCCATGGGCGGCTCGCCCACCCCGATCCCCTGGGAAGAGCTCTACAGCGCATTGCAGACCGGCGTGGTCGACGGTCAGGAAAACCCGATCGGCATCATCAACGACTATTCATTTGCCGAGGTACAGAAGCACCTGACTCTCGACGGCCACCAGATCGGCCTCACGAGCATCATCGTCAGCGAGCAGTTCCTGCAAAGCCTGCCCGTCGAACTGCGCGAAATCGTCCGGACCGGCGCGCAGATGGCCAGCGCCACCGAATACGGCGAACGCAATTACCAGGCCCGCGTCACCGGTGTGAATGACCTGAAGGAAAAGGGCATGGAAATCGCCTTCCCCTCGCCCGAAGAAATCGCCACCTTCCGCGATGCCGTGACAGCGCCGATCCAGGAATTCCTGAACAAAGAACTCGACCCGGCTTTCGTGAAATCGGTCTATGGCGAGATCGATGCCATCCGGGCCAAGAGGCGCGCGCTCGTCGAATAACCGATCCGTGGCTGTGATCAACGCCTTCCGGAAAGTGGTCGACGCCCTGCTCGCCCTGGCTCTGGCCGTCATCGTAACAGCGATGCTGTACCAGGTCGGGGCACGCTATCTTTATCATGCGGCGCTGCCATGGCCCGAAGAACTCTCCCAGCTCCTGCTGGTGATCCTGTCATTCTTTGGCATGTATCGCGCCATCGATGAAGACCTGCACATCCGGTTGAATCTGATCCCTGCGCATCTGTCGGGGGTCGCCGTCAGGGCGCTGAAAACCGTGGCGATTCTGGCCTCGACCGCCTTCCTTGCCTATATCAGCTTCGGGGGCTACGAGCTGGCCCTGCGCAGCTGGAACCAGCCATCGATGGCCATGCGCCTGCCCATGGGCTGGTTCTACCTGGCCATACCGGTCGCCTGCGGCCTGTCCGTACTGGCCCTGATCGGCCGACTCGCTGAACTCTACACAAAGGATCCGCGCCAGGAATGACGGCCGCCATCCTGATCATCCTTCTCGCCGTTCTGTTCATCATCGGCGTACCCATTGCCTTTGCGATTGGTGTGCTGGCCCTTGTCGGGCTCTGGATGTCCGGCATCGCCAACCCTTCCATCGCAGCGCAGCGCATGTTCGCGGGGATGAACAGCTATGCGCTGCTCGCACTGCCACTGTTCATACTGGCCGGCAATATTCTGGTCAAGGGCGGCGTCATCCAGAGGTTGATCGAATTCGCCGACATCATGGTGGGCCGCATACGGGGCGGCCTTGCGTATGTCAACGTCGTGTCCAATCTGCTGATGGCCGGGCTGTCGGGTTCGGCAACGGCCGACACGGCTGCCCTGGGCTCGGTGATGGTGCCCATGATGAAGGCTCGTGGCTATACCGTAGAGTTCGCGGCCGCCCTGACGATCTCGGGGGCGATCATGGCGCCCATCCTGCCTCCCAGCCTCATCATGGTGATCTACGCGATACCCGCGAAGATCTCCATTGGCGCGCTGTTCTTTGCGGGCATCCTGCCGGCGGTGCTGATCGCTGTACTGCTCATGCTGTATCTCGCATATGCCTGTCGCAATCATCCACTCGTACAGGATCGGGCGCTGGGTCTGCGGGTCATGCTTACGGCAATCATCACGGCCCTGCCGGTACTGGCCGCGCCCCTGGTAGTCATTGGTGGTGTCCGGGGGGGCGTGTTCACCGCCACCGAAGCCGCTGCCGTGCTCTGCGGCTATGCGTTGGTGCTGTGCTGGATTGCCTACCGCTCGGTCGGGCCACGGGCGCTGTTCAAGGTGTTTCAGGAAAGCGCCATCACCACCGCCACCATCATGGTCATCATTGCGACATCGAATCTGTTCGCATGGTACCTGGCCATGGAAAACGTACCCAATGCCACCCGCGCACTGTTCATGTCCCTGACCAGCGATCCACACGTGTTCCTGCTGATCGTGGGCGTATTTCTGCTGATTGTGGGCGCATTCGTGGACACGGTGCCTGCCATCCTGATCTTTGTGCCCATTCTGCAGCCGACGGCGGTGCAGTTCGGCATCGAGCCCATCCACTTTGCCATCGTCGTCATCGTCAACCTGATGATCGGGCTCAACACGCCGCCCGTCGGTACCAACCTGTTCGTGATCTCGTCGATCTCGGGCAAGTCCATGCTGCAGGTGGCACGCGCACTGCTGCCATTCTATTTCGTCAAGCTCGTGGCGCTGGCACTGATTACCTACATACCGGCCATTTCCCTGTGGCTGCCGCGCGTGGCAGGTCTGATCAAATGACACCAGCCAGGGGCACAGGCATGGGCGCACAGCCCGCATGACCAGGGGACAGCGGCGTGCAGATCCTGAATTTCGACTTGGCGCGCGCCTGCGCACAACGCCGTCTGCCTCGCGGGGTCTTTGAATATATCGACCGGGGCACCGAGGATGAGACGGCCATCCTGGCCACACGGCACGCCTTCGATGCACACCGCATCATGCCACGGGTGCTGCGCAACGAGGCACCGCCCGACACCCGTGTGACCATTCTTGGTGAAAACTGGAACCAGCCTTTCATGGTGGCCCCCACAGCATGCGCAGGGCTGGTGCACTACAACGGTGAAATCGAGCTGGCCCGGGCCGCCGAACGCTTTGGCATCCCGTTCTGTGCCGCCACCGAGGCCATCACGGACATTTCAGGCATTGCGCACTCCGTACGTCGCCAGCCCTGGTTTCAACTCTATGTATGGGAACCACTGGAGTACAGCCTCGAACTTCTGGATCATGTACGAGCGCTGGGGGTGACCACGCTGCTGGTGACTGTCGACACGCCGGTGGCACCCAACCGGGAATACAACATCCGCAACGGGTTTGACATACCTTTCAGATTCAGCATGCGCAATATTCTGGATCTTGCCAGACACTGTGGCTGGGTTGCGCAGGTCATGCTGCCTTATATCCGGAGAGGCCGGCTACCCGACTTCGCCAATTACCCACCCGCATTTCGCGCCACCCTGCTGGGCCCGGGGGCGGCGGGCTCGCTGACCCACCACCCGCGCCTGAGTTGGGATATCCTGCGGCAACTGCGTGAGAAATGGCCAGGCCATTTCGTGATCAAAGGGATTCTTCACCCGGACGATGCACGCATGGCGGCCGACATGGGGGCCGAGGGAATCGTCGTCAGCAGCCATGGCGCACGCAACTTCGATTCGGCCATGACCGTCCTGGACGCCTTGCCGGCCATCGTCCAGACCGTGGGCGGACGATTGACGATCCTCGCCGACAGCGGAGTGCGGCGCGGCAGCGACATTTTCAAGCTTCTGGCCCAGGGTGCCCAGGGTGTGCTCACGGGCAGAGCGATGCTCTACGGCCTGGCCTGCGATGGCCAGCACGGTGCGACCCGGATGATGCAGATCCTGGCCGGCGAATTGACCACGACCATGCGCTTCGCCGGCTGCCGAACGGTCGACGACATCCGAACATGAACAGAGGTGAATCCATGGATCAGAAAAAATCCGACAACTTTCTGCAGGACCTGGCATCGGTGGTTGGCCCGGCCAACGTCCTCAGGGAAGCCAGCGACCTGGCCGCCTATCTGGTGGACGAAGAGCGTCGGTACCAGGGCAGTGCCCTGTGTGTCGTCCGGCCGGCGTCCACCCAGGAAGTCTCCCGCGTTCTGACCCTGTGCCACGAGGCGGGTGTTGCCGTGGTCCCCCAAGGGGGCAACACCGGCCTGTGCGGCGGCGCCACCCCGCCAGCGGGCATCGATGTGATCGTCCTTGCGCTGGCCCGCATGAGCAGGATTCGCGCCATCGACCCCTCGAACAACACGATGACCGTGGATGCGGGCTGCACGCTGGCCGCCGTGCAGGCGGCAGCAGCAGCATCGGATCGCTTGTTTCCCATGTCCCTGGGCAGCGAGGGCAGTTGTCAGATCGGTGGCAATATCGCCACGAACGCAGGCGGCACGAATGTATTGCGCTATGGCCCGATGCGCGACCTCGTCCTGGGCATCGAAGCCGTCCTGCCCGATGGACGCATCATGAATGGCCTGAAGGCACTGCGCAAGGACAATACAGGCTATGCGTTGAAACACCTGTTCATCGGCTCCGAGGGCACCCTGGGCGTCATCACCGGGGCGGTTCTGAAGCTGTTCGCCAAGCCGGCCTCACAGGCGGTTGGCCTGGCTGGCATGAAGGACATCGATGCCGCCATGCGGCTGCTTGATGAAATCCAGCGCCGGGCAGGCGGCACCCTGACGAATTTCGAACTCATCTCGAGCGCCCAGTATGATCACGTCATGGCCCTGCCCAACAAACCCAATGACCCGCTATCGGTGCGCCACCCCTGGGCGGCGATCGTCGAACTGACCGATCCCGACCCGGCAGCCGCGCTGGAGGACCAGTTGGCCACCAGCCTGCACGATGCCATGGAACAGGGCATCGTGACCGAAGGGGTTCTGGCAGCCAGCCAGGCCCAGGCCGGGCAGATCTGGGCCATTCGCCACGCAGTCACAGAGGCCAACCACCGGGCGGGGCGCTCTTTGTCGCATGACACCTCGGTGCCCGTTTCACGGGTTCCGGATTTCGTTCGTGGTGTGGAAAAACAGGTTGCAGAACATTTTCCCACCGCCAGGCTGGTGTTCGTCGGCCATGCGGGCGATGGCAATATCCATGCCGAAGTCATCCTGCCGCACGACAGTGCCCATGCTGCAGATCTGGACAGCATTGCAACCGCCATCAATGCCACGATCAATGAAGTGGCGCTGTCCCTCGATGGCTCGATCAGCGCCGAGCACGGCATCGGACGCCTGAAACGCGACGAACTGCAGGCCTATCTGGGCGCTGTCGATCTCGACCTCATGCAGGGCATCAAGGCCCTGTTCGACCCCAAGGGGCTGATGAACCCCGGCGCGCTCTTCCAGCATTTCAAGGCGGCCCCGACCGGGCGACCTGACCGATCATGAGCCGGTTTCACCGGCTGGGCCATTCTGCCCCGCCCTGAAGGATGGCGTGGTTTGCCGCGCGCCTGATCAGAAGGTCCCCGGATAGGCGCCGCCATCCAGGAGTATGTTCTGCCCTGTCAGGTAGGCGGCCTGTTGGCTGCACAGAAAGGCACAGAGCTGGCCGAATTCCTCCGCGGTACCGAAGCGCCCGGCCGGAATGCCATCCAGGCGCGCACGCTTGACCGCCTGCACATCGACCTGCCGCTTCGCGGCTTCGGCCTCGAATGTCGCCCGCAGGCGATCCGTGGCAAAGAACCCGGGCAGCAGGTTGTTGATGGTTACCCCCTGGGCCGCCAGTTCCCCACGCGCCAGGCCGGCGATGAACCCGGTCAGCCCGCTGCGCGCCCCATTGCTGAGCCCCAGTTGCGCCAGCGGCGCCTTGACGGCCACCGAGGTGATGTTGACGATGCGCCCGAACCGGCGTGCGGCCATGCCATCGACCAGCGCCTTGATGAGTGCGATCGGGGTCAGCATGTTGGCATTGAGTGCGGCCTGCCATTCTGCCGTTCCCCAATCGCGAAAGTCACCTGGTGGCGGGCCGCCCGCGTTCGTCACGAGGATATCGTAGTCGGCGCCCGTGCGCTGCAGGACGGCGTCGCGCCCCGCCTCGGTCACGATGTCGGCCGCCACGGCCTGCACCTGTATTCCCTCGCCCGCTGTCGCCCGCAAACGCTCGACAGCCGCCTGCAAGGGTTCGGGCGTGCGCGCCACCAGGGTGACATGTGCGCCCTCGGCCACCAGGGCCTGGGCGCAGCCAAAGCCCAGACCCCTGCTGGACCCGCAGACCAGCGCCCGTTTTCCGGCAATACCGAAATCCATTTTTTCTGCTCCTTTCAAAGGCATTTCCGGGGTACGGACTGCCTGTGCCCCTATCAGTGTTCGACGTTCACCGTGACCGATCCCAGGCCTTCAATATCGAAGCGGAATACGCACGGTTCTTCGGCAAACACCGTTCGGACGAAATTGCCGGTCGTGACGATCGTGCCGGCCGGCAG
Organism: Castellaniella sp.; assembly: GCF_041677825.1. Lineage (GTDB taxonomy): Bacteria > Pseudomonadota > Gammaproteobacteria > Burkholderiales > Burkholderiaceae_B > Castellaniella. The sequence continues at coordinate 102,254 of NZ_JBAYPG010000007.1, forward strand.
CGCTTCACCTCGCCTGGACAGGTGCTCGCTGAGCCACACCAACGGCATCAGGGGATGCCCCAGTACGCCCCGCCCGCTGCCTTCGCTCTCGAGCTGCCCGTTGCGGTAGATCTGTCCTGTGCAGGCCGCCAGATCGGGCCATTCGGACACGAATTCACTCGTCACGATGCCATGGTTCCATGAATTTTCAGCCACCAGCGTGAGGAGATCGAGGGGTTCCGAGTAGTCGGCATTGCGGTCATCGATGATCTCGATCGACACACATACGGCATCGACTGCTTCTGCGGCCTGCGCCAGATCACGCAATGGCGCATCGGGTTCGATCGTCTTGCCGATCCGGGCGGCCACCTCGAGTTCCAGCCCCAGACGCCCGTAGTCAGAGAGATGCAGCGTGGCCGGCGACTGCCGCACCATGCTCGCGTGCACCACCCCGGAGATGGGATGAGGAATGCCGGTCATGTCCTGCATCGCCCTGGAGGTCAGACCAATCTTGTACCCTGCAGGCACCTCGCCCTGATCTTGTAAAATCTTCACGAATTCGTCCTGGACCGCATAAGCCGCAGCCAGGTCGTCAATGCCGAACGCCGAACCCAGCGAATGAAAACGGATCTTCTGCTGATTTTCAAGGATCAGCCGCTCAGCAGCCATGCGCGCATTTTTCATCATATCTCCAATTTGTGGATTGTCCGATTGATCGCGATCATCGATTGCGGCATCGTGACCACGACCATTGCCAAGTTGTTGACATCCTCCCCTGCCTAAAGTCGGGGGATTCCTACGGCGCTCACCCCAGCATCGAGCCGGAATGAGCCGCTTCGGTGGGTTCCTGCTGCTGGCGACATTACTGCATCGCTCACTTCACAGGCGAACCGGGCGTGTCCCGCCCTTAG
>NZ_JBAYPG010000008.1:0-99375 GCF_041677825.1 Castellaniella sp.
GCCGCCGCAGAACACCAGTCGAACCTGTCCGTGCTGTGGTCATGTGTCGGCGGACAACCGCCAGACGCAGGCACAGTTCCGGTGCGTGGCGTGCGGTTTCGAGGAACACGCCGATCTGGTCGGCGCGATCAATGTACTAAGGGCGGGACACGCCCGGTTCGCCTGTGAAGTGAGCGATGCAGTAATGTCGCCAGCAGCAGGAACCCACCGAAGCAGCTCATTCCGGCTCGATGCTGGGGTGAGCGCCGTAGGAATCCCCCGATTTTAGGCGGGAGAGGATGTCAACCGTGTTTTCATTGAATCCCGATATGCAGGCCATCGCCGCTCTGGGCCTCCTGGTGCTGATTCTGGTGGCGGGTGGCGTGGCCCTTCGAGGGCACTTCAGGCGCCTGGCTGTGGATGCCGGGCGCCTCGAGCACGCGGCCCGGCTGCAGGCGCAGGTCGAAGCCCTGCAGGGGCAAAGCGACGGGCAGGTGCAGGCCATCGAGCATTGGCGCCAGCAGGCGCAGCAGGCCGAACTGGCCCTCGCCCGGGCGCAGGCGGCACTCGATGAAAAGCAGGCGGCGCTGCAGGTCATGCAGGCCGGGTTCGAGGCCGCCCGGGCCAGTCTGCGGGTCGAGTTCGAGCAATTGGCGAGCCAGGTGCTCGAAGAGAAGTCGCGCCGCTTTGCGGAATCCGGGCGCAGCGAACTCACGCACGTCCTGCTGCCGTTTCGTGAGCAGGTCGAGCAGTTCCGCCAGCGCATCAACGAGGTGCACGAGGCCGCCGTGCGCGGCCAGGCCCGGTTGTCTGCAGACATCGGGCAGGTGCGCGAGATGGGCCTGAAAATGAGTGCCGAGGCCCAGGCGCTCAGTTCGGCCCTGCGTGGCGACAAGAAAACGGCCGGCAATTGGGGCGAGATGCAACTCGAGCGCAGCCTGCAGGTGGCGGGGCTGGTGCGCGATGAGCACTACCGCAGCCAGGCCAGCCTGCGCGACGAGTCCGGCCAGCGTCGGCTGCCCGATTTTCTGGTCCTGCTGCCCGATGGCAAGCACATGGTGCTCGACAGCAAAGTCTCCCTGGTGGCCTGGGAACAGGCCGTGGCCGCCGAGACCCCCGAGGCGCGCAACCAGGCGCTGGCGGCACATGTGCAGGCCGTACGCCAGCACGTGGCCGATCTGGCCGGCAAGGATTACGCGCGCCTGATCGGCTTGCGCAGCCCGGGCTTCGTGCTGATGTTCATGCCGGTGGAACCCGCCTACATCGAGGCACTGCGCCACGACAAGGCACTGTTCGACTGGGCCTATCGCCAGAATGTGGTTCTGGTATCCCATACGACCCTGATGCCGATCTTGCGTACAGTGGCGAGCCTCTGGATGCTGGCGCGCAGCAATGAGCAGGCGCGTGCCCTGAGCGACATGGCAGGCGATGTCTACCGCCAGGTGGTCCGGGTGGCCGAGCGGCTGCAGAAACTGGGCCAGACGCTGGGCAGCGCGGTGGGCCACTACAACCGCGCGGTCACGGCGGTGGCGGGCCAGCAGGGCCTGTACGGCAAGGTGAACCGGTTTTCGGACCTGTCCATTCGAGCGGGGGCCGAGATGCCCGATCTGGCCGGATTGCATGCCGATATCGAAGTCCACCGCCTGACCGAGATCCTGCCGGATGGCGCGGCCGAGCCAGCGCCTTCAGGGGTGCAGCCGGAAAGCGTGCGGCAGGAAAGCGTGCAGCCGGAAAGCGTGCAGCCGGAAAGCGTGCGGCAGGAAAGCGTGCGGTCCGACAGCGCACGATCCGGCAGCGTGTCGGATGAGCATCGGGTCGGGGCGCACATGGGGCCGGGCTCTGGGCCGACGCCAGGCCCGGAGGTCCTGTCATGAGTGCACGATCCCGCTTTCCATGCCGCGTGCGCGGGCTCTGCCGGTCGTGGCTGCTGGGCGTGCTGCTCGTGCTGGGCACGCTGGGCGTGTTCTCGTGCACCGGGGCCCATGCGCAAGACACGGATGTTTCCGGTCCGGTACAGGCGGCGCCTGTCGCCCAGGTTCGTGCGGCCTCCGCAGGCTGGCTCGAGGGCACCCCACGCATGGCCATCATGTCGGCTTTTGCTCCTGAATTGGCGCTGCTGCGGCAACATCTGGAACAGGCCGTACGCCTGACCTCGGACGGGGTGGATTTCGATCTGGGGGTACTCGAAGGCCAGCCCGTCGTGCTCATGCTGAGCGGTGTGAGCATGGTGAACGCCGCCATGAATACCCAGCTGCTCTTCGATCGGTTCAATGCCACGCACCTGGTCTTCAGTGGCATTGCCGGAGGCGTGAATCCTGCCCTGAATCTGGGTGATGTCGCCGTGCCGGAGCGCTGGGGGCAGTATCTCGAGATGGTGATGATGCGCGAACGCGCGCCGGGGCAGTTCCAGCCGCCCAGGGGCAAGACGACACTGGATTTCGCGCCCTACGGCGCCATGCAGCCGCGGCCCGTGCGTGTACGGCGAGCTGGCGAGACGCCGATCCAGGAGAAATTCTGGTTTGCGGCCGATGCGCAGATGCTCGAGGTGGCGCGCCGGATTCGCAGCGAACCCCTGCGCGCCTGCGATCAGCGCCAGCGCTGTGTTCAACACACACCCAGGGTGATCGTGGGCGGCAACGGTGTCTCGGGTCAGGCGTTCATGGACAACGCAGATTTTCGGCGCTACGTGTTCGATACCTTCGAGGCCAACGTGCTCGACATGGAAAGCGCCGCCTGTGCCCAGGTGGCCTGGCGCAATCGTGTCCCGTTCATCGCCTTTCGGTCGCTGAGTGATCTGGCCGGTGGCGGTGCCGCCGAAAATGAAATGTACGCTTTCATGAATATCGCCGCCGACAATGCCGCCCGGGTGCTGATGGCGTTCCTGCGGGCCTGGCCAAACCAGGCCGGGAGCCTGTCCGCTGCACGCTGAGGGCCTGGCTCCGCTGCCGACCTGCGGTCGACGGGTCAGCCCGCCTGACGAGCGGCCCAGCGGCGGATGTGGTCGAAGCGGTCGAAGCCCCAGAAGGGTTCATCGTCCACGAATACGAACGGCGAGCCGAACACGCCGCGGCCCATGGCATCGGCGACGTCCTGCTTGAGCGCCGCCTTGATGGCGGGATCGGCCATGCCCTGTTCGAGCGCGGCCGGATCGAACCCGATGGCCTGTGCCTGCGCCCGCAGTATCGCGGCGTCGCGGATGTCCTGCCCTTGCACATAGTAGGCATCGAACACGCGGTGGGCGAAGGCGGCCGCCAGATTGCCCCCTTGCGCGCGCAGGAACAGCGTGGCGCGCGCCGCGCCGACGGTGGCGATGGGAAAGGGGTCGGGCCGCTGGTAAGGGATGTCGAACAGCTGCGCCGAACGTGCGAAGTCGCGCTCGGCGTAGGCGCCCTTGAGCGGGATGTCGACCAGGGGGCCACTGCCCATGGCCTGGAACATCGGGCCCAGCAGGATGGGGCGCCAGACCACATCGCGGCCCAGTTCCTGGCCCAGCGCCTCGATCCGGGTGCTGGCAAGGTAAGCATAAGGTGAGGAAAAATCGAAGTAGAAGTCCAGCGGTTTTTTCATGGGGTCTCCTGCAGGTTGTAGAACCATGGCGCCGCGGGTCCGGGGTGCGTCGGGTCGGAATCGCCATGGATTAGAATGCCACTTTACTCTGATCCGCCATGCGCTCATCCTTTCACAAGACATTTATTGCCCTGGCCCTGCTGGTGGCCGCCATTGTGCTGCTCGCAGCGCTCTGGCTGCTCTGGCGCTGGCTGGATCGCGTCGACCCCATGGCTGGCATGGCGCTGATCGGCGGCCTGGCGGCTGCGGGTGCCACGGCCCTGGGCACCTTGCCCATCCTGACGGTGCGGGCGCTGTCGACCCGCACACAGGACGCGCTGCTGGGCTTCGGGGCCGGGGTCATGCTGGCGGCCAGTGCCTTCTCGCTGACGATGCCGGGCCTGGAGGCTGCTGCCGACCTGGGCCATGGGCCCTGGGGGGCAGGGCTCATCGTCGGTTCGGCGATTCTGCTGGGGGCTCTCGTGCTGCTCGGCTTCGAGCGTTTCCTGCCCCATGAGCACTTCGTCAAGGGGCGCGAGGGGGTGGAATCCACCCGTCTGCGCCGCACCTGGCTGTTCGTGTTCGCCATTGCATTGCACAACGTGCCCGAGGGCCTGGCGATTGGCGTGGGCTACGCCGGCACCGACGTGTTGCGCGGTACGGCGCTGGCCACGGGGATTGCCATCCAGGACATTCCCGAGGGCCTGGTCGTGGCCGTGGCGTTGATGGCGGTCGGGTATGAACGCCGGTTTTCGGTGCTGCTGGGCATGGCCTCGGGGCTGGTGGAGCCCATCGCGGCCGTGCTGGGCGCGCTCGCCGTAGGCTGGTCAGCCGCCTTGCTGCCCTGGGGGCTGGGCTTTGCCGCAGGCGCCATGCTGTTCGTGATCAGCCACGAGATCATCCCCGAGTCGCACCGTGCCGGCCATGAGGCCCTGGCCACCTGCGGGCTGATGATAGGCTTCGTGGTGATGATGCTGCTCGACACGGCATTGGGCTGAGCGCGGGCTCGCCTGTGCGCGCAAGCCCGATCTGCATCAGTGGCAAGCGTGCCTAGTGCAGTGCAGCATCGCGCGCTGTCAGGCCGTGCTGCTGGCCTGCAGCGGGCACGATGCTGCGCAGCTTGCCTGTGCGCCCTACAGGCCGGCCTTCAGGGCGCTGATCCCGCCGGTGGTGCCGTAGTTTTCGCGCGCCAGATCGTGGATGATGACGCGCGATGCCTTGGCCGAGACCCCCAGACAGCGTACACCGGCGGCATCCAGTGCCGCGATGGCGGCTTCCTTTTCCTGTGCGCTGCGGCCTTCGAGCAGATAGACTTCGAAGAGCACCATTTCTGCGGCAGGGTCCTGCCCGATCAACGCACTGTCGGCGCCGTATGAATCCAGGAACACATGGACGACGCTGCCGGAAACGTCCAGTGCGCTGGATACGGCACTGGCACATTCCTGCACCAGGCTTTTCTTTTGCTCGCTGCTTCGCTCGGCAGCAAGGTGGATCTTGATGAAGGGCATTCGGGTCTCTCGGAAAAAAATCGGCTACGGATCGTTCGGGTGCGTGCTCAGGCCACGGCCAGGGCTTGCTCGATGTCGTCGACCAGATCGTCGATGTGCTCGATCCCCACGCACAGGCGCACCAGATCCTTGCTGACCCCTGCCGTGACGAGCTCTTCGTCGCTGAGTTGACGGTGCGTGGTGGTCGCCGGATGGCAGGCCAGCGTCTTGGCATCGCCGATGTTCACCAGCCGCTTGATGATCTGCAACTGGTCCATGAAGCGCGTGCAGGCCTCGATGCCGCCCTTGACCCCGAAGCTGAACAGCGAGGATGGAATACCACCGTCGATGTATTTCTGTGCCAGTGCGTAATCCCGGTTGTCTTCGAGGCCGGCAAAGTTGACCCAGGCCACTTTGGGGTGGCCCTGCAGGTATCTGGCCAGGGCCAGGGCGTTCTGGCAGTGGCGCTCCATGCGCAGGCCCAGGGTTTCGATGCCTTGCAGGATCAGGAAGGCGTTGAATGGCGAGATGGCGCCGCCGGTGTTGCGCAGGGCCACGGTACGCGCCCGGCCGGCCAGCGGGACTGCAGCGAAGTCATCGGCGTAGACAACCCCGTGATAGGCGGGTTCGGGCTCATTGAATTGCGGGAAGCGCGGGTTGTCTTTCCAGGGGAAGCGGCCCGCGTCGATCAGGATGCCGCCAATGCTGGTGCCGTGGCCGCCCAGGTATTTGGTGAGGGCGTGGATGACGATGTCGGCCCCGTGTTCGATGGGCCGGCACAGGGCGGGCGTGGGCACGGTATTGTCGACCGCCAGGGGGATGCCATGGGCGTGTGCGATTTCGGCCAGGGCGGCGATGTCGACGACGTTGCCGGCGGGGTTGCCCACCGACTCGCAGTACACCAGGCGGGTGCGGTCGTCGATGGCGCGCTCGAAGGCCTGTGGATCGCGGCCGTCGACCAGGCGCGCCTCGATGCCCAGGTCGTTCAGCGTGTGGCGCAGGAACGTATAGGTGCCGCCGTAGACCTGGCTGGTGGCCACGATGTTGTCGCCCGCCTTGGCGACCGTGAGCACACAGGCCGTGATGGCCGCCATGCCCGAGGCAAACGCCAGCCCGGCTGCGCCGCCCTCGAGTTGTGCCACGCGGTTCTCGAGCACATCGGTGGTGGGGTTCATGATGCGCGTGTAGATGTTGCCGGGGACCTTCAGGTCGAACAGGTCGGCCCCATGCTGCGTGTCATCAAAATAATAGCTGGTGGTCTGGTAGATGGGCACCGCAACCGAGTGGGTCTGCGGATCGCCGGCAAAACCGCCGTGGATGGCGATGGTGTCGCGCTTCATGACGTCTCCTTGTGCAATGGACCTGCGCATTTTGACACAGCTTCATATAGCTGGAAATCATAAGCAAACTGTATGATGGCCGGGCGGCCGGGCTCCGGGGCGCTCGATGCTCGATTGCCCGATTCCATGGCGGCCGCAGCACACCGAAAAAGCTGTTCTGCGCGCATGGTTTCTGGCGCGCAATGGGCGTAAAGTAAACCTTGCAGCGCGCCTTGCCGCGCGGTCTGCGGTGCGCCGCGCGGGTCTCTGGCGCGGCGCTGGGCACGGCTGCCATGGGGTGGTTTTGTGGTCTATATATAGTGTATATTACACAGCTCAGCACTAGATATTGTATAAAATCCTTTTAAATCCTTGTCGCTCCTGAATGCGTGGGCACCGGAATGCGGGCGCACGGTTGCAGGGGCAGGAGCCATCATGAAGCGTGAAGACGTATTCACCGGCCTCGAGCCCCAGGTCATCACCACCGAGGTGCTGCTCGAGAAGTACGCCAAGGGCGGCGAGACGAGCATCGGCGAAATCCAGCAGCGGGTGGCGCGGGCGCTGGCGGCCGTCGAGCCGGCCGATCAGCAGGCCCACTACGAGGCGCTGTTCCTGCAGGCACAGCAGCGCGGGTTCATCCCCGCAGGCCGCATCAATTCCGCGGCCGGCACCGATCTGGCAGCCACGCTGATCAACTGCTTCGTGCAGCCGGTGGGCGATTCGATCTCCAGCGCGGTCGATGGCCTGCCCGGCATCTACGATGCCTTGCAGAAGGCGGCGGAAACCATGCGCCGCGGGGGCGGGGTGGGCTACAACTTCAGCCACATCCGCCCCGCGGGCGCGCAGGTCAAGGGTACGGCGTCCAAGGCCTCGGGGCCCATTTCCTATATGCGGGTGTTCGATCGCTCCTGCGAGACCGTCGAATCGGCCGGGGCGCGGCGTGGCGCCCAAATGGGCGTGCTGTCGGTGTCGCACCCCGATGTCGAGGCCTTCGTGCAGGCCAAGCAGACGGCCGGGGAACTCACCAACTTCAACGTGTCGGTCAGCGTCACCGATGCCTTCATGCAGGCGGTGGTCGACGACACCCTGTTTCCGCTGGTGCACCCTGCGGAGCCTTCCGAAGACCTCAAGGCCGCGGGTGCCTGGCAGCGTGCCGACGGCCTGTGGGTCTATCGCGAAATCCGGGCGCGTGACCTCTGGGACCAGATCATGCGTTCCACGTACGATTACGCCGAACCGGGCGTGCTGTTCCACGATCAGATCAACCGCGAAAACAATCTGCACTATCTCGAGGTACTCGAAGCCACCAATCCGTGTGGCGAGCAGCCTCTGCCGGCCTACGGCTGCTGCTGCCTGGGGTCCATCGACCTGACGCGCTTCGTGCACAATCCGTTTGGGCTGCAGGGCGAGCCCGAGGTCGACTGGGCCGGCCTGGCCGAGGTCACGGCCCTGGCTATCCGCATGCTCGACAACGTGCTCGATGCCACCCAGTGGCCGCTGCCCGAGCAGGCGGCCGAGGCCGCACTCAAGCGGCGCGTCGGCCTGGGGGTGACCGGGCTGGGCGATGCCCTCATCATGCTCGGGCTGCCCTACGACAGCGAACCGGCGCGTGCCATGGCGGGGCGCTTCGCGCAGGCGGTTGCGCATGCGGCCTATCGGGCATCGGTGGCCCTCGCCCAAGAGCGCGGCGCGTTCCCGGGTTTCGAGGCAGAAGCCTATCTGAACAGCGGCTTCGCGCGCCGTCTGCCCGAAGACATCCGCCTGGTCATTGCCGAGCATGGCATCCGCAACAGCCACTTGACGTCGATCGCGCCCACGGGGACCATCTCGCTGGCGTTTGCGGACAACGCGTCGAACGGCATCGAGCCGCCTTTTTCCTGGACCTACACGCGCAGCAAGCGCATGGCCGATGGCTCGCGCCAGGATTACACCGTCGAGGATCACGCCTATCGCCTGTACCGGCTCATGGGTGGCGATGTCTCGGGCGATCTGCCGGGCCATTTCCGCACGGCGCTGCAGATTTCGGCGCGCGACCACGCGCTCATGGTGGCTGCAGTCAAGGACCACGTCGATGCCGCCATTTCCAAGACGGTGAATGTCCCGGCCGACTATCCCTACGAAGACTTCAAGAACCTGTATCTCGAAGCCTGGACCCTCGGGCTCAAGGGCATCACCACGTACCGGCCCAGCGGCAAGCGCGGCGCGGTGCTGTCGGTCGGGTCCGCCAGTACGGGCGCGCCGGTACAGCCCGAGGCGATTTCCCTGTCCGAGGCCGATCGGCGCCTGGTGCTCAAGCGCACCATCGAGCCGGTGCTCAACAGCCTGCGCTGGCCCAACCGGCCGCGCCTGCCGCGCGGGGCATCCTGCTGGGCCTCCGATGCCATAGAAACCTCCGAGGGCAGTTTCGTGGTGTTCGTCTCGGATCTGCAGAACCGGCCGTTCGAGATCTGGGTCAATGGCGCGCGCCCGCCCCGCGGCCTGGGGTCGGTGGCCAAGATGCTCAGCCTCGACATGTATACCGACGACTACCCCTGGCTCGATCGCAAGCTGCAGGTGCTGGCGCGCACCAGCGGGCAGGCCGAGTTCCAGATGACGGATCCGGAAACCGGCGAGTGCATCAGCATGCCGTCCACGGTGGCCGCACTGGCCCGGCTGGTGGCGTTCCGGCATCGCTCATTGGGCATCGCGGCGCCCGAGTCGGCCGCCTCGGCCATGATGGATGCCCTGATCGCGCCGCGCGAGCCCAAGACCGGTACCGATGGCACCATGGGTTGGGTCTGCGATGTGCTCAATCCGGCCACGGGTGACGATCTGGTGCTGATGGTGAAAGAACTGCGCATGCCCGATGGCTCCACGCGGCCCTATTCGGTATGGGGGGCGGGCAAGTTCCCGCACGCGTTCCAGGGCCTCTTCAAGCTGCTCAGCCTGGACATGCGCATCGTCGATCCGGCCTGGATCGCCATGAAACTGCGCAAGCTCATGAGTTACGCCGAACCGCAGGGGGATTTCATGGCGCGGGTGCCGGGCAGCGACCAGTCGCGCTCCTTTCCTTCCACCGAGGCGTACATTGCGCGTTTGCTGATCCATCGGTATGCCATGCTGGGCATCCTCGATGAATCAGGCGAGCCGCTCGATCCCATGGGCGTGGTGCAGGCCGAGACCGCACCCGGGCTGCCGGGCGCGGCCGCCCGGGGGGCTTCGGGCGACCTCACCGCACAGATGACCGGCAGCGAATGCCCCGAATGTCACCTGCACCGGGTGATCCGGCGCGACGGCTGTGAGTTCTGCACCAGTTGCGGGTATCAGGGGGCCTGTGGCTGAGCGGGGCCGAACCAGGTCCGGCGTGCTGCACGACGTGGTCAGGGCGCAATCGGCGCCTTGGCCTGTGCATTGGCCGCGGGGCCCATGGCCGGTTCGGGGTCGAGCCCCTGAATGCGTACATACCGGTTGCGGCCTGCTGACCATCCGGCCACGCTGGTGCCCAGCGTGATCGCGGCCAGCAAGCCGGCGATAGGCTGAAAACTGCCGGTCCAGTGGTGGATCAGGCCGATCAGCAGCGGCGCGAGGGCGCCAATGGTATAGCCTGCGCTCTGCGCCATGCCCGAGAGCAGGGTGGCGGTCTGGGTACCGGGTGAGCGCAGGACGATAATGGTCAAGGCGGTGGCAAATGTGGCCCCCTGGGCCAGGCCTTGCACGATGGCCAGCGGCCAGATCCACGAGGCGGGTACGAACAGCAGCAGGGTCAGTGGAATACCGCAGGCCAGCGCCAGCAGCACGCTCAACAGCCGCTGGTCCGCGGTTCGCCGGATCAGAAAGGGCGCCAGCAGGTTGCCGAGCAGGTTGGCCACGATGCAGGCCGAGGTGATGAGGCCGGCTGCCGCCGTGTCGAGGCCGCGACCGTGCAGAATCGGTGCGAGCCACCCCAGCACCGTATACGCCATGGAAGACTGCAGCCCCATGTAGATCGTGACTTGCCAGGCCAGGGGGTTCTTCCAGATGCCACCGGCCCGGGCGGCCCGTGCGTGATGGTCGGGCCCGATCCGCAGGCGTGGCAGCCAGATCAGGGTGACCAGCGCCACAGGCAGTGCCCAGAGGGCCAGACCGGTTGTCCAGCCGGCATCCAGGCGGCGGATGAGCGGTATTGTGAATGCGGCGGCGGCCGCGGAACCCAGGTTCATTGCGGTGACGTACAGCCCGGTGACCAGGGCCACATGGCGGGCAAAATCCCGCTTGACCAGTACCGGCATCAGCACGTTGCAGACGGCGATGCTGGCGCCTGCCAGCAAGGACCCGGCAAACAGTCCACCCAGCCCGTAGAACCCGCGCACGGCCGTGCCCAGGGTGAGGAAAACCAGCGCGGCGACCAGCGTGCGCTCGATGCCGAGCCAGCGTGCACACAGAGGTGCCAGCGGCGCGAACAGGCCCAGACAGATCATGGGCAGCGTGGTCAGATACCCCGCATCGGCCGCCGACAGACCGGTTGTTTCCATGATCTCGGGCAACAGCACTGACAGGCTGGGGAAAATCAGGCGCACATTCAGTGCAAGAAGAATCAGCGCACAGGCCGCCGACCAGGAGATGATGGCCTTGTTTGACATCGGGGAAACATCCGTTGTTGTGGGCGGCCGCCATGGGCGTGACGACCTCTCGCCGAGCAAGACGCTGGTCGCATTGGCATGCATCGAGCCGCCTTCCTCCTGTGACTCAAGCTTAAACCGCCGAGTGCGGTCATGGGGCGTCTCGGCACACTTTCACGCTTGGGGTTTATACCTATTATTCTCATTAAATGAGATAATTGGATTCTTCTTGTTGACAGCCTATTTTCCGGGTTCTAGCATGATTTCATGTGAGAAATAGGCTTGGTCAGACGGGTTGTCCAGCATCTGCAGGTTCCGACTGTTCCACGAATTCTCAAATTCAGCGCCAGCCCTGAATGCATGGATTGCAACCTGGGCGCGCTTCAGTGATGGAGAAGCAGGATGTCCAAGGTTGGAAGCAGCATACGGGCACGCGTGCCTTACGTGCCGATCCACAAAAGAAAGAAACTGCACCTTCCCGGTGACGGAAAGATCATTCTCTGGGTGATCGTGAATATCGAGAACTGGCGCCCTGAAAAGCCCATGCCGCGTGTCATTCTGCCGCCTCCCATGGGCCAGCCCATGCTGCCCGACGTGCCCAACTGGGCCTGGCATGAATACGGCATGCGCGTCGGCTTCTGGCGTTATCTCGAGGCGCTGCAGAGCCGCAGGCTGAAGGCCACCGTCGCCCTCAACGGCAGTGCCTGCGAGGTCTATCCCGAGGCCTGTGAGGCCGCACGTGATGCGGGGTGGGAATTCATCGGGCACGGCTATGTCCAGACTCCCATGCACACGGTCGACGACGAGCGCGAGGTCATCGCCAGAACCATGCAGGCCATCACCGCGCTCACGGGCCGTGCGCCCAGGGGCTGGGAAAGCCCGGGGCTCACCGAAACCGACGAAACCGTCGATCTGCTGGCCGAAGCCGGCATCGAGTACGTGGCCAATTGGGTGCTCGATGATCAGCCGGTGCCCGTCAACACGCGGGCCGGGTCCATGACGGCGCTGCCTTATCCGGTCGAAATCAACGACGTGGTGATGAGCGCCGTCCAGCTGCAGCCTTCCGATGAAATATGGCGCCGCGGGCGCGATCAGTTCGATCGCCTCTACCAGGAAAGCAGCGATTCGGTGCGTGTCATGTCCATTTCGATACACCCTTTCCTGACTGGTGTGCCTCATCGGATCAAGTATCTCGAACAACTGCTCGACTACATCCTCGGGCATGAAGGGGTCGTCCCCATGACGGGGGCCGAAATGCTCGACTGGTACCGGGCGCAGCACGGCCAGCCCGCAGCCGTCTGATCGCGCTGATTCATGGCTTTTTTCAGGAGTATGACAATGTCCGTCAATGACAAGCAAGAGGCCTCCGCCCCCCGCGAAAAGATCGTGCATGGGGTCATGCAGGGCGGCGGAACCGTACCGATGCGCCTGCCTGCCGGGGCCTTGAACTATCTGGACCGCAATCAGTACATCTCGTCGATGGAAATCGTGGCCTTCTATCCGTCGATCAAGGTGGATTTCTTCGGCGACGAGCATTCCTGCATGTGGACCAGCGGCGAACGGCGTCTGCTGGCGTACGAGGGCGGCTGGATCGACATCACCGAGCCCAAGGCGGCCACGACCATCGAAGAGCCGGGCCTGTCGCCCTTCCAGAGCTGCGTCTACAACGAGCGCCTGAAGAAGTGGATCCGGGTGGTGGCGCATCAGATTCCCCTCACCCCGGGCACGGTCGACTATCCGCGCGGCAAGTATCACCCCGAATATCGCGAGAAGGCTGCATCGTATGCCGGCTTTCGCGGTATCAAGACCTATGACGTCAGCAATCCGGAAAAGCCGGTGCTGCTGAATGAATTTGCCACGGGCAGTACCGGCAACGGCGTTCATCTGCCGTTCTACGACGGCGGGCGCTACGCCTATCTGGCCTGCGGGTGGGATGATCAGTTGCGCATGGAAAGCTCCGAGCGGGTCAACAGCAATGCACTGATGATCGTCGACATGACGGACCCGTCCGCAGTCCACGAGGTCTCGCGCTGGTGGGTGCCGGGCCAGCGGCTCGAAGAAGAGGCCCTGTACCGCAGCACCTATCCGTTCGCAGGCGATCAGTGCTCCTGGACCTGCAACCGCACCCCGTGCATCGTGCCGGTCCGGGTCGAAGACGGGGGCACGATCGGTTACGGCGGCTGGGGCCATTTCGGTTTTTATGTCCATGACCTGTCCGACATCAAAAACCCGAAGGTCTACGGCAAGGTCAGCCATCCCCTGGAAGCCATTGGCGGGATTCCCTATCACCATGTCGTCCCGGTCACCTCGGCATCCGCCACTGACCATCCCCAGTTGCAGAATCTGGTGATTGCACTGCCCGAAGCGCTCGAGGCCGATTGCCGCGAGCCGTTTCACCTGCCGTACGTCATCGATGTCAAGGACCCGACAAACCCACGCATCATCGGGCTGTTTCCACGGCCCATGCCGCACCCCGAAGCACCCTACAAGGATTTCGCCATGGCGCGCGGGCGCTTCAGCTCGCGCGTCATGCAGCACTGGATCGCACCGGGCAAGGCACGGCCGAACCTGGTTGCGATGTCCTACCTGAATGCGGGGGTTCGCCTGTTCGACATCGCCGATCCGACAGCGCCCAAGGAAGTGGCCTATTTCGTGCCGCCGCGGGACGGGGAGATCGACGACTACATGAGCTGGCGCCGCGGGACCACGGAGGCCGTCTTCATCGAGTGGGACCGGCGCCTGATGTGGGTTGCCACACACGGCGGCCTGTACTGCCTTTCGACACCGTTCCTGGGCGAACCCGTGCTGGCGCCGGCCAAGGTGACAGAGTGGTCGGTACCCCATGTGAATCGGGGCACGAGCTGATCGATGGATGGCCTCCTGCCGGCGGGCCTCGGCCTGTCGGCGGGTGCGCAGCAACTGAGGAGACGCCGATGGATACACACGAATAAGTACGCTTCACACCAATGAACACACAGGAGATTGCAATGAAGACATTCACAGCATTGGGTCTGGCGACCTGCCTGGCAGGCGCCGTGGCCTTTGCCCCGGCTGCTCACGCAGCCGAATTCACCATGAAGATTTCGCACTCGGCTGCACCTGGTGATCCAAGAGACCAGGGGGCACAAAAGGTAGCCGAGTTGCTGAACAACAGCAAGACCTGCGATATCAAGGTACAGGTCTTTCCATCCGATCAACTGGGGGGCAGCGAGACCATCTGGGAACAGGTTCAGCTGGGCGGGGTCGAGGTCATGATCGCTCCGGCCGCCAATCTCGTACCCTATGAACCACTCATGGGCATCCTGGATCTACCCTACTTCTGGCCGGCCAGCCCCGAGCAACTGCTCGAGGTCTACCAGAGCGAGGCGATGGACGACCTGCTGAAACTGCCCGAAGCGCATGGCTTCATCGTGCCTGGCGTGTGGCACACTGGATACAAGAACTGGACGTCGAACAAGGCGCTGCATACGCCCGAGGATTTCAAGGGGCTGATCGTGCGCGTGATGCCTTCCAAGATCCTGCACAAGCAAAATGAGCTGCTGGGCATGCAGAACGTGTCGATGAATTTCGGCGACACGTATTCGGCGCTGCAGAGCGGTACGATCGGTGGTCAGGACAACCCGATTCCGCTGATCTACAACATGAAGTTCCATGAGGTCCAGAAATACATCACGATGACCAACCACGGTATCCTGGACCAGGTCTTCGCCATTTCGAAGATATTCTGGGACAAGCTGCCCGAAGCCTGCCATACCGAAATCCGCGATGCGATCAACGAAGGCGGCAAGGTCACCTATGCAGCCAACGAGAAGCTGATCACGGAGGATCTGGAAAAGATCAAGGCGAGCGGCACCACGATCGTTGAACTCGGCCCTGAAGAAATCGCCGCCATCAAGAATGTGCTGGAGCCGGCCGTGAGAGACTACTACGTCGAACTCGTAGGTCCCAAGGGGCAGGAACTGGTCGATGGCTTCGAGGCCGAATTCAAGAAAATGGGCATCAACTGACAGGTCCAGAGAGTCGCAGTCATGAAACGCATCAACAGTCTGGCGGAGCTGACGGCGGCTCTCGCACTATTGGCCCTGAGCGCGCTGATGCTCATCAACGTGTTCGCCCGCAACGTCATCCGCCAATCGTTCATAGGAACGGAAACGCTGGCGGTCTATTTCATGATCTGGATCACGTTCATCGGTGCGGCCGTGATCATTCTGCAATACGGTCATGTCAGCGTGGATTTCTTCCTGCGGATGGCGCGTACCCGAGAGGGCCTGTCGCGTGCCATCGGCCTGCTGACGGTGGCCACGGCGCTCGTCATCAGTGGTTTTTTCATCTGGTACGGCGCGCAACTGGCCTACCAGTTGTTCATGCGTGGCGGGCGGGTGGCGACCCTGGGCATTTCACAGGGCTATATCTATGCCTTCATCACCGTGGCCATGGTTCTGATGTTCTGCAATGCCCTGATTCTCGGCTGGCGGCTGCTCATCGGAGATCGGTCGAGTTATCCGGGAGACTATCTGCAGGATGACGCGCCATGACCGTAGCTGCACAAGCACTCCTGAAACAATTGGGAAACTGAAAGATGGCGCTCATCGGAGTGGTTGGGGCCGTGGTGATCCTGCTGTTGATCTCCGTGCCCATATTCATGTCGCTGCTGCTGCCGGCGATTGCCGGGCTGAGCTGGCTCGAACTCAGCATACCGCCCATCGCGGTCGTGCAGCATGCCGTCAACGGCATTTCCATGCCCGCATTGCTGGCGGTGCCCCTGTTCATGTTCGCGGCCGACGTCATCGCCGGGGGCGAAATCGCCGATCGCCTGGTCCGTCTGATGGAAACCACGGTAGGGCATATTCCGGGTGGCATGGCGATTGCCACCATCATGACCATGATGCTGTTCGGGGCGATCTCGGGGGTCGGCGTGGCGGCCATTGTCAGTATCGGCCCGATTGCCTATCCGGTATTGCTCAAGCGGGGCTATGGCCGGGGTTTCGCCCTGGGGCTGATCCTGTCGGGGGCCACGCTGTCCATGCTGATACCCCCCAGTGTCGCCATCATCCTGTATGGGCTGCAGGCCAACCAGTCGATCGCCCAGACCTTCCTGACCGGCCTGGGTGCCGGGCTGATCTTTGCCGTTCTGTTGATTGCCTATACCCAGATCTATGTCAGGGTACACCGGCTGGCCAATCAGCAGCGCTTTGATTCACAAGCGTTTCTGGCGGCCGCGCGGCGCGCCTCCTGGGCGATCTTCTTCCCGCTGATCATACTGGGTGGCATTTACGGCGGCATCACGACCGTGACCGAGGCGGCTGCGGTCTCGGTTGGATACGCCGTCCTCGTCGAGATCTACGTCTACAAACGCCTGACATGGCGCAGGCTGATCGTGATCGCGCGCGCCTCCGTGCGGGTGATCGCCATGGTAATGATCCTGATCGTCGGGGGGTCCCTGCTCACATGGTATCTGACCCTTGAACAGGTGCCGCAGCTGGTGGCCAATGTGGGGTTTTTCGACAGTGCCGTCATGGTGTTGCTGGTCATCAATGTGATCTTCCTGATCGCCGGCATGCTGGTCGACGTCAATTCGGCTATCATCATCCTCACGCCGCTGATCATGCCCGCTGCACTGAAGACGGGGATCGATCCGATCCAGCTGGGCGCGGTGGTTTCCATGAACCTGGCCATCGGCATGATCAGCCCGCCTTTTGGAATGAACCTGTTCGTGGGCATGGCCACATTCAAACTGAGCTACAAGGATGCGATCAAGGCCGTGATGCCTTTCATGCTGTTGATGCTGGTGGCCCTGGCCATTGTCACCTATGTGCCCGTGTCCACGCTCTGGGTGCGTGATCTGCTGTATTGAGCGAGCCTGCGAGCCCGGATCCCACCTGTCTTTGTGTCATCATGCCGCTTGCCTCGAAGATTTCTGCGCAATCCCCGGCCAAGACGGTCGGGCGCGCCGCGCTGCTTTTGCAGATCATCGCCTCCAGCCACAATCAGAACCTGCGCCTGATCGATATCGCCGCCATGGCGGCGCTGGACAAATCGACTGCACAGCGTCTGTTGCAACGGCTCATCATCGAACGCATGGTGGTGCGCGACCCGGTGCGTGGATACCGTCTCGGGCCGCTGATCCACGAACTGGGCCTGGCTGCGCTGCCCGAGACCAATCTGCGCGAAATCTCGCTGCCCGATCTGCAGGCACTGGCACAGGCCACGGGCGACATGGTGTTTCTTGTCGGCCGCAGTGGCTATGAGTCGATCTGCCTGAACCGTATTGCGGGCAATTTTCCGATCCAGACCATGACGCGCACCGAAGGGGATCGACATCCGCTCGGGGTCGGCGCAGGCGGCCTGGCCATACTGGCGTCCATGCACGATGCCGATATCCAGACAGTGCTCAAGGCCATCGAGCCCCGCTTGCCTGCGTATCAGCTGAGTGCGAAGAGCATCCTGAAATCGATCGAGGACACGCGGGCACGCGGTGATATCGCCATCGATGCGGGCAGTGCAGCGCTGGATGTCACCGCCATCGGGCGTACGTTGCATGATCGAAGCGGCACGCCGATCGCGTCGGTGTTTGTCGCCTCGATCGGCCATCGGATGATGGACGCCCGTCAGAAGGAAGTCACCCGTTTGCTGGTCCGCTGCGTGGACGCCATCGAAACTGTGCTGCAAAGCTGATCCGTTCACCTTCAGGAGGCCCCATGGCTCGACCTTCCATCACCATTCTTTCACTCGGCGGCACCATTGCCATGACCCAGGGCGATGCCGGCGGCGTCGTCCCCACGCTCACGGGCGAGGCGCTGGTGGCGGCCGTGCCGCAGCTGCAGCAGGTGGCGCAGGTCACCGCGCAGTCGTTCCGGCAGCTGCCCAGCGCCCAGCTGCAGTTCGAGGATATCGAAGAGCTGGCGCTCGCCGTGCGTCACCTGGCCCAGGGGGGCGCACAGGGGTTCGTGATCACGCAGGGTACGGACACGATCGACGAGACGGCATTCGCCCTCGATTGCCTGCATGACCTGGCCGTGCCGCTCGTGGTCACCGGTGCCATGCGCAACCCGACCCTGCCGGGTGCCGACGGGCCCGCCAATCTGCTGGCGGCGGTTCAGGTGGCGGCCAGTCCGGCCTCGCACGGTCTGGGCTGTGTGGTCGTCATGAATGACGAGGTACACGCCGCCCGCTATGTGCGCAAACTGAATACCAGCCGGCCCGATGCGTTCGCCTCACCCGCATGCGGGCGCCTGGGCTGGCTCACCGAAGGCCGATTGCGCCTGGCCTGCCGTCTGCCCGAAGCGCCTCATATTGCGCAGTCGCGCAAACC
The DNA here is from genome assembly GCF_041677825.1 of Castellaniella sp. Classification (GTDB taxonomy): domain Bacteria; phylum Pseudomonadota; class Gammaproteobacteria; order Burkholderiales; family Burkholderiaceae_B; genus Castellaniella. The sequence goes on from NZ_JBAYPG010000008.1 coordinate 18,221, forward strand.
GGATCCGGCGCGGGTGGCCTTGTTGCCCGCCGGCCTGGGCGACCAGGGCGAAATGGTGCGCGCGCTGCTGGCCGCACAGGCCTTCGATGGCCTGGTGATCCAGGCCACGGGCGGTGGCCATGTTTCAGAAGCCCTGGCCGATGCCCTGGAGGCGGCGGCGCAGGCCATACCGGTCATCCTGGCGTCGCGCACCGGCAGCGGCGACGTGCTCACCCATACGTATGGCTACCGCGGCAGCGAAATGGACCTGCTGCAGCGTGGGCTGATCCGCGCCGGCATGCTCGATGGACACAAGGCGCGCGTCTTGCTGACCCTGTTGTTGCGGCATCAGGGGCCCGACCGTGATGCCATCGCGCAGGCGTTCCGTGCATGGTCGAGCGACTAGAGCCCTGTGGGCCGGGAGCCAGCTGGGCCGTTCGGCATCGCGGAGCGGCCGTTCAGCCCAGTTCCCAGCCCTGGCGGTTGTGCGCCGTGCCCCAGAAATGCCATTCATACACGCAGGCCTGCCTGAAAATGTCCTGCATGGCGTCCCGTTCGGATTCCGGTGCCCGCGCCAGGCACGCCTCCAGTATCGCAACCGCCTCACGGGTGGCGCGGTCGAAGTCGGCGCTGTCATAGGTGGCCACCCAGGTGGCATACGGATGCGTGGCGCCCAGATGCGCGGCGCGCCGCACCAGGACCTTGCCCATGTGGGCATAGACCCAGAAGCAGGGCAGCACGCCTGCAACCCCGTGCACATAGGGTCGGGTGGCGGCGGTGGCGATCAGGAACGAGACGTAGCCCAGGGTGGTGGGTGAGGGTTCAGCCGGCCCGGCATGCACCGCCAGTTGCTCACAGGCTTTGGCCAGCGCCGCGTCGGACAGCAGGCTGTGGTGCATGCCTTCTTCGACGCTGATGGCGCGCGCCGAGGACTCGGCCCAGAAGCGCGACTCGGCCCGGTTGGGCGCTTGCGCCGAGAGCAGGGCCATGGCGCGCGCATAGCCGCTCAGGTAGCGGCTGTCCTGGCGTATGTAATGCACGAAGGCCACCGGGTCGAGGGTGCCGTGGGCCAGCTCATTGAGAAACGGCAGGGTCTCGATGCGCTGCACGATGGGCTGCGTGTCCTGCCACAGGGCATGGGTCAGCGGGCCGGCAGAAAAATCGGGGGTCATGATCGATCTCCATCATATTGAAAAATCAGCTTCGGCAGGGTGCGCCATCCTTGTCTGCCATGAACAGCGGGGCTTGTCGCGCAGCGGGTCAATTCGGCAGGCTGCGGATCTGATCCTGCATGCCATGCAGGTCATACCGCGTGCCGGGCCACAGCCGGCCGAATATGAGCGTGACCAATACCGGCACCAATGCAGCGAGCAGAAAGGATTCAAGCAGGGTATCCATGGGCCCGTCTGGTGCCGGAAACAGCCAGAGGCCAGCTGCCAGGCCGGCCAGTGTGGCCAGCAGGGCCACGCGGCCGCTGCAGCGGGTGCTGTAGAGCCCGAAAAACACGGGGAAGGCGGCGGCCGAGCAGAACAGGTCGGCCAGCAGGAACAGGTACAGCACGCTGTAGCCCTGCGCCGAGGCAATCCAGACGGGCACCGCCAGCACGTAGATGGCGAGGCGCGACCAGTGCATCAGGACCGCGGCGGAGGCATCGGGCATGAGGCGTCGGGCATCTACGGCAATCATGCTCGATACCGCGCTGATGGCGGTATCGGCGCTGCTCATGACCAGGGACAGCCCCAGCGGGATGAGCGCCAGCATGAACAGGGCGGGCATCCTGGGGGCCAGTACGCTGAAGAGGGCGACCGAACTGTCCGAACCGGCATCCTGTGCGACGAAGACCAGCCCGAACAGCCCCATGATGAAAATCACGGGGCCCACCAGCAGACCGCCCAGCAGAAAGCCACGCCGCATGGCCCTGGTGGAGCGGGCCGCATAGACGCGCTGCCAGTTGCCCTGATGGAACAGCCCGGTGAGCAGAATGGCCACAAAGAAGGTCAGGCCCGCCTTCAGGCCGACCAGATTGTCCAGCGCGAGCAACTGGGGGGCCCTGGCCTGCAGGTTCAGGCGCACGGCATCCATGCCGCCGCTGGCCTGCCAGCCGAGCACGACCAGGGCCAGCAGCAATGGCAGGATGATGATCATCTGGATCTTGTCGGTGAAGATGGATGCCTTCAGCCCCCCCCATGCGGTGTACAGCAGCGTGCAGCCGAGCACGATGCCCGCCGTGAGCCACAGGGGGATCGGGGCCATGAGGGCAATGATCTTGGCCATGGCCGTGATCTCTGCGGTGATCGAGATCCCCAGATAGAACAGCATGATCACCAGGATCAGGCCATACAGGCCGCGACCGTAGCGGGCCATGACGAATTCGGTGAGGGTGTGGCCGCGCGGGATGAGTTCACGCATGCGCTGCCCCAGCGGAATCATCACCAGCCGAGGCGACATGGCGCCCAGGGCGTAGCCGGTGATGGCAGCCAGGCCGCCCCAGGTGGCCGCCTGGGCCGGCGCGAACAGGATCCAGGCGCCCAGGGATGAGGCCAGCAGGGTCAGGATGGTGGCGGTGGCCGATTGGCTGTTGCGGGCCACGATGTAGTCTTCGAGCGTATCGTGGCTGCGGCGAGCATACCAGACGCCAGCCAGTGCAAAGCCTGCGGAAAACAGAATGACCCACGCCAGGGCGGTGCCGGTACCGGGCATGCAGGAAACCCCCTTGCAGTTCGTGCCAGGCGTGCAGCATGCCGCAATGCGGGGCAGGCTGCCTGTGACAGGAATGAGGGGAAGGGGTGCTGGCAGTGGTGTGGTCCTTCCCTTCGCCGGTATGAGCCGGATCAGGTTCTAAGGGTCACCGCAGCCATTTGCGGAATCTCAGCCCGAATCATCGGACCCCCCCAGGAACTGCAGAAAATTTAGAGCAAATCCGTGGCAATGTCAATCATGCCCCGGCACGCGATGCCGCGGCACGAGGGCCAGCGATCGGCGCGAGGGTCAGCGCCCATCGGGCCCGCGCAGGCCGTGCGGACCAGCCGCGCGGCCGGAACATGCCCACACGGGCTGTGTGCCGGCCAGCGTGCCTGAGGCACCCATGGGGTTCAGCGCGTGGCCGGTGTCATGACGACGTTTCGCCGTCTTCGGCCAGGCGACCGGCTTCGGTGGCGCCCCCTTCGTCTTCCCAGCGTGCGATGCAGCCGCATTGGTAGACAGGTTTCCCGCATTCGGGACACAGGGCCTGATCTTGCGGCGCTTTGCCCGGGGCCTGACCCTGTTCATTATTGGCTTGATTCATGACGTGCACCTCCTGTATCGAACGTACCGCCAATCCGGACATTTGTAAAGAACGGTCCGCAGAGCCCCCGGCCGGGTCTGTCCGGCGCATGCACTCGGCCAGATCGCCGTGTTCCGCAGGCGAGTTGTTCCGCAGCCGAGTTCAACCGGCGCCCCGGCCGGTAGCCGAACGGGATCATACAGGTGCTCGGGCGCGCATGTTCTATCATGTGCCATTGGAATCATTCGGGCTTGCCCGATCTGCGTTCAGGGGCCATCGGCATGACCCATCTTCTGTTCCGGTCCGTCTGGACGGTTCGCCATCTTCTGTTTCTGGCCTATCTGCTGTTCTTCAGCTATGGCATGTTCAGTGCCAGGCCGCCTGCCGTCCTGTTGATGCCTTTTGCGCATTGGGACAAGGTGTTGCACGTCTTGGCCTTTCTGGGCCTGTCGCTGTGTACGGCTCTGGTGCTGATGCAGCGGCCATGGGCCTGGCTGGCATGGCCTGTCCTGCTGGTGGTCGCTCCCGGAACCGAGTATCTGCAGCACGTTGTGCAGCCCCGCCGTGATTTCAGCCTGGGCGATATCGTTGCCAACGGGGTCGGGGTCCTGCTGGCAGCGGGCCTGTGGCCCGGGCTGAGGCTGTTGTTCCTGCCGTTCGTGCTGCGGCGTACCCCGGCTCGGCATCGCGACAGCGGGGGCTCACCGGGCTGAGCGCGTCGTCTTGGCCCTGGCATTCGCGGCCGCTTCATGGCGCCCTGCAATCTGCATGCGCAGGCCTGCGGGGGGCCCCGGCCCGCCCGGTACACAGTGCCCAGGCCGGCCTGGTACGCAATGCCCAGGCCTGCCCGATATTCAGGCTGGAGAGGCTGTCAACGGCTCGCCCACCCGGACCCTGCCAGGCTGCTCGACGATCGCATAGAGACCCAGCATCAGGCGGCTGCGTGGGGCGGTGGGGTCGCCCGCCTGCGCCGGGATGGGGTACGCATTGCTGCGCAGGCCCGTCAACGCCGCCAGGGTGCCGGTATCGCGCACGCCGGTGGCTGGATCCTGTGACGTCACCAGGCAGCGCGGCACCAGGCCGACGACGCGCATGATGGCCTCGCCTGCCGCAAGGCGGTGGCCGATCCAGCCGTCTTCTTCAAATGCGTCCGGCCCGTCGAGTTCGAACATCATGCGGAAGCGGTCGGCCCAGCGCTCGGCAGCCCCGTTTGCGGCCATGCGCAACTTCTCGAGCGTGGCGCACGAGACCAGCGTGACCGGGTGCACATCGGTGCCAATGGTATCGTCGGCTGCCCGGATCAGTCGCACAGGCCGCCCCGCGAAGTCGCTGAGCGCCTGATTCCAGGGCCCTTCGACGAGCTGCCCGCAGACCGGGCGGCCATAGAAATCCGTCACGACGCTCTCATGGGTGCAGCGTACGGTATCAGTCAGGCAGGTGCCGTCCGGAAACAGGATGCGCAGCCCTTGCGTCGGCGCGTCATAGTGCGTCTGCAAGGTCACCAGCGGGCCCGCCCGCTTGCCATTGATCATGATGCCGTCGGCATCGATGAGGTAAAACCGCCGGTTGGCGAAGACACCTGAATCATCGAGCCAGACGGTATCGGCTTGTTGCAGGGCAGTGCCCTTGATCGGCGTAATGTTGATGCGGTGGATCGTGATGGGCACGGTGTCTCCCGAGGGCTGTGTGGTCGCGTGGGGCTATCCTGATCTGCAATGGAGGCCGGCGCTGGCGCATGACGCCAGGCGAGCTTGCCGGGCATGGGTACGATCTGGCAACATATGACCTGATCTGCACACGCAGGTTCACGCATCGGCGCCAGGCATGGATGCATGCCAGTGCAATATCGTACAGGATCCATGCCGGTTGCAGCGCTGCATACCTCTTTCATCACAAGGCCGCCACCTCACCATGTGCACTTCCCTGCTTTATCTGGATGCCAGCAATCGCGCGTATCTGGGCCGAACCCTCGAGCTCAGCCTCGAACTGCCCTATCTGGTTGCGCGCTTTCCTGCAAATTCCCGGCTCGTGTCCAGAGCCCAGGGCTACCCCGAACTGGGCTGGGTCACCCGGCATGCGATATTGGCCGTCACCATGCCCGACGCACCGCCAGCCCCGGGGGCTGGTTTTGGTCCGACCGATCTCAAGGTGATCGAAGGCCTGAATGATGCCGGCCTGACATTCAGCATGCAGTCCTACCCGCAGGCCGGTGGTGCGCAGCCGTCGCTGGACCCCGGCCTGGCGGTGCTGGCTGCCGCCGATCTGGGCACCTTCCTGCTCGGCCAGTGTGCCACCACGGCCGAGGCCAGGGCCCTCATGGCCGGGCAGCAGGTGGTGCTCGAGCGCATTCCCGTGCTGGGCGGGCTCGAAACGCCGTTCCACTTCGCGTTGCACGATGCCACGGGTGCCAGCCTGGTGATCGAGTTTCACCGCGGCGAACTGTCGCTGTATGACAACCCCGTGGGTGTCATGACCAATGCACCCCAGTTCTCGTGGCACCTCACCAATCTCGACAACTACACGTTCCTCTCGAATGTCGACCATTCCAGGGCACGTTTCATGAACTACGATGCCGAGCAGCCGGGCTCGGGCATTGCCAAGACGGGTGTGCCCGGCAGCGACAGTTCAGTCGACCGCTTCATTCGTGCGGCCTATTATGCGCGCTTTGCCGAGAAACAGGCCGATCCGGACAAGGCGGTCGAAATGGTGGCGCACATCATGAACAATTTCGACCGGCCGCGGGGCATCACCATCGATCCACCGGATCAGGGCAGCGGGCACCTGCACGTCGCCGGCCATGACGTACAGGGCATCCCGACCGAGTTCACCAGCTGGACGAGCCTGACCGACATCGAACGCCGGCGCCTGTACCTGCGCGACAGCAGGGGCATGAATTATGTCTGGCTGGATGCCAATGCGCAGCCTGCGCAATTTTCCATGGTGCCCATGAAGGATCTGATTGCGCCGGCCGCCAAGGCGTCCTTCTGAGATGGGTATCGCAGACGTACGCCAGTTCTTCCAGGATCACGCCCCCGAGCTTGAAATCATCGAACTCCAGCAGAGTACGGCCACGGTCGAACTGGCGGCCCGGGCGCATGGTGTGGCGCCGGGTCAGATTGCCAAGACCCTGTCCTTGAAAGCGGGCGAGCATGTCGTGCTGGTGGTGGCTTCTGGGGATACGCGGCTCGACAACCGGAAGCTCAGGCAGCTGTTTGGCGGGCGCCCGAAAATGCTCCCGGCCGTCGAGGTGGCCGCGCTGACCGGGCATCCGGTCGGTGGCGTGTGCCCGTTTGGCCTGGCCCGGCCTCTGCCGATCTACTGTGACATCCGCCTGCAACAGTACGACGTGGTCATGCCGGCGGCCGGGTCATTGAACAGCGCCGTGCGCATCGCGCCCATGCACCTGGCAGAACTGGTGGGTGCGCAGTGGGTGGATGCCTGCCAGGATGCCTGAGCGGCGCGCTGCCTGGCGCCCGGCTGGGCGCGCAGGGGCGTGAACGGTCAGGGCGCCACGCCTTGCGTCAAGTCGACCCACAGGTGGCCGATGATGTCGCGGCTGGTGGTGCTCACCAGGCCATCGACAGCCCTGTGCTGCAGGGTATCGCGCAGGGCCTGGCGGCGCACGTCGGTACACTGCGCGCCCGGCCATAGCCAGCTCGCGTAGCGTTCCAGGATATGGTCGGGCTCGTGGCGGCTGGTGCGCCGCCGCTCTTCAAACTGAAGTTCAGGCCAGTATCCCCACAGGTACAGCAGGTTGAATATGGCGTAAAGGTCATTGGCCACCTTGACGCCCGAAGGGCCCGATGCCAGGCCAAAGCCTGCCAGCAGGTCCTGCAGCAGGCTGTCCTCGCGGTGGGTGTAGAGGGTGACGCAGACCGCCTGGCGGCTGGCCTGCAGCACCTTCTTCAGCATGGCCACGCTGGAAATGGCCGGGCTCATGTGCAGGAACACCAGATCGAAGGCCGCTTGCCAGCCACGCGCCTGAAGGTCCAGCGTCTCCCAGGCTGATTGCACAAGCGCTTCTGGGTCGTAGGCCAGGCCGCTGGCCTGCAGCCGGCGATGGCTGTGCGCCAGCATGCCGGCAGAGATTTCCACGCCGCTGATCCGCGCGCCCTGCTGCAGGAATTCAAGCAGATGGCGCCCGCCCCCGAAACTGATGTCGAGCACGGACTTGCCGCGCAGATCCATGTGCTGCTGCACCATGCGCATGGCCACATCGTCGGGCGCAACCGTGAACGTGCTGACCTCATCGGCGCGGCGGTCCCAGAGTGCCTCTCGTTGCTGGAGGTCGGGTACGTGATCGTCCAGGATCTGGCTGAAAAATTGTTCAGGATTCATGGGGGCCTCAGGATGGGGTGGATTTGCTCAGGTAGATGGCGGCCTCAGGGTGAGGTGGATTTGCTCAGGTACATGGCCGCGTCGGCGTGCGCCAGGAGGGCTTCGGCAGTGTCGCCATCACGCCCGCATTGTGCGAGCCCGATGCTTGCGCCCACCTGGAGTTCAATGCCATTCCAGGCAATGGGTTGCGCTACCGACAGCCTGATGCGCTGGATCAGCGCCTGGATCAGGTCAGGGTCGGAGTGCTCGGTAATGATGACGAACTCATCGCCCCCGAGCCGGGTGACGGTGTCGTTGGCCCGCACGCTGGCCAGCAGGCGGCCTGCCGTGACGCGCAGCACTTCGTCGCCCGCCGCATGCCCGTGGGCATCGTTGATGCTCTTGAAGCGATCCAGATCGAGCAGCAGGATGTGGTTGTGCCGGCCTGTGCGCAGGGCACGCCGGATGGCCCGCTGCAGGTGCTCTTCGAGCAGCAGGCGGTTGCCAAGCCCGGTCAGTGGATCATGCCGTGCCTGGCTGCGCAATTCCTTGACCTGGGCGTTGTAGGTTTGCGTGACCTCGGTGAGTTCTTCGGCCCACTCGGCGGGTATCGGTTCGAGTTCGTGATGCTGGCGCATGGCCTGGCGCAGTTGCTCGAGTGGTCGGCCCACCGTGTGCTGGATGGTCCAGAGCGCACTGGCCAGGGCCGCGACCAGCATGGAGAAAAAAATGATCAACTGCTGCATCAGGCCGTCGGTGATCGCCGTCAGGACGGAGAACGGCAGGAAGGCGACGCGCAGTTCGCCCAGGGTGTGCACACGGCCGTTTTCATCCACGTACTGGATCGTGCGGCGCAGCGTGTCGGCCGTATCCTGCAACGGCAATTGGCCCGCCTGGATCAGGCGCTGCGCACATTGATCGGGTGCGCTTGCACCGTGTACCGTGTGCTGCAGCTGCATGGCCTCGATGATCCCTTGCGCAGTGACACTGTCGCAATCCCAGAGCGGCTTGGTGAGCACCTGGGCAAATGTGTCCAGCGTCTGCTCGCGCTGGGTGTTTGCTTCGTTGCGGTGTGCCTGATAGTAGACCCATGCCGCGCCTGCGGCAGCCAGAATGAAGGCCAGTGCCAGCAGTGGCAGCAACTGACGCACGAAAAGCGCATACAGCTTTCTGGAATCAGCAGGTTTCATGCAATGTGTGGGTGCAGCAGCAGGTGCCGGTAGCGTTCCGGCACACTGTCTTCGGCGTAGTAGGGGTTGTGCAGCGAAATGACCGTACGGGACTGCCAGCTACTGGCCGGAGGGAGTCTGCGGTATTGGTTCCAGATGGATTCGAACCTGCCATCATGACCGATGAGGTCGAAACCGTGCTGAAGCGCCTGATACAGCGCATCCGCACCGGGATGTGCCGAGACCCATACGAAACGATACCAGGGGTAGCGCAGCAGCAGGTGCGGATCGAGGGTCAGTTCAGGGTAATGGGCACGAAAGTGTGGCAGAAAATAATTCAGGGATTCTTCCAGGCCCATGGGAAAGAGATCGATCACGCCGGCGTGCATCTGCTCTGCGAACTCACCATCACGCCAGGCCTGGACTTCGCGGGTGCTGATCCCGGCCTTGCGGTAGATTTCGACATCCCACCAGCTGGTGCCCTGGCCAATGGTGAAGGCGCGCAAGCCTGCCAGATTCCTGACCTGGGCCAGCCTGTCGTGCAGCCCCTGCAGTGTGAAACACGCGCGCCAGCCCAGCAGGCCGCGCTCGAGCGGTATCGGGATCATGCGCAGCTTGCCCTGGCGCACCATCTCCAGCCGGGCAGGTGAGGCCGGCAACAGATTCACATGGATGCGCCCGGCCATGGTCTCGTGCAGGTTGCGCGCTTCGGATGCCTTGGGCGCATCGTCGAAGGCGGCCGGAAACCCGGCGGCCTTCGTGGCGGCCAGCAACAGCTCGACGCAGTGCTTCAGCGAGGGTTCGTTCTGCAGGACGAAACGGGGTGTGTCCGCCCTGGCGAAGGCCGGCAGGCTGGTTGCAGCCATCAGGGCCAGCAGGCGCCGACGTCGGTGTGATTTCATGCGGATGAAAAAGGCTGTGCCATTGCGCATAGGATAGCAACAAACGTGCTCGTGGCCCTACCCTGATCGGGGCGGGCGTCTGGCCGAACGCGCAGGGCCGGTGCCGAGCGGAGCATACAGGGCCAGCCATGCAGGCGGCGATCCGTGGCTGTGGAAAGCCATGCGCTGCATGTGGATGGTGGCCCGGGTCGCTGCGTGTGTCCACTACAATCCTTCCATGGACGGCAGAAGTCGGTGGATCGATCAGATACGGACCTGGGCACAGGAACTGGGGTTTTCCCGGGTCGGTGTCTCGGGTGTGGATCTGTCAGCGGCCGAACCCTACTTGCTGCATTGGCTGGCACAAGGCCATCATGGCAACCTCCAGTACATGGAACGGCATGGCCTGAAACGGGCACGGCCAGCCGAGCTGGTGCCGGGCACGCTCAGCGTGATCACGGCACGCATGCCTTATCTGCCACGCAGCACCACGGCCGACTGGCAGGCGCGTGAACGCGCGCGCCTCGATCGACCGGGTGAAGGCGTGGTGTCCCTCTACGCGCGGGGGCGCGATTATCACAAGGTGGTGCGCGCCCGGCTGCGCAAGCTGTGCGATCGTATCGAGACCCTGGTGGGGCCCTTCGGCTACCGCGTGTTTTCCGATTCGGCGCCCGTGCTCGAAAAAGAACTGGCGCAGCGAAGCGGGCAGGGCTGGCGTGGCAAGCATTCAATGGTGCTGGCCCGCGACGCCGGCTCGATGTTCTTTCTGGGCGAGATCTTCGTCGACTTCGAGCTGGCACCCACCGAGCCTGTCAGTGCGCATTGCGGCACCTGTACGGCCTGCATCGACGTATGCCCCACCGGGGCCATCATTGCGCCGGGCGTGGTGGATGCGCGCCGCTGCATTTCCTATCTCACGATAGAACACCATGGTTCGATCCCCGAAGATCTGCGCCCTCTCATGGGCAATCATATCTTTGGTTGCGACGATTGCCAGACGATCTGCCCCTGGAACAAATATGCGCAGACCACCGAACTGCCGGATTTCGATGAACGTGCGCCCCTGGTGGGGCGCCAGCTCATCGAACTCTTCGCCTGGGACGAGGCGACTTTTCTCGAGCGCACCGAAGGCAGCCCGATCCGGCGCATCAACCATGAACGCTGGCTGCGCAATATCGCCGTGGCCCTGGGCAACGCGCTGCGCCAGGCCGAGGCAACCGAGGCCGGAGCTACCGAGGCCGAGGCACTGCGGGCGGCCTTGCTGAGCCGGGCAGACCACGAAAGCGCCCTGGTCCGTGAGCACGTGGCCTGGGCGCTGGGATGATTTCCAAAGGATCACATCAAAGGATTACAGTCGATGGAAGATTTGAACAGCCGCTATGGCCTGAACCCTGCCCATAGCGAAGTCGTCGAGGCCTGCCAGCAGATCGAACCCTGTGCGGCCCTGGACATGGGGTGCTCGACCGGGCGCAATGCCCTGTTTCTGAGCCAGCGTGGCTTCGATGTCACAGCAGTCGATGCCAACCCCAATGCCATCGGCCGCCTGCAGTCGATGGTCGATCAAGAGGGCATCGATACCATCCGGGCTCAGGTTTATGACATCCAGCACGCCAGCCTCGCTGCCGATTATGGCTTCATTGCCTGTACCGTGACGCTGATGTTCATCGATCCGTCGCGGGTGGGGGCGGTGGTGTCCGACATGCAGCAGCACACCTTGCCTGGGGGATACAACCTGATCGTCTGTGCAATGGATACCGACGCCTATCCGTGCCCCATGAATTTTCCGTTCACCCTGAAGCCGGGCGAACTGCGCGACCTGTATGCCGGCTGGGAACTGCTGAAGTACAACGAAGACCCCGGCACCATGCACAACGGCGCCCGCTTGCAGTTTGCCACCATGCTGGCGCGCAAGCCGGAATAGGGCCGGCGCGCTGCGGGAGCTGCGCACGTATCCAGGCCGACGGCCTGCCTGTGCGGTGCGACAACGGGTGACAGGCCCGTGTGCGCACGGCCAGGCGACAGACGGGGTCAAAGCCAGGGCGCCAGGGTCTCGTCGGCGATGCCGGCCCAGCCCTGGTTGGCCATGGGGTTGGCCGGGCTGGGGTGCAGCAGGTAGGCTGTCGGCAGGTCATTGCCCATGAGGCCCTGTGCGCGACCGTGCGCAAAACGGCCGATGCCGACCACCACGCGTGGCCTGAGGGCGTGGATGACGGCCGTCAGCGCGGCATCGCAGATGCCGAACAAGGGCTCGCGCTCGGCCTTGTGCAGCTGTTCCGGCACCAGATTGCGGTTGTTGCGCAGGAACAGCAAGGGGCAGTAGTTCCAGACGAAGAGGCGCTGGAAGAACCGGTCCGGGGTGCCAAAGCGCTGCTGTGCCCAGCCCCAGAAGCGTTCCCCGCTGCCTTCGCTGCGGTGGCAGGCAAAGCCGCTGATCGGGTATTTTTCATGCTGATCCGGCAGCGGACCGCCCAGGGGTGTTTCGAAATTCAGCCAGTCGCGTGCCATGGCGATGGCCCCGAAGGGGATACCGGTCTGGGCCATGCCCCAGGGCCCGGGGTTCATCCCGACCAGCAGGATGCGGCCCTGCCGGCTGCCATGTCGCTGCAGATATTCACGGTGTGCCGCCCACATATAGGTGAGCGGATTGTAGACGTGGCTCGCGCTCGGAAAGGCCAGCACTTGCAGGCTGCCCGCCAGCACGCGTGCAATGGCCGTGGCGGCGTTGTCCGGATCAGGGTCGAATGGAGGGGTCATGGCGCGTGTCGGATGCCGGTGCATCGTGCCACATGAACGTTCGTATGCGTGATTCTACCGTGCGCCCATTACTTGCTTCTTGCCGGCAGCATCCTGGCCAGGGTATTGTCGTGCACGATATAGTGGTGATGGAGCGCCACCAGTGCATGTCCGCCGATCAGGGCATAGCCCGCGTTCCCAAGGAACTCATGCACGCTCTTGATCGTTCCTGCCCAATCGGCATCCTGGCTGATCAGCGCCGGAAATTCAAAGCCAAAAAACGGGATTGCGGCGCCCTTGGCACTCAGGTAAAGCCACCCGAGCAGCGGCATCACAAACAGCCATGCGTACAACAGGGCATGCACAGCCCTGGCCAGCCGATGCTGCCAGGATGGCAGTGGGGGGTCGATCGGAGGCGCGGGCCGCGCCAGCCGCAGGCCCAGGCGCATGAAGGTCAGCCAGAATACCGACAGGCCCACCATTTCGTGCCAGGTCTTTGCCAGTGCTCTTGCGTCGCTGCCCTTGGGCAGCAGGCCGTGCCATTCGATCAATACATACGCCACGGCGACCAACGTCACGGTGAGCCAATGCACGCCAATCTGCCAGCGGCCATATCGGTGGGTCGAGGATTGCATATCCGTCTCCTGTACTGAATGGTTTCAGGATATGACAGCGGATATGAATGCAGCCTGAACGCGGCCCGATGTATTGTATCGCTGCGGCTGTGCGCCAGCCGCAGCGTGGTCGATGACTGCGCGGGCAGGCCGCCGCCCTACTGGTCGTCCTCCTCGCTGCAGTGCTCCTGAAAATCTGCCGCCCTGTTTTCAAATACTACGGGCGTATGCGGTGTCTGATTGACCAGCAGCTTGAAGATGTCAGGACGCGAGTAGTGGCCCACGGCATCGAAATCCAGGCTGGCCCGTGCGATGTCGCCCAGGTCGAGGTCGGCATACACAATGGCTTCCTCGTCCCAGACTGGACCCGCCAGGACCTCGCCCAGCGGGCCGATGATGCAGCTGCCACCGCGCATCATGACCGTGTCGGGCTCGACCTGCGTGCCGGTATCGTATTGTTCGGGGAAATCCTTGCGCCGCATCACCTGGCACGACGACAGCACGAAGCAGCGGCCTTCCAGTGCGATATGCTGCATCGAAGGCAGCCACGTGGGGCGGTCGTCGGCTGTCGGGGTGCAGTAGATGGACACGCCCTTGGCATACATGGCCGTGCGCAGCAGGGGCATGTAGTTTTCCCAGCAGATGACGCCACCGACGCGACCATAGGGGGTGTCCATGGTGGCCAGGGTAGAGCCGTCTCCGAACCCCCAGATCAATCGTTCGCTGGCGGTGGGCATCAGTTTGCGGTGTTTGCCGACCAGTTCACCTGTGGGGGAAAAATACAGCACGGTGCAGTACAGCGTGCGGCTTTCGCGTTCCATGACGCCGACGACAATGTACATGTCGTGTTTTTTGGCGATGTCGCCGATGCGCCTGGTATGAGGGCCGGGGACATCGATCGAACTTTCCCAGTAGCGCCTGAAATCTTCGCGCCCTTCGGGGCGGCGCATGCCGACCCGGCAACCGAAGTCCAGCCACTTGGGATAGGCCGACACAAAGGCTTCCGGAAACACCGCCAGTTTGACACCATTGGCTGCGGCTTCGGCAACCAGCGTATCGATCTTGTCGATGGTCGCATCCGGGTCGAAGGCGACGGCAGACGCTTGAATGACAGCAACTTTTACATGATCCATCAGTGACTCCTGGCAATCAGTGGGTTTGGGTCGTGACGCTTCCGCGTTCTATGACGTAAGAAAGATCGACCACGCCTGACGTGTAGGTGTAGTCGGATTCGGCAATCAGCACGGACAGGCCTTGCGCCTTGAGTGCCTTGATGACTTCGACCAGGCGCATGGCCAGCATGGGTGCCACGCCTTCGAAGGGTTCATCGAGCAGAAGCAGCTTCTGCCCGACCATGAGGGCGCGCGCCAGCGCCACGAGTTTCTGCTGCCCGCCACTCAGGCTGAGCGCCAGGCGTGGCGAGAAGCCGGCCACTTCGGGCATGAGTTCGTAGATCCACGCGAGGCGCCGGGCCGTGTCGGGCTGCCTGGTTGCCCATGTGGGCAACAGGATGTTTTCTTCGACGTTCAGGTCCGGGACGAGGCGCCGGTCTTCGGGCATGTAGCCGATCTGGTTGCGTGCGCGCCAGTACCCTTCCAGATGAGTGGCTTGCACCCCGCCGATGATGATTTTTCCGGAATCCGGCCGGATGACACCCATGGTCGTGCGCAGCAGCGTGGTCTTGCCCGCGCCATTGCGCCCGATCAGGCCCACCATCTGCCCCTTGGGGACCGACAGGGTGACATCGCGCAGAATCGGCACCTGCTGGATGGACACGTTGAGGTGTTCGATGGCGATCATGGGCTGTCTGCAGTGGCTGCAGCCTGTATTTGGCCGACGATGTACTTGCGTACCCGTTCGTCGTCGAGAACCTGCGCCACCGGGCCGTCTGCAATGATGGTGCCTTCGTAGAAGGCGATGACGCGGCTCGCGTAGCGGGTGACGATTTCCATGTCGTGCTCGATGAACATGATCGTGGCGTCGGTCTGGCGCACCCCGGCCATGACGGTTTCCATCAGGGGAAATTTCTCGTCGACGGCCACACCGCTGGTGGGTTCATCGAGCATCAACAGCGATGGGCCCGAAATCATTGCCATGGAGATGTCCAGCAGCTTGCGCACGCCCTGGGCCAGTGCGCTGACCGGGGCATCGGCATGCGGGTCGATGCCGAACGTGCTCAGGACCCCGAGCGCGGTCTTTCTGGCTGCCGCGTTGTTCAGCGGTGTGAAGAAGCTGGCCGTACCGATGCGCAGGGACGCAAAGGCCACCAGCATGTTTTCCATGACGGTGAGCCCCGGAAAGAGTTGCGCGACCTGGAAGGAGCGCGTCAGCCCCGCCTTGCACACCGCAGCGGGTGCCCGCCCGGTGATGTCCTGCCCCAGGAAGCGGATCGTGCCGGTGGTGGGTGTGAGGTAACCCGTCACCATGTTGACGAAGGTCGTCTTGCCGGCCCCGTTGGCGCCGATGATGGCGATGATCTCGCCTTCGGTGACTTCGATGTTGATATCGGCTGCCGCGACGACGGCGCCAAAGGCCTTGTTCAGGTCACGGACCTCGAGGATCGTTTTCTGCGTCATGACGGTGCCTTGCCGCGGCGCTTGATTCGGGCCGATGACCGGGCGGGTTGGATGAGCGACCACAGGCCATCGGGCAGGAAAAAGATGATCAGTACCAGTACCGTGCCCAGGATCAACTGCCAGGCATCGGGTGCGAATTCGAGGGCATAGGTGCGTACGAACTCGAAGAGGGTGGAACCCACGAACGCGGCCATGACGCTGCCGGATCCCCCGAGGAGCGCGATGAAGATGAATTCCCCGGATTGCGTCCAGTACGTCATGTTGGGCCCCACGTGACCGTAGTTGATCGCTGTCAGTGCGCCGCCCAGGGCCGCCAGGGTTGCAGCGATGATGTAGGTGCCGTAGAAGATGCGGTTCGGGGTCGCCCCCAGATATTGAAGCCGGACTTCGTTTTCCCCGGCCGCCAGGCAGGCGAAACCGACTTCTGATTTGTAGTAGATGTGGGTGAGAATCGAGAGAATCGCCGCCAGGGCGCAAGCCACCAGGTAGATCAGCAGGCTCGCCTGCCCCGCGGTCAGCTCGATGCCCAGCGCGGTGACGCGGGCCACATTGAAACCGTCGGTGCTGCCCAGAGCCTGAGACTGCGAAAGCATGCCGTAGAGAATCATGGCAATCGCCAGGCTGAACATGGCGAAGAAGATCTCCCGGAATCGGCTCATGAGCAGGCCGATGACGGCGCCGCTGACGATGCCGATGATGGCGGCGAAGACCAGCAGCAGCACGATGTCCGTGATGCCCAGCAACTGCCCTCCGAGGCCTACGACATAGCCGCCGATGCAGTAGTACAGGCCTTGCCCGAATGACACCAGCCCGCCGCGCATGAGGAGAATGACGCCAATCACGACGAGCGCCTTGGCAATGATGTTCACGATGGTGGACAGCAGCCACAACGGGAATACCACAGCGCCGAGGGCCAGCAGCAGGGCGGCCAGCACGATGGCGATGAAGCTGTAGTCGATTTGCCGCATCAGATTTTCCTCGTGCTGGCGAGCGCGAAAAGGCCGCGAGGCTTGAAAATGAGCACCAGCGCCATGACGCCGTAGATCACGAAGAGTTCGAGTTCGGGATACAGGTTGACCGCTGCCGCCCGCGCCAGGCCGATCAGGATCGACCCGACCAGCGCGCCCTGGATGCTGCCCAGCCCCCCGGTCACCACCACGGCAAAGGCCAGCACGATGATTTCGATGCCGATGCCCGGGGTCACCGCAATGGCCGGGGCGACCAGCCCGCCAGCCAGGGTGCCGAGCGCCGCCCCGACCGAAAATGTGATGACGAAGAGCCGGCGGACATTGATGCCCATCGTGATGGCGAGTTCACGATCGTGGATGACGGCCCTCAGGAGCTTGCCCTGGCGTGTGCGGTTCAGGCCGAACCAGAGCAGGAATGCCACCAATGCCGCGACGCCGACCATGGCGAGATCGTAGTTGACGAACACCAGGTCGCCGACGTCGGTACTGCCGAACAGCGAGTAGGGTTCGGGGGCGTAATAGGACTGGACACCCCACATGAGTTTGATGATGTCCTCGAACATCAGCAACAGGCCGAAGGTCACGAGCACCATGACGATCTGGTCACGATCCATTAGAAAGCGCAGTACCCCGCGCTCGATGACAAAGCCCACCAGCGCGCCGACGGCGAGGGCAATGACGAACATCAGGACAATGCCGCCATACGGGGGCAGACCTGCGGACCAGTACCATCCGGCCAGCGAGGCAACGGTATAGGCGCCGATGGCGTAAAAACTGCCGTGAGCCATGTTCAGGATGCGCATCACGCCGTAGATCAGCGACAGGCCGGCGGCAATGATGAACAGCCAGGAGGCATAGATGAAGCCATCGATGACGATGGCGAGAAAGGTCATCATCTTCTGGGATCGGAATGCAGATTGTGACGGGATCCCCCAGGGCGCCCGCGGGCATCCGGGGGGATTGTGCAGGCTGCCGGATCAGTCACACTGCGCGCCAGGGAAGCCGGCCTCGATCCAGTCGAGGCTCTTGGCCCCTTCGGGCGCAATGACGCAGTTGGGCTGGTAGCGGATGACGTTTTCCAGGGTGGGCTTGCCATCGACCAGCTTGAAGGTGCCATACGCCAGCTCGGTGGCTGCCTGGTGGCCATTGTGACGATTCAGGCTCACCTTTCCGGCCGGGGTGTCGTACTCGATGCCCTTGAGCGCAGCGCGGATCTGTTCCATGTCGGGCGCGCTGCTGCCGGACTCGGCGGCCGCCTTGTCGGCCGCCGCCTTGAGCGCAAGGACCGACTGCGCCATGTAGTAGGCGGGGAAGGTGGGCTGCTCGCCGTATTTTTTCTCGTACTCGGCGCGGAACCAGTCGTTGAAGTCGGAATCGGGCGCCAGGATGCCGCCGTTGCCGCGCACCCCGATGATGGTGCCGTCGGGGATCTGTTTGGCCAGTGTGTTCAGTGCCGTGCCCCCCGTGGTCAGGAGACCGGTCTGGCTCTTGAACAGGCCGCGCGGGGCCGCTTGAAGGATCAGCGCATCGAGGTCACCCCCCCAGAAGCTGGAATGGATGAGATCGGCCTTGTTGCGCGACAAGGCAGTGACTTCGGCACCATATTGGCCGGCCAGGAATTTCGGGAAGAGTTCGGACTTGATTTCGACTTCGGGCTTGAGCTGCTGCAGTGACTTGGAGAAATCCCGCCATGATTCCTGGCCCCAGCCGTAGTTCTGATTGATGCCTGAAATGGTGTTGACGTCATCCCGGGTGGCGAGCACATAGCGGGCTGCCGCGATGTTCTCGACGTCTTGCGTGTTCATGGTGCGGAAGACGTATTCCTTGGGGCCTTCCTCGAAGGTGCGCACCGTGCCGCAGTAGTAGAACAACGTGAGCGTCTTCAGTTCTTCGGCCACCGGGGCCACTGCAAGGCACGAGCCCGACGAGGCGTAGCCGACGACGGCATCCACGCCCTGACGCAACACCGCATTGCGGTATTCGGCCACCGGGTCTACGGCCTCGTCGACGTAGACGGTTTCGATCTGGCGCCCGCCAATGCCGGCTGCAGTGTAGGGCGCGGGCAGGGTGCCGTTGTTGATCGCTTCGATGATCAGGTCGGCGCCATTGCGTGACGGGATGCCGACAGGGCCCGAGACCGGGCCGGAGTAGAACGAAATCAAGCCGAGCTTCAGCGGGTCTTGGGCCTGTGCGCCTTGCGCCATGGCCATCATGCCGGATGCAAGAATCAGGGCACTGAGGGTGCGGAGTCGTGTTTTGGTGTGCATGCGGGTGCTCCAGGATAACTCGAGAAGGTTTTGCGAGATGCGTGGACTGCAGTTGTCGGTGTATTCGGACGTATCTTCAAAGCGTGCATCAGCCATGCTACTGTATGAAATTATATGTTTTTATAGGTATTAACACTTACGCCTACCGGTTCATTACGGTCGGATTTTCCTGACATAATCCATGTTGTCGAAATTTCCTGACAGATCTTGGTGGATATGGTGAACGTTGACAGCATTCTTGAACAGGTGGGCCTGAGTGGCTCACGGGCGCGTTTCTACCTGGCGGCCCTCGCGCATGGTGAAGCCACTGTTGCACAGGTTGCAAAGAGGGCCGGCGTAGGCCGCACCAATGCCTACGAGATCCTGAACGCACTGGTACGAGACGGGCTGTTGAACCAGATCGAGAAGTCGGGCAAGACCTATGTCGTGGCCGAGAACCCCAATACGCTGCTCGGCAAGGCGCAAAATGCCGTGCATGGTGTGGAATCGATCCTGCCGGACCTCCAGGCGCTCTACAGTGATTCGCTGACCAAACCGCGCATTCGCTACTATTCCGGCGTGGAGGGCATCGTCAATGTCATGAATGACAGCCTCACCTGCCGTTCCAGAACGCTGCACGGCATTCTGTCCATGGCCGAGCTGCTCAATGTGCCGGGCAAGGATTTCATGCGCGACCATATAAAAAGGCGTATCGAAGCCGGCATCTGGCTGAACGTGATCCGCAGCGAGAGCGAAGAAATCGAACTGATATGGCCTTCATCTGCACAAGAACTGCGCGAAGTGCGCATGTCGCGCCATGGTGCCCCCTTCACCATGACCAGCTATGTCTATGATGACAAGGTGGCGTATATCTCCTCGAAGAAAGAAAACTTTGCGATGATCGTCCAGAGTGCCGAATTTGCGGGCCTGCAGAAGATGCTTTTCGAGACGCTCTGGGCCAGTTGCCAGGCCTGAACCTGGCATCCTCGCCGCCCCGCGCGGGCGCGGTTTGCCGCGCACCGGGCCAGGGCCCGATCGGGCCAGTTTCCCCGCTCGGGGCCGAAGACCGGTATCATCAGCATCTGCAGCTGGCAGCCAAGGCTGCAGCATCTGCTGTCCTTGGGCCGGGCTGCAGGCTGCCCAGGGTTCGGTAGTGCATCATCGAGGCCCGACCCATCAACCAAAGAGGCAAGACGACCATGGCGACCTACAGCAGTCTGACGATCATACGCAACGAACATAAATCCCTGTCGGTCATGTTGCGCTCGGCCCTGATGCTGGTCCAGCAGGGGCCTGGTCACGACGCAGAGGCGTTTTTCCGGTCCTTGCGCGCCATGCTGCTGTACATCGACGAATTTCCGGAACGCCTGCATCATCCGAAGGAAACGCAGTTGCTGTTTCCACGCATCGTGCGCGCGGTGCCGGATGCGTCGGCGATCGTGATGCGGCTCGATCACGACCACGAATTCACCGAAAAAGTCGTGCCCCAGCTGCTCATCGAGCTGGTCGCCTGGGAGATGATAGGCGCTTCGCGTCAGGGCACGTTCGTGCGCAGCTTCGAACGCTACGTGCGGCTGTACCTGACGCACATGCAACAGGAAGAAGACGAAATCCTGCCCCTGGCCGAGCGCCATTTCACGCAGGACGACTGGAAAGAGCTCGATGCGGCCTTCGAGGCCAACCAGGACACGATGACCAGGGCCGAGGCACCCACGCAAGAGTACGAACAGCTGTTTGCCCAGATTCTCAGGATGACCCCGGCGCCTTTCGGCCTGGGGTGAGCCACGCAGGCATGTCCATCCCGATCCATGTCTTTGGCTACGGGTTTGTACTGGCTTGACGGCCTGATCTTGAAGATTAAAGTAACTCCATAGACCTCGCCGAAAGGACGACGGGGCCCTGGAGGCTCTATGGAATCGTCATTCAGTGCATTGTCCCGTCGCTGCCCGGCGGCCTGTTCCTGCCGCCGGTCCGGTCCCTGCCGCCTGTCTTCTCGTGCAGTCGCCGTACCGGACACCATCCCGCGATGCCCGCAGACAGGGGGCGAGCAACCGCATTGCGCGCGTCGCGCCATCCTGGCCTGGCTGGGCCTGGCCGGGCTTGCGGCAGTACTGCCTGTCCATGCTGCGAGCCCGATCCGGAAGGGGGCCGGCAGGTACCCGAAACTTGATATCGTGGCCGAAGATTTCCGCTTTGAACTCCCGAGCCGGATCGCTGCAGGGCATACGGAAATCACATTGAAAAACAGGGGTTCTGCAGCGCACCACGCCATGCTCATGCGTCTGAATCCCGGAAAGACCCTGGCTGAATTCATGGACATCGCGCGCAATGGCGATGTGGGTGCCCTGTTCTCGGTCTCATCTTCTGTGGGAGGGCCAGGCTCGATAGATCACGACCAGGAATCCACAGTCATTGTGGATCTGGCCGCCGGTCAGCATGTCGTGATCTGCATCATACCGGGGGCCAGTGGCCTGCCTCATTACAAGATGGACATGCTGTCACCGTTGATGGTGACCCCGGCCGCATCGGGACGCCCGCAGCCCAGCGCCGCCGTGGCGATCGACATGATCGATTTCTCGTTTGCAGGGATGCCGCAAACAATGCCTGCGGGACGGCAGCTGTGGAAGGTCATTGACACGGGCAGGCAGTTGCACGAACTCGCACTGAATCGCATTGCACGAGGGGTCACGTTCGCACAGGTCGCTGAAATCCTGAGGAACACCCCTCCGGATTCGCTGGGCACCCTTGCCGGATCGGCTCCGTTCACGGCAATGGCGGGGGTGGCACCCATGGGGCCCGGCGGGACCAACTGGGCCGTTCTGGATCTGGAGCCGGCCGATTATTTTGCGATCTGCTTTGTACCCGACCCCAAAACAGGCAAGCCGCACTTCGACCTCGGGATGATCCGGCCATTCTCGGTGCGCTGAGCCTCCTGTATCATTCATCCCGGGCCGCTACCTTGTGGCCAGCGCCATGGTGTCCCTGCGGAGCCTGGGGGGCAGGCGCCGAATGAATATTAATGAACATTCAACACTCTTTGTGCGTTGCCGCGTGTTCCCTGGGAGACTCGATATGCGTGCACTGCTTTTGCTGTGGATATGGGTCGGGCTGGCTACGCCGGTCCTGGCGGCCTCATGGGGCTATGAAGGGGATGCAGGGCCCTCGCATTGGGGGGCATTGAGTCCGGAGTTTGGCGTTTGCGATACAGGTCGCAATCAGTCTCCGGTGGATATCCACAATGCGTTGCCCGCCAGCATGGCGCCCCTGAGCCTGCAATATGATGCAGGTCCAGGCGCACGGATCACGAATAATGGCCACACGATTCAGGTGGATTTTGAACGAGGCAATGATCTGATTCTTGATGGTGAAAGTTTCGCGCTGGTCCAGATGCACTTTCATGCGCCCGCCGAACACACCATCAACGGCCGGCAATATCCGTTTGAAGCGCACCTGGTTCATGCCAATGACAACGGCGATCTGGCTGTGCTCGGTGTCCTGTTCGAGGAAGGTGCCCCCCATCTGGGTCTGATGCGCCTGTGGTCCCACATGCCCGTCGACGCAGGGGTCACCCAGCCCATGCAGATCAAGGTTCTACCGTCCAGCCTGCTGCCTGCCAGACTGGATCACTACCGTTTCTCCGGATCCCTGACGACGCCGCCCTGTTCGGAAGGCGTGCGCTGGCTGGTGCTGGAGAATCCGGTGCAGGCCTCGTCGCAGCAGATCGAGACCTTTCGCAGCGTCATGGGCCAGGACACCAATCGGCCGATTCAGCCCTTGAACGGACGGGTGATTGTCCGTTGAACCTGGGTATTGTCCGTTGAACCCGGGTATTCCAATATAGACAGGCTTGCAACGCACATGAAGAATGGACATGACACCAGGAATGAACCTGCTGCGAAGAGCAGTCATGCTGCGCTGAGCAGTCATCACACCAGCAACGATCATGAAGCATGCCAAGGCACTCCCGTGACAGAATGGGCAAAGACCTGCATAACGGATGTGCCCGGGATCCGACTGGGGCATTGCACATTGTCTGCCCGCCCGACGGGGTGTTCGGTGCTCCTGTTTGAAGACAGTGCATGTGCAAGCGTCGATGTGCGTGGCGCAGCACCCGGAACACGGGAAACAGATCTGCTGGATCCGGTGAATTTCGTCCAGGAGGTCCACGCCATTGTCCTGTCGGGCGGCAGCGCCTATGGGTTGGCAGCAGCGCAGGGCGTGATGCAGTACCTCGAAGAAAACAAGGCTGGGTTCGCACTCGGAAATGGCGTCATTCCCATCGTGCCTGCTGCGGTTCTCATGGATCTGGAAGTCGGGGATTTTGCCGTGCGTCCTGACGCACAGGCGGGGTATCTGGCCTGTCAGGCCGCCACGGCGGCCCCGTCGCCACAAGGCAATATTGGCGCAGGCGCGGGTGCAACCGTAGGCAAGATGTTCGGCATGGCGCATGCCATGAAAGCGGGTCTGGGCACTGCCAGCCACACGGTGCCAGGTACGAACATCGTGGTGGGGGCCGTCGTGGCGGTGAACGCGGTCGGGGATATCCAGGCGCCCGATTCGCCGACGATTCTCGCCGGCGCCCGTACGCCAGATGGCCGGGGTTTTCGCAGCACGGCACAGGCCATCATGCAGGGCTATCGGGTCGGCAATCTTCAGTCATCCAATACCACGATTGGTGCCATTGCCACCAATGTATCCCTGAACAAGGCGCAACTCAGGAAAATCGCGGCCATGGCGCACGATGGTTTTGCGCGCACAATCAACCCCATCCATACCATGTGGGACGGCGACACCATTTTCGCCGTTTCAACAGGCCGGGAAAGCGGCCACGACGCCGACATCACGGCGCTCGGAACCATTGCCGCCATTGTCATGGCACAAGCCGTGGTCCACGCCACCATCAACGCCCAGGGCATCGCCGAGCTGAATTTGCCCGCACACCGGGACATGCTCCGCCCACACGCCACGACATGATCCAGCCGCACGCTGCGGCCTGATCAAATTCCAACAGATATCCATCAGGAGCGGCGAACATACACAGACCGATGAGCGCACCGGATCAGGTCACGGCAGCCCAGGTGCAGGCGGCATACAAGGCCGTTGTTTCGTCATCCATCGGCGCCACGCTGGAATGGTTCGATATCATTGTCTATGCCTCTTTCGCTCCGGTGATTGCGCGGGTCTTCTTTCCCGAATCCGACCCGGGTTTCGCGCTCATCCTCACCTTTGCCACTTTCGTCATTTCTTATGTCATTCGCCCCCTGGGCGGTCTGGTACTGGGTAGCCATTCAGACCGCAAGGGCCGCCGGGCAGCCCTGAGCCTGACCCTGATGCTCATGATGGCGGGTACCTTGATCATGGCGCTCGCGCCCAGCCATGACATGGTCGGCGCCTGGGGCGGGTTGATGACGTATGCTGCATTCGGGGCATTGATTCTGGCGTGGCCCCTGTTTCGCCTGATGATCTCGACGCCTGCCGTACCCACCATGATCTTCGTCATTGCCGTTCTGGGTACCATCATGGTGTTTTACCATGGCCATCGCCGTGGTTTCCCTGGTGGGTCTGGGCGTCGTGCGCAGAAAATACGCCCAACGCTAGGCGCCCTGGCCACGTGCCCAGGGCGGCAGCCCTGGACCCGCCTCATGAGGCAAGCCCGGGCGGGCGCACAGGTGGACGATGGCCACCGGCTCAGTGCAATTGCGCCAGCTTGCTTACCATCAGCTCGTTTGTCTTGTCCAGCACATCGAGCGCAGCCGCCGCAAATTTTTCAGGTTCGGTGCGAAATACGTAGGTACGGGTATGATCGCCACCTACACCGGCCGCGCCCAGTATGCCGCCCTTGAACAGCAGGTTGAAAGCGCCTTCGGCTACCTGCGAACCGGTGGACGTTTCGTCTTCCATGGTGGCAAAGGGCTTGTCGGATGGCACTGGTTGGCCCAGTGCAAGCTTGCCGTTGTTGCTGCTGAACGTGCCACCGTAACCCGTGGTGAGACCCAGCACGCCATAATCCACCGACATCAGTTGCCCAAGCTTGAGCTGCTGCATTGAAAACCCGGCGCTGCTGCCTGCAGCGAAATCGACCAGATAGGTGACGTTGATCAGGGGCACTTTGGTTTTCTCGCTGAACTCCTGGAGGGTGCCTGTCAGGCCTATGGCAGACAGACCTTGACCAGGGGTGCTTTTGAACATTGCACTCAGGTCGCTGGATTTGGACTGTGGGACCTCGTCGGGGAAAAACACCTGTTTGCTGCCCATTGTGGTCGGGATGTAGTAGTTGCCCACACCATATGAGGAAAACAGCGATGAATTGTCGTCACGGAATGGAAAGTCGTGCTCGCTGAGCTTGGCGTACAAGGGGTGTGAGGTGAAGGTTTCGCGCGGCAGGATTCTGTAGCCACTGGCTTCAAGTCGGTTTACAAAGTCTTCATAGGCCTGGTCGGTAATGCGCTGCAAGGTTGCACCATCGATACCTTCCAGTTTCATTTCGCCTGTGGTTCTGCCACCCACCAGCCTGGACGAACCTGTGACCGTCTTGCTTTCATTGAAACCCACCTTGAAGCCGCCGATCACCACATCCTGAATGCCGGCGAACGCCTTGGCGTTTTTGACTTCGATATCATCGTTCGTGACAAGATTCATGAAACCGGAACTACGCGATTCGGCTTCCGCTGTCGTTGAATCATGCGATGTCTGCACCGTGGAACAACCTGCCAGAAGGCCCGCCAATGCCAAAGGCGCCAGACTGCCAAGCACGTGCTTCATACCAAAGTCTCCGTCGTCGAATTGAAATATTTTCGGTCAAGCTGAATTGTTGCCCAAAGGTGCATGAGCACATACCCCTGTTTGCAGGTAATGAACCGTGGCGCCCAGGCGCGTTGCAGCGGCAGATTCAGTTTCAGACGCAGACGAGCCGTGCGATGACGATGATCGGGAATCGTGGTCCGACTGTCATGGCCTGCGTGTGGACGCATGTGCCAGCAGCGCCGCGCCCGCCGCAGCGACCGCCATGAGAGCACAAGTCCAGGCAAATGCCGGGACTGCGCCCACCCCCATTTGTGCCAGGTAGAAGGACCCCAGCGTCGCCACGCCCACGGCACCACCCACCGGCGCCGTCGTGGTGATGAGCCCGCTCATGTCGGCGGCCTGGGCGACGGGCGTTGCGTTGGTCAAATACACGATCAGCGCGCTGAAATTGAGCCCCAACCCAAGTCCGCCCAGCGCCAGCAGGGCGGCCAGCAACGCGTCGGCCCCGGGCGCGAACGTGAGACTCACACCCAGTGCTGCATATGCCAGCGCCAGCACGATACAGCCAATCAATGGCAGTCGCGGTGCCAGGGGTGGCGTCGCCAGGCGCATCAAGTGCGCTGCCAGGCCGAACGCCGCCACCCACGGTACAAGAATGAGGCCGGAGAACAATGCGCTGCGCCCGGCGCCGCGTTGCAGGTACTGCGCCAGCGTGAACAGCAGCGCGTAATAAGTGCCGCTGGTCACCAGTAACGCCAGCACACCAAAATACACCGTCGGGCGGCGCAGCAATGCCAGATCGACCAAGGGGGCTGCATTGCGGCCACGCGCCTGGCTGCGCAGGAAGAGCGCAAATGCAGGGATGCACGCCGCCAGCGCCAGCCACGCAAGTGGCGGCCAACCCGCACTGTGGCCAAGCGAGAGGGGTAGCACCAGGAGCAGCAAGCTGATCGACAACAGCCCCACCCCCACGGCGTCGAGCGTCTGGGGCGCGCTCTGGCGCTGCGCATCCGGGAGGTAGCGCCACGCCCCTAGGGTCGCGGCCAGACAGATCGGGGCGTTGATGATGAAGATCGCGCGCCAGCCGATACCCGCAAGGTCGTACGCCACCAGCACGCCGCCCAGGATTTGCCCGCCTACGGCGCCGACCGACTGTGCCATCGCCAGCAGCGCCACCGCGTGGGTGCGTGCCTTGCCCTCGAAATTCAGCTGAATCCCGGTGAGTGCCTGCGGGTACATGAGCGCGGCACCGACCCCTTGCGCCACCCGCGCGGCGATCAGCACCGGGCCATTCGGCGCCAGCGTGCTCGCCAGCGATGCCAGCCCGAACACCGTGCACCCCAGAATGTAGATACGCCGGTAACCATGAATGCGCCCGAGCCGCGCGCACGTGACCAGCAATACCGCAAACGGCACGAGATATCCGTCCACCACCCATTGCAGCACCGCGCTGCTGGCCCTGAACTCCGCCTGGATGGACGGAATCGTGACGTTCACGATGGTTGCGTCGATCTGTGCCATGAAGGGCGCCACGAGCAGCACGCACAGCAGTGCAGTTCCCGGTCGCCCGGCCGTCGTTACCAGATGGGTATGCTTCACGATGAGGTGCGATCAAGGTGCTGTGGAAGCTCGGCGGAATCGTCCGCCGGCTGCTCGCGTGCGAGCAGCGCCTGCTTGCGTGCCACGCCCCAGCGGTAGCCCCCGGGCGCGCCGTCGCGGCGTACTACGCGGTGGCAGGGGATGACCACGGCCACGGGGTTCGCGCCGCAGGCGTTGGCGACAGCCCGCGTCGCACGCGGCATGCCGAGCCGTGCAGCGACCTCGGCGTAGCTTGCCGTGGCACCGAAAGGGATCGTGCGCAGCGTTTGCCAGGTGCGTTGCTGAAAGGCGGTGCCGCGCACGTCAAGTGGCAAGTCCTGGCCCATGCACGGCGATTCCACCGAAGCGACGGCAAGCGCCATCCAGTGCTCGAATTCCGGGTCGCCGCCCACCAGGTGCGCACTGCAGAAGCGATCCTGCAGTTCACGCACCAACGCATCCGGATCATCACCCAGCCACAGGGCGCACACGCCGCGCGCGGTCGCAGCCACCAGAATTGCGCCAAGCGCGCATGCGCCCACGCCAAAACGGATGGTCTCGCCCGTGCCGCCTGCCCGAAATGCATGTGGTGTCATGCCCAGCAGCGCTGTCGAAGCGGCGTAGAATCGGCCACTGGAGCTGAAACCACTATCGTGGATCGCTGTCGTCACGTTGGCGCTGTCGCGTAGGGCGTTGCGCACGCGGGCCGCCCGGCATGCAACAGCGTATTGGTGCGGCGTTACACCCGTTTCGGCTTTGAAGACACGATGAAAGTGCGAGCGGCTCAGCCCGACTGCATCGGCGAGTTCGGACAGCGCTGGTGCCGTATCGGCGCGCTCGATCAGGCGGCAGGCACGCACGACCGCCGTGGTGTGCCTGGCCGCAGGCGCCTTGGGGTGGCAACGCAGGCACGCGCGATAGCCCGCAAGTTCTGCGGCTTCGGGCGTGGCATGGAACACCACGTTGTGACGCGCCGGAAGGCGGGCAGGGCAGCCCGGGCGGCAATAAATGCCGGTTGATTTCACTGCATACCAGAAGGCACCCACAGCGCGCGTGTCGCGCTGCTGCACGGCCTGCCAGCGCTCGGCGTCAGTTGTGTAGGGCATCACGCGCATCCTCGTTGTCCGTCATGTGTGCAGGATGGCGCATGCGGCGCAATTGCGCACCTCGAAACGTCTCTGCAAATTGCATCTGCATTGCATCGGTGAAGGGCTACTTCACGATTTCCATCAGCCTGCCAAAGTCATCGACCACATCGTACCTGACGTTCTCGGGGGCGCCTTTTTTTGGGCCAACCGTCTACGCGATCATCTTTTGTTCGACATCTTCTTCTCTCTCTTGCTGATGCTCGGCACGCAAAGGCGCAAAGGAAGAGGATTCCTGCTGCTGGCGACCTTGCTGCATCGCTCACTTCACAGACAAACCGTGCTTGTGTCTGGCGGTTGCCTGTCGACACATGGCCGCAGCACCCCCGACTCACGAAAGTTGACGTAACGATACGATGGTCACTGCCTGATCGCTCGCGTCCGCTATCCCAGTCACTTATTTTCAAGAGCAGATAAAGAGCATTACAATGTCACTTAAATAGTGCTCATGTCATTAAGAGTTATGGAATCGACTTTTAATCTCGCAACTTTCACAGAAATTCTACAGGCCTTGGGTACTCGTTTACGCGAGCAGCGGCTTGCCCAGTCGCTTACGCAGCGCGAACTGGCGCAAATGGCCGGGCTGTCGTTGGGGGCGTTGCGCAAACTCGAAACTGACGGGCAGTGCTCGCTGGAAACACTGATCCGCGTCACGCAGGCGCTTGGGTTGCAGGGGGAGCTGGACGATCTATTCGTACTCAAACGGCAATCCATCGCCCAGATGGAGCAGGCTGAGCTTGCCCGCCGACGCCAGCGTGCGCCGCGCAGGAAAACATCATGAAGTTGCTTACTGTGCATTATTGCGGCTGGGGAGAAGACTGGCCCTTGGGGCGCCTGGCTGATGACGGTCAATCCCTGCTCTTCGAATATTCCCCCGAAGCCCTGGATCAGGATCTGGAACTGTCACCCTTGCACCTCAAGCTGCGTGCAGATGCCTACGGAAGTTTTCCGGCCCATTTGCATCGACTCCCTGGCTTGATCGCCGACAGCCTGCCTGACGGCTGGGGTTTGCTGCTGATGGATCGCCTGTTCCGTCAACAGGGCTTGCGTCATCCCCGGCCGCTGGACCGGCTGGCCTTCATTGGTGAGCGCGCCATGGGCGCGTTACGCTTCGTTCCGGCAAGCGAGGCCGGTGTACAGGAGCCCGACTGGTCCTTGCTGGCGCTGGCCGAGCAAAGCCGGCTGGCGCTTGCGGGCGAGGCGGGTGCCACCCTGCGTGAACTCGCGCTCACCGGCGGTTCGCCCCAAGGGGCCCGACCCAAGGCGTTGGTGCAGTACGACGTCGCGACGGGTCACGTCAGCACTCGCTCGGATGCGCCCGGCAGTCCCTGGTTGGTCAAGTTTCCGGCGCGGAACGAACACAAGGAAGTCTGTGCCATCGAGCAGCTCTATGCCGAGCTGGCTCGTGATTGCGGACTGGATGTACCCGAAAGCCGCTGGTTCGACCTTGGTCCTGAACTGGCCGCCTTCGGCGTCGCGCGCTTCGACCGGGAGGGTGGGCAACGTGTCCCGATGCAGAGTCTGGCTGGATTGCTGCAGGTGGATTTCCGATTACCTGGCGCAACCGACTACACTGCCCTTCTGCGGGCTACCCGCTTTTTGACACGAGACGAACGCGAAGTCGAGAAAGCCTACACGCGAGCAGTCTTCAATGTGCTGTTCCGCAATCGTGATGACCACCCCAAGAACTTCGCCTGGCGTCTCGGGCGTGACCGGCGCTGGCGTCTGGCGCCGGCATTCGATCTGACCTTCAGCGAAGGCCCGATGGGCCAGCACCACCTGGACGTTTGCGGTGAAGGTGCTGCCATCGAACGTCGGCATCTGTTGCGCTTGGCGAAGGAAGGTGGCGTCCCGACGAAACGGGCGAAAGAGGCTATCGACCGGATGTTGCTGCAGGCAAGTTCATTGGGCGAGCGGTTTGAGCGCGCTCCGATCAGGCAGATGATGGCACAGGAGATCAAATCTGCCATTGACGCCTGTCGCCTGCGCCTGCAATGCTGAGGTTGTCAGCGGTGGCCCAATGACCGATCATGCATCAGATGTTTTCTGAGGGCGTATGAACGATGTTGTTTGGGTAGGTTATGGATGGACATCCTCGGCACCGATATGACCCCCTAGCGTGACGAGGAAGCTGACGGCAATCAGTTCGCGCTATATGACCGTTAGCGGTATACAGCGCGAAAATCCTGTCGTGCAGTGGCCCGTACGCCGGCGGCAAGGCCGGCGGCGAGCGCAGCGTGTGCCACGCTCTCGGACCGCGCGTTCTACGCGCCGCTGGGCAGTTTCAAGCGGCATGAAGCCGCGCTGCGCCGCAAGCGCTTACTCAGGAACCCACCGAAGTGAGCCAGCCCTGTCGGGCTGAACACAGCAGGAATCCCCTTTCTTTGCACCCTTGGGTGCCGAGCATCAGCGAGACGGAGGGGAGGATGTCAATTCATTGCAGCAAGAAGTGTTGGATATCGGCAGCAATGCCGCATATGGATGTCGTTCAAATCTCATGCTCGTCAGGGGGTGCACAGACCAATGAAAAACGCCATGAAAGCCTTGGCCACAGGGGTGCTCGGGGGCTGTCTGTTGACGTCACTTGCCCTGGCTGCAGAGGCCGATTGCCACGCGATTCAGAATCAGGACAAGAAAAACATCTGCCTGGCGCGCACAACGGGGCGATCGGCATACTGCCATGCAGTCAGGCACCAGGATGAAAGGAACTTCTGCCTGGCAGTGCTGACTTCCAGGAGCGCCTACTGTTATTCCATTCGAGACGACGATCGCAGGAAAATGTGCCTGGCGCTGATCCGGTGACCTGTGGCAAGTCGCTGCCGGGGCCTGCTGCTGCGAAGACAAGCCGCCGGGGCGCATCGACAGGATCTCGGCTGGGCCCGATCCGACCGCATGGCTGAGTCGGGCCAGGCTGCGGGTCATGCTCAGAACCAGGTCGATATCGCACCCACGATGTCGTGGGCATCGTTTCGAACCAGGATGCGTCGCCATTTGTCGAAGGTCAGGCAGGGATGCGACATGCCGAGCAGGATGGCATCCCCGGCCTGCACGGGCGAATCGGCCGGGCAGCGGATGTGGGTGTGCTGGTCGTTCAGGTCGACCACGCTGTGCCCGGGCAGGGGCAGCGGGCCTGTCGCCGACTCGCCGAAGCGCACCATGCCCAGCACCACGGGCAGGTCATCGGGTGAGATGTCGCGCTTGCCTGCATTGACGATGATTCTTTCGCGCTCGGGGCGCGACAGCACATAGCCCCAGACCTCGAGGGCATTCAACAGACCATGGCCGCGCTGGCCGATGGCCGGATTGCGGGCCATGATCTCGCTGAAGTACCGCTGATACAGGCCTGCGTCGTGCGTCAGGTAGCACCCGCTGCGCGTGAGCACCCGGGTGCCGGCCGGCAGCGTGCCCACATCGGTTTCATCGAAGACCAGGTCATAGAAGGCCGATCCGCCCACCGAGAACAGCGTCTGGCCAGGCGCGAAATGGCCTGCCTCGTGGCACGCGTGCATCAGATCGACCATCGACTGGAGAAATGCCCGGATCAGGGCGGCTTGTGATTCGCCGGGGCCGGCGTGGATATAGCCTTCGAACCCCTCGATGCCGATCAGATCGAGGACGGGGCTGGCGGCAACGCGGGCCGCCAGTGCCAGGGCTTCGTCTGCCGTACGGCAGCCGCAGCGCCCGCCCGGATAGCCCAGTTCGACCAGCACCTGCAGACGCCTGTCCAGGCCCATGGCCTGCGCCTGCGCTTCGATGGCCTGGATGTTTTGTTCGTTATCGACCAGGAAAATGAATTCGAAGCCGGGATCGGCCTGCATTTCCTGGATGATGTACCGAATCAGGGGCCCGCCCACGAGCTGGTTGGCGTAGAAAATGCGCTGGATGCCGAAGGCCCGCGCCACCCGGACCTGATGCCCGGTGGCCAGCGTGATGGCCCAGGCGCCTGCCTTGATCTGCATCTGGAACAGTTCCGGGCTCATCGTCGTCTTGCCATGGGGGGCGAACAGGGCCCCCTTGTCGTCGACCAGGCTTTGCATCCATGCCAGGTTGTTTTCAAGGGCGCTGCGATCCAGGACGCAGACCGGGAGGTCGAGATCCTCATGCAGGAGATTCCAGCGCTGGTGGGCGATGGCTTGTGCATCGACGCAGGCGTAGGGCGGAATGCCCTTGGTGGTGTGTTCAAGCAGCATGGTGCGCGGGCTCCGTCCCGAGTTCGATTTGGGTATTGTGCCAGCCTGTCACATGCCCAGGACCCTGGGCAGCCACATCACCAGGCCCGGCAGCAGACAGACCAGCAGCACGATGACGATCTGGCTGAAGATGAAGGGGATGACTTCGCGGATGGCATGTTCGTAGGGCACATTGCTGATGCGCGCCGTCGTCATCAGGGACATGCCTACCGGCGGGGTCAGATTGCCG
Source organism: Castellaniella sp. (assembly GCF_041677825.1). Taxonomy (GTDB): domain Bacteria; phylum Pseudomonadota; class Gammaproteobacteria; order Burkholderiales; family Burkholderiaceae_B; genus Castellaniella. The sequence goes on from NZ_JBAYPG010000008.1 coordinate 50,855, forward strand.
ATGTTCAGGGCCAGGATGATGACCATGGCGACGTGCAAAGGGTCGAAACCCAGGGTGATGAGTGCGGGCACCAGCACCGGCCCGGCCACCACCACCGCCGGAATGACATCGATGAACATCCCGAGCACGATCAGGAACGCCACGACGATGAACAGCTCGATGGTTCGGTTCGAACTGAGCGAGGCGATGAAGTGGGCCGACTCGGCCGCCAGGCCGCTGCGCGTGATGAGCCAGCCCAGCAGGGTGGCCGCGCCCAGCAGCAGGAAGACCACGCCCGAGAACGAGATGGTCGCAACGACGGATTCCCAGATGTCGCGCAGCGTCAGGGTCCGGTAGATGACCGTACCCAGCAGCAGGGCCATCAGGGCACCCAGGGCGCTGGCATCGGTCACGGTCGTGATGCCGAACAGGATGCCGCCCAGGATGACGATGGGAATGGCCATGGTGGGCGCGGCCCGCAGGCCGGTCTGCAGGATGCGGCGCAGGCGGATGGGATCATGGCGCGGGTAGTTCCTGCGCACCGAGATCCAGAAGCTCAGCACCAGCAGGGACAGTGCCATCAGCAGCCCCGGGATCACGCCGGCCGCAAACAGCGCGGTGACCGACACGTTCTGCATCGACGAGGCATACACGATCATCACGATACTGGGCGGAATGATAGGGCCGATGATCGACCCGCTTGCCGTGACCGCAGCGCAGTAGGCCGCGCTGTAGCCTTCTTTCTTCATGGATGGGATCAGCGTCTTGCCAATGGCAATGGCGTCGGTGACCGCTGCGCCCGTGATACCCGCAAACAGCATGCTGACCACGACGTTGATGTGCGACAGCGCGCCCGGAACAGTGCCGAACAGACTGTTGCTGAAGTCCACCAGGCGGCTGGTGAGCTGCGAGCGGTTCATCAGTTCGGCGGTCAGGATGAAGAATGGGATGGCGATCAGGACGTAATCGGAGATCCCGGCAAAGAACTGGTACGGGAGGATGATCAGCTGGTTCAGGCCCCCCAGGCCAAGAACCCCGGAGAGTGCCCCGAAAATCATGACGATGCCGATGGGGGCGCCGATGATGAGGAACGCCGCGAACGCGGTCAGGGCTGCAGTCATGGGGTGAGCTCCCGTTCGAGTTCCTCGACGATGGAATGCGTGGCCAGCAGTTGTGGCCCGGCCAGCAAGTGGATGCAATAGACCAGGCCGGTGACCGGTAGCGCAGCGGCAGGCCAGCGCCCGGAAATCTGCAGCGAGCTCGAGATCATGATCATCTGGTCGGACGACAGCATGAATTCATAGCCGTAGACCAGCAGCAGGATCCCCAGCAGGCCCACCAGCACGTAATTGACGTGGCGCAGCAACGCAGCCACGCGGGCCGGAACCCGATCGACCAGGAAGGACATGGCGATGTGTTCGCCGTATTTCAGGGCGACCGTGGTGCTCAGGGCTGCCACCCATGGCAGCAGGACCTGGTTGATGCCTATGGCCCAGGTCAGTGAGGTGTTTGTCGTGTATTTGTAGCCCGCTGCGAGAATGGTGATGCCGAAGATGACGGTGAGCAGCAACGCGGCCAGGACAATCACGACACGGTTGGCGGCATCGCTGATGCGGACGGCTGGAGATGGCATGGGGAAGGTCCCGTGCGCTGCGGCCGGGTGACCGGCCGCAGGTATGGTGAAGCATCGCGACCGGCTACGGAAACCGGTGTGCGATGCGCTATGTGTGCCTATTCGAGGAAGGGGCCCTCGGCCTCGGCGATCTCTTTGGCCACCTGATCGACCTGGGCCCAGAACGCCTCGACATCAGCGGCCGGGATGCCGAAGCTGCCGCTGATCCACTCTTTGTAGGCCGGTCGCGCAACAGCCTTCCATTTTTCGCGCTCGGCCGTGGGCAGGATGTAGCACTGCTCGAAGTGCTGGCAGGATTGCTGCCAGCCGTACAGCGACACCAATGCCGACACCCCGTGGCCCAGGAATACCGATTCGCGGGCGGCGTGCACGATGGCCGCCTTGTAGTCGTCGGGCAGGCTGGAGAACCATTTCTCGCTCACCAGCCAGCTGGTCGTGTTGTAGACCAGCCCGGCCAGTGTGGTGAACTTGGTGACGTCCCACAGCTTGAAGGCCGCATTCGTGCCCGGCGCGTTGTACTGGCCGTCGACCAGGTTGGTGGCCAGGGCGGTCTGCACCTCGCCCCAGGCCAGCGGCGTGGCGCTGGCCCCCAGCGATTTTATGATCTCGACGGCCGCCGGATTCTGCTCGACGCGGATGTTCAGGCCCTTGAGATCGTCCTGCGTCTTGATCAGGTGCTTGTTGTTGGTGAACGCCACGAAGCCGCCGCCGTCATCAAACGTGCCCAGGTAACGAATGCCCCTGTCCTTGATCATGGGTTTCATGAAGTCGGCGAACCACTGCGAATCATAGAATGTCCAGGCCGTCGCGTAATCCGTGAACAGGAATGGCGTGGACGTGATCTGATAGGGCTTGTAGAACGACGACATGGCCCCCGACGAGATCAGTGTCGACTGGACCAGTACGCCGTCCTTGAGCTGCTTGGTGGTTTCGACCTCGGAGCCCAGCTGCAGGTTGGAAAACAGCTTGACTTCGACATCATTGTTGGTGGCCGATTCGACCAGCGCCTTGAAGTGTGTGAGTGCTGCCGCCTGCTCGTTGGACATGATGTCCGATGGGTACAGGTAGTTGATGTTCATGGTGTAGCTGGCTGCCGCCGCGCCCACGCAGTAGGCGGATGCGGAAACCGCGATGAACAGGGATGCCAGTGGCCGCAGCAGCGGCGATGGGTTCAGCTTGGGCATGTCAGATCCTCCGATGAGTCGCCCTTTTTGTACGGGCCTGGTTTTTATTGAATTCTGATGCTGCTGGTGAGGGGGGTGAGGGGTCTCCTTGGTGATGGCTGGCGGGCCCGGTGACCGGGCCCGCACGAGTTCATTATAGGGTACGCTTTTTGGGATGTGGTGCCGATTCGGATGGTGTGGTCATCATGTTTCGGCATGATATGCCACGAAATCGATATTTCCAAGAATACAATACTGCAGTTTCAGCTATTTGTCGGTCGCAGGAACATCCCTTGAAAAGCCAAATCAAAAAGCGACCTTGTCCCCCCCCTTCAGGTGCAGGATCGCCCGGGTCTCATCGGGCGTGGCCACCTCGAGGTTCAGTGCCTCCAGGATCGTGCGGATGCGCGTCACCTGATCGGCGTTGGAGTGCGCCATCTCACCGGGCCCCATCCACAGGGAATCCTCGAGCCCGACGCGCACGTTCGAGCCCATGGCGGCGCCGATGGTGGCCAGCGGGATCTGGTTGCGGCCAGCACCCAGGATGGACCACTGGTAGTCGGTGCCGAACAGTCGGTCGGCCGTGCGACGCATGTGCATTAGGTCTTCGGGGTTGGGGCCGATGCCGCCCAGAATGCCGAACACGGACTGTATGAACGGCGGGCTCTGCACCAGGCCACGGTCCATGAAATGTGCGAGGTTGTACAGGTGGCTGATGTCGTAGCATTCGAACTCGAAGCGCGTGCCATTTTCGGTACCCTTGCGCAGGATGGCCTCGATGTCCTTGTACGTGTTCTTGAAGATCAGGTCACGGCTGTTTTCAAGGTGCTGGCGTTCCCAGTCGTGCTGAAAGGTCTTGAAGCGATTCAGCATGGGGAACAGTCCGAAATTCATCGAACCCATGTTCAACGACGCCAGTTCGGGCTTGAAGGTCATCGCGGGCTGCATGCGTTCTTCGACCGTCATGTGCGGGCTGCCACCCGTCGTGATGTTGATCACTGCGTCGGTGGCCTGCCTGATCTTCTCCAGGAACGGGCGAAAGAACTCCGGATCCTGAGTGGGCTTGCCATCCTTCGGGTCGCGCGCATGCAGGTGCAGGACCGCAGCGCCGGCCTGTGCGGCCGCAATGGCATCATCGGCGATCTGCTCGGCCGTGACCGGCAGGTAGGGTGACATGCTGGGGGTGTGAATGGCGCCGGTGACGGCGCAGCTGATGATGGCCTTCTTCTTGCTTGCCATGGTGATGCTCCTTGAAAAATTCGTGATTGATATGCGTTCAGCGGATGCGGGCGTTGCGCGGGTGGCATCAATCCTTGCCTGCCTTGTGCCTGAGCAGGGCCATCAGGCGTTCATCGCGCCAGACCCGCCTCTCCCGGAGTTGCTCGCGCGGCAGGATGTCACGCCGCTCGGCGTCCAGAGCGTGGATCAGCGTGTCAGACCACGGTGTGGTGTCCGTCTGTTCCAACGCCAGTTCGTTGTAGATGCCGCCGTATCGTTCACAATAATCCTGCAGACCGTCAGGGGCATTCAGATCGATGGTTTCGAACGGCCCCATGAATGACCATCGCAATCCCAGGCCGTTCTTGATGGTCAGATCCAGATCCTCGACCGACACATAGTCGTTCTCGACGAGACGGAAGGCTTCCCGCAATACGGCGCCCTGCAGCCGATTCAGGATGAAGCCCTTGATTTCCTTCTTGACGATGATGGGGGTTTGTTGCACTTGCGTCAGCAGGTCATGCGCTTTCGAGATCACCGCTGGATCCGTCCACGGCGCGCCGCACAGCTCGACGACTGGAATCAGGTAGGGCGGATTCACCGGGTGTGCCACCAGGCAGCGGGCACGGCCGGGCAGGCTTTCGGTGAACCGCGAAGCCGCGATGCTGGATGTGGAGCTGGCCAGTATCGCCTCGGGACGGGTCAGTGCGTCCATGCGGGCGAAAATCTCCTGCTTGATCTCGACGGACTCCGGCAAGCATTCCTGCACGTATCCCGCCTCGGCAAGGGCCTCTTCCAGGGTCGGTACACAGCGGATCCTTGCCTGGGTCTGTGTGCTGGAGGCCAGCAGACCGGAGCGCTGCAGTTTGTCGGTGAGCTGCTGCACCATTTCATCCGCACGTTCCAGCGCTCGCGGGTCACCATCCCAGAGGGCGACATCGAGGCCACCTCGGGCAAATACGATGGACCATGCCTGGCCGATGAGGCCGGCGCCTATGACTGCGATCTTCATGATTTCGTGATCCTGACAATGTGGGTGAGCGGGGGTGTGGGTCAGCCCCCAAAACGGTGTTCAGGCACGCCCTGTATGCCCAGCCCGGTGATCATGAAGACGCTGCCCCCCAGCACCGAATCGGTGGGGAACCGTGGCAGGGGAGGGCGCGACATGGACGTGACGAAGAGGATATCCAGATTTTCACCGCCGAACATGACGCTGGTCACATTCTTGACGGGCATCTCGATGATCCGCTCGATCTGTCCATCGGGGGTGTAACGTACCAACTGGCCTTCATACACCTGGGCATTCCACAGGCAGCCTTCTGCATCCACGGTCGAGCCATCCGGAGAGCGGAAATTCTTGCCCTGGATGGTTGCGAAGGTGCGCCGATTGGCGATGGCGCCGGTGTCCAGATCATAGTCGTAGGCCCAGATTTCTTCGGCCCAGGTGTCTGCAAAATAGAACGTTCGGCCGTCGGGGCTCCAGCAGGGCCCATTGGAAACCACGATCCCTTCTTGCAGCTTGTGCACTGAAAGATCCGTGTCCAGGCGATATAACGCGCCGTTGGGGCCGTCTTCCATGGTATCCATGCTGCCGAACAGAAAACGACCTCTCTGGTCGACCTTGCCGTCATTGAGCCGGTTGTTGGGCGAATCGGGCTCCGGGTCATGCAGCAGTTCGACGTGCCCCGTCTTGAAATCGACGGTGTGCAAGCCGTTGGCCAATGACGCAATGGCCCCACCTGAACGCCGCAGGGCCATCGAGCCGATTTTCTGGGGCACCTGCCAGGCTCTGATGTCCCGGCCATCGACGGTTGCGCGGAAGATCCGGCCATCGGCACTGTCTATCCAGTAGAGGCGCTGCTCGTCGATATCCCAGAGAGGACCCTCGCCAAGCGTCGTTTTGACATCGACAAACACTTCAATCTTCATATTGAGCTCCTAAGAAAACCGCTCCTTGAGACTGGCAACTGCCAGCAGCAGAACCGAACCAAAGATGATGGGCCTGACGGCATAGGGCAGCCCGCTGCCCGACAGCAGCATCTGCAGTGCCGTAAGCAGCAAGACCCCGGCCAGCATGCCCAGGTAGTGACCACGGCCGCCAGTGATCAGGCCGCCGCCGACCACGATGACGGCGATCGAGGGCAGCAGGAAATCATCGCCCATGCCCAGGCTGGCCTGGCCCGAGAAACCCGTCAGCAGAACCCCCACCAGTGCTGCGCACAGGCTGGACAATACGAACACCAGGATGAGGATGCGATTGGCAGGCACACCCGACAGGTGCGCTGCCTTCAGGTTGCTGCCGGTTGCATAGACCTGTCGGCCAAAGGGCGTGCACGTCAGGAGGAACACGGCAAAGGCCACGAACAGCAGCATCAGGTAGGCAATCGGTGTGATGCCGAACAGCTTTGCCGTCATCAGCCACGAGACGGCAGGCGCCGGAAAGCCGCTGGGCGTCCCTTGCGAGTACAGCAGCGCGAGCCCCTGCAGGATGCCGTTGGTCGCGAGTGTCGCCACGATGGACGAAAATCCGAGTACGGCCACCATGATGCCATTGAGCAAGCCAATGGCCAGCCCGGTCAGCGTCACGAGAATGAGGGCCTGGGCGAGGTTCTCATTGGAGCCCTGCGTGATCCCGGTAAAGATGAAGGCACACAGGGCAATGGTCCACGGTAGTGAAAGATCGAGGCCGCCGGTGAGAATGACGGCACCCTGGCCGAGCGCCAGAATGATCAGGAAGGTGGACAGGACGATCAGTGAATTCCAGTAGGACCAGCGGAATATATTGAGGTCCAGGATCACGGCGGTGGCCAGCACGATGAGAATCAGTGCGATCAGGGCCGGCACGGAGAGCATGATGTCCTTTCTGTACCGTTTCGCCAGGCTGATATGCGGTGGCGGGGTACTGGATGACTGGACAATGTCGATACCCGGCCTGGCATGGTGTGCATTGCGGCGATCGCGGCCATGCGTCCGGCGAAAATGCATCCGCGCCAGTGTTCGTGCGATGAATTCGCGCAGTGGTGAGCCAGACCCCAGGGCGTTGAGCAGTACGGCGATGATCAGCACGACCCCCTGCGCGATCGTCGAGTAGTACGCCGATACGCTGAAAATCAGCAGGAGATTCACGATCACCATGAGGATATAGGCACCCAGTACCGAACCCAGCGGGCCGCCCCGTCCGCCGCCCAGGCGCGTACCGCCAATGACGATGGCTGCAAAGACGGGCAGCAGCAAAGAGTTGCCTACCAGCGGGTCCCCCGAGCCCGTCTGTGCCGTGAGGAACAGGCCGGCCAGGCCGTACAGGGCGCCTGCGGCACAGTATTTCAGCAGCAGAACGCGTCGGATCCGGATCCCGACGGCACTGGCAGAGGCCATGTTGCCGCCCACGGCATAGAGGTGCAGGCCGTAGGGTGTCCGCTTGAGCCATGCCCAGGCGCCCAGGCAGGCGAGAATCATGAATCCGGCCGTGGGCATGACATCGGGGATCAGATCGCCCATGAGCGTCGAACTGATGATGCCAGGCACTTCGCCGCCCGGCGAATCCATGATCAGCAGGGTGACCCCCTGAAGAATGAACATGGTGGCCAGGGTGACGACGATGGACTGCAGTCTGAGATAAGCGACCAGCAGGCCGTTGACCAACCCGCACGCGCTGCCGATCCCGATTGCCAGCACCAGCATGGCCAGGAACGTGCCCGGCCCGTCGCCCTCGATGAACTGGCTCGCCAGTACGACGTTGACCAACGAAATCACGGCCCCTACGGACAGATCGAAGCCACCCCCCAGTATCACCAGCGTGCCGCCTATGGCCGCAATCGCCAGCGTCGTGCCCCCTTGTATCAGCAGCAGAAGGTCGAAATATTCGAAGCTCGCGCCGCTCTTGAGCGTGACCATGAAGACCAGCAGGATCAATACGGCCGCAGCAGCGATCACGCTGCCGAATTGATCCAGCATGCGGCCATACGAATGATCAGACATGCGTCAATTCCGTTTCGGTATGCGGCTGGCCCAACATGGTGGATACCACGGCGTGCTCGGTGATGTCGGACGCCTCGAAGGTCCGGGTGATGTGGCTGCGATAAATGACGTGGATCCGGTGGCTCAGATTGATCACTTCGGCGATTTCCGTTGAATAGAACAGTACGGCGCCCCCGAGGCGCGTGTAATCGAGCATCAGTTTGTAGATTTCATGTTTTGTGCCTACATCGATGCCGCGTGTGGGGTCAAAGAGCAGCAGGATGCGGCTGCGGGCCAGCAACCAGCGGGCGAGGACTATTTTTTGCTGGTTGCCACCGGAAAACGACCCTGCGTCCATCCAGAGCGCCCTTTGGTCCAGATTGATGCGCTCGAACACCCGGGCGGCACCCGCAACCTCGGCGGACTGACGGATGGCGCCGCCACGCGCCAGTTGCCGCAGAATGGGTAGTGATGCGTTCTTCAGGCCGCTCTGGTTGAGCAGCAGGCCTTCCGTCTTGCGGTCTTCCGGCACAAAACCGATGCCTGCGTGCCGGATGGCATCCATCGGGCCGAGCTGCAGGGTGGCTTTGCCATCGATGAGCATCTGGCCCGATTCGGGCAGACGCAGGCCGAAGCAGGCTTCAAAGAGGTCGAGCTGGCCCATGCCCTGAAGTGCCGCAATGCCAAGGATTTCACCCTGATGCAGCTGCAGGCTGGCATTCTGGATCGAGCCTGCGGACAGGCCCTGCAGCTCGAGCACGCATGGGCCTTTGTCGTGGCTCTCCCGGGGCGGAAAAACATTGTGTACTGAGCGGCCGGCAATCAGCTCGACCACCTCGTCGTCAGTGTAGTCGCTGACAATGCCCGACGAAATCAGGGTACCGTTGCGCAGGATGGACAGGTCATCGCAGAATTCGCGCACCTCTTTCATCCGGTGAGAGATGAATATGATGGTCAATCCCTGAGCCTTGAGCCTGGCAATGATTCCGCCCAGCCATTGAACATCCACCGATGACAGGGTGGAAGTGGGTTCGTCGAGCAGGAGGATTCTTGGCTTCCTGAAGATCGCGCGCGTGATTTCGATCTTCTGCTGCACCGTCAGGCTGAGGTTGCGCACGGGTTCGTCAAGATCCACCTCGAATTCGAGTTCCGCCATGTGCGCCAGGATGAGCCTGCGCAATTGTGCACGGCGTATCATCCCGGAGGCATGAATCGCCGCACGGGGCAAGAGCATGTTGTCCAGAACCGAGAGATCCGGGAGCATGGTCATTTCCTGGAAGGCGGTCTGGATGCCCAGTGCCTGGGCCTTCAAGGGCGATGCCAGGTTGACCTGCTCGCCGAAGACTTCGATGTGCCCCGTGGTGGGGGGCATGAGCCCCGAAAGCAGTTTGACCGTCGTGGACTTGCCGGCACCGTTCTCGCCCAGCAAGGCATGTACGCGCCCGGGCCTGATGTCCAGTGAGACGTCCGAAAGCGCAACCACCGGACCGAATCGTCTGGACAGATGATGCAGGCGCAGTGCGCTGTCGGATGGCTGCATGTCGGGGCCTTTCTGAGCGTGGGTGGACGGTGTGAAACGAGGGTGCCGGCCGGCGTGCCAGTGGTTTGTCGCCGGCCGGTGCCAGTGGCCTATTCCTCGTCAGGCTCCCCGTTCAGGGCCGCTTCCAGACCCAGATTCTCGGTTTCCGGGGAATAGATGGATGCGAACCAGCCGGGGTTCTTCACGATTGACGGCATGAACACGTTGCAGCCGTCATCCATTTCTTTCCACGTGCCATTCTGGCAGAGTTTGACGGTTTCGTTGGTGATGCGCGGCAAGGGCAGGATCACTTCCTGCGGCACCTCTTTGCCATCCAGAGCCTGGACCGCCAGTTTCAGAGCCAGCGCGCCCGAGTACGGCACGGATGCGTAGGAAAAGCGCGGCGCGCCCAGGGGTGCATACGCACCACTTGCACCGTCCAGTTGAGTGTCGGGTGGCAGCATCTGGATGCGCCCGCCATTGGAGCCTTCTCCGGCGCAGGGCAGAAGATCTTCTGGCTTGCGGTCGGCCTCGAGCTGCATGGCGTTGGCCGTGTAGCAGCCCACCTGCATCCACAGGCCATCGATGTCATCCCAGTCTCGCACGGCCATGATTTTGGTCAGCTCGGTGCGCGCGACCGCCTGGCTCCACATGCCCGGGCTTTCGTTGACCACCTTGATTTCCGGATACTTTGCAAAAACGGATTTGGCACCTTCTGTCCGCAGCTTGTCCACCGATGTGCCCGGCACGCCGGTGATCATGACGACGTTGCCTTTGCCGCCCATTTGCTCGACCAGCCATTCGCCGGTTGCCACGCCCGCTTCTTTCTGGTCGATGTGGATATTGTGGGCGCAGGGTTCGGTGACTTCGCCATCATAGGCGAACACCTTGATGTCTTTCGAGCATGCCCGTTTGATCACCTGATTGAGTGCCGTGGGTGAGATTGGGTACACCACGATGGCGTTGGCACCTGCCTGGATCATGGCATTGATCTGCTGGATCTGCTTTTGTGCATCGGCGCCAGCCACCTGGATTTCGAGATCCACCTTGTCACGCAGTTCGGGCGTCTTGGCCATGGCCTTGATCATGTTGGTGGCTTCGGCCTGCCAGTCATTGCCAATGTAGCTCATGCTGAGGAATATCTTGTATTTGTCCGATTCTGCATGCGAGGCCGGTGCCAGCAGCATGGCCGATGCGGCCATCATCGAGGTCACCAGTGTTTTCATGCCCTTGGTACCGTTCATTTCAGTCTCCTGGTTGGGGGAAAACCGGGGCCGTGCCCCGTATTGTTGAAGCATCGTGCCACCCGCCAGGGTGGCACCGTTTCACTTGGGTTCAGATCAAGGCTTGGGTGTGGCCGTCGACGGCCAGCGCCTGGCCGCTGACACAACCTGCCGCGCCGCTGGATACGAACAGCACCGTGTTGGCCACGTCGCGTGCCGTCACCATGCGGCCCAGCGACGCCTGTTGTTCGTAGAGCGCCGTGATTTCTTCCACCGGGCGCCCCAGGGTCCGGGCCTTGGCATCGATCACTGCGCGGATGCGCGGGCCATCCACCGCCCCGGGCAGGATGGCATTCACCCGGATGCCGAATGGGCCCAGTTCGATGGCCAGTGTTTTGGTGAAGCCAACCACCGCCCACTTGGATGCCGAATAGGGTGCGCGTCCGGCGAAGCCCAGATGGCCTGCAGCCGATGAAAAATTGATCATGACACCGGATTCCGATTGCTTGAGCAGTGGAATCGCCAGCCGTGCACACAGGAACTGGCTGGTGATGTTCACTGACAGTGTGCGGTTCCAGTCTTCCAGGCTCAGGGTTTCGACATAGCCTGTAGGGCCTGCGACCCCCGCATTGTTGATCATGACATCCAGGCCATGCAGTTGCTGGTCGACCTGATCGAACAGGGCTTGCACGCTGCCTTCGTCCGATACGTCGGCATGCAGGGTGATCAGCTGTGGATGCGCTTTCCCGGCGTCGGCCAGCATGCCGTCATTGATATCGCACACCATGACCTTTGACCCCGCCTCGAGGAATGTTCGCGCCATCTCCAGGCCCAGGCCGCTGCCACCGGCTGTGATCAGGACCTTTTTGTCTTTCATGCTGATGTGCTCGAACATGGTGTGCTCCGTATGGTGAATTCAAAAGTCTGGCCTGTTGCGGCGTTTGGGTGTCAAATGACCGCGTCATTCATGACGACGGTTCTATGGATTCGGCCCGCCGTTATTGTTATATTAATTCTCTGTGATCACAGATCACAGTAAGTGTTTTCCCTTATAAAGGAAGGGCGTCATGACCAAACTCCTCAACCCGTTACCCCCTCGCGGCACCTTGGGCATGGATGTTCTGAACCGCATCAAGGATCTGCTGCTCACGGGCCGGGTGATGCCAGGCGAGCGCCTGTCCCTGCGCTCCATGGCAGAGGCATTGGGTGTCAGCATGATGCCGGTGCGCGAAGCCGTCTATCGGCTGATTTCGGATCAGGCCCTCGAGGTTGCTCCCAACCGCTCGATCCGGGTGCCCGTCATGAGCGCCGAGCAATTCGACGAGATCACCAGGATCCGGTTGCTCATCGAAGGGTATGCCGTACGCGAGGCGGCAGCGCACGTCACGCCAGCGCTGATTCAGTCATTGCGCGATCTGAACCAGGAACTTGCCCTGCGCATGAGTGAGGGGGGCGACAGTCTGGGGAAGGCGGTTCTCGTGAACAAGGCCCTGCATTTCTCGCTGTATGAAACGGCGCACATGCCCATGCTGATGAAGATCATCGAATCGTCATGGCTGCGGATCGGGCCCGTGCTCAACTACGACCTGCGCTCTGGTTCGGAGCGTACCGAGAATCAGACCGCAGTAGGGCACCATGCGCGCATGATCAGTGCCCTGGAACAGGCCGACGCGGATGCGGCCGCTGCGGCGCTGCAAGACGACATCAGGAGTGCCTATTGCTATATCGTCGAGAAGCAGTGGCCGAAGAAGGCGCCCGACGTCTCCGTCCAGTCGGCCCTTTCATGAAGGTCATATAGGTCATATCCCTGCAACGCCGCAAGGTACCTGTGCGCAGCATATGTGTATTGTCCTCGACGGCGATCCATGACAGACCTCGGTCGTGGGATCAGAAGGCCATCATCACATACGTATAATGCTCAAACATCGGCCCGGTACCCTGCCGTTCTCGCGAGGATTCATTTTGAACAAACGCTACCCCGATATCGCTCACGCCCTGCAGGGCATCCGTGACGGCGACACCATCATGATCGGCGGGTTCGGCCTCGCGGGCCAGCCCGCAGCGCTGATCGAGGGCCTGGCCGACCTGAACCTGAAAGAGCTCACGATCATCAACAACAATGCCGGCAATGGCGACACGGGCCTGGCTGCCCTGCTGGCCCGGGGTCAGGTGCGGAAAATCATCTGTTCATTTCCGCGCCAGCATGATTCTCATGTATTCGACGGCCTGTACCGCGCAGGAAAGATCGAGCTCGAACTGGTGCCCCAGGGCAATCTGGTGGCGCGCATCGAGGCAGCAGGTGCGGGCCTGGGGGCAATCTTCACGCCCGTGGGATACGGCACGGACCTGGCCCGGGGCAAGGAAGTCCGTGAAATCGACGGTCGGCATTATGTGCTCGAATACCCGTTGCACGCGGCCGTGGCGCTGGTCAAGGCCCATGTGGCCGACGAGTTCGGCAATCTGATCTATCGCAGGACGGCCAGAAATTTCGGGCCCATCATGGCCGCTGCGGCAAAGACCACCATCGTGCAGGTGACCCGGGTCGTGGTACCGGGCCAGCTTGATCCGGAAACCATCGTGACGCCGGGCATCTTCGTGCAACGTGTCGTGGTGGTTCCACCCCAGGAGTGATGATGTCGTATGTTCGCATGAACAAGGAAGCCATGGCGCAACGCGTCGCAGCGGATATTTTTCCTGGTGCGTATGTCAATCTGGGCATCGGCCTGCCTACATTGGTCGGCAATTACATCGACCCGGGCAAGCATGTGATGTTGCACAGCGAAAATGGTCTTCTGGGCATGGGCCCGGCGCCTGCGCCGGGTGAAGAAGACCCCGATCTGATCAACGCCGGCAAGCAGCCGGTCACTACCGTGCCCGGTGCTGCATTCTTTCACCATGGCGATTCATTCGTCATGATGCGTGGCGGCCATCTGGACATCTGTGTGCTCGGGGCCTACCAGGTTGCGCAGAACGGCGATCTTGCCAACTGGCACACGGGCGACCCCGATGCCATCCCGGCGGTAGGCGGGGCCATGGACCTGGCCGTGGGCGCGCGCAATGTCTGGGTGATGACCACGCACACCACGCGCGATGGCCAGCCCAAGCTGATGAGGTCCTGCAGCTATCCGCTCACCGGGCTGGGTTGCGTGAAGCGCGTGTATACGGATCTGTGCGTCATTGAAATCCACGATGGTGCGATGCATGTGCGCGAAATGGTCGACGGGCTGTCATTCGAAGCCCTGCAGGCCCTGACCGATGCGCCGCTTCACAGGCCCACGTTGTCAGCCTCGAGCACGCGCTCGGCGCGGTAGCTCGAGCGCACCAGCGCACCGGCCACCACTTCCCGGAAACCCATGGCCAGCCCCAGGCTGCGAAATTCGCGGAACTGTTCGGGGGTGACGAAGCGCTGCACCGGCAAATGATTTCTGGTGGGGCGCATGTACTGACCCAGGGTCAGGATGTCGACATCGTGGGCGCGGGCGTCTTCCATGGTCTGGATGACTTCTTCATCGGCTTCGCCCAGGCCCAGCATGATGCTGGTCTTGGTCAGCGTCTGTGGGGCATGGGCCTTGGCAAATTTCAGTACGCCCAGGGTCTGCTGGTAGCCGGCGCGTACGTCGCGCACCACGTGCGTGAGGCGTTCGACCGTCTCGATGTTCTGGGCAAATGTGGTCAGCCCGGCATCGAGTACGGTGGCGACGTGTTCGTGCCGGCCCTGGAAATCCGGCGTGAGTGCCTCGACAGCGGTGTCGGCCGAGCGCTGGTGGATGGCGCGAATGCAGGCGGCGTAATGGCCGGCACCACCGTCGGCCAGATCATCACGGTCGACCGAGGTGAGCACCACGTATTTCAGTTGCATGAGAATCACGGCTTCGGCCACGCTTTCGGGCTCATGGTGATCCAGCCAGCCATGGGGGTTGCCGGTACTGACCGCACAGAATTTGCAGGCGCGCGTGCAGACCGAACCCATCAGCATCAGCGTGGCAGTGCCCCGCCCCCAGCATTCGGCGATGTTGGGGCATTTGGACTCGGCGCACACGGTGTTGAGCTGGTGCTCGCGCACGATGTCACGAATGGCCTCATATTTGCCCCCCGCCGGGATGCGCACCCGCAGCCAGGATGGCTTGGGTGCGGCATCTGGCTGCTCGGCCAGGCTGCTGGGGCGCATGCCGTCCTTCACGGCACGGGTACCCTGCGGGCTGATGAATTTGGCCCCGGGGCGTACGCGGGCGCGGATGATGGGGGTGTCTGTGGTCATGTCTGAATGTCAATCGTGGGTCGGGGAATGTTGGGCGGGCCAGAATGCCAATGGCGCTTCAGGGTGTGTCGGGCGTTTCTGGCCGAGCTGAAGTCCATGCTGGAGCACCAGGCCGCGGTGAAGATGCGGGCCAGGGCATCGCCAGTGTCGGCCACGTTGCAGTGTACGCCGCATGCAGCCATGTCGACTGTTTGCAGGCCTGCGTAGCCGCATGGATCGATGCCCTGGTAGGGCGTCAGATCCATGTCCACGTTCAGGGCGATGCCGTGATAGGCACAGCCCTTGTGGATCTTGATGCCCAGTGCGGCAATTTTTGCCAGTTGCGTGCCGTGTGGCCGCTGCAGGGCGGATTGGGGTACATAGACCCCCGGGGCGCCAGGCTTGCGGCAGGCCTGCAGGATGCCATGCTGCGCCAGCGTATCGAGCACCGTCTGTTCGAGCAGATGCACGAGGGCGTGCGCAGAGACCTTTCGGCGGCGCAGATCCACCAGCGTATACAGGATCACCTGCCCTGGTCCGTGGTAGGTGACCTGGCCGCCGCGGTTGCAGTGCACTATGGGTATGCCGTGCGGGTTCAGAATGTGCTCGCTTCGGCCCGCCTGACCCAGCGTGTAGACGGGTGTGTGCTCGACCAGCCAGAGTTCGTCGGGGGTTTCGGGGCTGCGTTGATCGGTGAATTCCTGCATCGCCCGCCATACCGGTTCGTAGGGGGCGGGGCGGTCCAGCCAACGGTGTTGCATTTGGCGCGTCCAGGCAAAATATCCGGCATTATTGTGGCATGATGTGTGCCTTGAACGCATCCATAATCACACGGGCCAGCCAGTCGACATGAGGATCAGGAACACGGCAAGGGTCGCGAACGTGGCGCCTCATCATGCCCGGCGCTGACACACTCACTGGGTTCATGGGCGTTGCCCTCCTGCTGGCGCTCAGTCCGGGGCCCGACAATCTGTTCGTGCTGGTGGTTTCGGCCCAGAAGGGCTGGCAGGCCGGTCTTGCCGTGGTGATCGGGCTGTGCCTGGGGCTGGTGATCCAGACCACGGCGGTGGCGCTGGGGCTGGCGGCGCTGTTTCTGGCATCGGCCACTGCTTTCATGGGGCTGAAAATCGCCGGTGCCGCCTACCTCGGGTACCTGGCCTGGGGCGCCTTCCGGGCTGCGTCGCAGGTGGGGAACATGGCTGCACCGGGCCAATCCGGGGGTGCAGTACCCACGAACGGGTTTCATCCACTGCGCATGGTGGGGCGCGGTATCATCATGAACATCACCAACCCCAAGGTACTGGTGTTCTTTCTGGCGTTTCTGCCGCAATTCGTGGACCCGTCGCGTGGCCCCATTGCGATCCAGATCGTGGTGCTGGGCGCGCTGTTCATCGTGGCCACCTTGCTGGTCTTCGGCGGCATTGCGTGCTTCAGTGGCAAGGCCGGGGATGTTCTGCGGCGCTCGGCCGGGGTGCAGCGCTGGCTGAATCGCATCGCCGGCGGGGTGTTTCTGGGGCTCGCCCTGAATCTTCTGGTCATGCGGCGCTGACGGGTACGATGCCAGGAGAGTGCTGCCAAGAGTGCGATACCTGGGGTGCGATGCCTGGGGTGCGATACCAAGGACACGATGCCGCTGGCGGGTCACGCAGCGCTGGCAAAATGGGCTTGCAGCATGGCGTCGAACAGGGCCATGGCCCGGCTGCCCGGCTTGTCCTTGTGCTGGATGCGGTAGAGCGACCGCTCGAGCGGGGGCAAGGGCGACTGCAATTCCACCAGGCGACCCTGCTCGAGCCATTCGGCCACCACATGGCATGACAGACAACTGATCCCCATGCCGGCTGCGACCAGCTGCTTGATGGCTTCCGATTGGCCCAGTTCCATCACGGCATTCAGGCGGCCCAGATGCGGCAGCAGGAGCCGCTCGACTTCTTCGCGGGTGCCCGAGCCCGGTTCGCGCAGGACCCAGGGCGCCTCGGTCAGTGCCTGCAAGGTGACCGGGCCTTGCGCCAGGGGGTGGCTGGCGGCCGCAAAGACACACATGCGGTCTGATTGCCAGGGGGCCATGAGCAGTTCGGGATGATGGCTGGGGCCTTCGACAAACCCGGCGTCGATGCGCAGCTGCGCGACGGCTTCGACCACGTCGGCCGTATTGCCCACCACCAGCTGGATCGACGCACGCGGGTGGGCCTGGCTGAACTGGGCAAGCAACGCGGGCAGGAGGTGATTGCCTATGGTGGTGCTGGCCCCCAGGCGCAGGAAAATGCCGGCGTCGTCCGTGAACAGACGCTGCAGATCCAGCGCCTGATCCACCAGTGCGCGTGCCCTGGGCAGCAGCGCATGCCCCTGGGCATTCAACAGCAGGCCGCGCCCGACCCGGTCGAACAACGGAGTGGACAGGCCGTTTTCCAGCGACAGCAGGGCCTGGCTGGCGGCGGACTGGGTCATGCCGGCCTGTTGCGCGGCGGCCGTGACCGTGCCTTGGTCCACGATGCCAAGAAAAACTTCGAGCTCGCGCAGGCTGATATACCAGGGCATGGTTGATTGACAAGAAATACCGATCGATCAGATAAAAAGTATTTGTTTTATTTCTTGCATCATAGCGCGTATCGTGGCGTCACGCGCTGGCAATGGGCCAGCGCATTTTCGGTACCGCCCTCGGGCCTCTGACCCCTGACCCCTGACCCCTGACCCCTGACCTGCCATCACTCATGACCACATTGACACGCCGTGTGCATTTCACGGGACCCATACAGATTGTGCCGGGCCTTCTGCTGACCCTGAGCATTGCCCTGGTGGCGATCGTCCTGGCGCAGCGCCCGCTTTTCTCCAGTATTGGGCTTTCCGCACTGACCCTGGCGATTGTGGGCGGCATGCTGCTGGGCAACACGCTATACCCTCGACTGACCTGCCAGTGTGGGGCCGGCGTGGGGTTTTCGAAAGCCAGGCTCTTGCGCCTGGGCATTGTTCTGTACGGCTTCAAGCTGACCTTTCAGGATATTTACGCTGTGGGCCTGGATGGGTTGCTGATCGACGTTCTGGTGATTGCGTCTACATTCACCCTGGCCTGGTGGGTGGGGCACAGGAAGATGGGGCTCGATGAGCAGAGCACGATGCTGATCGGCATCGGCAGCTCGATCTGCGGCGCGGCGGCAGTCCTTGCTGCGGAGCCCGTGGTGCGGGCACGTGCCGACCAGGTGGCCGTGGCCGTGGCCACGGTGGTGGTGTTCGGTACCCTGGGCATGTTTCTTTACCCCGTCCTCTACGCGCTCGTGCAGCCCTGGGGTCTGAGTGAATCGGCCTACGGCATCTGGACGGGTTCCACTGTGCACGAGGTGGCGCAAGTGGTGGCCGCTGGCCGCGCGGTCGGCGAGCTGGCCGCCACGAATGCCGTCATCATCAAGATGCTGCGGGTCATGCTGCTCGCACCCTTCCTGATTGCCCTGGCCGCCTGGCTCGCCCATCGTCGGGGTGCCTCAGGTCATCCGGATGGCCATGCGTCGCTGCATGCCATTCCCTGGTTTGCGGTGGCCTTCATTGCCGTTGCCGGGTTCAATTCCCTGCGCTGGTTGCCTGCACAGCTTGTGCAGAATCTGCTGGTGCTGGACAACCTGATCCTGACCATGGCCATGGCGGCCCTGGGGCTTACCACCCACATCTCGGCCATACGCCAGGCGGGTGCGCGCCCGCTGCTGCTGGCCGCCATGCTGTTCATCTGGCTGTTGCTGGGTGGCGCCCTGATCAACGGTCTGGTGACGGGGTTGCTGTAGCCTGATCCAGGCCGATCCCGGTTGGTCCAGGTTGGCCCAGGTTGGTCCCGGTTCATCCAGGGGCCGCTTCGATGAGGCATGCCACCTCGCGTGCGTACTGGCGCGCGATGCCCCGGCCGGTTCAGCCGCACCAGGCGAGGCTGCCCACCCTGGCAGCCAGAGCCAGCAAGACGACCCCAATGACGCGCTCGAAGCCCTGCAGGTGGGCGCGCAGCCAGTGCAGCATCCTGGGCGTGGAAAACAGGCTCGCCACAAGCGCGAACCACAGGAACGTCTCGGCCACCAGCAGCACGAACAGCAGGCTCAGCTGCCACCTGGTGAACCCCGGGCTGATCGCCTGCGAGAGAATGGAACCGAAATAAAGCATGGCCTTGGGGTTGAGCAGGTTCGTGAGGAATCCCGTGGTCCACGCCTGCCGACGGCCGGCCTGCAGGCTGGCTGCCTGGGGCAGCGTGCCCTGCGAGCGCAGGCTCTGGATGCCGAGCCACATCAGGTACAGGGCGCCGGCCACGGACAGGATGCGTGACAGCCCAGGCAACGCCGCCAGGACCAGGCTCAGCCCCAGCAGTGTAACCAGCGTGTAGCCGGCGATGCTGGTGGCCACACCGGCGGCGGCCCACAACCCGGTCTGACGCCCACCCACGATGGACAGGCGTGTGATGACGGCGAAATCCGGCCCGGGCAGGATGACTGCCATGGCATGTACGGCCAGGATCAGGACCAGGGTATGTTGCACGATGCAGGCCGGTATCGATTGATATCAGTGGGTAGTACGGTCCGGGTAGACCATGCACGCGCCCAGCACACGGACATACCCGCTGGCGTGCAACGCAGGCGCCAGCAGCGAAGCCATGCGCAGGTCGAGACACAAGGCATCCAGCGTCAGGCTGACCAGCGTATGATCCCCCCGGAATGAACGGCGGTCGACCTGGGCGGGGGTGCCTGGCGGTGCGTCGTGCCATTGCAGCTGCTCGGGGCGCACCATGATCATGGCATCGCCGCGCACCCCGGGTTGCCCCGGATGCAGCGGCAGCGTGCCCAGGGCGCACTGGGCGGCGTGTTCGGTCACATCGCCCGAGAGAAACAGGGCGCTGCCCGTCAGCCGGGCCACGGCCGGGCTGGCTGGCTGCCAGTAGACTTCCTCGGGGTGCGCGCGCTGCATGATACGCCCGTCCTGCATGACGGCCAACTGGTCCGACACCGCGAACGCCTCGCCGGGGTCGTGCGTGACCAGAACCGTCGTGGTGCCGGTCTGGCGCAGGACCTGGATCACGTCTTCGCACATGTTGCGGCGCAGATCCAGATCAAGCGCATTGAAGGGTTCATCCAGCAGCACCAGGTCCGGCCCGGGTGCCAGTGCACGCGCCAGGGCCACCCGTTGCTGCTGGCCCCCCGAGAGTTCGTGGGGGTAACGCTTGCCCAGGCCTTCAAGCCCGGTCAGCGCGAGAACCTCTTCGATACGACGTGCCGGATCATCCTGGCGTGTCAGGCCGAAGCGCACATTGCCCTCCACGGTCAGGTGGGGAAACAGCGTGCCCTCTTGCGGGACGTAGCCGATACCGCGGCGTTCGGGCGGCACGAACACCCGCTCGGAGGCCATGACCTGTTGATCGAATGCGATGCGCCCCCGATCGAGGGGCTCGAAGCCCGCGATCAGGCGCAGCAGGGTTGTCTTGCCGCAGCCCGAGGGGCCCAGAAGAGCCAGCACCGAGCCCTGCGGGATGTCGAGCTCGATGCCCCGCAAGACCGGAGTCTGGCCGTATTGCTTGTGCAGTCCGGTGATCGTGATATGGCTCATGGGGCCTGATACAGCATGCGACGGGTAAAGATCCAGACGGGCACGATGGAGACCAGTACCAGCAGGGCGGCAAAAGGTGCCGCTGCGGCGTATTCGGCATCGACCGTATGCATCCAGACTTCCGTGGCCAGTGTAACAGTGCCGGTGGGGGCCAGCATCAGCGTGGCAGTGAGCTCGCGCACGATCTCGAGCATCATCAGGGCCAGCGCGGCTCCGATACCGGGCGCGATGTTGGGCAGGATCACGGTGAAGAACACCGTGATGGGCCGGCGCCCGAGGCTGCGTGCAATGGGCTCGAGCTGTGGCGATACCAGTTCGACCGACGCGCGCAATGAGGATTGCGCCAGTGGCAGATACAGAATGGCATAGGCCGCCAGCAGGACGGCCACACCTTGGTACAGCGCGGGTGCCACGCGGATCGACAGGTAGACCAGCGCCAATGCGACCACCACCCCGGGCAGCCCGTGGACGATGTACGGCAGGCGTTCGGCAAACTGGGCCAGGGGTCCGCGATGTCGTACCGAAAGCAGAACCAGCGGAATGGCGAGCGCGCTGGTGAGCAACGCGCCGGATGTGGCCAGCGACAGGGTGCCCCGGACGGCAGGCCAGAGCTGCGTCATGCCGCTGCCGGCCGAACTGCCGTGCGTCAGCCACCAGGCCAGCGTGAGCAGTGGCACACCCAGGGACAGGAAGCCCAGCATGCCAAAGGCGCCGAGTACCGGCCAGGTGGCGCGCCGCAGGGGCAGCGGCTGGGCAAGCCGGGCGCTGCCCCGACCGCTGCGTGATATGCGCCGACGGCCTCGCAGGCGCATTTCCGCCCAGGCGGCCGGAATGCAGAGCAGCATCAGCACCACGGATTGCAGGGCGGCCGAGGCGCTGTCGAATTGCAGCTCGTAGGATTCGAAGATGGCCGTGGTGAATGTCTGTACCCGCAACAGGGCCAGCGCCCCGAATTCGGCGAACATATGGGTGAGTACGAGTAGCGACCCACCCCCCAGGGCGGGCAGCAGCTGGGGCAGCAGGGCATGCGTGAAACTGCGCCACGGGCCATGTCCGAGTGAGCGTGCCACATCTTCACAGCCTGGGTCCGTGCTGCGCAAGGCCGCAGCCACGGGCAGGTACACCAGCGGATAGCTGGACAGCGCCAGGATGAAAATGGCCCCGGCCAGGTTCTGGAAGGCCACGTCGATCGACGCCCAGGCATAGCTGGACACGAAGGCGGGTACCGCCAGTGGCAGGCCCGCCAGTACTCGCCAGGCGCGACGTCCGGGCAGATCGGTGCGCTCGACACACCAGGCTACAGACAGGCCGATCAGGGCCGACAGGATCATCACCCCCATGGCCAGGGTGATGGTGTTGATCAGGAGTTCCGCCGTGCGGCTGCGGAACAGTTCGGCCACCGAGCCGGCCAGACCGGTTTGCAGTGTGCGCACCGCCACATAGATCAGCGGCAGGGCCACCAGCCCCATGGGCAACAGGGCAGCTGCCGCCAGCCAGTTGGGGCGGATGCGCCTGATCCGGCGCTGGCCCAGGCTCAGACTGGTCACGCCAGGCCAGCCTCGCGCCGCAGCACCAGGGCATCAGCGGCATCGCCCAGTTCAGCCGGGCTGATGGCCGGCGGGTTGAGCGTGTCGAAGGGCTTGAGATCGAACGGCGACTGAATCCCGGGGCGCAGCGGGTATTCTGCGACGGTATCGACCATGGCCTGCTGGCCTGCCGGGCTGACCATGAAGGCCACGAGTTGCTGCGCAGCCTGCGGGTTGGCTGCCGTCTTGAGCACTCCGGTGGCCGATACCGTGATCAGCCCCCCTGGATCGCCCGGGCCGGCATAGTGTATGGCCGACTGCATGTTCTCGGCCCCGACCTCTTTGGCGACGATGAACCAGTAATAGTTGTTCACCAGCGCGGTGGGGATTTCGCCGCGCTCGACGGCACGCATGGCGGCCATGTTGCCGTTGTAGATGCGCCCGTATTTCTTCAGGCCCTTGAGCCAGCCCAGCGCTGCGTCGCGCCCGTTGAGCAGCTTGATGGCAATGATCTGCTGCTGGAACGCACCGCTGGTAGGCACGAAGCCGACCTTGTCCTTCCAGGCCTCGGTGGCCATGTCGAGAATCGACGCTGGCAACTCGGCTGCCTGCACCAGATTGCGGTTGTATACGGTCACCCGGCTGCGGGCCGTGACGCCGGTCCAGGTGCCATCGCGGGATCCGTAGCCCGGAATGATCTGATCGAGCGTGTCCTGCGGCAGGGGCGCCAGCAGATGGTGATCATCCAGCGCCGCGACCGGTGGGCTCTCTTCGGCAAAGAACAGATCTGCGGGTGAGCGGCTGCCTTCCTCGATGATCTGGTTGGCCAGTTGAGTGCTGCTGCCCTTGCGGATCTGTACTTCGATGCCGGTGGCCTGCTGGAAGGCATCGACCAGCGCCTGCGTGGTACGGCTGTGCTGGCCGTTGTACAGGACCAGCGTTCTGGTATCGGCCGCCCGGGCACTGCGCAACCATGGGGCGGCTATCAGGGCCCCGCTGCCGAGCACCAGGCTGTTGCGCAGAAAATGACGTCGGGTGAGGTGGGTCATGGTGGTGTCTCACGATAAATGTCAACCTGCATTGTATGTCAAACAAGAATCATTATCTTTGCGATTCAGCAAAGTTTTTTGTGTATTCTTGTGTATGGGACGTGTCGATGCTCACTGTTCGTGCATGGGCCTGACTTGATATTTGCATCCCCGCCCCCAGCTAGCCAGACAGTGGCTGTGTACCCTCCGCATACCCTGGTGGCACAGCCGATTCGTTCAATCCTGACACATATCATGCATAGATCACTATGAGCCAGACAGACACACAAGCAGCCGATACCCTGGGGTTTCAGGCAGAAGTCAAGCAGTTGCTGCAGTTGATGATCCATTCGCTGTACAGCAACAAGGAAATCTTTCTGCGTGAGCTGATCTCCAACGCATCCGACGCCTGCGACAAGCTGCGCTTCGAGGCGATGGACAAGCCCGAATGGATGGAAGGCGGAGAAGAGCTGCGCATCCGGGTCGAGTACGACAAGGATGCCCGTACGCTCACGGTGGATGACAACGGCATCGGGCTGTCGCGCGAAGAGGCGATTGCCAATCTGGGTACCATCGCCCGTTCCGGCACACGCGAATTCTTCAGCCGCCTGACGGGCGACGAACAAAAGGATGCCCAGCTGATCGGTCAGTTCGGGGTCGGTTTCTATTCGTCATTCATCGTGGCCGAGAAGGTGTCGGTGCACAGCCGGCGCGCAGGCCTGCCTGCAGCCGAGGGGGTGCTCTGGGAGTCCGACGGCCAGGGCGAGTTCACCATTGCCGCAGTCGACAAGCCCGAACGGGGTACGCGCGTGACGCTGACCCTGCGCGCCGATGAAGATGAGTTCCTGTCCGGCTGGAAATTGCGTGACATCCTGCGGCGCTATTCGGATCACATCTCCTTGCCCATTCAGATGCACAAGGAAGAATGGGATGCCGAGAAGTCCGAGCAGGTGGTCAGGGATGAATGGGAAACCGTCAACCAGGCCAGTGCCCTGTGGACGCGCAACAAGGCCGACATCACTGACGAACAGTACAAAGAATTCTACAAGCACGTCAGCCATGACTTCGAGGACCCGCTGGCCTGGACGCACAACCGGGTCGAGGGGCGCAGTGAATACACCCAGCTGCTCTACGTGCCCAGGCGGGCGCCATTCGATCTCTGGGATCGTGATGCGCGCCATGGGGTGAAGCTCTACGTGCGCCGGGTCTTCATCATGGACGACGCCGAGCAGCTGCTGCCCGCCTATCTGCGTTTCGTGCGCGGGGTGGTCGACTCGTCCGATCTGCCGCTCAATGTCTCGCGCGAGATCCTGCAGGAAAGCCGTGATGTGCGTGCGATTCGCGACGGCTCGGCCAAGCGCATCCTGGGCCTGCTCGACGAAATGGCCCAGGACAGGCCCGAGGACTACGCCGAATTCTGGGGTCAGTTCGGTCAGGTCCTGAAAGAAGGCGTGGGCGAGGATACGGCCAACCGCGAACGGATCGCAGCCTTGCTGCGCTTTGCGTCCACCCAGTCCGACAGCCCCATCCAGAACGTCTCGCTGGCCGACTATGTGGGGCGCATGAAAGAAGGGCAGACCAAAATCTACTATCTCAGCGCCGATTCCCATGCCGCAGCGGCCCACAGCCCGCACCTGGAAGTCTTCCAGCGCAAGGGGATCGAAGTGCTGCTCCTGTCCGATCGGGTAGACGAGTGGATGCTTTCCTATCTGCGCGAGTTCGACGGCAAGTCGCTGGCCTCGGTGGCCAAGGGTGACCTGGCCCTCGATGCCTTCGAAGACGAGGCCGAGAAGAAACAGCAGGCCGAAGCGGCCGAGGCCTTCAAGCCGACGCTCGAGCGCCTCAAGGGCGCCCTGGGCGAGCGCGTCAAGGATGTCCGCGCGACGGCTCGCCTGGTGGATTCACCGGCCTGTGTGGTCGTCGACGAAAACGAGCTCAGCCCGCATCTGCTGCGCATGCTGAAGGCTGCAGGCCAGGAAGCCCCGGAGCTGAGTCCCATCCTCGAGGTCAACCCGCAGCACGCACTGGTCAAGCGCCTTGAGGCGCAGGACGATGCGTCATTTGCCGAATGGGCCGCCTTGCTGCTCGATCAGGCGCTGCTGGCCGAAGGGGCGGCGCTGAAGGATCCGGCCGGGTTCGTCAAGCGCATGAATGCGTTGTTGCTGGGGTAGGTGACGCTGTCGTGACATCACACCGCGTGGCGGTGTGATGTCCATCAAGGGATGATGCGTGCCGCCCGGAATTGCTCGATGTACCCCCGGAACATATCCTCGGTGTCGATCATTTCAGTGAATCCGAATCGATTCGCCTTCACTGTGTTGATGGCGCTGTCCCAGTTGCGCCTGAAGACGATGTTTGCATAAGGCCAGGGTGCAATTTCCATCAATTTTGTTTCACGCAAGCCATGGCGCCGTACCATGTCGTCCCACAGCGTCGAGTGTGATTCCATGAAGGCGACCAGATCCATGGGCCTTACTTCGCCCATGGGCATTTCGAACATCGACGCGATCCGGGGCCACATGTGCTCCCAGCGGAAATGATCGCCATTGGCGACGTTGTACGCCTGATTTGCTGCCCTTGGGTCGGTGGATGCCCAGATCATCAGGCGATTCAGAATACGGACATCCGTGGCGAACGTCAGGCGCCCAAAGGTTCCGTCATCACCGGGATAGTGCAGAGGTTCGCCCAATTCCTTCATGATGGATGCGTACACTGCAATCACGTTGGTCAGGTTGATACGGCCACGATAGGCGTAGCCGCATACTGCACCGGGGCGTGATGTCGACCATGTCCAGTTCTGGCCGGAACGACATTTCAGGGTATGGGCGTGTTGATCCGTATAGAAATAAGGAGGGTCTCCATCAGGATCATCTTCCCGGCATGGGGTCTTGTAGGGGCCGAGATCATAGCCGTACTGCTTGATCCCTTCGAGAACGTGTACATGCTGAAGCCCCGGGATGCGAGGCAGGGCCGCATCCATGAAATTCTCGAACATGGTTGTATTCAGTGTGTTTTCTTCGGTACGGGTCTTTCCATTGATCAGCGCCGTCCAGAAAATGTGGGTGACCGAACTCAGATCGCCCAGGAGGCGGTTGCATTGGCCCTTGTCGAGCAGATCAACCGCTCGGTGGTCTATGGGTACGTCGAGCCGAGGATTGCTGCGCGAGATGCCTATGATGTGTTTCCAGTGATGATCACGATGCAGCATTTCTGCGAGATTGGATCCGCAGGTGCCACCAACTCCTGCGATAAGGGCGACATTGTCTGACATGTGGGAATCCTCCTGCTGCTTGTCAATGTGGATGTGTGAACGGTTGCGGTCTGATCCGGGGTCAGGTGTGGGCGACGCGGCGAGTGAACAGGCGCGACAGCCCCCCGGGAAAGAAGCAGAGCACCAGAATGATGATCGTGCCAAGGATGATATTGTCCCAGTAGGCTCCCAGAGAAAACATTTTCTCTTGGGTGATGATCAACGCCACACCGATCAGAGGGCACAGCAGCTGGCGTCGACCGATCATGATCACGGCTGTCAGCATGATCAGCAGGAAATAGGCGCCAAATACGTCACTGCTGATGTAGGCACGCTGATAGGCATAGAGCCAGCCAGCGAGCCCGGCCAGTGGTGCGGAAAGCACCAGAACCTTCATGCGCACCAGCATGGGATTGATGCCCGACATGATGGCGAGCCCCGTGTTCAACTGCACAGTCATGGCTTCACTACCCAGTCTGGATCGTCGGAATGTATGTACAAGGTACAGGGTGGCCAGCAAGCCCAGATACACGACAGGCCACAGTTGCTGATCCGTGCGTGCCAGGTAGTCCAGCCCAAGGATGGAAAACTTGAGCGGCGGGATGCCGCTGATGCCATCGGTGCCACCCACGAACATCCAGTTATCGGCCAGGGTGATCGAAATCACGGCAAGTGAATAGGTGACCAGGGAGAAAATGAACTCGCGTAGCTTGAGCGTGATCAAGCCTACGAAAGCCGCGACGAGGGTACTTGCGGCAAGCGCCAGCATCAGCGTCTCGAGGGCGCCCAGACCGAACTGCGAGGAAGCGACGGCCGTCGTATAGGCGCCAGTGCCAAAGAATACGGTATGGCCGAGGCTGACTTCTCCCAGATCAGAGACCACGAGATCCAGGCTATAGGCCAAAATGGCGAATATGCCGATGATGACCAGCAGGCTGTAGGATACGTTGGAGCCCCCCATCAGCTGTGGTGCGAAGAACAGCGCGATGGCCAGCAGGGCAGTCATCAGAGGTTTCATGATCTTCATGTCGGTGCGGGCTCAGGCTTGCAAGCGATTGGGCTGCGCGATCAACAGCACGATCAGCACTACGAACGCAGCGGCGGTGGCAAAGGCAGCCGAGATGTAAGTGCTGAAGAAAGCGATGAAAATGCCCAGCAGCAGGGCAGCAATGTAATTGCCCAGAACATTGCCGATGCCGCCTATGATGACGACGATGAAAGTGATGATGGTTTCATCGAACCCCATGGAGGTGAGTATGGGGCTGCGGGGCGCCACCATGGCTGCCGCCAGCGTGACGGCCACACCTTCGAAGGCAAAGATCAGGAAATACGCCAGTCGGGCATTGATGCCGTAGAGGGCAGCCAGGGGCGGGTCTTCTGCCACCATGCGGGCCATCCGGCCGATGCGGGTATATTGGATGATCAGCCACGTGAGACCGTACATCAGTAATGCAGTGATGACGATGGCGATATCCTGGTAGGTGAACCACAGATCGTTCCAGTACAGATCGACGCTCGACAACGGGGTCTGCAGGATTTCGCCATTGGCCCCGAACAAGAGTGAGGCAACCCCGCTGATCACCTTGCCGAAGCCCAGGGTCACGATCATGATGGCGATCAGATCTTTCCTGAAGGTCAGCCTGAGCATGATCAACTGCATCAGAAAACCGATCAGACCGCCAATCACCATGCTGATCAAGATAGCCAGGCCATACGGGATGTCATATGCCGAAATGGCCCACCAGGTGGTGAAGGCGCCCAGCATGTACAGCTCGCCATGCCCGAAATTGACCAGTCGTGCGACCCCCAGAAGTATGGTCCAGCCGATGGCGATCAAGGCGTAGGCATGACCGATGACCAAACCATTGATCAGTTGCTGTATGAAGTTTTCCATGCTGCCTTGCCCCACTCAGGCCCGTCGTCCCAGGTAGACCTGGGCTACGACGGGGTTGATCTTCAACTCACTGGGAGTGCCTTCAAGCACCAGTTTCCCTCGTTCGAGCAACAACATCCGATCCGTCACGCGCAGCGCGGCATGTATGTTCTGTTCGACCAGCAGGACGGCCAGGCCATCCTGTGCCAATTCTCGTACGGTGGCCAGCACCGATTGCACCAGCATGGGTGCGAGGCCTATGGAGGGCTCGTCGAGCAGAAGGGCCCGTGGGGCAAGGCGCAGCGCATGGGCGATGCCCAGCATCTGCCGTTCGCCACCGGAGAGCTGGCTGCCTCGGTGGTGGCGCCGGTTTTTCAGGTTCGGGAACAGGGCATAGATATCGTCCATCGAGAATTTCCGGCGATCGCCAGTGTCCTGGGTGGTGCCGGAGTCGATCAGGTTCTGTTCAACCGTAAGCTGGTCGAAAATCAGCTTGTTCTCGGGTACCAGCGCAAGGCCTTTGCGAACACGCTGAAATGGTGGCAGATGGCTGATGTCTTCGCCAGCCAGATGGATTCGACCGCTGATTTTCGGTTGACCGCGCGACCATCCCAGGATTGCATTGACCAATGTGCTTTTGCCCGCACCATTGGCGCCTATCACGCCCACCATTTCGCCGGGCCGGATGTTCAGGGCTTCGATCTGTATTGCCAGATTGCCGCCATAACGCGCCTGCAGTTGCAGTACCTGCAAAACATTTGCGGCGGACTCATTCATCTTGTCGCCCCAGATAGGCTTCGAGCACCCGTTCGTCATTCTGCACCGCCTCGGGGCTGGCGTAGGCGAGCGTGCGGCCGTGGTCCAGCACCAGAATGCGATCGGCAATTTCCATGATCAGATCCATGTGGTGCTCGATGACCACTACGGCCAGCCCTTCCTCTCTGAATGACAGGATCAGCATGCGCAGCCGGTCCATATCGTCGCCGCCGAGCCCTGCCGCAGGTTCATCCAGCATGAGTACGGCGGGATTACTTCCGTAGGCCAGGGCGATGGACAACATGCGCTGTGTGCCATACGATAATTCATCGGGATAGTGGGCGTAGACTGATTCAGGTACGCCGATGCGGCTCAGGATCTGGGCCGCCCTGGCCTTGAGCTGCCCGAGGTGATCGCTGTAGGCGAGTGGCCGAAACAGGCTGTAGAAGAAATTTTTCCCCAGGCGGGGCATGAGTACCGCGACCATGTTGTCCAGCACGCTGAGGTCACGAAAGAAATTATTTTGCTGGAATGCCCTGCGTATGCCATATTCGTGAAGACGCCAGGAAGGCATTGCGGAGATATCGGTTGTGCCGATGAGCACCTTCCCCTGATGCGGCACGAAGTGAGTGACGGCATTCAGGCAGGTGCTCTTGCCGGCGCCATTGGGCCCTATGATGCCCAGAATCTCGCCTGAGCTCACGCTCCAGGACACGTCAGCAAGGGCAGTGAGGCCGCCGAATTTCACGGTCAACCCGTCAGCGCGCAACGATGTGGCGCCGCCGGGCCGACTCATGCCTGCCTGAACCGACATCTGGCTGCTCTCCGGTGAAGGCTAGTCTTTCGGAAAGGCGAACTTGCCGTCTTCCACCTGGAACATATAGCCCTTGCTCTGCATCTGGCCGTTGTCTTCGAATTGCACGTCGCCGTACACAGTGTCCTTGAATGCGCCGCCACGTATGTGTTGCGTGATGGTGTCCTTGTCGAGTGACTTGGTTTCATTGGCAGCCTTGGCCCAGACCAACAATGCCTGGCCCCCATTGGCAGTGTTCTTGTCGGGCAAAGTGTCGAAGCGTTCTTTCACCTTGGCGACGAAGCGCTGATTCATGGGCAGCGAGGCCAGCGGTTCGACGTCGGGGAAATAAATGTCATGACTGTAGACACCATCCGCGGCCGGTCCGGTCGTCTGCACGACGACCGGGAGCAAGGTGCCGACGGCAGCCAGAATGTCACCCGGCAGGCGCACGCTCTTGGCCTGACGCAGGAATGCGGGCAAACCGACGCCACCATTGGCGTTGATGATCACCGTCAGGTCCGGGTTGGCAGCCTTGATCTTGGTGAGCATGACGCGAAAATCGGATTCGCTGAATGGGAAGAGTTCGTCGGCGACGACTTCGTAATCATATCCAGCCTCTTCCAGTTTCTTTTTCACAGCGTCGCGCGTGTCCTTGCCATAGACGTCGTTTTCGGATACGTAAGCGACCTTCCTGTACTGTTTGTCGGTGATGAAGTCGGACATGAAGCGGCCATTCTGGCCGATTGAGCTGTTGATGCGCACAGGCGCCGGATTGCCCTCGCCGGAGAGGATCTTGTCGGCTGTCGAACTGGCCGTGATATCGGTGATGTTTGCACGGCTGATCACCGGCTGCATGGCCAGAGTGACGGAACTGATCCAGCCTTCGACGATGGCTGCGACGTCTTCGGCAATGAGATCATTGGCGCGTGACACGCCTACTGCTGGAGTCGCCTCATCGTCACGTTCGATGATCACGATTTTTTTTCCGAGTACTCCGCCGTCTTCGTTGATCAGATCAGCCATGGCCTGTACACCTTGCAGCAAGGTCTGTCCTTGAGGCGAGGAACCGCCGGACAAAGGGAAAATGGCTCCGACCTTGATTGTGTCGTCGGCAGCATGCGAGGAAGCAAATGGCATGGCTGCGCAGAACACGAGGCTCGATACGAGCAGTTTGAATTTCATGATCGATGTCTCCAGAATGGGCACGCGCTTGCGGCGCTTCATATTGCGCACTTGTGATCAATGCGTGGAATGACTATACCGAGCGCCTCCATCCACTGGTTTGATCAAACGGAAAAGGAGCGTTCATTGTGTCTGGATCATACCGTTGCAGATCGTGAACAGGCGTACGGCCTATACTTTGGCAAAGGCGTTGTAACTGTCAACACTGGATCAGGGAAACTCATGAAAGGGCTGGATATCCCATCATTGGAAGTTTTCGTGGCGGCGGTGGAGGAGAAAAGCCTGTCGCGCGCCGCGGATCGGGAAAACCTGGTGACCTCGGCGGTCAGCAAGCGGATCGCCGAACTCGAGAAGCATCTCGAACGCACATTGCTGCTGCGCCATGGCAGGGGGGTCGAGCCCACCCCTGCGGGTGCCTTGTTGTATCAACGGGCCAAGAATATCCTGCGCAGCGTGCAATTGGCCGAGATGGCCATCAACAAGTACTCGAACGACGGGATGGCCAAGATCCGCCTCGCGGCAAACCCATCCACGCTACTGCAGTTCCTGCCCGGCAAGATGGCCGAATTCTTCAAGGGCAGAAGCAACGTGAGCGTGGATCTGGTGGAGGCGCACAGTTTTGACATACCCCGTATGGTTGCTGAGGGCACGGTCGATCTGGGTATCTATCATGCCAAGTATCCGGCCGCCGGAGTCACGTCGTTTCCTTTTGTGAAGGATCGCGTCGGCCTGGTCGTGCCGTTGGGGCACCCATTGGCCGATCGGCAGGAGCTCCACCTCGAGGACGCCCTCGATTTTGATCTGCTGGGATATTTTCCCTTGCATTCGCTTGACAAGTTTCTGGCCTATGTGGGCTCCAGTGTCAGCCGTCCGCCCACCGTGAAACTGCAGGTCTCCAGCTTCGAGACACGTTGCAACATGATCCGGGAAGGGTTGGGGATCGGCATTGTGCCCGAGCGGATCGCGAGCAACTACCTGAGCAGCATGGGCCTGACGATGTTGCGCCTGAAAGATGACTGGGCCGTACGCCATTTCTTCATCTGTATCCTCAGTGAAACAGACAGCGGCCCGCGGGTGAAGGAACTGCTGCACACACTGAGCCCTGATGCAGCACGTGGCAGTGAGCACGTGCGGTCCTGATATTGCCGGAGCGCGCTGCGCCGGGTTTGGCGCAGTGCGATTCAAGTGTCGGCGATTGTGTCCAGAATGGGCATCAGGTAGGTCAGAAATCGTGCCGGATCCTCGCTCATCGGAAAATGACCCAAGCCCGGCATCAGGGTATAGCACGCGCCGGGAATCGAGTCTGCCAGCTTCTGTGTGTCTTCCGGTGTACAGGAATAATCGTATTCGCCCGTCAGCAGCCAAAGCGGACATGCTTGCGTGGAAATGGCAGCGACTTTGCCTCGCATGTCGCCATCGGCTGTGTAGAAGTGCAGGTCACCCTTGAAGACGCCCGGACCGCCCTGCATATAGTGCCACAACGTTTCCCATCGATCGGCATCCGGGCTTTGCGGGCCAACCAGGCCAGAGACGACGGCGGCGCACACCTCCCCACCATGAACGTCGGGTCGGTACAGCCAGTCGAGGTCATAGTAAGGATCCACGTGAGCACCCGACTGCAGGCCGATGAGGGCCCGGAACCGGCTTGCATGATCCAGGGCCAGGTGGAGAACGATGCGCCCGCCAATGGAGCAGCCCATCACGACCGGTCGGTCCAGCGCAAGCACGTCGGCCATGGCCAGTATCATGGTGACGTAATCGCTCGACGAGAGGCGGTAGGTTTCATCCTGCCATCCGGGAGGTGGCGAGGACTTGCCATGCCAGGGCATGTCGAAGCAGATGACTCGAAATCGGTCCGTGACGCGTGTGTCATTCATCAGCCCTCGGTACTGTCGGCTGTCGGATCCGGCCGTATGCAGACACAGCAACGGGATCCCCTCACCGGCTTCTTCGAAGTAGATGCGATGGGTCTTCCCGGACAATTCCAGTTGAACGTAGCGCCCGTGTATAGGTTCAAACGCGGTTTGACCTGGATTCATCATGAGACCTCGATGTGGCGTGGTGTGGCCAGCAATGATTTGAAATACAGCAGATTTGACATGAAGGGGTGCAGATTGCCCTGCAATGTCATGCGCCTGAATTTCAACAGGGCAAACAGATCATGAAAGCCGGGCGGTGGTACTGCCAGCCAGAAGGTGGACCATACGTCTGCTTCGGCGCACAGCGAGAAATCCCAGTCGTTCATTACGAATGGGCCTGGGGTGGCCGATTCGATGCGCCCGGCACGGATGTGCATGCGGTATTGATCATCACCCACCTGCAACAGCATGCGGGTGTTCAGGTGTCGCGCATGTTCGACGAGGCGTGCCTGATTGTTGAATTGTCCGGGCAGGAACTGTGTGATCAGTGCTTGGTGTTTCATGCGGGCTCTCGCGGCGATTCGTGCAACTGATAGATTTCCACTTCAGTGCCGGGCAGACGTGGATAACGCCGGGCCACCTCGGGGTCGTGCCCCGGCACGACGTGTGCCGGGGTTTCGGCCAATGTGTCGATCAGGCGATATCCTTCGAGCATTTCACCCACGTTGAAGATGGCTGGAAAGGGATTTGCCTCGTCGTGGTTGCGATAATAGTGCATGGCATTGGAAGCCAGCACGACCCAACCCCTGCGGGTGTGGATGCGCACGATCTGCAGGCCGGCAGTATGTCCACCGACACGGAACAGCTCAATGCCGGGGGTCACCACGCCATGGCCGTCGTGGAAGCAGACCTCGTCGGCAAAGACACGACGCAGTACGGTGATGACATCATCCACGGAAAAGAAATGACTCAACGCCACGTGCCTCATGTAGCGGCCCGTGGCATAGTTCATTTCGGTGTCCTGCAGGTGCACGCGCGCATTCGGAAAGGAATCCACATTGCCCGCATGATCGTAATGCAGATGGGTGAGGATGAGTTCACTCACCATCTCGGGCTTTACCTGCAACTGTGCCAGAGCCTGCAGGGGTTCGCACAGATACTGCCTCTTGCGTTGCCGGGCGGAACAGGCACTGAAGCCTGTGTCCACCAGCACGCATTTCTGATCGTTGCGCACCAGCCAGAAATAAAAATCCAGATCCATCATCCCGTCATGGATATCGCCCTGCAGGAAGTTTTCCCGTGCATGGCGCAACACGTGTGCGTAGCGGATGGCAAAGACTTCGAATTCGGGCAAGGTGCGCTGAATCATTGCTGTTTCACCAAGGGACATTGGCTTTCGGACAGGGGATTGAAGGCCTGTTCACCCGGCACGGTGGCCACGAGGTTGTAGTAGTCCCAGGGACCGGTCGATTCTTCGGGTGTCTTGACTGAAACGACGTACAGGTCGTGAATCAGCTTGCCGTCTTCACGCAGGTGGGCGTTACGCGCAAAAGCGTCATGGATGGGCATGGTTTTCAGGGTGGCAATCACGTCATGGACGTCATCGCTGCCCGATTTCTCAACGGCACGCAGATAGTTGAGTACCGCCGAGTATTGTCCTGCCTGCAAGGCAGTGGGCATTTTGCCGGACTCTTCATAGAACCGTTGGGCAAAATTCCGAGTCTCGTCGTCCATGTCCCAATAAAAGGTTTCGGCAAAATTCATCTTCTGTGCCGCATCCAGCCCGACGCCATGGACATCGGTAATGCTCATGAGCATGGCAACCATCTTCTGTCGGTCACTGAGGCCGAATTCCTTGGCCTGCTTGATTTCGTTCATCAGGTCGGCACCAGCGCTGGCCAGGGCGACGCCTTGTGCGCCACTGGTTTGTGCAGAGAGCAAATAGGATGCAAAATCCGTGCCTGGGAACGGATAGCGCGAGCTACCCAGCACCTCTCCGCCGGCTTCGTTGATGAAGCGTGTACCGTCCTTTTCCAGCGAATGACCAAAAGAATAATCCGCTGCAATGAAGTACCAGGTCTTGGTGCCGGATTCGACCAGGGGCATGGTGCCAACCTTGGCCAAAGCGTAGGTGTCATAGACCCACATGACGTTGGTGGGCTTGCAGCTCTCGCTGGTAATCTTGGTAGCCCCGGCGCCAGTGACCATGGTCATTCTGTTCTTGGCTTCTGCGATATCCATGACCGACAGGGCCACGGCACTATTGCCCAGTTCCGTGATCACGTCCACCTGGTCCAGATCCAGCCATTCGCGAGCCTTGGCAGCTGCGACATCAGCTTTGTTCAGGTGATCGAAGACCAGCATGTCAATGGGTTTGCCCGCTACTTTGCCGCCAAATTCATCGATCGCCAATTTGGTGGCCAGTACGGAGCCGGGGCCGACGTTGCCGGAGTATGCGCCCGACAGATCCGTGAGTACGCCGATCTTCACGATATCGTCGGAGATGCCATTGGCATTGACCAGGGCGGGTGCCTGGAGGGTAAAAAATCCCAGGCTGAGCAACGTAATGGCCAGTTGAGTTTTCATGAGGGTGTCTCCCTTGGAGTAGGCTGACTTGGGATCAGGCTGCCTTAACTCGCCTGACTGAGGTATTTGACCTGCAGGAATTCACGCAGGCCTTCGGTGCCGCCTTCGCGGCCCAGTCCGCTGTCCTTGACCCCGCCGAAAGGGGTTTCGGGCAGCGAAGCACGACAGTGGTTGAAACAGATCACGCCACTTTCCACTTCCTGGCCAAGTACATTGATCTGGTCGGCTCTGTTGGTGAAGGCATAGGCTGCCAGGCCAAAGGGCAGGCGGTTGGCCTTTGCAATGGCGTCGTCCAGGTTCGTGAACCGGTGCAGCAAGGCCATTGGCCCGAACGGTTCGATGTGCGCGGCGTCGCAGTGATCCGGGTAGTCACACAGAACGGTGGGTGCCCAGAACCAGCCTGTAGCAGACGGAGAATCACCTCCGCATAACAGGGTGGCCCCTTTTTCGAGCGCATCGCGCGTCAGGGCCTGCATTGCGGCAAGCCGCCGTGGATTGGCCAAAGGCCCCATCTGCACGCTTTCATCAAGACCATTGCCAATTTTCAGTGCTGCAGCCCTTTCTGCGAAATGGTTGCAAAAGGTTTCGTACATGGCCTCCTGGACATAGATCCGGGTAGGTGAGGTGCAGACCTGGCCGGAATTACGAAATTTTGCTGTGGCAATGTGCCGGATGGCAGATTCCATGTCGGCATCTTCGAAGACCAGAACTGGCGCATGTCCGCCCAGTTCGAGCGTGGCCCGCTTGAGACCTGCAGCAGCCTTCTGCGCCAGGGCGCGACCGATGACGGTGGAGCCTGTGAATGTGAGCGCCCGGATTTCCTCGGCCGCCAGCAACTGATCTGAAATTGCGCCTGGGTTACCGAATACCAGGTTGACCACGCCCTCGGGTACACCGGCTTCCTGCAAGGCCCGACCGATTTCGCAGGCTGTGGCGGGGGTTTCTTCTGCCGGCTTGAGCACAATGGTACAGCCTGCGGCGAGGGCTCCGGCGATTTTTCTGGATGGTGTGATGGCGGGCGCGTTCCAGCCCGAAAAGGCGGCCACCGGGCCGACAGGTTCGAGCACGGCCATTTGCCGGGTCAGTGGTTCGCGTCCGGGAATGATGCGCCCGTACGTGCGAGGGGCTTCCTCAGCGTGCCATTCGAACATGCCGATCGCCGTATCCACTTCTGCCCTGGATTCCGCCAGGGGTTTGCCCAGTTCCAGCGTGATGATGCGGGCCAATTTCTCCTTGCGGTCGAGCAGAATCCTGGCCGTGCGTTGCAGAATGGCTGCACGGGTTCTGGCCGGCGTCCTGCGCCATGTTCGAAAGGCCTGGTGTGCTGCTGCAATGGCCCGGGCGATGTCAGCGGGGCTGGCCATGGGCAGTTGGCCCAGCGTCTCGACCGTAGCGGGATTCAGCACCGCGAGTGCGTCGCGGCTCTGATCAATCCAGTGGCCGTTGATGAAAAGCCCGGGCTGTGGATAAAGCATGACGGTTTCCCTGATTCCGTGAGTTGATGGGCGCGTGTGGCGAGGTGCTGGTGTGCTCAGTGATATCCCTTTTCGATCAGGCGTACCATGATTGGGTAGTATTCCTTGACGTATCCGGCATCACGTGTCTGCGTCAACAGGGTGTGTGTGAGCCCGGCGGATCGGGCCTCTACCCCGCCGGCCTTGGCCAGTTCCAGTGCGAGCGAAATATCCTTGATCGCGTATTCTGTCGGGAAGGTCTTCTCGGGGAATGTATCGGTAGCCAGGGACTTGAGGCCAGGATTCTGAAGCACGAAGCTGTTGGCCGAACCCTTGCTCAGGGCATCGAGCAGGGCGGCACCATCCATGCCGGCTGCGCGACCTATCGTGATGGCCTCGGCCAGGGCGTGCACGGTCATGAACACCACCATGTTGTTCATGATCTTGACTACTTGACCGTTACCCGATCCGCCACAGTGCACGATGTCCGTGCCCATGCACTGCAGAAACGGGGTGATTTCATCGAAGTCCTTTTTTCCGGCGCCGACCGCGATCAGCAAGGTACCGTCCCTTGCTGCCTGACGCATGCGGGCGACCGGCGCATCGACCAGGGTAATGCCATGAGCCCTGAGCTTTTCGGCCAGGGCTCGTGTCCGGCTGACATCGCTGGTGCTCATGTCGACGATGATGCGCACCCGGCCACCTGCGTCAGACAAACTATTGCTGCCCAGGCAGACCTGTTCGACCTGCGCGATCCCGGGCAAGGACAGAAACACGATTTCCGCTTCTCGAGCGACTTCCTGGATCGATGAGCATACGGTAGCGCCCAATTGGCCCAGCCGCTGTACCGGCTCGGCCTGCAGATCGAATATGTGGACCGTGTTTCCGGACTTGCGCACCAGATTGCTGCACATGGGCTCGCCCATCACGCCCAGTCCGATGAACCCCAAAGCAATTGGGCTGTTTTTCTCCGCCATTCTGTGTCTCCGGAACATTGTGATCATGTGTGATGGGTGTGCCCATACACCTATGGTCATGGTACCGAGGGAATGGCGAGTCAGAGTTTCCCGTTTGGAACAGATGCATTCTCATTCCTGCAGGTTTTGAGAACGCAGGCTTGATCAATTTTCAAGGCTGCCCGCCTTCTCCATGAGTACAGTGCATGGGTAAGGTGAAAATGGATGACAGGGAGACCAGACACATGGCCGAAGAAGGGACGGTGCTTGCCGGTCTGGCCGCATATGCTGCCAGATTGTCGGAGGCAGAACTCGAGGCTGGGGTGACGCATGCTGCCAAGCGGGTGTTTCTGGACTGGCTCGCTGCACTGTATCCTGGTACACAGATGGCTCCAGCTACCTTGTTGCGCCAGGCGTGGTGCGAAGAGGTCGGGCTTGGTCGCAGCCGGGTGCCAGGTACCCGGGACACGGTATTTCCCGCAACGGCTGCCTGGCTGAATGGATCGGCCTCGCATGCGGCAGAACTGGATGACATTTTCAAGGATGGTTTGTACCACCCGGGATGCCCGGTCATTGCCGCGGCGCTGGCGGTGGGCGATGACATCCGTGCCTCGGGTTCGACGTTCCTGCGTGGCGTGATCGCAGGATACGAGGTGTCTACCCGCATTGCAGCCGCAATTCAGCCAGCGCACTATCGTTATTTTCACACCACTGGCACAGTGGGCTGCATTGGCGCGGCTGCTGCGGCTGCCGCTATCCTGACGCCCGGTGATGCGTTCGTCGCCCAGCATGCGATGGCAACGGCCGCCAGTTTTGCCAGTGGCCTGCAGCAGGCTTTTCGTTCCGATGCCATGACCAAGGCACTGCATGCTGGCCATGCCGCTGCCGTAGGAGTGCGTGCCGCCCAGGCCGCGAAACAGGGTGTGACAGGTGTGGCCGATATCATGGAAGGCCCGGTGGGCTTCGGTGCCGCACTGGCCGAGGGGCCCGATTGGTTTTGTCTGCTTCAGGGGGCTGGAGCGCATTTCAACATTACTCGCATGACACAGAAGACGCATGCCTGTTGTGGGCATACGTTCGCAGCGATAGACGCCGTGTTGCACTTGCGCGCGAGCCATCGAATCCAGGCCAGTGAGGTAGACCGCATTGAAGTCCATACATATGGTACTGCGCTTGAAGTCGCCGGCAATCCGAACCCGCTCTCCGCGTTCGAGGGGAAGTTCAGCCTGCCCTACGTCATGTGCCACGCTCTTGTCGAGGGCGCTGTAGACCCTGCTTCGTTTGCACCGGACAAATTGTCCGATCCGCAGGTACGTCAATTGATGGCACGCGTCAGTCTGCATGAAGATGCCGGTCTGAGCGCACGCTTTCCGCGCCAGCGGGCGGCACGCGTCCGCATGACGCTGCATGATGGTACGACGCTCGAACATTTTTCACCGCACCGCAAGGGTGATCCCGAGGAGCCGCTGTCAGATGCCGATCTGGATCAAAAATTCCTGCGCCTTGCGAGTACCGTCCTGGGCGTCGAAGCGGCGCAAAACCTGCGTGATCGAGTGTGGCTTCTGGACACGCTTGATCTGGCTGACCTGATCTTGTGAGCGTGCCCATGAACCATGGTGATTTTGTCCAGGCTCTGTTCGAGCCGCGCCGGGTCGCATTGGTCGGTGTGTCGGGCAATGCAGGGAAAAATACGGCCCGTCCGTTGTTGTTCATGCAACAGCATGGCTTTGCCGGGCGGGTCTACCCTATCAACCCGCAGCACGACGAGGTGCTTGGGGTTCGGGCCTACCCTTCGCTTGGCGCATTGCCTGAGCCCGTCGACCATGTGTTCATCATGGTCGCCAATCAGCTGGTGGAAGGGCTGCTGGAAGAGTGCGCTGCTGCAGGGGCTCGGGTCGTCACAATTTATTCGGACGGTTTCGGCGAAACAGGGTGCGAAGGCCTCAGACGGCAGACTGCCCTGGTGGAACGCGCTCGAGCCCTGGGTCTGCGTCTGTTGGGGCCAAATTCGATTGGTCTGGCCAATATCACATCGGGTTGCATTATTTCGGTGAATGCAGCATTCGCAGCCAGGGACCTGGTGTCTGGGCATGTCAGCATGATTTCGCAAAGCGGATCCATGATGGGGTCTTTGCTGTCGCGTGCCGCTGCCCGTGGTTTTGGTTTTGCCAAATCGATTTCCGTAGGCAACGAATCCGATATCTCGGTGGGCGAAATTCTGGATGCCTTGGTTGATGATGAACAGACACGTTCCATCCTGCTGTTCATGGAGACCATTCGCGAGGCCTCGGTACTGGCGGCCGCCATGCGCAGGGCTCATGAGGCAGGCAAGCCTGTGATTGTGTACAAGCTGGGCCGCTCCGAACTCGGAGAGGCCCTGTCCCGATCCCACACAGGGGCCATTGCGGGCAACGATGCAGCGACAGCAGCATTTTTCCAGGCGCATGGCGCTATTCGCATACGCACCCTGGAGGCTTTGTTCGAAGCCTTGCCTTTGGCTGAAGCCTATGCACGTGAGGCATTGCCGGTGCATGATCGCACGCCTCGTGTGGCGATCATGACGACCACGGGGGGCGGAGCCGCTACGGTGGTGGATGCCATGGGATTGATGGGCCTGGAGGCTGTTGCCCCACCAGCTGAATTCGTTGCCCAGATGGCGCAACGCGGGCTTCACCTGCGTCAGTCACCCGTGATCGATCTGACCATGGCGGCCAGTGGCGCGCAGTACCGCGATCTGCTGGAACAACTGTTGCTGGCGCCTTGGTGCGATGCGGTATTGAGTGTCGTGGGCTCATCGGCACAGTTTCATCCCGAATATGCAGTCCGCCCGCTCATCAGCGCACATCGGCCGGCAGACAAGCCACTGGCGGTGTTCCTGGCGCCCGAGGCCGACGCGTCCCTGCGTCTGCTTCACGCTCACGGGATTGCTGGTTTTCGCACACCTGAATCCTGTGCCGACGCCTTGTCGGCATTCCTCAGTCGGCATGTACCCGGGCCGCCGACTGAGATGGCGGATGTACCCGTCTGGCCAGATGGCTTGCCTGGCCACGGCTTTCTCAATGAACATGAAGCCATCAAGGTACTTCAGGCCCTCGGGATCCCTGCAGCGACGGCGCACTTGCTGGACGCTGACCAACACGAGCACCCCATACCGTATCCGGTGGTGCTGAAGATCTGTTCTCGCGATATTGCGCACAAGACCGAGGTGAATGGCGTGCGTGTCGGTATTGCAACGCCGCAGGCCCTGCAGCAGGAGGTGCAGAGCCTTCTGGCTGATGTCCGCGCGCAACGGCCAGATGCCCGTCTGGATGGTGTGCTGATTCAGTCCATGGAGCGTGGCCTGATCGAACTCATCCTCGGCTATCGGCGTGATCCCCTGGTGGGGCCTACGGTAATGCTGGGTGCGGGGGGCGTGACTGCCGAACTCAATCGGGATTTTGCACTGCGTCTGGCGCCAGTCGATCTTGCCGGCGCACGACAAATGATCTCCGAAGTGCGTCTGACGCGCCTGGTGCGCGGCTACCGCAATCTCCCACGAGGGGACGTCGAGGCATTGGCTGCCGCCATCGTGCAGTTCTCCCATTTGGCCTTGCTGCGTGATCCTGTGGTGGAAGAGGCCGAGATCAATCCGCTGTTCGTGCAGGAAAATGGCGTGATGGCTGTCGATGCCCTGATCCGCCTGGTCTGAGCCATGATCGGCCATCCTGTGTTTCATGGACGGGCAGGCATGAACGCTTCAATTCGATTCATACACAATACACGACCTCTACCAGGAATCCACGATGTACGAATTTTCCTTGACCCCGGAGCAAAAAGATTTCCAGATGGCAGTGCGCCGGTTTGCCGAGAAACACTTGCGTGAAGGGGCTGTGGCGCGAGCCCATTCACGCGATTATCCATGGGATGTTGCGCAGGCCATGGCGGCACAGGGCCTGTTGGGGCTGATCGTTGCCGAGCAGGATGGGGGATCGGGTGGCACTTTGATGGACGCCGTCATCGCCATCGAAGCGGTGGCGTCTGTCTGTCCACGCAGTGCAGACGTGGTGCAGGCAGGGAATTTCGGTGCGATTCGTGTGCTGGCCGAGTATGGCAGCGTCTTCCAGAAAGAAAAGTACCTGCGACCCTTGCTTCAGGGCAAGGCGCTGATCTCGGTGGGCATGACGGAGCCCGATGCGGGTTCTGCAGTGACAGAATTGAAGACAACCGCTACACGGGAGGGTGAGGGCTGGCGTATTCAGGGTTCGAAGATATTCACCACACACGGGCCCCATGCAGACTTCATTCTGGCGTACGTACGCTTCGGACCAGGTACGCGCGGTATTGGTTCCGTGCTGATCGAAACCGGCGCCGAGGGTGTACGGTTGGGCAAACGTTCAGCCTTCATGTCCGATGAGGAATGGGTGGAGATATTTTTTGATGACACCTACGTTCCAGACGAGCAGGTCGTGCTGGGCGAGGGGGGCTTCAAGAAACAGATGGCGGGTTTCAATGTCGAGCGCATAGGCAACACGGCGCGTTCGTTGGCGCTGGGTCGCTACGCATTCGAGGAAGCCCGACAGTGGGCATTGCAGCGGCGCCAGTTCGGACGCCTGTTGTGCGAATTTCAGGGTCTGCAGTGGAAATTTGCCGATATGCAGATCAAACTGGATGCGGCACAGCTGCTGCTGTACCGTGCGGCCTCCAATGCCGATACGGGGTTTCCGTCGGCTGCAGAAACGGCGATTGCGAAGGCCTACTGCAATCAGGCCGGTTTCGATGTGGCCAATGATGCGCTTCAGGTGATGGGGGGTATGGGCTATAGCCGTGAGTCTCTGGTTGAATACTGTGTACGGCGCTGTCGGGGATGGATGATTGCCGGCGGTTCAATCGAGATCCTGAAGAATCGGATTGCCGAGCACGTCTTCGACCGCAGGTTTTCCCAGCGTGCAAACAATCAACAGTAGGTATTGCTCAGCGGGCATTTTCTTGTATCCGGGTCACTGCGCCAACCGCGGCAGTACCTCATCCGCCCAACCCGCTGCGCGCCCGTAGCGCAGCCAGTCGAAGGCCGGCCCAGGATCTGTCTTGCGCCCCGGAGCGATGTGTTCATGCCCGCAAACATCCGTGAGCGCGTGGCGCGTGCGCAGGGCACGGGTCAGGGCAGCCGCCTGTGTGTACTGGATGGCTGTGCAGGGCAGGGTATCGGTGCCTTCGAGTTCGATGCCCACCGAAAAATCATTGCAGCGTGCGCGCCCCCTGAATGATGAGGCGCCAGCGTGCCAGGCGCGCTCTGTCGTGGCCACGAACTGGACGATGGTGCCGTCGCGGCGGATGAAGAAATGCGCCGAGACCCGCACGCCGCGGATGTTCTCATACCATGGATGCTGGTCGAAATCCAGCGTGTTGCAGAAAAAATCGATGACGGCATTGCCGCTGAAGACACCGGGTGGCAGGCTGATGTTGTGCAGCACGAGCAATGTGGGGTTTTCATTGCCGGGGCGCGGGTCATGGTTGGGTGAGGGCCGGAACAGAATGCCCGCAGCGGGCACAAGCCAGCCGTCTTCCCCGAGTATCAGGGCGTGTTCGCTGCTTTGCGGGCTTCTTGCCGGCGTCGTCGATGTGGCAGACCGAGCGGTATCCGGGCTCATTTCTTCAGGCCCATGCGTGCGTGGTCGGCGCTGCACCAGGTCTGACCCTGGCTGAAGAATGCTTCGGAGCGCGGCAGATGGATGTGACAGTGGGCGCAGCGCACCATGGTTTCGGCGGCGCGCTGGCCGATCTCGGCCTGACGCCGCTCGGCAAGATGGCGTGCCCGGGCCTTTTGCTGGGCCAGGATGCGTGAGACGAGAAGGACCGCCAGGATGATGACGACCCACAGCAGGAACTTAGCCAATCGGAGCCCTTTGCAGTATGACTTCGAGCACGAAGCGGCTGCCGGTATAGGAGAGCAGCAGGAAGACGAAGCCGGCCAGTGTCCAGCGCAGGGCAGTGTGCCCGCGCCAGCCGCGCAGGCGCCGGCCCGCCAGCAGCACCCCGAAGGTGAGCCATGACAGCAGCGTGAAGATGGACTTGTGATCCAGAGGCAGGATCAGTGCGCTGAATTGCAGCGAGACCACAATGCCACTGAGAATCGACAGCGTGAGGACCACGAAGCCGATGCCGATCAGGCGAAACAGCAGTTGTTCCAGGGTGAGCAGGGGGGGCAGCAGGCTCATGGCCTTCTGCATGGGCCCGCGATCGCCGTCAGCACGGATGGGGCGGTGCAGATGGCGATCGAGGGTGGCCATGAGCAGGGCATGCAATGCCGCCACCGTCATCAGCCCATAGGCGACCATGGAGATCAGCAGATGCAGGCGCAGCCAGTCGCTGCTGGCGTGTGGTACCAGGTAGCCTTCGGGAAACAGTGCAGCCAGGATGCAGGCCAGGGATGCGGCTGGCAGCAAAAGCAATTGCAGGCTGTCGAGGCGCAGCAGGAAATTTTCGATCCAGAAGACGATCATGCCCAGCCAGAAGGCGACCGACAGGGCCAGTGCCCAGCCCAGATACAGGCCTTGCGGCACCAGAATGGCAGCGCCCAGCCCGATGCCGTGCAGGATGATGGCACCCAGCAGGCAGCCCCGGCCCAGACGCGGCGAAATGGGCGTGGCGTGGGCCCAGCCAGACAGGTCCGGCTCGGCTGCCGGACGGACCGAGGGCCGCAGCAGCGGGCGCCAGGCGGCCAGACCCAGCAAGGCGTAAGCCAGTGCAGCAAGCAAGTGAAATACAATGCTGACAGACATGGTTTCTCTGGCGGTTGGCCACTTGTCTCGTGCAAGCGGCAATCTCCCATTTTAAGCCCTGCCTGCCGCATCAACCAGCTTCCGGATCCTTTCATGCTAGACAATCTCACCTCCCGTCTCTCGCGCATCGCCAAAACCATGCGTGGCGAGGCCCGGCTGACCGAGTCCAATACGCAGGACATGCTGCGTGAAGTGCGCATGGCCCTGCTCGAGGCCGATGTGGCGCTGCCCGTGGTGCGTGACTTCGTGGCGCGCGTCAAGGAACAGGCGCTGGGCCAGGAAGTCGTGGGCAGCCTCAACCCGGGGCAGGCGC
The DNA here is from genome assembly GCF_041677825.1 of Castellaniella sp. Lineage (GTDB taxonomy): Bacteria > Pseudomonadota > Gammaproteobacteria > Burkholderiales > Burkholderiaceae_B > Castellaniella. Next base: position 95,686 of record NZ_JBAYPG010000008.1, read on the forward strand.
TGGTGGGCGTGGTGCACAAGCAGCTCACGGCCCTCATGGGCGGTGATCTGGGCGAGGGCGCTGCCGAACTGTCCCTGGCGGTGCAGCCGCCAGCCGTCATTCTCATGGCCGGCCTGCAGGGGGCCGGCAAGACCACGACTACCGGCAAGCTGGCCAAGTGGCTGGCTGAAGGCGGGCACATCCAGCAGGGTCGCAAGACGGGCAAGAAGAAAGTGCTCGTGGTCAGTGCCGACGTCTACCGCCCGGCAGCCATCGAGCAGCTGCGCACGGTGGCCGCCCAGGTCGAGGTCGATTTCCTGCCCACCGACACCAGCCAGAAGCCGGCCGATATTGCGCGCCAGGCCCTGGATCACGCCCGGCGGCATCACCATGATGTACTCATCGTCGACACCGCCGGGCGCCTGGGTATCGATCAGGTGATGATGGACGAAATCGCCGAACTGCATGCCGTGCTCAAGCCGGTGGAAACCCTGTTCGTGGTGGATGCCATGCAGGGCCAGGATGCCGTCAATGTGGCCCAGGCCTTCGCCCAGGCGCTGCCGCTCACCGGGGTGGTGCTCACCAAGCTGGATGGGGATGCACGTGGCGGCGCGGCGCTGTCCGTGCGCCAGATCACCGGCAAGCCGCTGAAGTTCGTCGGGGTTTCCGAGAAGCTTGATGGCCTCGAGCCCTTCCATCCCGAGCGCATGGCCCAGCGCATCCTCGGCATGGGCGACATCGTTTCACTGGTCGAACAGGCGCAGAAGAACATCGATATCGCCGAGGCCCAAAAGCTGGCGACCCGCTTGAAATCCGGTGCCCGCTTCGATCTGAACGATTTTCGCGAACAACTGCAGCAGGTCAAGAAAATGGGCGACATGGGGTCCCTGCTCGAGAAGCTGCCGGCGCAGTTTGCCCAGGCGGCAGCGCAAGTGCAGGGCGGTCAGGCTGAAAAACAGCTCGCGCGCACCGAAGGGATACTCAATTCGATGACGCCACTCGAGCGCAGCAAGCCCGAACTCATCAAGGCATCGCGCAAGCGCCGCATTGCAACCGGGGCCGGCGTACCCGTACAGGAAGTCAACCGTCTGCTCAAGCAGTTCGATCAGATGCAGGGCATGATGAAGCAGATGAAAAAGGGCGGCATGGCCAAGATGATGCGCGCCATGGGCAATTTGCGCGGCCTGCCCGGCATGGGCGGGCGGCGCTGAGCGCTCAGCCGCCGCCGACGGCGGTGATGATTTCTATCCGGTCACCATCGGCCAGCATGGTGCTGGCATGGCTGCTCTTGGGCACGATCTCGCCGTTGCGCTCGACTGCAACACGTTTGTCTTCCAGGCCCAGGTGCAGCAGCAATTCGCGTACGGTGCCTGTGCGCTCGAGGGTGGTGGGTTGCCCGTTCAGGTGCAGGGTCAGGTTCATGGCAAGGTCTCGTCAGGCGTGGGCAAAGTGATCCGTGGCCGCCAGCAGCTGCTTCAGGATCCCCGGTTCGTCATAGGCGTGGCCCGCATCCGGAATCAGATGAAAATCTGCTTGTGGCCAGGCCTGGTGCAGGTCCCATGCGGAGCGCGCGGGGGTGCAGACGTCGTAGCGCCCCTGGATGATGACCCCGGGTATGTCCGCCAGCTGGCTGGCCTGGGCCAGCAGCTGGCCCTCCTCGATGAAGCCGTGGTGGTGGAAATAATGGTTCTCGATGCGCGCGAAGGCCAGCGCTGCCGCATCGGTGGCGTGCGAGCGCAGGTGTTCCGGGTTTGACAGCAGGCTGATGGTCCGGCTTTCCCATTGCGTCCAGGCGTGGGCCGCCCGCAGGCGCGCGGCGTCGTCCGGGCCCGTCAGGCGCTGGTGGTAGGCCGTGATCAGATCGTGCCGCTCGTCGGCTGGAATGGGGGCCAGATAGTCTTGCCAATGATCGGGGAACAGCCAGGAGGCGCCTTCCTGGTAGAACCAGCGCAACTCGGCGCGACGCAGCAGGAAGATGCCGCGCAGGATCAGGGCTGCGACATGCCGCGGATGGGACTGCGCGTAGGCCAGGGCCAGTGTGGAACCCCATGAGCCGCCAAACACCACCATGCGCTCGGCCTGCAGGATTTCGATGCGCAAGCGCTCGATATCCGCGACCAGATCCTGCGTGGTGTTGTGCTCGAGGCACGCGCCCGGGGTGGAGCGGCCGCAACCCCGCTGATCGAACAGCAGGATGTGGTAGCGCTGCGGGTCGAACAGGCGGCGATGCTGCACAGAACACCCCGCGCCGGGCCCGCCGTGCAGGAAGATCGCCGGGCGGCCCTGCGGGTTGCCGCAGAGCTCCCAGTACACCTGGTGCCCGTGGCCCACATCCAGATGGCCTTGCGCATGGGGGTTGATTTCAGGATACATCGCGTGTGGGTTCCCGCCTGGTGAAAATCAGGTCGTGGCTGCCATGGCCCAGGCGCAGGCCACGGCGTTCGAACTTGGTTTGTGGCCGCCATGCGGGCCGTGGCGCGTACCCCGCGCCGGTATTCTGCAGTTCAGGGTGCCCGGAGAGCACCGCCAGCATCTGCTCGGCGTAGGGTGCCCAATCCGTTGCACAGTGTATGTAAGCCCCCGGGGCCATGCGGCTGACCAGCAACTCGACGAATGGCGGCTGGATCAGGCGCCGTTTGTGGTGACGCTTCTTGGGCCAGGGGTCCGGAAAATAGATGTGGATGCCAGCGAGGCTTGCGGGCGGGATCATGGCGTGCAGGACCTCGACCGCGTCGTGCTGGATGATACGGATATTGCGCAGGCCGTGTTCGTGAATCTGGCGCAGCAGCGCGCCCACCCCGGCCTGGAAGACTTCGATGGCCAGGAAATCTTCATCGGGCCGCGCCTGGGCGATCTGGCGCGTGGTTTCACCCATGCCGAAGCCGATCTCGAGCACCGCCGGAGCCTGCCGCCCGAACACCTGCATGAAGTCAAGTGGCGTGTCCTGCCAGGCGACGGACCATTGCGGCAGCCAGCGCGCCAGGGCGTTTTCCTGGGCGGCGGTGATGTGCGCGCGCCGATGCACGAAACTGTGGATGTGCGTACGGCCTGAAGGCCCCAGCGACGTGGGTGCAGGCAGGGGGGATTTGGAAGGATTCAAAATGCTGATAAAATGCAATGCTTCGGAGTTCGGTGCAGGGCTTCATTTTAGCAAGATCTGTCACCGCAGCGCCCGGGCGGGTGTAGTTCAATGGTAGAACGGCGGCTTCCCAAGCCTCAAGCGTGGGTTCGATTCCCATCACCCGCTCCACTGCATCATTCTGCGGACTTCCGCAGAAGTCCAAGAGAGTCTGCAAGTCATTGCTCCACAAAGACTTTTCCTCTCTTTGACGTTCTGCCGTGGTCCACTGCGATCCGCCTACAGCCGGGACTTTTTAGTCCACAAACAAGTCCATTTTTGCGGGCGCGGCTGATTCCGGATTGTTGATGGAGGGGCGAGGTCGACGTGACCAGCATCTGGTTCCTGACTCATGTTCAGGACAAAGCGTTCGATCCAAAGGGGCCGCCCCACCGGCACCACTACCTACGAAGCGGAACCAGCCATCGCGTTTGGGGCTGCCGTGCGGGAAGAGAGAACCAACCAGGGTATCGCTCAGGAAACGCTGGCTCACATGGCCGGCATCGAGCGGTCTCACATGGGCAAGATCGAGCGCGGCGAGCATGTCCCCACGCTCCCCCTCATCCTCAAGATCGCCCGTGCGCTGAAATGCA